>CALAIW010000009.1 GCA_937922705.1 uncultured bacterium | reverse complement strand
TGCCGTTGTGGTTCGCCTAAATGAGGGTCTTCCTATCCGCCCAGTAGTTCGAGTCATACGGGACCCTAACGGACAGCTCCTTGAAAAGCCCAGAGATGTTGATCTCATGAAAGAGCTCACCGTAGCTATTGTAGAAACGGTAGAAGAGAGGTTCGAGAGTTTCTATAGCAGGGAAGATATTGTCTTGCTGGATATTGAGCATCTCATTGATTGAGGAACTCACTCCCATCACATTTACAATCGTTGAGCTCAAGAAAGCCTTCACGACATGTGGAAAAAGGAAGGGAGAAAGAGTGAACAATCTCTCGAAGGGACGAGAGGAGTGTAAAACGAATTCTTCTCTCAAGATAGAGACTGTTTCCTCTTTTTTCGGAGTAGAACGGCAAGGTTTTTTGAAACTTGGGAAAAACACGAGAAAGTCGCTTTGCTGTATCCCACCGGAGCTTCAAAGTAGAAGCGATGATCTGCTTTGCGTAAGGAGCAGCTTCTTTAAGAAGTTGCAGCCACTCCTCGGGAGAGTCGTTGATTCCTGGGATGATAGGGTCTATTCGAAGTACAACAGGAATGCCTCTCTGAGCAAGGAGAGCACAAGCATGGAGACGTTCTTGAGGCGAAGGTGCACCAGGCTCAAGAAGTTGCGCTTTCGCTCTGTCAGGAGTAGTAACTGTCATACTTACTACGGCTTGCATTTTAGAAAGAAGGCCTGCATCTCGAAGAACGAGGGGAGATTTGGTGAGAATAAGAACAGGCATGCCTTCACTACGGCAAAGCTCGAGAACTTTCTGGGTAATCCCTCGTTCTCTTTCTACCGGTGGATAAGGATCCGACGAGTTAGAAAGCGAGAGATAAAGACTTTTGTCGCACTCTCTCAGATCCTTAATAAGAGCAGAGAAAAAAGGGGGTTTTTCTCGTACCTCAAAAGCCCGCGGAATGAAGGAAGAAATATAGCAGTAAAGGCAGCGATGAGCGCAACCTGTATACGGATTCAAGGTATACTTAGGGGGACAGGTACAAAGTTCTCCTTTCCATGGGTCAAAAAAACGTAACACTCGCATAGGGATACTCCTTACGGGAGGTGCAAATACGATGAATTTTGAAAAAGTATCTTGGAACGAAATTTTCGCCGAAGCATTGCGCGCTATCGATAAGGTAGGAGGGCTGCTCCTTGTTAGTCATAAGAGAGATACTGGGCAGATTAATGCCATGACTATTGGATGGATACTCTTTGGTACTGTATGGGGAAAACCAATAGCCGCAGTGCTCGTGCGTCCTTCTCGTTTCACGCATTCCCTTCTTGAAGAAAACCCCTTTTTTACCGTAAATGTTCCCTCCCTGGATCTCTCTCAAGCTGTGGCAGATTGCGGGAGGTACTCTGGGCGTACTATGAATAAATTCGTACATTGCGCACTGACTCCTGTGTACCTCGAGGCTTTTCCTGTTCCATCAATTGGTGAATGTATCGCAAGCTTCCAATGTGTAGTGGTAGCCAAAACTCATATTAAACCGGAAGCTTTAACGGCTCCTATCCAAGAAGCTTACTATGAGAGCAACGACTACCACACAGTGTACTTTGGCGAAATTCAGGCCACTTGGAAACGAAAGGACTTTTAAAGGTTTTTACTCCTTTTTCCGAAACACTTCGAAAAGTTCAATAGGAAGAGGAAAAACGATCGTTGTGGCATTTTCGGCGGAAATATCACTTAAAGTCTGCAAGTAACGAAGCTGCAGGGCAATAGGGTTCTCTGCAATAATGCGCGCTGCTTGAGAAAGCTTTTCTGCTGCTTGAAATTCGCCTTCGGCGTTAATAATCTTAGCCCGTCGTTCTCTTTCTGTCTCAGCTTGGCGAGCCATCGCCCTTTTAAGCTCCTCAGGAAGCGTAACTTCTTTAATCTCCACTGCAGAGACTTTAATACCCCAAGGATCGGTTTTTTCATCGATAATTCGCTGGAGCGACTCGTTGATTTTGTCCCTGTGAATGAGAAGCTCGTCAAGCTCTGATTGCCCAACGACACTGCGCAAAGTCGTTTGAGAAATAAGAGACGTTGCAGTAATGTAGTTTTCAACCTTGGTTACCGCATCCTCTGGACTCATAACTCGAAAGTACACCACAGCATCCACGGTTACAGGAACGTTGTCTCGAGTAATAAGCTCCTGTTTCGGTACATCCATTGTGACCACTCGAAGGTCAACTCTTACGAGTTGGTCAATGAAAGGGATAATAAAAAAGAGCCCCGGTCCTTTTGCCCCCACGAGTCGCCCCAAGCGAAAAATAACCCCTCGTTCGTATTCTCGCACTACTCGGATAGAAGCAAGAAAGAAAATGAGCGCAATGATAATGATAGTTCCTACAATAACCATGGTCATCCCTCCTTTTTGTCCACAATAAGTGTCGCTCCTTCCTTCTTAATGATAACCACCTTTTCTCCCTTACAAACCGGGTTTTGTGTTCGAGCCCACCACAGCTCTCCATCCACCACCACAAATCCCTCAGGGGAGAGATTCTCCCGAGCAACGCCTACCTTCCCCACTATAGACTCAAGACCAGTCGTGGCCTTTCTTCTATGGGCTCGAAAAGCCATAGCAAGTGCAAAAGCAAAGAAGGCCACAACGCTTCCTACAACGGCGAGTATGACCCCAAGAGAAACTCGAATAGCCCCACGGGGCGTAAAGACCATCACTGAACCAAGGAGAAGGGCAATTGCTCCACCAGCGGTAAGCACTCCAATTCCTGGGGTAACAAAAAGATCCAGAACAAGAAAAAGAAAGCCAAGAAGGAGGAGCACAATGCCGCTCCAGTTTGTAGGAAGCAGCGAAAAGGCGTACAGGGAGAGGAGAAGGAGTATGCTTCCAAAGACACCTGGAACTATGACTCCAGGATTCGAGAGTTCAAAAATTAATCCAAGCACACCAAGGACGAGGAAAATATACGCCAGGTTGGGATTGACAAGAAACTGGAGGAACCTTTCCTTTCCCGACATTTCCATCCATACAATGGGTACGTTAGACACACCAAGCTTTGAAAGCACCTCTTCAGGGGAGGTACAAATTCCCTCAATAAGACCCTCCTTTAATGCTTCTCTTTCGGTAAGCGAAAGACTTTCACGAACCATTTTTTCTGCCACCTCAGGATTGCGATTCCTACTTGCAGCAAGAGAGCGAGCAAAAGATGCCATATCACTAACCACTTTTTCGCTTACTGCTTGTCCCTCAACAGTTACGGGATGTGCTGCACCAATAGTAGTGTTTGGACTCATAAACGCATGGTGCGCAGCAAGCACAAGAAAGCTTCCTGCTGAAGCTGCTCGCGCACCTTGGGGATAGACATACACTATGACTGGCACCGAGGAACGGAGTATTTTCTGAACAATACTTCGCATGGACTCTGCAAGACCACCAGGAGTATCAAGGAGGAAAAGTACACTTTGTGCACCTTCATCCTCTGCTCTTTCAAGAACCCGATTTATGAATTCTTCCACAACGGGGGTAATAATACCCGTAATCCTTCCCCCAAGAACCTCCTGAGCCTCGCAGAGGAAGGGGATTATTGCACAAATGACCACAAAAGTAATAACCCACAAACTTTTCATCACAACTTCATTGTAGCACAGAAAGTGGTGTATAATGTTACGAAGTTAAGAAAGAAAGGGGTTTACCTTGAGAATTCTTCTTGTTGCTCCTGATCCAAACGCGCCGCGCCGAAGAAAAATGTGGTATGTTCCGTTCCCTCAAGCGAGCCTCCCGCTTATTGCTGCCTTAACCCCACCACACCACGAAGTCCGAATAGTCGACGAAAGAATTGAAGACATAGACTTCAACGAGCCTTATGACCTTGTTGGAATCACAGTGATGAGCGCAACTGCAATCCGGGCTTATCACATTGCCGACGAGTTCAGAAAGCGTGGTGTAAGGGTGGTTCTTGGAGGCATCCACCCTACAGCCTTACCGCAAGAGGCAAAAGAACATGCTGATAGCGTGGTCATTGGAGAAGCAGAGGGTCTTTGGGAAAGGCTTCTTGAAGACTGTGAACGAGGAGAACTGCAACCATTCTACCAGAGGGACGATTTCCCTTCTCTTTCTGGACTCCCTCATTCGCGACTTGACCTCCTCCGAGGGAGGTATCTTCTCAAACACGTTTTCCAAACAACAAGGGGTTGTCCTCATGCATGTGGATTCTGTTCTGTTTCTACCTTTATGGGAAGGAAATACCGTCACCGCCCGGTTGAGGAGGTTATTGAAGAGATCAGACAGTACCCTGTTCAGATGATTGGTTTCCTCGACGATAACATTGTAGGAAATCCAGCATACTCAAGGGAACTCTTTCAATCCCTTATCCCTCTTCGGAGAAAGTGGGTGAGCCAAGGAACACTTCGCATGGCAGAGGACGAAAAACTTCTGCAGCTTGCTTCTCAGAGTGGATGCATTGCGCTTTTTGTTGGATTTGAATCGGTGAACGAGGAAAATCTAAAAGACATGCACAAATCCTTCCACCGAGTAGACCAATACCGGAAACTCATCGAACGTTTTCATAAACATGGCATCATGGTCATAGGTTCCTTCGTTTTTGGGTTTGACGAGGATGACATAAGTGTCTTCCGGCGAACCCTCCAATTTATCGAAGACACAAAGGTTGACTTTGCCCAGTTTTCGATTCTCACGCCTCTCCCGGGAACGGAAGTCTTTGATAAACTGAAAGCCCAAGGGCGTATTTTCTCTTTCGATTGGTCGAAGTACGATTTCGCCCACGTAGTATATCAGCCAGCAAAAATGACTCCAAAGGAACTCCAGGAAGGGTATAACTTTGTTTTTCAAAAGTTTTACTCTCTCCCCCGTATTGCTCGACGACTTCTTCGAAATTGGCGTTACCTTTACTACTTCCTTCCTGCGAGTCTCTATTACCATTGGGTGGCCTCGCATCCCAAAAGCGTTCCAGAAAGAAACCCTAACCCCTTGACAAGTGTGGTATATTAGGCAGAGGGTGTTACTGTTGAGGGCTCTACTTGCCTTAGAAGACGGACGAGTTTTCTGGGGCTACGCGTTTGGCGCTGCAGGAGAAGTAAGTGGAGAAGTCGTTTTCAATACCAGCATGACTGGCTACCAGGAAATCCTCACCGATCCCTCTTACAAAGGCCAGATTGTAGTCATGACCTATCCGCTTATTGGGAACTATGGGGTTAATGAGGAAGACGTAGAATCAGCCAAACCACAGGTAGAAGGTTTTATCGTCCGGGAGAAAAGCTCTCTTTACAGCAGTTGGAGAGCCAAAGAAAGCCTTGACGAGTATTTGAATCGTTACGGCATTATGGGACTTGAGCGCATTGACACTCGAGCTTTGACGCGTCACATTAGGGAAAAGGGTGCTATGCGAGCTGTAATGTCCTGCATCGACCTTGATCCTGTGTCTCTGGTAGAGAAGGCACAACGTGTTCCTGAAATGGTAGGACAAGACCTTGTGCAAAAAGTCACCACTACGAAACCATACGTATGGAATGAAGAGGGGAATTATACTATTGCAGTTCTTGATTGCGGGGTTAAATTTGGTATTCTTAGGGAACTTGCTAAACGTAATTGTCGTGTCGTTGTGTATCCTGCCTTTACTCAAGCAGAAGACATACTTGCAGAAAAACCTGATGGTATCCTTCTCTCCAATGGTCCTGGTGATCCTGCAGCATTACCCTACGTTGTAGAATTTGTTCGAAAGGTGATGGGAAAAACTCCAGTGTTTGGTATTTGCCTTGGGCACCAAGTTATCGCTCAAGCCTTAGGAGCAAGGACCTTCAAACTCAAGTTTGGTCACCATGGAGGTAACCATCCAGTAAAGGACCTTCGGACAGGATGGGTAGCAATTACCACGCAAAACCACGGCTTTGCTGTTGACATCGATACTTTGCCAAATACGGTAGAAATTACACATATAAACCTGAATGACCATACCCTTGAAGGAATCGCTCACCGAGAACTCCCTCTCTTTTCCGTACAGTTTCACCCGGAAGCCCGCCCGGGACCACATGATACCACCTACCTTTTTGACCGCTTCATAAGAGTGGTGGAGGAGTGCCGTGCCTAAGCGATTGGACATTAAGAGGATTCTCGTTATTGGATCTGGGCCTATAGTTATAGGTCAAGCGTGTGAGTTTGACTATTCAGGGACTCAAGGGTGCAAAGCCTTAAAGAGCGAAGGGTATGAGGTTATCCTAGTGAATAGCAATCCCGCAACCATTATGACCGACCCGGAAATGGCTGACCGAACCTATATAGAGCCACTTGTGCCTGAAATCCTTGAAAGAATTATCGAGCGGGAACGACCAGATGCGCTCCTGCCCACTCTTGGAGGACAAACAGCATTGAACCTTACAGTTCAACTCAAGAAACGAGGTATTCTTGATCGCTTTGGCGTTAAAGTTCTTGGGGCTTCTCCTGAAGCAATTGAAAAGGCAGAAGATCGGAAACTCTTTAAGGAAGCCATGATAAAAATTGGCATTGATATCCCTCGAAGTGGCCAGGCTTATAACCTACGAGAGGCTCTTGAGGTTGCTCGAGAAATTGGCTTTCCCCTTGTTATTCGGCCAAGTTTCACTCTTGGTGGGACTGGGGGAGCCATCGCGTACAACATTGAAGAATTTGAGGAACTTGCTCAACGAGCTCTCGATAGCAGTATGATCCGGGAAATCCTTATTGAGGAATCGGTTATCGGATGGAAAGAATATGAGCTTGAAGTGATGCGGGATGGGAAAGACAACGTCGTTATTATTTGCTCTATCGAAAATCTTGATCCTATGGGCGTTCATACTGGGGATAGCATCACTGTTGCGCCTGCACAAACCTTAACCGATGAAGAGTACCAGAAAATGCGAGACTATGCCATTCGGGCTATCCGAGAAATTGGTGTAGACACGGGAGGGTGTAATATACAATTCGCGGTAAATCCTGAAAATGGCCGTATGGTTATTATCGAGATTAACCCTCGTGTGTCTCGAAGTTCCGCTTTAGCCTCAAAAGCTACAGGATTCCCCATAGCAAAAATCGCTGCTAAGCTTGCTGTGGGGTATACCCTTGATGAAATTCCAAACGATATTACAAAAAAGACTCCTGCTTGTTTCGAGCCAGCTCTAGATTACTGCGTTGTTAAGATTCCTCGCTTTACGTTTGAGAAATTCCCCGAAGCTGAGCCGTATCTTGGTATCTCCATGAAAAGTGTTGGAGAGACAATGGCTATCGGGCGAAACTTTAAAGAAGCGCTTCAAAAGGGTCTTCGATCTCTGGAAATAGGAAAATGTGGCCTTGAAGATATCAAAGGTTGGGAGACCATTCCGGAGGCAAGACGCAGGGAAATCCTTTACGAGAAGCTGACCCGGCCGAACCCAGAACGGATTTTCTACGTGAAGATGGCCCTTAAGGAAGGCATGAGTGTCCAGGAAATACACGAGTATTCGAAAATTGATCCCTGGTTTATTCATCAGATTAAGGAGATTGTAGAAGTAGAGAGGGAATTGCAAAAAGTCCCCTCCATTCATGTCATAGACAGGGATCTTCTCCGACGAGCAAAAGAGTTTGGTTTTTCCGACCGGCAAATTGCTCGCCTCCTCAAAGCCGACGAGTGGGAAGTTCGACGAGTAAGAAAAGCCATGGGGATAGAGCCTGTATATAAGCAAGTCGATACCTGCGCTGCAGAATTTGAAGCAGAAACTCCATACTACTACTCCACATATGAAGAAGAGTGTGAAGCAAATCCCAGTACGAGAAGGAAAGTTATCATCTTAGGAGCAGGGCCAAATCGTATCGGTCAGGGTATCGAGTTTGATTATTGTTGTGTTCACGCAACCTGGGGTCTCCGAGACCTTGGGTACGAGACCATCATGGTCAATAGTAACCCCGAAACAGTGAGTACAGACTACGACACCTCCGATAAGCTTTACTTTGAGCCTCTCTACATTGAAGATGTGCTTAATATTGTTGAGAAAGAACGCCCTGAAGGTGTTATCCTACAGCTCGGTGGACAAACTCCTCTTAATCTGGCAAAAGACCTGGAACGAGCTGGAGTTCCTATACTTGGAACATCACCAGAAAGCATTGACATCGCAGAAGACCGAGATCGATTTAAGGAACTTGTAAAACGATTAGGCCTTCGCCAGCCCCGAAACGGTGTAGCCACGTCGTTTGAAGAAGCAAGGGAGGTTGCCCAAAGCATCGGTTACCCCGTTATGGTCCGACCGTCATATGTTCTTGGTGGGAGAGCTATGAGGATCATCTACAGCGAGGAGGAGCTTGAAGAATTCATTTCTCAAGCCGTAGAAGTTTCACCTGGGCGACCAGTGCTTATTGATGAATTTCTCGAAGACGCTATTGAAATCGACGTAGATGCTATAAGCGACGGAGAACTTACAATTGTGGCAGGGATTATGGAGCATATCGAAGAGGCTGGAATTCACTCTGGTGACAGCGCCTGTGTTATTCCTCCCTTTTCCTTGGGTGATGATCTCATCGAAGAGGTGAAAAAGTACACCTACGCCCTAGCAAAGGAACTGAAAGTCATAGGGCTTATGAATACTCAGTACGCAGTAAAAGATGATGAAATCTATGTCCTCGAAGTCAATCCGAGAGCATCTCGAACCATACCTTTTGTGAGCAAGGCTACTGGCATCCCCTTTGCTCGCCTTGCATCTCAGGTGATGGCTGGACGAACGCTCCGGGATATTGGTCTTACGAGGGAAATAGAAATCCCTTACTTTGCTGTAAAAGAATCTGTCTTCCCCTTCCGCCGGTTTCCAGGTGTTGATCCGGTTCTTGGCCCTGAAATGCGCTCAACAGGCGAGGTTATGGGTATTGATTGGGACTTTGGCCTTGCTTATGCAAAATCCCAAATTGCTGCCCAATCGTACTTACCGCTTGACGGAACAGTATTCATCAGCGTGAAAAACCGCGATAAGCGGGGAATTATTTTCCTTGCCAAGAAGCTCCACGATCTTGGTTTCCGAATCGTTGCCACGCGGGGAACCGCAAAGGTCCTGAGCAACAACGGTATTCCTGTAGAAGTGGTGAAGAAAGTCGGAGAAGGAAGACCGAACATTGTCGACATGATAAAGAACCGGGAAATACACCTCATCATCAATACCCCCTCAGGGGGAAAAGCCCAGAAGGAAAGTAGTGTCATTCGAAAAGAAGCTATTATACGTGACATTCCTTGTGTGACAACCCTCTCTGGAGCTGAAGCCACTGTCTACGCCATAGAGCGCTTGAAAACCGGTAGGATGTCCATCCGTTCCATTCAGGAGTATCACGAGGAAGTTCGGAAAATTTATGGGATATCTCTAAATCTTGGGATGAGAGAAGAAACAGTTGCTTTGGGTGAACCATCTTCTTGAAAGAGCTCTCCGAATAGCAGGTATTGTTGGGCTCTCTTGGGGGATAGGCTATACGAGTCGCTTTATTCTTCGGAGGGTCCTGGTACAACGTTTTAAGACTACGCAAACAAGAAAAATTGAAACGCTCCTTTCTCTTGCTCGAAGCATCATCACCTACATTCTTGTCTTTTTCGCTCTTATCCTTATCCTTCGGGAGATAGGAGTGGACGCTACAGCAATCCTTGCTGGTGCAGGGGTTGTTGGAATTGCTGTAGGCTTTGGAGCTCAAACACTTATCCGCGACGTTCTTACTGGACTTTTTCTCATTTTTGAGGATAGCCTCTCATTAGGAGACGTAGTGCAGGTTAAAGATATCACTGGAACAGTGGAGGAAGTGGGCCTTCGGGTTACACGAATCCGAACCCTCTCAGGAGCCTTAGTAACCATTCCGAATGGAGAAATTTCGCAAATCGTAAACTACAATCGAGGTTTCAGTCGCGCTGTTGTTGAGGTTAGCATAGCCTATGAAGCTGATATAGACAAAGCGGTACAAGTTTTACAGAGGGTTCTTGCTGACTACCAGCATCTTCACCCTGATTGCTTTCTCAGTCCTCCAGTGGTTCAGCAGGCAGTGCGCTTTGAAAGTTTTGGAATTGTCCTGCGAATTATCGCTGATGTTCCCCCCAAGCAACACTGGGATGTAGAGCGTGATCTCCGCTACGCTATCAAGAAGGCCTTTGATGCTGCAAATATCGAGATTCCTTATCCGAAATACATAATCGTCCTTAAGCGCTAAGTTCTGGAAATAAAAAAGAGTATCACCGGTTTTCCTCTTTAAAAAGTGAGGAGGGCAGAGGATGGCTGATTACAGTATGATGATTGGAGGCGCTGCAGGACAGGGAGTCCAAACCGTCTCTGAAACGCTTTCCACTATTCTCACTCGAAGTGGGTATTATGTCTTCTCCATCGAGAGCTACGAGTCTCGAATTCGAGGAGGACACACTTTTACCTTGCTTCGCGTCGGGGAAAAACAGCTCTTGGGTGCTCGAAGAAGCCTTGATGTTCTCGTGTGCCTTAATGAAGAAACCTACGAGCGTCATATCCACAAGGTGCATCCAAAGGGCATAGTCTTTGGCAAGGTAAAAGACCAGCTGCGGGGAGAAGATATTCGTGTCTTTTCCATGGATTTTGAAGGTGAAGCACTGCAGCTTGGGAACAAGATTTTTGCCAACATGGTGGCGACAGGAGCGGTATTAGCTATTCTGGGAATACCATTGCAAAAAGCTCAAGAGTACCTCCAAGAAGCCTTTGGCAAAAAGGGTACCGAAATTGTTGCAAAAAACGAAGAAGCGCTGAAGCGGGGAGCAGAAATTGTGGCAAACTTCGGTTTAGAGGGAAAATACCCTCTGCCACCCTATGATCCTACACCACGTTACCTCGTAAGTGGTAACGAAGCCCTCGGCCTTGGAGCTCTTCTTGCCGGGTGCACCTTCTACAGTGCATATCCTATGACACCCTCAACGGGAATCCTTAATTTCCTTGCTAGTCGTGCTCAGGAGTACGGCCTTGTGATAGAGCAGGCAGAAGACGAAATTGCGGCCATCAACATGGCTATTGGGGCATCATATGCCGGCGCAAGAGCAATGACAGGAACGTCCGGAGGAGGGTTCTGCCTTATGTGTGAGGGACTTGGGCTTGCTGCTATGACAGAAACTCCCATTGTTGTAGTAGACGCACAGCGTCCCGGACCAAGTACAGGGCTTCCAACCCGCACCGCACAGGGTGACCTTCTTTTTGTGATTCATGCCTCCCACGATGAATTCCCCCGTTTCGTCTTTGCTCCAAAGGATCCTGAAGAAGCGGTAAACACTGTTATTCGGGCTTTTAATCTTGCTGAAAAGTACCAGGTTCCAGCTATTATCCTCAGTGATCAGTACTTGGCCGATACAAAGTGGTCATATGATGTTTTTTCTGTTCAGGAACGGCCTGAACGTCCACTTTTACCCAATAAAGTCCCAAAACCATACAAACGTTACGCATTGTTTCCTGATGGTGTCTCTCCAAGGCTTTTTCCAGGGGATGAGCATCTTGTCGTTGCAGATAGTGACGAACATGACGAATTTGGACACCTTACCGAAAACCTCCTGATCCGCAAAGCCATGCAGGAAAAGCGAATGAAAAAGCTCGAACTTATGCGTCAGGAAATGCGCTTTCCCTTTTTTATTCCTGGGAAGGATGCTACTCTCCTGGGATGGGGGTCAACCTGGGGAGTGCTTCTTGAAACTCGAAGGGAGCTCCAAAAGAAAGGAAAAGAAATAGGAATTCTGCACTTCTCTGACCTTTACCCTCTCCCTCGGGGTCTTCAGGAACTTCTTGCAGGCCTTCCAACCCCTGTGGTGGTTGAACATAACTTCACTGGGCAACTCGCCATGCTCCTTTCGAGGGAAACACTTCTCGCCTTTCCCAAAAGAATATGTCGGTACGACGGTCTTCCTTTTCTTGTAGAGGAACTTACCGAGAAAGTTGAGGAGGTACTTTCCACGTGACGCGAGATTTTGACAATCCTCAGGTGGAAATTGCTTGGTGTCCAGGGTGTGGAAATTTTGGAATTCTTCGTGCTCTTAAAGAGACGCTTGAAGAACTTGGATATAAGCCTCAGCAGGTTGTGCTTGTTTCAGGTATAGGTCAGGCAGCCAAAACTCCTCATTATCTCAAAGCCAATGTGTTCAACGGACTCCACGGGAGAAGTATTCCTGTAGCTTTTGCTATAAAGGCTACAAGACCAGAGCTCTGTGTCATCGCTGAATCTGGAGATGGATGCATGTACGGAGAAGGGGGAAACCATTTTCTCCACGCTATTCGGCGGAATCCTGACATTACTGTTCTTGTCCACAACAACCAAGTATACGGTCTCACAAAAGGTCAGGCTTCACCAACCTCAGAAGAAGGCTTTACGACGAAAGCCCAGCCTTGGGGAAATCTCGCCCATCCTCTAAATCCTTTGAGCCTTGCTATATCTCAGGGAGCAAGCTTTGTAGCTCGAGCCTTTGCCGGGGACATTGAGGGCCTTAAAGGGATTCTTAAGAGGGCCATAACTTTCCGTGGATTTGCTCTCGTGGATATCCTTCAACCCTGCGTTACTTTTAATCGAGTAAACACGTACAGCTGGTACCAGGAAAGAGTGTACTACCTAGGGGACGACCATAACCCTCATGACCAGATTGCCGCTTTTGAGAGAAGTCTTGAATGGGGGAATCGCATTCCTCTTGGCGTGTTCTATATGAATCCTAAACCAACATACGAAGAGAAAATTCGGGAACGCACTCTAAGGCAGCGCAACGTTTTCGACACAGAGGTGTTTACCACAATCCTCCAAAAAGAACTTTCCAGGTTCTTGTAAACCAAAGCCCAGGGTACCCTGGGCTTTGGTTTACTCCTTAAGCCTTTCAGGGCATTTCACAACCATCACAGGAATGCAAGTCTTTTTTATGACCCCAATTGTTACACTTCCCAAAAGAATACTTGCAAGTCCCGTTCTCCCATGAGTTCCCATAATGATGAGGTCCATTTTGTTCTCCTCGGCAAAACGAACAATTTCCTCAGCTGGCTCTCCAACTATAACCTCGTAACGTATCATGTTTTGTGGAAGACTGGGAGCATTGTCCTCTATTTCGCGGAGCATGTCATTTTGAATTTTCAGAACGACGTTTTCCCAAGGGTTTCCAGGTTGTGAAGTCAACGCTTCAGCTTCAAGGGGCGTAAGTACATGAAGAACTGTAACCTGGGATTGGAATTTTGCCTGCAGGGAAGCGGCAACCTGGAGGGCAAGGTCTGAAAAGGGAGAGAAATCGGTAGGAACGAGAATCCGCTGGATTTGCATGTACCCTTCACCTCCTTTATATTTTGCGTTTTCGTGTCTCACTCTTTAATGGCTCCAAGGGTCAGTCCTCGGATGAGGAAACGCGACGTAAGAGCTGCAAGAATCACAGGTGGCGCAATGGCAAGAAGGGAAAGGGCAGAAACTTTCCAAAAGTCAAGGCCTCGTACCGTTAGGGTTCCAGCGATAATCACTGGCATGGTCATAGTTTTTCGGTAGGAAAGCGTTATAACAAAAAGGAACTCATTCCAGGAGAAGATAAAACAAAGGATGTACACCGCGATAACTCCAGGAAGCGACAGCGGAAAGGCAATGCGGAAAAAGGCCTGTACTGGAGAGCATCCATCAATAAGGGCAGCCTCCTCAACCTCTTCGGGAAGCTCTCGGAAAAAATCTATCATGAGCCAGGTGGCAAGGGGTAAGTTGTACACGGTATGAGCCATAATAACAGCCGGAAGAGTATCAAGGAGCTTCAGGGTTCGCATAATAAGGAAAAAGGGAATAGCCACAGCAATAGGGGGAAACATACGGTTTGAGAGTATCCAACTGGCGATATCCTTATTCTTCCAGCGACGAAAGCGAAAGCGCGTCAAGGCATAACCTGCAAAAGATCCAAGAAAAAGCACAAGAAGAGAGCTTAAAGAGGAAATAAGAACGCTATTCCACAATCCCTGACGTGTCCTCTCTCCTTCTGCCTGCCCGAGCACAACCTGCCATGCATATGTTGAAGGCTGAAACTGGGCAAAGGGCAAAAAGGCGGTACTATACTGTTCACCAGGGGACTTGAAAGAAGTTACGGCACCCCAAAAAAACGGGAAAACAGTCCAAACTGAAAAAAGACCAAGAACAATCCAAGCTACCACAAAAAAGGCCTCAACTTTTCTTTTATGCCTCATGCTCATATCTCCTTGCGAAGTCTTTGAAGGAGGAAATTCGCCATAATGAGAACAATACAGAGAAACACCCATGAGAGCGCACAGGCGTATCCTAAATCGAAATACTGGAAGCCTACGGTATAGATGTAGTACGAGAGAGATTCAGTGCTTGTTCCCGGTCCTCCTCCCGTAATACCAAAAACGAGCTCAAAAAGCTTAAAAGCATCTATGGCCCGAAGAAGAACAAGGGTTACCATGATAGGGAGAAGCAGTGGGAAGGTAACAAACCAGAAGATCTGTCCTCGCGAGGCTCCATCGACTTGAGCTGCATCGTAGAGAGATATAGGAAGCGATTGCATAGCAGCAAGGAGTCCAAGAAACATGAAGGGGGTCCACTCCCAAATATCCACAGCCATAAGCACAAAGGGTGTAAAACGTGCATCGGTAAGCCAGCGAACCATGTTGACCCCAAGGGCGTTGAGAATTTTCACTATGATGCCTGCATCGGGATTTAGAAGCATCCGCCACATAAAAGCAACGGCAATGGGTGGTGCTGCCATAGGAAGAAGAAAGAGCACGCGGAAGAAATTCCGAAAACGAATCCGTTCACTAAGGATATACGCAAGGAGCAGCCCTAAGGTCAACTCAATACTCACTACCAAAGCCACGTAGAGCGCGGTAAAGCGAAGGCTATTCCAAAAGCGCGGATCCCGAAAAAAGATATTCCAAAAGTTCTCAAATCCAACAAATACTCTTGGTGCAGCAGTAGCAGCTTTCCAGCGGTGGAAACTCAAAGTCAGCGACCAGATCAGAGGAAAGACTGCCATAGCCATGAGGTATAAAAGTCCTGGAAAGAGGAAACCAAACTTTATGGCATCCCTCCTCACGCCTTTCACACCCCTCAAAAGCGACAAGGCCTGGGGGATGTTCCCCAGGCCTTTGTGCAGCAACTACTCAGTAGGAAGTCCAAGGGACTCGCGGTAGAGTTTCTTTTGTTTTTCCTTACCATGGGTTTCGGTAATCTTCACCCACTCATTGTAGATAGCATCACAGGCATCTTTGGGCGCTTTTGTTCCCGAAAGGACTTCTGCAAGGTAAAGGTCAAGGTAATCGTAGTATTCTGCAGCGCCGGGAATTCGAAGGTCTGTGATGGCTTTGGGATCCGAGAGAATAGTTTGAATCGTCTCCAGGTACTTTGTCACTGACTCTTTGCTCCAACCACCTTCAATCCATTTATCCACATTCTTGAAGTGAGAGAAACGCCAGGGATTGGCTCCTGTGTACCCATGGACACCACAAACGTCAAGAAGGCTTCGCTCCGGAGACGTAAAGTACGCAGCAAACTTATACGCCGGAACAGGGTTCTTAGAGAACCTCGAGATGGAGAATACCCATCCGCCAAAGTTCAAGAAATTCACTTGATTGTAACCCTCAATCCATTGCTTTGCCCTGAAATCATACGTCTTCATGGCACCAGGGAGTGGTCCGTATCCAAGGAGCCCTTTAACTTTGCTTCCATACTTTTCGGGGGATTGCTCAAGAATTCCAATATCACCCCAGTCAAGGGCAATTGCCGAATTTCCTGATACGAAAGCCTGGCGAAGCTCACTGTATCCGTAGCTCAAAAGACCTGGAGGGGCAAATTTGGTCAACTTCTGGATGACGTCCATTGCTTCAACCCATCCAGGGTTATTCACTTGTGGTTCCATAGTGTCTGGGTCAAAGAAGGGAGCAACACCCGGCTGAGCTGCATACTGCATGGCAATATCGAGGTACGACCACATAGCTTGCGTTTTCCTCTGAGCGATAAACGCAATGCCATATTCAGTCTCTCCATCGTTATCCCAGTCCCAACCGGTGAAAAACTCTGCAACATGCAGGATTTCTTCCCAAGACTTAGGAGGAATATTGTACTCATATCCATACTTTTCTTTAAATTTTGCTCGATACTCAGGGTTCTCAAGAGCATCTTTACGGTAGTAAAGCATGTGGCAGTCACCATCGTATGGAAGAGCGTAAATCTTTCCACCCCAGGAAACGATAAGCTTAATTGCTGGAACCACATCATCCCAGTCGGGGTAACCATATTCCTGCATCAATTCATCAAGGGAGAGAACCCATCCACCGCCCATGACATCTCCTGCCCAGGTAGAAGGCCAGCAAATGAGATCATATGCCCCGGTTCCGGTAATGAAATCCGTCATCATTTTGTCATATAGGGAAGCGTACGGAACAACAACCATTTCGACCTTTGCCCCGGTAAGTGCTTCCCATTCAGGTTTCCAGGACTCCACCACTGCTGAATGTGGATCAGTGATAAGCACCGTGATGGTCTGCCCTTTAAACTCCTCTGGTTGAGACTCCCAAGTCTTTGCAGCAGCACATGCAAGGAAGGAACCAAGGAGAAACACAAAGATCCCAAACCACAGCCAAACCCTTCGTTTCATACACACCCCTCCCTTCTGGGTTTGATATCATCCTACCAAAGGAAAACAAAGGATGTCAACGGAGAAAGAAATGTTTACAGTATTTGTGCTTCTGTGGTAAACTACTTTTTGAATGTTTGGGCAAAAGTGGAGGTGGAGCAGAGTTGGCACTAACAAAAGAGCGGAAAAAGGAAATCATCGACCAGTTTAAGATTCACAGTTCGGACACGGGCTCTCCCGAGGTGCAGATTGCCCTTCTCACAGAGCGTATTCGAGAGCTTACCGAGCACTTGAAGCAACACCCAAAAGACTTTCATTCTCGAAGAGGCCTTTTCATTATGGTTGGTCGCCGAAGAAGACTTTTGAACTACCTTAAAAAGCATCATGTTGACCGGTACTATGCAATTCTTGAAAAACTTGGACTGAGGAGGTAAGGTTCTGTTGTGCCATACCATTGGGAAATAAGTTTCGGAAGAGAAACACTGCTTATTGAAGCAGGAAAATTTGCTCAGCAGGCTCATGGAGCAGTTACTGTTCGTTATGGAGACACTGTTGTCCTTGTAACCGCTACAATGTCTGAGGAGATCCGTGAAGAGGTAGATTTTACCCCACTTCTTGTAGATTTCGAGGAGCGAGCCTATGCCGCGGGAAAGATTCCCGGTGGATTCATTAAAAGGGAGGGGAAACCTAGGGTTCCAGCGATTCTGAGTGCACGCCTTATTGACCGCTCTATTCGCCCCTTCTTTCCTAAACTCTTGTACAATGATGTTCAGGTTGTTGTTACTGTACTTTCCGTCGACGAAAGTCATCCTCCCGATGTTATTGCAATTGTAGGGGCTTCTTTTGCTCTTGGTCTCTCAGAAATTCCTTTTGAGGGTCCTGTCGGTGCCTGTCGCATCGGTCTTTTGAAAAACGAACTCGTGGTAAATCCTACTTTAGAGGAACTCGCTGCAAGCAGTCTTGACCTTATTGTTGCTGGATCGGAACATGGAATTGCAATGATCGAAGCCGGGGCAAAAGAAGTGAACGAAGAGACAATTGTTGCTGCTCTAAAACTTGGGTACGAAGAAATTCGAAAGATGATTGCAACTCAGAAGGATATTTTTGCCTCTTTTGGAAAACCCAAACGAGAACTTGTTCTTCCCCCATTCTGGGATGCCTTACAAATCTTTGTTGACGAAGAGTACCGGACAAGCATACGTCAGGTTATCACTATACCAGAAAAGAAAGCTCGAGAAAAAGAGATGAATATTCTCTTGCAGAAGGCAAAAGAGGAGGCTGAGGCCCGTTTCGGAAACGCGACCTTTCTTACCCCAGTCTGGGACAGGGTTGTCAAGGAAGAAATAGAGGACCTTGTTTTCACCACAGGACGCAGGCAAGATGGAAGAACCCCTCAGGAGATCCGTCCTGTCCACTGTGAGGTTGGATGCCTTCCCCGTACTCATGGCTCGGCTCTCTTCGTTCGAGGACAGACTCAAGCTCTAGTGATTACAACTCTTGGGGCCACAAGCGAGGAACAAAAAATGGATGGCCTTCAAGAAGAAGAGGCAAAGCGCTTCATGCTTCATTACAACTTTCCTCCGTACAGTACAGGAGAGGTTCGCCCGATGCGAGGTCCAGGACGGAGAGAAATTGGCCATGGTGCTTTGGCAGAACGAGCCTTAGAGTGTTTTATCCCTCCGGAGGATGAGTTCCCTTACACTATCCGGGTCGTTTCAGAAATTCTCGAGTCTAACGGCTCTTCCTCTATGGCCACAGTATGTGGGGGGAGCCTCTCCCTCATGGACGCAGGGGTGCCCATCCGATCGTCATGCGCTGGGCTCTCCATTGGTCTTCTTCTTGCAAAAGACAAAAAGGTCTTCCTCCGTGACATCATCGGCTCTGAGGACCACTATGGAGAGATGGATTTCAAGGTTGCAGGAAGCCGAAAGGGTGTTACGGCAATTCAGCTTGATGTAAAAAATAAAGGGTTGAGTTGGGAAGTCCTCGCTGAAGCTCTGCAAGAAGCAAAAGAAGGGCGTATGCGTATCCTTGACATTATGGATTCAGTCCTTGACAGGCCACGACCTTCTGTTTCTCCTTATGCTCCGCGGATCGGCATTGTGGAGATCAATCCGGATCGAATTGGAGCCCTCATTGGTCCAGGAGGCAAGATTATTAAACGCATTGTTGAGGAGGCAGGTGTAACCATTGACATCAAGGAGAATGGAAAAGTTCTTGTCTTCTCTCGCACTGAGGAGGGAAAAGAAAAAGCCATCGAGATGATTCGCAACGTTACACAGGACGTCGAAGTCGGGAAAATTTACCTCGGTAAGGTTACACGCATTGCCGATTTTGGTGCTTTCGTGGAAATATTCCCTGGTCGAGAAGGCCTGTGCCACATCTCACAACTTTCTTTTGAACGCATCCGAAAAGTTGAAGACTTTGTGAAGCCAGGAGAGGACCTTCTTGTCAAAGTCATTGGAATCGATTCGCTTGGTCGTATCACTCTGAGCCACAAAGAGGCAATTGCCTCAGTTTCCCCACCCAAAGAAACAAAGACTCCTCAGCGAAAAAGGTGAATGAAAGCGAGTGTCTGAAAGTGTGGAAACAAAAAAGAAGTTTTTCATCCTTTCTATCCTAGTTCTTACCACATTGTACCTCTTCCTTGCGCTCCTTTCCCCCAAAACAGGAGAAGTTGGAGCGCTTATCCGAAGGGGGACCTTTGTTGTTTTCGGCCTTGGAGCATATCTTTTACCCTTTCTTCTTGGTTTTCTTACGTATGAGTTAGCCGTCTTCCTTCCTGCAAAACGATATCGTTTTGCAGGAAGAATTACTGGTATTTCTCTCTGGCTTTTGGTGTTTCTCACCTTAAGTGAACGGGAGGCTTCCCGAAGAGGTACAACCCTTCCTACTGGAAGTGTAGGGGGAACAATCGGAGCATTTTTCTTGAAGTCTTTCGAGCAGTACTTTGGAGATTCAGGAATGCTCCTTTTCCTCTTTTTTGTAGCCCTTTTTGGTACTTACCTCATAAGCGAAGGAAAACTTCTTCGAAAGATTGTTCTGTATTCTCGGAACCTGACGCAGGGACTGCTCAAGAAAGCCAAGCACCACCATGAAGAGAAACCGTTGTTGCCACAAAAAGAACAGAGGGTGGAAATTACAGAGGTTTTTAATTTTTCCATCCTCGAAGAACCGTCAAGCAAAAAGGAAGTACGTCCTCCCAGGGCCCGGCCAAGACGTGTTTATCGCCCTCAAAAGAGCGGCTCCTGGGTCCTACCCTCTCCTAGGCTTCTTGATGTGCCCCCTCCAAAAAGGGGAGAGAAGACTCGACGGGAAATCGAGGAAGAAATAGCGAAGCTTGAGCAAACCCTTGCTGAATTTGGGGTCTCGGGACGAGTTATCCATGTTCAGACAGGACCAACCGTAACCCGCTATGAATTTCAGCCTGCTCCGGGAATTAAGGTCAACAAAATCGTGAGTCTTTCTAATGACATTGCCTTGGCTTTTGCGGTTGCAGCAGTAAGAATAGAGGCACCAATTCCGGGAAAAGCCGCGGTTGGAATTGAGATTCCTAATCGGTATAAGGAGATTGTAACCTTACGTGAACTCCTTGAAACAGAGGAGTTTGCGCATCATCCTTCCCCCCTTCTTCTAGCATTGGGAAAAGACGTAGGAGGAAAGCCTATATTCTGGGATCTTCGCGATATGCCTCATCTTCTTATAGCCGGTGCTACCGGATCGGGGAAAAGCGTTTGCATTAATGCTCTCCTTGGAAGTCTTCTTTATCGGGCGGATCCGAATCGTCTCCGTATTGTTCTCATTGATCCAAAGCGAGTCGAGCTCTCACTGTACGCCGGAATACCTCACCTGTGTGCTCCTGTTGTTTCTGAAGTTCGCCTTGCAGTGCGTCTCCTTAAGTGGCTCTGTCGGGAAATGGATATGCGGTACGAACTCCTCTCCGAGCTTTCTTGTCGCAATATCGAGGAGTACAATGATGGTGCTAGGGATGAAGAAAAACTTCCCTATATAGTTGTTGTTGTCGACGAACTTGCAGATCTTATGATGACCGCTCCAAGTGATATAGAGACGTACATTTGCCGTCTTGCCCAGATGGCAAGAGCCGTGGGTATTCATCTTATTGTAGCCACACAGAGGCCATCTGTTGATGTGATCACTGGCCTTATTAAGGCAAACTTTCCCTCTCGACTTGCTTTTGCTGTTTCCTCACAGGTAGACTCCCGGACTATCCTTGATGGTCCGGGAGCAGAGAAGCTTCTTGGCAATGGGGACATGCTTTTTGCCCCTCTTGGAATGAGTAAACCCATACGTGGTCAGGGAGCTTTTATCCGAACCGAGGAAACCAAAAGAATTGTAGAGCACTGGGTAAACCAGAAGGGGGTCATTTTGTATCCTCTCGAATTCACTGTGCACGAAGAACCGGAATCCTTTCAAGAGAGTAGTGAAGACGATGAACTCTATGAAGAAGCAGTCCGAATCGTTGTTGAAACTGGAAAGGCATCAACTTCTCTTCTTCAAAGGAGACTCAGAATAGGGTTCAACCGGGCTGCACGACTTATCGAGCGTATGGAACGCGAGGGTATCGTTGGGCCATATGAGGGGAGCAAGCCACGGAAGGTTCTTGCGAAGCGGGGGGAAAGAAGTGGGGAATTTTAATCGAGAGATAGCCAAAGAGGTCGGCAAACTCCTGCAGCGTACTCGAGAAGAGAAAGGCATATCCCTCGAGAAAGTTGAAGCAGCTACCTTTATCTCTGAACGCTTCTTGAAGGCTTTTGAAGAGGGAACTTGGGAAACTCTTCCTGGAAAAACCTACGTTCTAGGATACGCAAAGGTTTATGCTCGCTTTTTGGGACTTGACGAGAGGGAAATATCTGCTCTTTGCCAAAGAGCCTACGAGACGGTAGAGAGACACTTTGTAAAGGAGGAGGGTCCTAAAAAACCTCAAAGCAAGAAAAGAAAAAAAGTGCTTCTTGGTGTTCTTGTTTCTCTTGCAGTTCTCTGTAGCGTTGTCCTTGGTATTTTCCTCGCATTCCCTTTCCTTCAAGAAGGGGAAAACGAAAAAAGTACAACCACTGCATTAGTAGAGCCCTCGCCATCCTTACTCTCTGAGACACCCACGCCTTCTTTTGCTGTAACGCTTCAGCTCAAAGCTGAAAAGGTAGCCTGGATTGAAGTCGCCTCTATGGGGAATGTACTCTTTTCTGGCATCCTTGTCCCAGGTAAAATATATGTTTTCCGAAGCGAGGGCCCGATTGAAATTTCAGGGGAGAGGGGAAATACCATTCAAGTGTGGTTGAATGGGGAAGAAAAAGGATACCTTACTCAGGACCCTGGTCCCTTCCAAGAGGTCTTTACTCCATGAAGCGTATTGCCTTTATTAGTCTTGGTTGTGATAAGAACCTAGTGGATTCTGAAGTTGTGTTAGGAAAGCTCCTTCTTTGTGGGTACAATTACATAGTACCCCCAGAAGAAGCAGAATGGATATTTCTCAATACTTGTGCTTTTATTCGCCCTTCTTGCGATGAAACAGAAGCATGGATCAAAAAACTTGTCCGTCTTAAGAGGAAAGACCCTCGCAAAAAAATCGCTGTTTTGGGATGTTATGTTGAACGTTTCCGCGAAAAAGCACCTCTTCGATACCGGGAAGTCGACTACTGGGTCGGCGTCCACGATATTTTTCGTCTTCCCGATATTCTTTCGCAGGGTCAAAGAGGTGTCTTTCTTGGTTCTCCTCCTTCAATATACACTCACGACGATCCTCGCCTTCTTTCTACACCGCCTCACTACGCGTATGTTAAAGTCGCTGAGGGGTGTTCTCACCGTTGCAGTTTCTGTATCATTCCCTCTATTCGCGGACCACTTCGCAGCCGACCCATTGCTTCAGTCATTACCGAAGCTCGTTCTCTTTGGGAAGGAGGAGTTCGAGAAATTATCCTTCTTGCTCAGGACCTCACCTCCTATGGCCTTGACCTTTATCGGAAACGAAGCCTTCCTGACCTTCTCTGGGCCCTAGCTGAGAGCCTTCCAGAGAAAGTTTGGATACGACTCTTATACCTTTCTCCGGAGGGAATAACTGAAGAACTCATTGAGGCAGTTGCTTCTATCCCTCACGTTGTGAAATACCTTGACATACCTCTGCAGCACGTTGAGCCTTTCATCCTTCAGAGGATGCATCGTTTCCACAACTTTGCAGAGATTCGAAGAACATTGGAGCGAATACGTGAACGTATCCCTGGTGTTGCACTGCGTACGACCTTCATTGTTGGTTTCCCTGGAGAGGAAGAAGCGTACTTTCAGAATCTCCTCAAGTTCGTTGAGGAATTCCAGTTTGAACGGATGGGTGCTTTTAAGTACTCTGATGAGGAAGGTACTCTCTCCTTTTCCTTCGAACCGAAGGTTCCGGAAGAAATCAAGGAATACCGCTATAGGTCTCTCATGGACACCCAGAGAAACATCATGGAAAAAATTCACCAATCGTTCCTTGGAAAAGTTTGCGAAGTTCTTCTTGACGAAGGGCCACTGCGGGACGCAAGAGGTACGTTTTTCCTTGGACGAATGTACCAAGACGCACCCCAAGTTGACTGTCAAGTAAGGGTGCGTTTCCAAAAAGGTAACTTTAAAGCAGGGCAATGGTGTTGTGTGCGTATCACCCAAGTTTCGGCGTACGAGCTGGAGGGAGAAGTACTGTGAATGCAGCAATTCTCTGTGTGGGAACAGAGCTTGTTACTGGGGTGGTGCGAGACGTCAACGCTTCTTTTCTCATTGAAAAACTACTAAGAAAGGGGATCTTCCCAAAGTGGGTTTCTTTCGTCCCCGATGAAGTGGAGGAAATCGCAGATAGTGTCAGGTTCTTTATAGAAAGGAAAGCAGATTTTCTCTTTGTCGTTGGGGGTCTTGGGCCAACTGCAGACGACCTCACTCGGGAAGGGATAGCAAAAGCTGTAGGCCGACCTCTGCATTTTTCAGAAGAGGCGTGGAAAAACATTTGCTGTTTCTACTCTCGCATACGTGGTATTGAACCACCAGAGAACAACAAAAGACAGGCTCTTCTCCCAGAAGGTGCCCTTCTTATTCCTAACGAAGTTGGAACTGCTCCGGCTTTCGTTCTTGAAGGTCGCCCCAAAATTTTTGCTTTTCCAGGCGTCCCAAGAGAAGTGGAATTCTTCTGGCATAACCTTGAAAAAGAGATTCCAGACGTCCCAAGCGAAATGTACCGGAGTGCAACCTTAAAGTTCTGTGGCATTGGTGAGTCACAGCTTGAGGAACAAATACGTCCGCTCCTCTTGGCCCTTCCAAGGAATCTCCGTTTTTCCTTTCTTCCAAACTATGGCGAAGTATGGTTTTTCCTCTATGGCCATAAGGTATCTTCTGAGGAAATAACCAAAGGAGAGGAAATTCTTGAAAGTATTAAGAGTACATTTTCCTCTTACCTTTTTTCCCAATACGGGGAAACCCTTGAGGAGGCAGTGGGAAAAATGCTCCTCGAGCAAGGGTTGCGCATAGCCCTGGCAGAATCTTGTACTGGAGGACTTGTGGGAAGCCGAATAACGGATGTTCCTGGAAGTTCACGGTACTTCGAGCGGGGATACATAGTCTATAGCAACCAGGCAAAGATTACTGACCTAGGTGTTCCAGAAGACATTCTCAACCGGTTTGGAGCAGTAAGTGAGGAAACAGCCCAGTACCTTGCAGAAGGAGTACGCCGTAAAGCCCAAACCGACATTGGTCTTGGCATCACAGGCATCGCTGGACCAGGAGGAGGAACTCTAGAGAAACCTGTGGGGCTTGTGTATATTGGGGTGAGTGATGGCACAAAGACGGTAGTTCGACGGTTCCAATTTGGTGGTGACCGATTGATGAACAAGAGGTTCTTCGCTCAAGCAGCCTTGACGACTCTTTTCGTTTTTCTTAAGGAGCGACACAAAAATGGGTGAAATTCTTCGCGCCTTTATTGCTCTGGATCTTCCTGAAGAAGCTAAAGACGCTCTTGCGTGTTTCGTGGAGAAACAAAGAGCCCTGTACCCCGAGGGTAAATGGGTACGCAGAGAGCACCTCCATGTTACTCTAGCGTTTTTCCCACATCTCCCGTCGTACCGAGTACAAGACATCCAGGGTATCCTTGAAGACCTTGGAATAACCTTCTCTCCATACCGCATCCTCTTAGAAGAAGTGGGAACCTTTCCCTCTTGGAAACAAGTAAGAGTCCTCTGGGTGGGTTTCGATGAGGAGGGGAAAAAGAAGACTAGGACTATTGCAGAAACAACACATCAGAGACTTCAAGACGTAGGCATCACCTGCGAGGAGGACCGGGAATTTGTGCCTCATGTGACCCTTGCCCGTTTTAGAGTTCCCAAAAGGCTTGAACCCCAATCTTTTCTTGAGTGGTCACCGGTCTCCGCTATCATTGGGGAAATAGCCCTTTTTGAAAGTATCCTCAAGCCCTCCGGCCCAGAATACCGGAAACTTGCACGCGTTCCATTAAAAGGGGTGAGAATGTGAGCGAGGAACGTTTAGAAAGCATCAAACAAGCGATAAACATTATAGAACGAAGATATGGGAAAGGGGCTATTATGTTCCTCTCCCAAAATGTGCTTGCTACAGACATCGAGGTTATTAAAACGGGTTCAATCCTTCTCAATATAGCCCTAGGGATTGGTGGTTTTCCAAGAGGGCGAGTCGTGGAAATCTTTGGACCAGAAGCCTCGGGAAAAACAACCATCGCTCTTCATGCCATCGCAGAAGCACAGAAAAAAGGAGGGATTGCTGCCTTTGTTGATGCAGAGCATGCATTGGATCCCACTTACGCAAGCAGGATAGGTGTACAAATGGATAGGCTCCTTCTTTCCCAGCCGACCACAGCGGAAGAGGCTTTAGACATCGTAGATACCCTTGTTCGTAGCGGAAGCATTGACATTGTAGTTCTTGACTCTGTCGCAGCACTTGCCCCACGAATGGAGCTTGAGGGAAGCATTGGGGAACCAACAGTCGGCCTTCAAGCTCGGCTTATGTCCCAGGCTCTTCGTCGGCTCACAAGTTACATTAGCAAAACCAAGACAGTAGCCATCTTTGTTAATCAGCTCCGGGAAAAAATCGGCACGAACTATGGCCCTTCGGAAACAACCCCTGGGGGAAGAGCACTGAAGTTCTATGCCTCAGTAAGGCTTGATGTTCGGCGAAAAGACTATATCCGAGTTGGAGGAAGTGAGCAGATTGTCGGAGCATGGACGAAGGTGCGGGTTGTGAAAAATAAACTCGCTGCTCCCTTTAAGGAAGCGGACCTCGAACTCTTCTACGGAGAAGGAATTTCCAAAGAGGGTGAGATTCTTGATCTTGCAGAGGGTGCAGGGGTAGTGAAACGCGCCGGAAGTTGGTATTCCTTTGGGGAATACCGGCTGGGGCAGGGAAGAGAGGGAAGCCGCCAGTTTTTAAGGGAAAATCCTGAGATTGCCCAAAAGATACTTCTTGCCGCTTTGGAGAAGATAGGCCTTGATCCAAAAATCGCCCTTAACGATTGAGGATGTTTTGCGACAAAGCTTTGGTCTTCTCTCAAGGAGAATGTACACAACTTGGGAGTTTCGGAAAAAGCTCCGAGAGAAGGGTATCTCAGAAGGACTTGTTGAGGAAGCCCTTGCATTTCTTGGAAACAACGGGTATCTCGATGATCGAACGTATGTCAGTGCATATATTGAGGAAAAGAGGCGAATCGCCCCAAGAGGTTACTTTGCCTTTTACCAGGAACTCAAAAGGCGTGGTATTCCCGCGGCACTCCTTGAAGAACTCAGAAGCATGTATCCTCTTGAGGTCGAGGTCGAAGATGCAAAAAGGCTTCTTTCCTTATGGAAAGTTGTAGGAAGCGAAAGAGGGAGAATCTGGCGACGCCTTCTAGGAAGAGGGTTCTCTTGCGAGGCTATTGAGCGGGCTATCCTTGACTTGCCTGGCTCCGGCGATTAGAATATTTCCAAGCTTGGCTCGCACATTGAAAAGTGAATAAGGGGTGAATCCAGCCTATGGGGCCGATATATATCCTTTTAGGATTGGCAATAGGGTTCATAGCAGGGATATTCTTCATAACCCTGCAGTCTGCGAGACGGAAAGAGAATGCACAGCTTCAAGCCCAAAGAGTACTGGAGGAAGCCATTCGTCAAGCAGAAAGTCTTAAAAAGGAAGCAATGCTTACAGCGCGAGAAGAAATCCTCCGAGAGAAACAAATGCTTGAGGAGGAGATTCAAAGGAAACGAAAGGAGCTTCAGAATTTAGAGAATCGTCTCCTTCGGCGCGAAGAGATACTTGAACGCCGAATGGAACAGCTTGAAAAATCTGAAGCCGCTCTTCGAAAAGCTCAAGAAGCTCTGGAACACGAAAAAAGGGAAGTAGAACTCATGAAAGCACAGGAAATCCAGGAACTTTCCCGCATAGCAGGGCTTTCTGTTGAAGAAGCCCAACGAGAACTCCTGGAACGAGTGGAAAAGACCCTAGAGTATGAAATTGGCTTGCGGGTGAAAGAAGCGGAAGAAAAAGCAAAAAAAGAAGCTGAGCGAGTAGCACGAGACATTGTAGGGCAAGCTATTCAGCGGTATGCAGCAGATTTCACCGTGGAGAGCACTGTCTCAGTAGTTACTCTTCCAAACGATGAGATGAAAGGACGCATTATAGGTCGAGAAGGAAGAAATATCCGCACCTTTGAGATGATGACGGGAGTTGACCTTATTATTGACGATACGCCAGAAGCTGTCATTATATCTTGCTTCGACCCAATACGAAGGGAAGTCGCTCGTATTGCTCTTGAAAAACTCATCGTGGATGGTCGCATTCATCCTGCGCGCATCGAGGAGCTCATCGAAAAGGCTAAAATCCAGGTTGAAGAGAAGATTCTCCAAGAGGGGGAGCAAGCGCTTTTCGATACAGGAATGAAAAATGTACATCCCGAACTTGTGAAACTCCTCGGGAAGCTTTACTTCCGTACAAGTTACGGGCAGAATGTATTACAACACGCTAAAGAGGTGGCACACTTTGCAGGAATGATGGCGAGCGAGCTCGGCGCTAACGTGCATGTGGCGAAAAGAGCAGGGCTTCTCCATGATATTGGAAAAGCGCTTGATCATGAGGTCGAAGGACCCCATGCACGGATTGGAGCAGAGCTCCTCAGTAGATATGGGGAAAAATGGGAAGTAGTCCATGCTGTAGAAGCTCACCATGGTGACGTTGAACCTCAAACCCTTGAAGCAGTGCTTGTACAGGCAGCGGATGCCATATCTGCCTCTCGCCCTGGAGCGCGAAGGGAGAGCCTTGAGGCATACATTAAGCGTCTGGAACGCTTAGAGAAGATTGCTGACTCCTTTGAGGGTGTTGAAAAAGCCTACGCTATCCAGGCAGGGCGTGAAGTTCGCATCATTGTGAAACCAGACCGCATTGATGATGTAGCTGCAGCAAAACTTGCTTGGGATGTGGCGAAAAGAATCGAGAAAGAGCTTGAGTATCCTGGACAGATTAAAGTGACCGTCATTCGGGAAACAAGGGCTGTAGAATATGCGAAGTAACAGGGGAGGATGAACATTTTGAGATTTCTCATTGTAGGGGACGTTGTAGGAAAGCCTGGAAGACGGATACTTCGTGAAAAGCTTCCCGTTCTTAAGGAAGAATTTCGAATTGATGCGGTCATCGTCAATGGAGAGAATGCTGCGGGTGGTCTGGGCATCACCCCAGAGGTGTGTGAAGAAATTCTTGGGTGCGGAGTGGACGTGGTGACCACGGGAAATCACGTCTGGGACAAGAAAGAAATCCTGGGGTATATTGACCGAGAACCTCGTCTCCTCCGTCCCCTGAATTATCCAGACGGTGTCCCAGGGAGGGGATCACTTATTCTCGAAAAGGAGGGGAGGATTTGGGCAGTTGTCAATCTCAGCGGTCGCGTGTTTATGCCTCCTTTGGATTGTCCTTTTCGCAGGGTCAGCGAAGAACTCAAGCTCCTTCAAGAACGTACAAAGATTATTCTTGTGGATTTTCACGCAGAAGCTTCGTCCGAAAAAATAGCCATGGGATGGTTTCTCGATGGAAAAGTCTCCTGTGTATTCGGAACCCATACTCATGTGGCTACAGCGGACGAGCGTATCCTCCCCCATGGAACAGCGTACATTACGGATGTTGGTATGACGGGAGCTCATGATTCAGTCATTGGCATCGAGGTGGCAGACATCGTTGGAAGATACCTCACGCAGATGCCAGTGAAGTACCGGGTGGCTAAGGAAAATGTGAAACTCAATGGAATTGTCGTGGAGGTGGATGACGCTACAGGAAAAGCAAGGGAAATTTTTCGTCTCTCTGTACCTCTTGCGGAGCACGCTTAAGTACAAGATGAAGAATGGCGAGTGAAAGGGGGAGTTGACATGGACGTTCTTAAGGTTTCCTCAAAGTCAAATCCTAACGCTGTTGCTGGTGCCTTAGCAGGTGCAATTCGGGAGAAAGGAATAGCCGAGATACAAGCTATTGGAGCAGGAGCTGTAAACCAAGCAATTAAAGCCATCGCTATTGCACGAGGATACGTCGCTCCAAGTGGAATTGACCTTGTATGCATTCCTGCCTTTACGGATGTCACTATTGATGGAGAGGAGCGCACCGCTATCAAGCTTATCGTAAAGCCCCGAAATGATTAAGGAGACAGAAAGCCTGTTCCTTTCAAAGGAACAGGCTTTCTCTTTCTCCAAAGATTGGGGCCGGAATAAGGGGTATCTGGTTTTTTGTTTTTTTCTGTGGATATGGAGAAGAAACTTTCCGTTGCTCTGGTAACTTTCGGGTGCCAGATGAACAAAAGCCGCTCGGAGCATCTTCTTCACCTCTTCCTGAGAGAGGGCTTCTCTCGAGCTCAAAAGGAAGAGGAAGCGGATATTCTTGTCTTTAACACCTGCGCAGTTCGAGAGCATGCGGTAGCAAGGGCTCTTGGGGTGATTTCGTATCTGTACCATGCTGCTCGCACAAAGCGAGGAAAACCGCCAGTTGTCGTCCTTTGTGGATGCATGAGTGAGCTTTTGCGGGAGAAGCTCCTTGAGCGCATCCCTTACGTGAATGTTCTTGTAGGAACTCACGACTTTAATGTTATTCCCCGTTTTGTGCAGGAGACCATTGCCAGTGGTGAACGCAGGATCTCTTTCTCTCCACCCTCTCCTCTTTTTCTTGAGGAAGGGTATGAGCGAGAAGGCAGGATCTCTGCATACCTTCCTATTGCTTTTGGATGCGACAATTTCTGCAGCTACTGTGTCGTTCCATATACGACAGGACCCCAAAGGAGTAAACCTAAAGAGCTTGTCCTTAAAGAGCTCACCAACCTCCTTGAAGAAGGATTTCGTGAAGTAACACTTCTTGGGCAAAACGTAAACACCTACGGGAAAGACTTTGGAACCCCATACGCCTTTGAAGAACTCCTTGAGAGCATTGAAAAGCGCTTCGGAAGAGAGAAAATCTGGATTCGCTTTATTACCTCTCATCCGAGAGATATGCGCCGAGGAATTGTGGAAATCATACGGGAAAGCCACATCCTCTGTCCATACTTTCATCTTCCCCTTCAGGCAGGTTCAAACAGAATTCTCCAGCTTATGAACCGAGGATATACCAAGGAGCAGTACCTCGACATAGTTTCATATATTCGCGAAAGTATTCCCGAGGCCGTCATCGGGACAGACATTATTGTAGGTTTTCCAACCGAGACCGATGCGGACTTTGCGGATACTCTCGAAGTAGTTGAGAAAGCCCAGTTTGAGATTGCTTACACATATGCGTATTCTCCACGTCCCCGCACGAAAGCGGCAGAGCTTGAAGATGACGTTCCTCAGGAGGTTAAGAAAGAGCGCCTCGAAGCACTCACAAAGGTCCTTAAGGAAGCATATTCCAAGCGCCTTCTTGTCCACGAAGGAAGAAAAGTAGAAGTACTTGTTGTGGAAGAAAAAAAGGGCTTACTTTTTGGACGAACAAGAGAAAATCTTGGAGTTACTATACCCACAAAAGGTAAGTCCTATTTGGGAGAGTTCCTCACCGTGTGCCTTACCAGGGATTCTGGGGGAAAGCTTATAGGGAATGTTGAAGAGTGGTAGCCCTGTCCTCTGTATCATTGGTCCTACAGCTAGTGGAAAAACAGCGGTATCTCTCGAACTTGCTGAGCGTTTACCAAAAGTAGAAATTATCTCTGCAGATTCTTTGGCAGTGTACAAGTACCTTAATGTCGGAACTGCCAAGCCGCCTGAGGAAGTGCGGAAACACATCCCCCACCACCTTGTTGACTTTCTTGACCCAAGAGAGCGGTGGAGTGCTTATGACTTTCGGAAGGAAGCTCTTCGTCTTTTCTACGAAATGGGCATTCGGGGTTCTTTTCCAATAGTTGTAGGCGGAACCGGATTCTATTTCGATGTGCTCTTCCACGGTATTCCTGCTTGGGGGGTACCTCGAAATGAAGGTCTTCGACGTGTTCTTGAACGAATGAAGAACGAACAACTCTTTGCTCTCCTTGTAGACATTGATCCAAACAGAGCGGCAAAGATCGGCAAAGGTGACCGGAAAAGACTCATTAGGGCTTTGGAAATATTCTTTCTTACTGGTCGAATCCCCTCTGAGAGAAAAGTGCACCACAGAACACCTCAAGAATTTCAGTACCTTCTTGTGGGAATCTCCTGGGAGAAAGAAGATCTTCAGCGACGTATAAGGGAGCGAGTAGAAGACATGTTCTGCAAAGGTATCGTGGAAGAAGTAGCGCATCTTTTGGATCTGGGATATCGTCTTCCTCTTCCAGCCCTTGAAAATTTTACGTATCGCCCAATTGTGGCTTTTCTTGAGGGAAAATGTTCGCTTGCTGAGGCAAAAGAAGCAATCTTTCGGGGAACAATGGTCTTTGTTAAAAGACAGATGAACTGGTTCCGTAAGATGCCTATTACTTGGTTCTCCTCAGAAGGGGGGAACTTTAGAAAACTTGCCGAACGTATCTCCAACTTTGTAATGCGTTACCTTGAGGAGGGACACAAAGATGGAAGAGAAGCAACCTGGAAAGATTAAGGACTTGGGGTATTACTTTTTAAATCTTCTTTCGGCTAAAGCCTGGCAATACCTTGGACTTATGGCCCATCCTGAGAATGGGCAAATTCTTGTGGACCTTGAAGAAGCACGAAAGGCAATTGATCTTTTTTCCATAATCCTTGAAGCTTTAAAAAAGGATCTTGATAGGGATGAGATGAGAGAGCTTGAGTTCCATCTTTCAAATCTTCAGCTGAACTTTGTGGAAAAAATGCGCCAACTCGCTCAAGAGTGATTTAACATAATATACATTATGGGAAGTAAGGACTAGGAAGCCAGAAGCGCGTAAAGCTTTGCTATAGAGTCACGCTGCACAATACAATCAAGAACGAAAGTCCCGTCTTCAAGGGCTTCACAACTCCTAATATACCCATGGGAATAGATTTTTTGCTGCACAAGCGCGAGCCTTTCAGGAGGAACCTCAAGACGAACTGTAGCAAGCGCTGGTTGCAGAACGCGAGCAATTTCTTTCAGAAGATTTTCAAGGCCGATCTTCCTATACGCTGAAATGAAAACATGTGGCTGGGCCCGCATATTGTGGTCAAGGAAAGGAGGTTCCTCAAGGAGGTCAATTTTGTTCAGAACGAGTATTCGAGGGCAGTTCCCCACACCAATCTCATTGAGGGTTTCAGTGACTACCCGAAAGTGGTTACTGTAATCGGGATCAGAAACATCTATAACCTCAAGAATGAGATCGGCATCCCTAATTTCCTCAAGGGTACTCCGAAAAGCATCTTTAATAGTTTCAGGCATCTCCCGAATAAACCCAACAGTATCTACGAACACTACCTCTCCCACACTAGGAATAAATAGCTTCCGAGCAATAGGATCCAGAGTTGCAAACATTTGATCTGCCGCATATACGTCTGCTTTGGTGAGGGCATTAAGAAGGGTTGACTTTCCTGCATTTGTATACCCGACAATGGCAATCTCCAACACTCCTGACTTTTTCCGAAAAGCTTTTCGCACTTCATTCTGCTTCTCAACACGCTGTAACTCCTTTGTAAGAAAGGCAATCCGATTCTTTATCTTCCTTCGCTCCACTTCAATTTTCTGCTCACCAGGTCCTCTTGTACCGATACCACCGCCTGTGCGGGAGAGTTCCACTCCTTTACCAGTAAGGCGACTCAATTCATATCGAAGACGAGCGAGTTCAACTTTAATCTTTCCTTGAGCCGTTCTTGCCCGCCGCGCAAAAATTTCGTGGATGACTGCATATTTTGTGTAGACCGGAACGTTCCAGGCCTCTTCAAGATTTCGCTGCTGCGATGGAGTAATTTCCACATTTGTTAGAACAAAGTCTAAGGAACGTTCAGCAACAACGGTACCAACTTCTGCAACCTTTCCCTTCCCAAAGTAGTATCGAGAGAAAGGATGCCGAACCTTACAAGACATAACACAGGTGATTGAGCGGCCTGCGCTCCGGGCAATCTCCAGCATCTCACGAAGAAGGATTTCCTGGGACTCTGACACCGAGGGTTGCTCAACAAAAAGAAGAAGCCCACCACTCATTGCCCGTTTTTATCCACCCTCCGGTACATGTTTTTAAAAATTTCCCAGTACATCTTCATCCTCTCCCGAAAACCTCGCACAAGGCCAAGTTTCTCTTCCTTCATCACATGCGTGAGTCCTGGAAGTTTCACAAGCTTTACCCGAACTCCATTCTTTCGTACATATCGATTAATGGCTACTTCAACCCCGTAGCGAGCCACTTCCATGTCAGGAATATTCTGGAGAATATCCGCACGAATTGCCCTCTGCCCAGAAAGGAAGGGAGCAATCTTCTGGGCAAGGTCCGTTGTTAGTCTTCCTTCCTCGAAAACACCAATAGCTACATCTGCTTCTCCCGAAAGAACTGGGTCTACCAGGGCCTCGATGTGTCCTTCGTTGAGTCCAATGAGATCAGCATCAAGAAGTAAAACGACATCGCTCCGGATATACTCAAGGCCTCTATAGAGTGCTCCACCCTTTCCAACATTATGTAAAAGCTCGACAACCTCAGCCCCTTTGCTCTTTGCAATCTCTACAGTACGGTCTGTCGATCCGTCACTGACCACTACAATCTGGTCTATAACCGGGCTTCTCTGAAGAACATCAAGAATCGGGCCAATGGTCTTCTCTTCGTTGTACGCAGCAATAATGGCCGTCGTTCTCTTCTCCACCATTGCCTATTTCACAAGCTCCTTTCGAATCCTCTCCAAAAACTCACGCACTTCAGCTCTTCGTACTTCAATGCGCTCATTGCTTCTGCGAAGCTTTATTTCCAGCATGCCGCTGCGCTCAATTTTCTCTCCTATAATAATATGTATCGGGAACCCAATAAGGTCCGCCTCGGTGAATTTATATCCTGCGCTTTCCTCCCGGTCATCAAGAATAACCTCAAAACCAGCTTGAGAAAGTTCCTCATAGACGCTCCAAGCTTCTTCGCGGTGTCTCTCCTTCTTTATGTTAACCGGTATCACCACAACCTCGTAAGGCGCAAGAGAAAAAGGCCAGCAAATTCCTCTCTCATCATGGTTTGCTTCAATTGCTGCTGCCATCGTACGCCCAATACCTATACCATAACAACCCATGATCAGAGGCTTTTCTTTCCCATCCCGATCAACAAAGTACGCCTTCATAGGTTCGCTGTACTTTGTTCCCAGCTGGAAGATGTGACCAACTTCAATACCCCGTTTTTCCTCCATTGGTATTCCGCACCGAGGACAGCGGGCTACCTCACTTGTAGTTGCACCTCCACACCGAGAGCAGACAAAAACCCTCTCCTCCCCAGATTCCGCAATAATGAGAAACTCATGCGAAACGTCTCCCCCAATGACCCCGCTTTCAGCCGGAACCGCAATATACTCAAGACCGCAGCGACTAAAAACCCGACAGTATGCTTCGTACATCTTCTGGTAGCTTACTTGGAGACCATCCATGTCTCGATCAAAGCTATACAAGTCCTTCATAAGAAATTCTCTTGCTCGCATAACCCCAAAGCGTGGTCGAATTTCATCCCGAAACTTGGTTTGAATCTGGTAAAGGAGAAGCGGAAGCTGTCGATAGGAGCGAATCTCACGCCGGGCAAGGTCAGTGATAACTTCTTCGTGGGTAGGACCAAGACAAAAATCCCGTCCCCTTCGATCCTGAAAGCGGATGAGTTCAGGACCATATAAATCCCAGCGACCCGTCTCTTTCCAGAGTTCTGCAGGCTGCATAGCAGGCATAAAAATTTCCTGTCCCCCTGCTCTATCCATTTCTTCCCGGACGATACGGATAATTTTTTCGATGGTTCGCCATCCAAGAGGCAGGAATGTATACACTCCTGCAGAAAGCTGACGGATAAACCCGGCCCGGAGCATGAGACGATGGCTGACAATCTCTGCCTCTTGAGGATCCTCTTTTAGCGTTGGCGCAAAAAGAAGCGACATCCTCATGTGGTCTTCTCCTCTCCTTTCACCCTTTCTCGAACAAGAGAAGCGAGCCTATCTATGCCTTCTTTCTGTGAAACAACAGCAACAACCTCGCCACGAGCAAAAAGCACCGCTTTCCCGCCTCCACTTAATGCGAGACCAAAATCAGCCTCCCTAGCTTCCCCAGGACCGTTAACCTCGCAGCCCATAATAGCAATCGTAAGCCCTAAAGCCTTTTCAAAGGGTGCAATAGCCTTGCGAAACTCCCGAACAAATGATACCACATCCCCTCGTACCCGCGCACAAGTAGGGCACGAGACAATCCTCACGCCTCGTGACCGCAGTCCCAAGGCTTTAAGGATTTCCCATCCGACCTCAACCTCAAGAACAGGACTCCTCGAAGTGAGGGATACGCGAAGAGTGTCCCCAATGCCCTCTTCAAGGAGAATCCCCAGAGCTACTGAGGATTTCACAATCCCTTCAAGACCGCTTCCAGCTTCTGTCAACCCAATATGAAGCGGATAGGAAAAGTTTTCATGGAGTTTCCGATAGACAGTCACTGTTTCCTCAACGCTCGAAGACTTCGCAGAGAGAATAAGATACTTCATTCCCTTTTTCTCGGCAAGATTCACACATTCGGCTATACTCTCAAAAAGGGCTTGACTTCTTTCTTTTCCCCGAAACACATGAGGCAAAGATCCCGCATTAGCACCAATACGGAGAACAACTCCTCGATCTCGAGCAAACTCAATGAGACGCTCTAGTACAAGCTGGTTAGGAACCGTTCCAGGATTTATCCGTATGGCATCCACTCCCACCTCAATAGCTTGAAAAGCAAGCTGCATTGTAAAATGAATATCAGCAACAAGGGGAAGATTCTGCCGCTTTTTCCGAATCTCTCGAAGACCAGCAATGCCTTCTTCATCGAAAACGGCAACCCGGAAAATTTCACACCCTCTAGAAAAAGCCTGGTCAATTTCCCCAAGACAAGCCTTCCAATCCCCAGGGTGCTTTCTCCCCATTGCTTCGACCCAGATAGGATGTTCTCCACCAACGATAAGTGGTCCAAGGGGAACCTCTTGGGTCTTTCGTCGCTTCATCTTCCCATCACAATCCGCAGTACATCCTGGTAGGTGACAAAAATGGACAAAAGGAAAATGAAGATGATCCCTATGAGGTAAATCATTCCCTTCTTTTCCTCTTCGAGAGCCCGTCCCCGAATTTTCTCGTACAGAAAAAGAATAAGATGGCCTCCATCAAGAACAGGAACGGGGAAAAGGTTGAAGAGTGCAAGAAAAACACTAATAACTGCCGCAAAAGCGAGGAGATTCACAAAACCAAAAGCCGCTGCTTGACCTGCCATTTGAGCAATCCCTAATGGCCCAGTGACTTCAAGGGGAATCTTTCCCACGAGCGCATAGAGTACACCAAGAAGACTCAGTACGAACCATTCAGCTACGGTAGCACCACTTTTTGCCAAAGTAGTAAAAGGGTTATACTTTCTACTTTCTCCTCCAAAAACCACTCGAATAAGGGCCCGTTTCTCAGTATCACTCCACTCAGGCGTGACGGTAATTTCAAGAATTTTCTCTTCGCGTTCCAGAGTAAGGGTTACTGGTTTCCCAGGGCTTGTAGCGATGATCTGAGTTATATCCTCAATGCGCTTTACTTCTTTCCCATCAACTGCAAGGAGCACGTCTCCTCTCCTAATACCGCTCCGCTCAGCAGGACCCCCTGGCAGAACATCAAGGACAGCAATCCTCCCAGTAGGAATCCCTATAAGGCTAAAGACTAGAAAGAGCAACACAACCGAAAGAACGAGGTTCATAAAAGGACCAGCAAGAACAATGAGGCTTCTTTGCCAAAGAGGTTTAGCATCAAAACGTTCTGAAAAAGCCACAGGGGATGCATCATGCCCCTCAATAAGGTTCCCTTCCATTCCAGCCATGCGAACATAACCCCCAAGGGGGAAAAGACGAACGGAGAACTCTACCTTTGCCCACATCCATGAAAGGAGTTTTGGTCCATATCCCAAAGCGAAATGAAGTACACGTACTCCAAAAATTCGGGCGAATATAAAGTGACCAAATTCATGGGCAAGAACAAGAAGACTCAAAACAAAGATAAACGCAAGAATGGTAATCATCGCAATGCACTCCTCTGTCGAATAACCTCCTGCGCCCTGGTAAACCCCAGCATAAAGAGGTTTTCAACCTGAGAGATATCCTGCGGAGGTACAACGCTTTCCTCAAGAACCTGCTCAAGAACGAGGGGTATTTCGTCAAAAGTGATATCCCGTGCAAGGAAGTGGTATACGCAAGCCTCATCCGCTCCACAAAAGAGAGTAGGATATCCTCGTCCCTTAAGGAGGGCATCGAGCGCCAAATAGAACCCAGAAAAACGAGAAGGAACGGGGTAGTCAAAACGAAGCGTTTGGAGTTCTGTAAAACAAAGGCGTCGGAATGGATTGGGTCTTCTTTCTGAAGTAATTGCATTCTGGATTACAAGACGCATATCGGGAGGAGCCAGTACACCAAAGACAAACCCGTCTTTGGTCTCAACAAGTGCATGAATGATGCTCTCCCGCTGGATAAGAACGTCAATTTTCTCAGGGGGGATACCAAAAAGGAAAAAAGCCTCCATAACTTCAAGACCCTTGTTCACAAGATTTGCAGAATCTACCGTAATCTTCACACCCATTCTCCAGTTCGGATGGGCCAAGGCCATCTCTGGAGTGATATCGCTTAGCGACCCTTGCCACTCGTAGAAAGGCCCCCCAGAAGCTGTTAGGTAAACCTTTTCGACCTCGTGACAGGGGAAAACCTTAAGGATTTGCCACAAAGCATTGTGCTCACTGTCAAGGGGGATGAGGTTAGAGTACCTGTAAAGGAGTCCCGACCCCTTAAGGTCTCCTGCAAGGATGATAAGTTCTTTGCTCCCCACCCAGAGAGGTTTTCCCGCTTCGAGAAGCTTCAAGAAGGTTTCAAGGAAGGAAATTCCACTGGCAGCAAAAAAGACTCCATCGATTTCCTCTGAAAGGAGAACACTCTCGAGCTCGGGTAGCGAAGTGAGAGAAACAAAGGGGGTATCCCCTCCAAGATACGGACTGTATAGGTAAAGGGGTCGGAATTCTTCTGCTTGCTTGAGAAGCTTCGATGTATTTCTAAAACCACCAAGGAGGACGATATGAAAATCCCGGTTGTACGCTAGAACTTCGAGAATCTGCTCTCCAAGAAATCCTGTGGATCCTAAAACTGCAACGCGCATTTTCTCATCCCCTTCCTAAGGAAGCAAGAAGATACACCAAAGGGCCGACAGCGAAAAAGGCATCAAAACGATCGAGAATACCTCCATGTCCTGGAAGAATTGTTCCCGAGTCTTTGAGCCCGCTTCTCCGCTTTAAGGCTGATTCAAAGATATCCCCCAGAAAAGCAAGCGGAGGAATACTGCATCCACAGGCACAAGACCAAGCAAAGGGAAACCCAAAGAACTGCCCCAAAATAACACTCCCAAGAACAGTACTACCAATCCCTCCTATAAAACCTTCCCAACTCTTTCCAGGACTGATAGAAGGAAGAATCTTGCGATACCCCCAACGAACCCCAATAAGATATGCCGAGACATCATTAATCCACACAAGAGAAGCGAAGAAGAGAAGGGTTTTCGAGGAAAACTCAAGCCCAGTTCGAACCCAAAAGAAAGGAAGAACAAAGCAGTAGAAAACCCCAAAGAGGAAAAAACTTACCCGCTCAAGGCATTTTGTTGTATCCTGAAGTGCCCACCCCAAAAGACAAAGAGCACTAACATACCATCCAGAAATTCTCACGCTTTCAGAGAACAAAGGCGCGATATATATCCACGCTAGCACCCCTCCAGCAAGAAGCAAAAGAAAGGGTTCCCTCCTACCTAAGGAGATGCCTAAATATTCCCAAAAAGCAAGGAAAGCAATAACCAGAAAAATCCCCACCATGGTAATACGGCTTACAAGGACAAGCACAAGAAAGAGAGGCAAAAAAAGAAGAGTGGTTAGCGTTCGCACTCCGAGATCCTTCGAAAAGGTTACACTCTCCTTCAAGAGAGACCTCCAAATTTCCTTGAGCGCTGCGCGAAGTCTTCGAGTGCTTGATGAAGAAGAAGAACGTTGAAATCTGGCCAGAGAACATCAGTAAACCAAAGTTCAGTGTACGCAATCTGCCAGAGGAGGAAATTACTTATACGCTTCTCTCCACCCGTGCGAATAAGGAGATCCGGATCAGGCTGGTCTCCAGTATCAAGAAAGGAACGAAATGTTTCTTCAGTAAGGGCAGACCAATCTCCCCCACTTTCTCCAAAACGGCACACGGCTCGCAGAATCTCGTCTCGTCCCCCATAGTTTAGGGCGAGATTAAGCACAAGCCCGGTATTTCTTGCTGTTTCTTTCTCAAGTTCACCCATAACCTTCTTGAGTTTCTCTGGTAAACCCTCCCGGCGACCAAGAAAGCGGACACAAACATTGTTTTTCTTAAGCTCTTCCCCATACCGACTCACCGCTTCTTCAAAAAGGGCTAAAAGTCCCTGCACTTCCTGAAGTGGCCTTCGCCAATTCTCGGTAGAAAAAGAATAAAGCGTTAAGAAAGGGATACCCAAGCGGCCAACCTCTTCAACAATAATCCGCGCAACTTCAATACCTTTTCGGTGCCCTTCAAGTCGAGGAAGTCCTTGCCGTTCTGCCCACCGCCCATTGCCATCCATGATGATGGCTATATGCTGCAAAAAAGCACTTACACGCTCATAATTTCCTTTTCCTTCTTTTCCCATAAACCGTCTAATTCATTGATGTGTTCATCTGTTATTTTTTGAACCTCTGCTTGAGCCCACTTACTCTCGTCTTCAGAAATTTTCCCATCCTTTTCCATCTTGCGTATTTCCTCATTGGCTTCTCGGCGAAGATTCCGCACCGCTACTTTTCCATCTTCCACGATCTTTTTAGCCATCTTAGCGATTTCTCTCCTCCGTTCCTCTGTAAGGGGGGGCAAGGTTACCCGTATTACTGTTGCATCCACCGTGGGGTTAAAGCCAAGATCCGACTTCCAAATGGCTTTCTCGATAAGAGGTAGACTGTTTCGATCCCAGGGTTGGATGAGGATCGTTCGAGCATCAGGAGTTGTGATGGAAGCGATTTGCTTCAGCTGGACTACTGTACCATAGTATTCCACCTCAAGGTTTTCGACAAGCGCAGGAGAAGCTCGCCCAGTACGAACATGCGAAAGCTCTTCACGAACGACACTTACTGCTTGCTTCATTCGTTTCTCGATATCCCTCAGAAGGGGCTTCAAAAGTTCATTCATTCTCCTCCCTCCCCACAAGCGTACCAATCTTGTGCCCCATCACAACTTTACACAGATTTCCTGCCTGGTGTATGTTAAAAATGACAATCGGAATGTGGTTCTCCATACACAGGGATACCGCGGTTGAATCCATTACCTTAAGGCCTCGGTTGAGAACCTCAAGATAATCAAGGGTCTCAAACTTTACCGCATTCTTGCAAATGGCTGGATCAGCTTCGTACACCCCGTCAACTTTCGTAGCTTTAAGAAGCGCATCAGCTCTAATCTCTGCAGCTCGTAAGGCAGCAGCTGTATCAGTCGTAAAATACGGATTCCCAGTTCCTCCAGCAAAAATCACTACTCTTCCCTTCTCAAGGTGGCGTATAGCCCGCCGCCGAATATAGGGCTCCGCAATTGCACGCATTTCGATGGCTGTTTGCACCCGAGTAGGAATCCCTCTTTCCTCAAGAAAGTCCTGAAGTGCCAGAGCGTTGATGACCGTGGCAAGCATTCCCATGTAGTCAGCTGTAACTCTACTGAGCCCACGTTCACCCGCGTCCCTTCCTCGAAGAATGTTTCCTCCTCCCACTACAATAGCAACCTCTACACCCAGGGATCGTACTGCGCTGATTTCTGTAGCAAGGTAAGCAAGAACCTGTGTGTCGATACCCGAAGGGAGAGACCCCCGAAAAGCCTCTCCCGAAAGCTTGAGAAGGATTCTTCTAAAACGTAATGAATCACTCGTCATCTCCTTCACCTAGCTTAAAGCGAACAAAGCGCCGAACGACAATATTTTCACCAAGCCTCGCAATGGTCTCCACCAGGAGATCCTTCACCTTTTTCTCTGGATCACGAATGTATTCTTGTTCAAGAAGACAATACGTCTCATAGAATTTTTTCATTTTCCCTTCCACGATTTTCCGCTTTACTTCCTCTGGCTTATTGCTTTCTCTGAGCTCCTCCCAGTAGAAGCTTTCTTCTTTTTTACGAATCTCTTCGGGAACGTCTTCAGGAGAAACCCAACGTGGAGCTTGGGCAGCAACCTGGAGAGTGAGCTCCTTCACAAAGTTCCGAAATTCTTCGGTTCGAGCAACAAAGTCTGTTTCACAATTCACCTCAACAAGAACCCCAATTTTACCATCCGTGTGCACATATGCTCCAATAAGTCCTTCCCGAGCAATGCGTTCCTTTTTCTTAGAAGCTATTTCGGCTCCCTTTCGGCGAAGAATTTCACAAGCCTTCTCAAGGTCTCCTCCTGCCTCAAGGAGTGCTTTTTTGCAATCCATAACCCCCGCACCAGTGCGGTTCCGAAGCTCCATAATGTCTTTTGTACTTATGCTCATTGCTCTTCCTCCTCAATTTCCTCAAGCTCTTCGAGAATATCCAACTCTTCTTCGCGAACTTCCTGCAGTTCCTCTTCCTGAACCTCCTGCGTTTCCGGAACGGCTATCCCTGTGGTGGGTACCATCTCAGCACCCTCTGTAGCTAGCCTTCGACCCTCGATGACTGCATCAGCAATAAGAGAGGCAAAAAGACGGATAGCCCGAATCGCATCATCGTTTCCAGGAATGACGTAATCGATTTCATCAGGGTCACAATTTGTATCTACAATGGCTACAATGGGGATTCCCAAACGCCTTGCCTCAAGAACAGCGTTACGTTCCCTCCGGGGATCAACAATGAAAACACAGTCGGGCAGTTTCTCCATATCTCGTATGCCATTCAAGTACTTTTCAAGGCGGGCTTTCCTCTTGAGAAGCTGCATTACCTCTTTCTTTGGAAGCCTTTCAAGAAGTCCCTTTGCCTCCATTGCCTCGATATTCTTCAAACGCTCGATGCTTTTCCGAATCGTAGCAAAGTTGGTGAGCATACCGCCAAGCCAGCGCTGATTCACGTAAAACATTCCACAACGCTGGGCTTCTTGCTGGATTGCCTCCTGAGCCTGCTTTTTGGTGCCTACAAAAAGCACTGTGCCACCTTGCCGAGCGAGTTCCTTCACAAAGTTGTAGGCTTTTTCAGCGAGTTCAACAGTTTTTTGAAGGTCAATAATGTAAATGTTATTCCGCTCAGTAAAGATATAAGGTTTCATTTTGGGGTTCCATCTTCTCGTTTGGTGACCGAAATGGACCCCTGCTTCAAGAAGCTGCTTCATCGTGACAACCATATACATCCTCCTTCCGGTTTTTAACCTCTGCGGGGAAGGCCCTTGTCGGGCACCGGAACACCCCCACATGCGTTTTGAAAACCTGGGTAAGTATAGCATGAAGAAAAAAGGGAATGCAACAAATCCTAAAGGATATAGCGCGTGACGTCTTCATCTTTCAGAACGTCTTGGAGTTCTTTTCGAACGTATTCTCGGTCAATGACGATATGTTGTCCCTTAAGTTTTGGGGCGTTAAAAGAGATATCTTGAAGGACACGTTCCATAACAGTGTAGAGCCGACGAGCCCCTATGTTTTCCATCTTCTCATTCAAAGAGTACGCGATGTGCGCTATTTCCCGAAGGGCGTCCTCGGTAAATTCGATGGAAACCCCTTCCGTCGAAAGAAGCGCTTTGTACTGTTTGACCAGAGAATTGTACGGTTCTACAAGAATTCGATAGAGGTCTTCCTCAGAAAGCGGAGAAAGCTCCACGCGAATTGGAAATCGTCCTTGCAGTTCGGGTAGAAGATCCGAAGGCTTCGACTGGGAGAAAGCTCCCGCAGCAATGAAAAGAATATGATTGGTTCGCACCGGACCATGTTTGGTAAGGACAGTAGAACCTTCTACAATGGGCAAGAGGTCTCGCTGAACTCCACCTCGGGATACGTCTGGACCATATCCCCCACCAGGAGGAGAAACAATTTTGTCAATTTCATCAATGAACACAATCCCCGTCTCTTCCACCCTCCGAATAGCCTCCTGAACAACGTCATCCATATCGAGAGCTTTTTGGACCTCTTCATTGAAGAGGACTTCCCGAGCGTCCTTAATTTTCATCCGTTTCCGCTTTCTTCGAGGTGGGAAAAGGCTCCCAAAAATCTCCCGCAAGTCAATACCAAGACTCTCCATACCGCTTGCTGCAACGATTTCCATTGGAACAGAGCTTTCCTCAACTTCAACTTCAATAACTCGTTCCTCAAGCTCACCCCTTCTAAGTTTTTCGCGAAGTTTCTCACGCGTTCGCGCAAGAGATGAGGATACTGTGGGCCACACGACGTCTACCCTTCCAGAACTTTCAAATTCCCCTTCTTCCTCTCTTGCAGCACCTTGAGCAAGAAGTGCATCAAGAATTCGTTCCTCCACAACCTCCCGAACCTTTTCCTCCTGAGCTTTAATCCGCTCACTCTTCACCATACGAATAGCAAGTTCTGTGAGGTCTCGAATGATAGACTCTACATCACGGCCAACGTAACCAACCTCTGTAAACTTAGTGGCTTCCACCTTCAAGAATGGAGCATTGGTAAGTTTCGCGATACGACGAGCAATCTCCGTCTTTCCCACCCCCGTTGGGCCAATCATAATGATGTTCTTAGGAGTGATTTCTTCGGCAATTTCTGGAGGAAGCATCCTTCGTCGCATCCTGTTTCGCAGAGCAATGGCGACACACTTTTTAGCCTCTTTCTGCCCTACTATGTACTTATCAAGTTCTCGAACAATTTCTTCTGGGGTCAAGTCGTCTTCTCTCACACTCGTTCCTCCCCTAAGGTTTCAAGAAAAATAGTGTCATTAGTATAAATACATATCTCAGAAGCAATCTGAAGGGCGATACGAGCAATGTCACGAGCTCCAAAAGAAGTATGCCGAAGAAGCGCTTTAGCAGCTGCCAGTGCATAATTTCCCCCCGAACCGATAGCAGCAACAGGCTCATCAGGTTCTATGACATCTCCCCGTCCTGAAATGATAAAAATGTGAGACACGTCCATCACAAGAAGGAGCGCATCGAGCTGACGTAAAATCTTATCCGTTCGCCACATTTTGGCAAGTTCTATTGCAGCACGGGGAAGATTTCCTCCATACATGTTGAGCTTTTCCTCAAAACGCTCAAGAAGCGTCAAACAATCCGCGCCGCTTCCAGCAAAACCTGCAAGAACCTTGTCCTGGTAAAGCTTTCGTATCTTTTTGGCTCCCCGTTTTACAACAGCCTCACTCATGGTCACCTGACCATCACACGCCATCGCTCCCTGTCCATCTTTTAAAACAGCAATGACTGTAGTTGCATGAATCACAGGTTACCTTCCCTCGCCTTCTTCGCATGAGGATGTGCACTCTCATAGACTCTTTTCATTTTATCCCAATCAAGGTGTGTGTAGATCTGTGTCGTAGACAAACTCGCGTGTCCAAGAACCTCTTGAATTACCCGCAGTTCCCCTCCCCCGGAGAGAAAGTGAGTTGCAAAGGTATGCCTGAAAATATGCGGAAAGAGTTTCTTCCCACGGAATCCACAGATATCTGCCACGTGATCAAGGATAACTCTCACACCCCGAGGGGTAAGAGGTCTACCAAAACGATTAACAAAGAGGAAAAGGCTTCCAGGGAATCTGGCCCGTAAAGCCTCAAGGTACAACTCGAGAACGGCTCGGGTAGCTTCATTGAAGGGAACAAGACGTTCCTTACCCCCTTTTCCCTGTACCCGGATGATACCTCCTGCCAAATCCACATCTTCAGGACGTACTCTCACGATTTCCCCAACCCGCATACCGCTTGCATAAAGAAGTTCACAAAGGGCCCGGTCACGGAGTACCAAAAAATCTTGGGGGTTCTTTGTACTCTTCTCTTTGAGAGTTTCGAGAATGAGCTCTATCTCTTCCTGGGTCAAAAATTGCGGCAATCTCTTTTCTACTCGAAACTGACCAATACTGTCACAGGGGTTTTCCTGTAGCAGTTCCCGGCGACGAAGAAACCGGAAAAAACTCCTAAGAACCGAAACACGGTGGCTCTGGGAGACTCGCTTAAGTTGACGATGAGTCTTAAGATACACAAGAAAATCGCTTACGTCTTGAGGTGTGACGCAAGAAAGTTCCTTCCCACGAGCCTTAACGAATTCGATAAACTGACCAATAACTCGAAAGTAATTCTCCAAGGTATGAGGAGAACACCGCCGTTCATTTTGCAGGTAATTCCAGTACGCCCTTAGACACTCTTTCTCCCTTTCGTTGCAATTCGATTCGAAGGGGAACACCTTCCCAATCAATCTCCTCTCGCAGCACTTTCTCAATAATATCCGCGTATCGCCTTTTTTCTTTTTCTTCGCACCTGTCCACTACCCCAACAAAGCGGGGAGGAGCAATACCTTCTTGGAGAAGTACCTCAAGGTAGGGCTTTCTTCGAGAGAAAATGGCAAGAAGACGCTGGTTAACCTTTTGGCGGATTCTTTCGCTCAAAATACTCTCCTGAACAACCTGATGAAAACGGGTAACAATGCCAGCCATAAGAGGCAAAATCTCTTCCCGCACAGCAAATGAGTCGAGGGCTGAGCCAGCACGAAAGGCCGCATAGTGAAGCGATGGAAGATCTGCTCGTGCCTGAGCACAGAGTTTCTCAAGAATAGATGCACTTTTATCCTTAAGGAGATCAACTTTGTTTACGAACACAATACAGCACTTTTCGAGTTGGGCAATTTCTCCAGCAATCTTTCTGTCCTGACGCGTTACCCCACAGAAAGGATCGAGCACAAAGATACACAATTTTGCTTCGGCAATGCGTTCCGTTGTTCGAAAAGTTGCGTAGAGTGTCACCCGGTCCCTAATGTTTTTCCTTCGAGGCAATCCTGCGGTATCAACAAGGCGGTAACGCCCATAAGTGCTGAAGAAAGGAACCTCAATAGCGTCGCGAGTCGTACCGGGAATCGGGCTCACAATGGCCCGATCTTCGCCTAAGAGACTGTTAAAGAGGGTGGACTTTCCCACATTCGGTTTTCCCACAATAGCTATGGGGATACCATCAAAAAGTGGTACACTACCTCTCCAGTCCTTAAATTCCTGGAAGAGTGCCTCCTTAAGGCGCGGAATACCATCTCCATGCTTGGCAGAAATTTGGAAAACTTTCTTTCCCCCAAGAGCAAGGATTTCTGCAGGAAGGGCTTCATGAGTTAGACCTTCACGCTTGTTAACCACAAGGAAAAATGGTCGACTCTTTCTTCGAAGTGTTGCCGCGATTTCAAGATCCACCTGGGTTAAAGGTTCCCGCCCATCAATCACAAAGAGTACAAGATCTGCTTCGTCCACAAGCCTCCAAACCCGCTCTTCCACGTGCTTTTGAAGCTCTCCACCATCTCCTCCAAGGGTTACCCCCCCTGTGTCCACAAAACGTATTGGTACACCTTTTACCAAGACCACATGCTCAATCCAATCTCTTGTGACCCCCGGTGTGGGGTCAACAATAGCTATCCGTTCCCCAGAAAAGAGATTGAAAAGCGTCGACTTCCCAACATTCACCCTTCCTATAAGGACACAAAGAGGAAGACGTAAATTCATACTTTTACACCCGCTGCCTGAGGTACGCAGCGACTTCCGCAACTATGGAATCAGGAGTTGACGTTCCGCTGACCACAAAGAATGAGCGATTGGAAGGAAACTGAAGAGATTTAAGCTCCTCAACATTTTCTACCCAGAAAACCAAGGATCCCTTCCTTTGAGCAAGCACAAAAAGGGAACGAGTATTAGCACTATGTTTTCCTCCCACTACAACAACGATATCCTCAGGATTTTCTGCAATGTGTTTTTCAAGTTCCCTTTGTCGTGCTTCCGTCTCCCCGCAAAGTGTCGGCACGAGATGAACCCAAGAAAGAGCATTATCTTGTGCCCAATCCGCAAACTCTCGGAAAATAGCCCCAGGAAAAGTCGTTTGCGCAAGAACTGCCACAGGAGAAGAACCTTTCTGAAGTATTCGTTGCCATTCACTCTTTTCCGAGACAACGGTAACCTCACCATGAAGATAGCTCAAAAGAGCCTGAATCTCAGGGTGCGAACGTTCCCCAAGAATAACTATCTTATAGCCTTCTCCTTCGAGCTGTTTCGCAAGAACCTGGACCCGCTTGACTTTAGGACAAGTTGCATCCACTACTCTTACACCCCTTGCAGAAAGGTTCTCAGCAAGGTCCTTTGGTATTCCGTGGGAACGGGTTATTGCCACTGCACCACAGGGGATATCTTCCACACAAGACACAACCCTTGCGCCCTTTGCACAAAGCATAGCCATTGCATCGCGGTTATGAATAAGCTCCCCAAGGAAGAACACGGGATTCCCCTCGAGAAGTGCCTTTTCCGCTAGAGCAAATGCCCGCCGAACTCCTTCGCAAAAACCAGAAGACAAAGCAACGCGGACCCCCATTAACCCCTCCCTACCACGAGGGCATAGATCTTTGCCACCACTTCCTCAACAGTCAAAGATGACGTATCCAAAAGTACGGCATCTTCTGCCTTTCTCAATGGTGCACACCTTCTCTCTGAATCAAGGGTATCCCTCTCCAAAACATTTCTTAAAACCAATTTGTAATCAATGTTCTTCCCACGAAGGCGGATCTCTCTCCACCTTCGTTTTGCACGTATTTCTGCTCGAGCAGTGAGAAAGATTTTTAAATCCGCTTCAGGAAGAATGACCGTTCCAATATCCCTGCCCTCTACCACGGAAGGCCGCGAAAGGGCAATTTTCCGCTGTACCTTTCGGAGGAAATCTCGTACTACCTGCATTCGAGCAACATAAGAAACAGCAACATCGATCTCGGGATTCCGTATATCTAGAGAAACATCCTTCCCGTTGAGAAACACTCGCATTCCATTCTCAGAAACAACGTCGATATCTACAGATCTGAGAAAGGGGGAAACCTCCTCTTCTCTTGCAGTTTTTAAAGGAACACGGTGTTCAAGAAGGTACAAAGTCACGGCTCGGTACAAAGCGCCAGTATCAAGGTAGAGGTATCCAAGTCGTTCTGCAAGAAGCCTAGCAACTGTGCTTTTTCCCGCTCCTGCGGGCCCATCAATAGCGATGTGCTGTTTCACTGACCCTTACAAAACCTCCTCCAAAGTAATGGTGGTAATACCGAGTTTCCCAAGATCAGCAAAAAAGGTAGGGTAACTCACGTCCACGCAGTCGACACCCTCGATAATTACTCCTTCTGTACTCAGAAGACCAGCTATAGTGAAACTCATGGCGATTCGATGGTCTCCAAAGCTTTGGACCACACCTCTTTGAAAGTCACATGGTCCATAAATAACAAGACCATCCTCTTTTTCCTCAACTCTGACACCGAGTGCCCGAAGCCCACAAGCTACAGAGCGGATTCGATCGCTCTCCTTAACCCGAAGTTCTTGGGCTCCCGAGATAACCGTTTTCCCTTTTGCTTTTGCCGCAAGAATGGCAAGAATAGGTATCTCATCAATAAGCAAAGGAATCTCCTCGGGACCAATGGACGTTGCCTGAAGCTCAGAATAAGTGACCAAAATATCCCCCCGGGGTTCTCCAAAGGTTTCTCTTTTCGCAAGTATTGAGTACTTTCCACCCATGCGTTCAAGACACTGCAAAAATCCAACTCGTGTGGGATTCAAACCCACATCTTGAATGATAAGCGAAGCTTCAGGAACGCAGAGCGCAAGACTCATAAGAAAGGCTGCAGAAGAAATATCTCCAGGAAGCTCAAAAGAGGAAGCCCGAATCACCTGTGGAGGCTCAACAATAATAGCCCCATCTTCCTTACGAAGGGTTACCCCAACGTACTGGAGCATATTTTCAGTGTGATTCCGGGATGGAAGAGGTTCAACAATCGTTGAGGGTCCTTCTCCCCACAAAGCGGCAAAGAGAAGCGCTGACTTTACCTGAGCACTTGGAACCTCAAGAACATGGAAAAAAGGAGCAATACGTTTCCTCCCCCGGATAAAGAGTGGAGGAAAGCGATCCCCCCCTCTTCCTCCAATATCAACTCCTGCTTTTCTAAGTGGCTCGATAATCCGGCGCATAGGCCGGCGACGGAGACTTGCATCCCCTGTAAGAATGGTCAAACCTTCAATTCCTGCTGCGATTCCTGCCATAAGGCGAATGGTGGTCCCTGAATTCTCAGCGTTAAGTACATCCTCTGGTTCGCAAAAAGAGGTATGACCCTCACTTTGGAGAACAACCTTTCCCTCTTCAGGGAAGGTATGAACCTCGACTCCTAAAGCTTGAATACAAGAAAGAGTGGACATACAGTCACGACAAAAAGAAAACCCAGTAATAACCGTTCTGCCCCGACTTAGGGCACCAATGAAAGCTGCTCTGTGGCTTAGAGATTTATCCCGCGGGCACATAATAGTACCCCGAATTTGGCCGCGAAAAGGCATAACCAAGGCTCGCCTCATTCTTTCTCCCCTTTTTCCTCCATAAGATCCTTTCGCAAAATACAGGCATTACGGAGGTACACATGCCGAATTTCTTGAGGGTTCCTTGAAGTGTAAGCAAGAACAAGCATCCTAATGCACTGTTTGAGAGCTCCCTCCACATCCATTTCCTGAGCACAAAGAATAGGAATGTATCGAAAAGACTCCTGTTCCCTAATGACCTCAGCGGGAAAAGCTGCTCGAATATCCGGAGTAGCAGTAATAAAAACCCCTACAACATCCTCGGGAGAGAGACCATTTTCGATAAGGATAGAAGTAAAAAGCTCAAGGCTCGCCTTCTGAATTTCTTCCCGTTCGTCACGTGCCACAGTTATTGCTCCACGAATGCCACGCACCACTTTCACTAAAACTCAAACCCCTTTCGTGCTAGTATACCTTGTTCCAAGGGGTGCCGAATATTTTTGACCTCTGAAACAAGATCTGCAACCCTAAGAAGTTCCTCAGGTGCTTTCCTACCCGTTACAACGACTTCCACCCATGGTTTCCGAGAGAAAAGAACTGCACTGAACGTTTCCCAGGAAAGAAGCCCCCACGAGAAAGCGTACAAGAACTCGTCAAGAATGACAAGATCGTAAGTCCCTTCGAGAAGCGCTTTCTTAGCAAGATACCAGCCACACTGGAATTCTTGAATCTCACGGGGATTTGGCTTACCCTCATTCACAAATTCTTCAGTCCCAAACTGGTAATATTCTGCTCCAGGGATACACTGTACCGTGGCCATTTCCCCCGAGAATCTTCCCTTAAAAAATGCCAGAAAAAGCACCCTCTTTCCATGCCCCGAGGCCCTAAGAAGCACTCCTAAGGCTGCTGAAGTTTTTCCTTTCCCATCCCCAAAAAACACCTGCACAAGTCCTTTTTCTCTATTCACTTTCCACTCCTTCTAGCAAGATACTCTAGGAGTCTCTCCTCTTCGTCCTTACGAAGATAACGCCACTTCCCTGGGGGAAGTTCCGAATCAAGAACAATTGGCCCCATACTTACCCGTATAAGCCGCACTACTGGTAAACCCAAAGAATCGAAGAGAATTCGAACTTCATGCTTTTTTCCCTCGGTTAAAGTGACTGAGACAAGGGATGTGTTCCCAAAAGTGTCGAGAACCTCTCCAGACGCTATTCGGTATGTTTCTCCACCCCGCAAGAATCCCTTCTGGAGTCGCACAAGATCTTCTTCTTGTACTTTCCCCTGAACATACACCAAATACTGTTTCTCTACCCCAAACCTTGGGTGTGTGAAAACATAAGTAAGAAAACCATCATTGGTAAGAAGAAGTAAGCCCTCGCTGTCACGGTCAAGACGACCAACCGGAAATACCCGATACGGTATATCTCGAATAAGTTCGGCAATGGTTTTGCGACCATAGGGGTCGCTAAGCGTCGTGAGGTAACCAGGTGGTTTATGGAGCATAACATAAACTGTGCGATGTTCAAGACATACAGGAACATTATCCACAAGTACAATGTCGTTTTCCGAGACACGGGTTGCTGGATTCGTAACCACAACACCGTTGACCGTCACTCTCCCTTCAGCGATGAGCTGGTCACATTTCCTTCGGGAAGCTATGCCTGCTCGAGCCAGAAACTTATTGAGCCTCTCCATAGTTTCTCTTCTCCGAGAACAGGCGTTTCAACTTTTCAAGTTCTTCTTCACCTTCAAGACCAAAAACCTCAAAAAACTTCTCAGTCACTCGGTAGAGAAAAGGACGTCCAGGAGCACTACTTTTTCCACAAACAGCAACGAGGCCAATCTCAAGAAGACTTCGGAGAGCCTGAGTCGAATCTACTCCTCTTTTTAAGTCAATTTCCCCCTTAGTTATGGGTTGATAAAGCGATACAATTGCCAAGGTCTCAAGGGCACTGCGAGAAAGGACCTTTTCCGAAGCAAGACAGAGGCGCTCCCGAAGGAGTCTCCCATACTCAGGTTTTACAACCATCTGCCATCCCTTACCAGTTTTCCGAATGCAGAGTGCTCCATCACGCTCTTCGTAAGCTCTTTGCAATTCTAAGAGGGCATTGAGAATCTCTGTTTTTTCCCGCCTGGTCACTTTTCCCATCTCTTTCAGGCTTACAGGGTAAGGAGAAGAAAAAAGAAGTCCTTCAAGAAGGTTCTGAAGAAACTTTCGATCCTGCACCTCCAAGGAAGATATCACCACTTTCTTCCCGCTTCAAATAAAGGATATTTCTGAAAACGAGGTCAAGAAGTACAAGGAAAGTAGCAATAATCGCTCTTTTCTCTGCGCAATCCTCAAAAAACCTACGAAGAGGAACAAGACCATCACCTGAACACAGAGAAAGAATCACCCTTCGCCGCTTTTCGAGGAGTTGCTCAAACCCCTTGTCAGGAAGGGTGACTCCCCCGTCCCTGTCTTTACCCAGGTACCGGGCATAAAGCTCAAGAAGATCTTGAAGGCTAAGGTCTTTGAGATTCCACAGCGACCATTCCTTGAACATTCTTTTACGGACTTGAGGAGCCTTAAGCCTATTTTCCTCCTGCTTCCGAAGGGCTTCAAGAGCCTCTACAAAGCTTTCGAAGAGGTTCCTGTCGCTCTTCTCGTCATTCTCCTCAGAAATCCTATCTTCCGTCTCCCCTTCTCCCAAAACCTTCGAGAGTCTTTCCTCCAAGAAAAGAAGAAGTTCTTCGAGAACCCTCACTTTTTCCATAAACGACATGCATTCCTTAAGGCGATTCTCCCAATATGGTTTATCTTCGCACAACTCCATAGTGAATATGCATGGCGCGTCGCACTTCTTCAAGCGTCTCCTGAGCTAAGATACGAGCTCTCTTACTTCCCTCGATAAGTATCTCTCTAACAAACTCAGGTTTTCCCTCGTATTGCTTTCTATAAGGAGCGATATCCTTCAAAAACTCTACAAGGTGATCTGCAAGCTCCCTCTTGCAGGCAACACATCCAAGAAGCCCCTTGCGGCAATCTTCTGCAATCTCTGCGCTCCTCTTGTTACCTACAGCCTGGTGGAAGGCAAAGACATTACAGCGTTCAGGATGTCCAGGATCGTTCTTGTGAATCTTTTCTGGATCGGTAAACATAGCCATTACCCTCTGGTGAACTTCCTCCGGTGGCAACGAGAGATCGATCTGATTCTTAAGGCTTTTACTCATTTTTCTCCCATCGATACCAAGGATACGAGGAGACTCGGTGAGCAAAGCTTGAGGTTCCTGGAAAACAGGACCATATAGGGCGTTGAATCTGCGAGCAATCTCGCGAGTAATCTCAATATGGGGAACTTGGTCCTCCCCTACTGGGACTTTGGTAGCATTGTAAACCAGAATGTCTGCAGCCATAAGCACAGGATATCCAAGATGTCCATAACCCACGGCTTCTTTAAGACCCATATCTTGTAACTGTTGCTTAAGCACAGGGTTGCGCTCAAGCCACCCCACGGGGGTAATCATGGAAAAAAGAAGGTGAAGTTCTGCGTGTTCTGGGACAAGAGACTGAATTATAAGGAGACATTTTTCGGGATCTACACCTAAACTAAGCCAATCGGTAACCATGTCTATAATGTTCCTCTCGAGCTCTGTAGTGTCCTCAAAAGAAGTTGTAAGAGCATGCCAATCTGCTACTCCAAAGATACAAAAGTACTCATGTTGCAACTGAATCCAATTCCTCAAGACCCCAAAGTAATGACCAACATGCATCTTACCCGTCGGGCGCATACCACTAAAGATTCGTTCCTTTTTCATTTTTCATCCTCTCCAAAAGAGATTGCACGAATACCTTCCCCTCTTCGAGAGTACGAACATCCCCATCAATCTGGGCAAGAAGAAGTTCCTTGAGAATTCTACCATATACCGGTCCCTTTGGAACACCGAGATCTTTGAGTATATGGCCATCAAGGATAGGCTTTGCGGTTCTCCACTCATTGAGGTACTTTCGAATTCTTTCTGCCACTATACTATGGTAGTACTCTGCAAGAAGAAGGAAAAGAAACTCAAGTGAAAGAGAAGAACAGAGGAGGTACATCTCCGAGTTCTTTAAGGAGTCACGGCAAAGCTTTTGTAGGATGCGCTCTTTCTCTCGTAGGAAAGTAGCAATCTTTTGTGTGGCTTTTTTTGAGAGGGAAAGCCTCACTCGCAAGTCTTCGAGGTATTCCGGATTCATCGATCCAAGAAGAGGAGAAAGTTTCAAGAGCAAAGGGTCACACCCAGAAGTATCATAAGCGTCTAAGAGCGAAAGAAGCCGTTTGTAAATCTCTTCGAACTCTTTCTCCCAAATACACCCTGGGAAAATAGAGGGAAACATATCAAGCTGGTACATCCGAAAAAGGTATCGGGGAAAATCCGGAAAAGCGAGAATAAGCCCAAGCTCTTCTTTAAGCCGGTCAGGCTTAATTTTTGTAAGGAAACTCTCTCGCACTGTTTGCTTGAGAAGGCTCATGGTAAAGGGCTCAATGGAAAAACCATACTTTCCTTCAAAACGCACTGCCCGAATTGCCCGGGCAGGATCCTCCACAAAGCTTAAAGGATGGAGAACTCGCAGAACCTTCCGCTCGAGGTCCCGCAAGCCTCCAAAGAAGTCAAAAAGCTCACCAAAGCTCTCAGGATGCAAGCTTATAGCCATGGCATTTACCGTAAAGTCCCGCCGAAAAAGGTCTCGTCTGAGGTTAGCGTATTCTACCTGAGGAGGTGCACCAGGGAAAGCGTAAAACTCGTGCCGGGCCGAAGCAAAGTCAATCCTTCTGCCGTCCTTCAGGAAGAGAATAGCTGTTCCAAAAGGGGGATATGGCACTACCTTTCCCCCAAGGCGTTGTCTGAGAAGATGAGCAAAGGCAATAGCATCTCCTTCAACGACAAGGTCAAGATCTTCGTTTGGAACACCAAGGATAATATCTCGAACCACACCCCCCACAAGGTATACCATGAGACCAGCACGCTTCGCCACCTCGGCTACAGTCTCAAGAAGGCTCATATGTTCTGGCCCGAAGTGGAGATAAAGCTTTTCAGCAAGAGAAACACGAGCCATCTTCCGGGCATAAAGGTTCTCTTTTTCGTGCATAGCTCGGAGGACATCGCTTCGAGTAATAATACCAAGAATCCTTCCATTTTTTACTACTGGAATCCGTCCTACGTCCTTCTCCACCATAAGATTGCGAATCTCGACAAGGGATGTTTCTGGCTCCACGGTAACAAGGTCTGTTGACATAAAACTCCGTACTGGGGCTCGTCGCAACCCATGGTGTATTGCTTTCTCAATATCTCTTCGGGCTATAAGACCCACGATTTTTCCCTCTTCATCCACTACAGGGAGACCAGAAAAGCCAAAACGCATGAGGATGGCAAAGGCTCCTTCCATAGTGGTTTCAGGAGTAACGGCTTTTACAGGGTGAGACATAATATCTGCCGCTCGAATCATAGAAACAGACTGACGCAAAAGAGACCGGATTTCTTCGTACACTTCCTCGGGGCTTCGGTTGCGAAATGTTGCCGAAGCTGCGCTCTGGTGTCCTCCTCCCCCAAGGCTCCCCAAGATCTCGTTAAGACGGACCTCGCTCAAACGGCTTCGTGCGATAACATGGACCTTGTTCTCCATGGCGAAAATTCCAAAGAAGACTTCGATGTCTTCCATCTCCATAAGCCGATGCACAATGAGAGATATGCCCTCGACGTATTCTCCAAGGGAAAGTACGCAGAAATGGACCGGGACACCATTAACGTCTTCCACGGTCATAGCCTGGATGATACTTCTGAGAATTTGCTCTTGTTTCTCCGTAAGGGTTACCCGGGTAAAGCGAGAAACATAACTTACCAGGGCACCCTTGGAGAGAAGAAAAGAAGCTGCACTAAGATCTTCTGCCGTTGTTGTAGGAAAGGTAAAAGATCCAGTATCCTCATAGATGCCAAGAAGAAGGAGGGTTGCCTCAAGGGGAGAAAGAGGAATTGCAGCCTCCTGGATCTTTTCAACAAGAATCGTTGTACAAGCACCAGAGCTTCTGAGAAGAGCATGAGGAGGAATTTCACTTTCCTGCACAGGATGATGGTCAAAGATCAGGTACTCCACACGACCAGCTCGAATGAGATGCCCAGCTTTGCTTAGTCGCTCAAGGTATACAGTATCCACTACATAGATGGTTGTCACTGCACCCCAGTCTACCTCTTTTTCCGTAAGAAAAGGAAAAAAGGTACCGTATAAGGAAAGAAAATGCCGCACATTCGGATTAACTGATCCCCAAAGAACTATCCGCGTTCCAGGGAAAAGCTTGGTTACCGCAAACATCGAAGCAAAGGCGTCAAAATCTGTACCTTCATGACTCACGACAATCTTCATGGAGGACCTCTACAATAAGGTCACGCAAAAAGGCATGAAGTACTGGTTTTTTAAGCCCTGCAAGGGAGAGGACCTCTTCATGAGTGAGGGAAGAGGAAGATAAACCGGTTCCCCAGTTTGTAACAAGCGAAAGCCCAAGAACTTTCAATCCCAAAGCTGTAGCCCATTTTGCCTCTTTCACTGTAGACATTCCTACGGCATGTCCTCCAAAGTATCCAAGCATTCGAATCTCTGCCGCAGTTTCAAAAGACGGACCAAGAACTCCCACATACACTCCTCGAATCGCCTCAAGATTGAAACGCCTGGCACAGGAAAGGGCAATTTCCTGAAGACTCTCGTCAAACTGCGCTCGCGGCAAAAAATCAGGGATAAAGGTCCAGTCGATTTGATCCGAAAGAACGAGAACACTTCCTGGGGAAAGGAAAGGTGAAAGGCTTCCTGAAGCACTAGTGAGCACAACAATCCGTACCCCAAGAAGGTACGCAAAGGTAAGGGGAATGAGTACCTCTGAAAGTCCGTATCCTTCGTAGAGGTGCACACGCCCTTCGACAAAGAGAAAGATTGTATCCTCAAGACGTACAAAGCGAAAAATTCCCTGATGACCAGGAATGCCCGTATGGAGCGAAGGATGCAGATCGGAAAAGAGTATTACTTTCTCAGTATCTCCCCCACTATACCCACCCCATCCTGAGCCTGCTATAACGGCACATGAGGGTTTTTCAGGAAAAGTACGCGCCATGTTCTCAAGCCTTGTTAGGAAATCTTCAGGATACAAGAGCGACAGCAAAGCTTTCCCCCGGACCATGCCATTCAACCCCAAAAAGCTCAGCAAGAGTAGCGGCAATATCAGCAAAGGTCTTCCGAATGCCCAGAGGCCCTCCACAAGGCAAACACGGCGAAAACACAAGAAGAAGAGCATACTCCCGGGAATGATCCGTACTTGGGGTCGTAGGATCACAACCGTGATCGCTCGTGATAATAAGAACATCGTCTTTCCGAAGAAGGGGGAGAAATACCCCAAGTTTCCTATCCCAGGCCTCAAGAGCTTGAGCAAAACCCCGAGGGTCATTTCGATGCCCATACAGGGTATCAAAGTCATTGAAATTTGCCCATACAAGAGCAACATCGCTACGCTTTACCATCTCACAAAGTATAGAAAAAGTCTCCTCGTTCCCCTTGGTTGCAATGCTTTCCTCGATACCCCGTCCCGCAAAGATATCCCAAATTTTCCCAACACCCACAACTCTTTTCCCATGTTGAGAAAGAGTATCAAGAATAGTCTCTCGAGGAGGGGGAAGAGAAAAATCGCGCCGGTTTGGGGTTCGCCAGAACGACCCTGGCTTTCCCTGAAAGGGACGGGCAATGACTCGTGCCACAGCATGCTCCCCCGTCATAATAGCCCGTATTTTCTCGCAAATGGCATAGAGTTCTGAAAGAGGAATAACCTCTTCGTGAGCCGCAACCTGAAGGACACTATCTGCAGAAGTGTAGACTATGGGAAACCCTGTACGGAGATGTTCGGCACCCAATTCTTCGATGATAACCGTTCCCGAAGCAGGTTTGTTCCCCAGAATGTGCCGTCCAATAGCTTCCTCAATACGTCTTACCACTTCCTGAGGAAAGCCCTCAGGATATACAGGGAATGGTCTTTCGAGGATAATCCCAGCTATCTCCCAGTGGCCACTCGTTGTGTCCTTTCCTGGAGATTGTTCGAGCATCTTACCGTAGAGACCTTGAGGAGGCGTGTGGGGAAGAACCCCTGGAATCTCGTCAATTAACCCGAGGCCAAGTTGAGCAAGATGAGGAAGGAAAAGACCGCCAATTGCTTGTGCAATATTCCGTAACGTATGGCTTCCTTCATCCCCGTAAAGTTTGGCATCTGGAAGTTCTCCAACACCAACCCCATCAAGAAGTGCAACGAAAACCCTCATACACTTTCACCAAGCCAGTACTGAAGGCCTATGATAGTTTTAGCGTCCTTAATAATCCCTTGCTGCAAAAAAGAAAGCACCTCTTCCCTTGTGGCCTCAAGGCAGTAGATAACTTCATCTTCATCTCCTGGACGGATGTGGCCTTTTACCGGACGAGCATTCTTTGCCCGGAAGAAATGAATAACCTCACTGCTATACCCCGGTGCAAGACATACGGGGAAAAGATAAGACCACTCCGTAGAAAAAAAGCCAGTTTCTTCCTCGAGTTCCCGTTGTGCGCAAAGGAGGGGATCCTCGTCCTCCTCGAGAGTTCCTGCTGGGATCTCCCAGAGCCATTCTCCAAGAGGAGCTCGAAATTGCCGAATAAGAAGCATCTTATTTTCCGGAGTTGTAGCTACAACAGTTACTGCACCCCGGTGACGAATGAAAATACGTTCCATTCCCCCTCGGTATATTCTCCGAACGACTTGAAATACTCTCGTACTTAAAAGGACTTCTTCTCTTTCAATCTCTGGTTTTGAAAAATCAATCTGACTTTCACTGTATGGAAAGAACATAGCCATTCTCCCCCTTAGGCGCAACCCATACGTGACACACGGAGATGCCCTTTTCTTTTAATCTTGTCACCACCCTTTCAGGATGCAGAGTGTTGAGACGAAGCACAACATATCGGTACTCAGGTTTTCCCTCCTCGTAAAAAGTGGCAAGGCTTAAAATGTTCAGCCCATGTTCTTTGATAATGCCAGTAACTTCATGAAGTGCACCAGGTCTCTGAGGGAGTTCAAGGGTAATTCGCGTTCCCCCTTCCCAAACACCAAGGGTCTCCACAAAAACTTCAAAAATGTCAGACTCAGTAATAATCCCTACAATTTTTCCTTCTTCCACCACCGGCAACCCACCAATCTGATGCTTTTGCATGACGAGAGCCGCTTCTTCAATAGGAACATCAGGGGGCACAGTTACAACATTCCGTGTCATGATTTCTGCAACGGTCATTTTACTCAGAAGATAGGTAAGCTCAAAACGACTTAAGGTTGTCACCTTTGAGGGTGACGCCTCAAGGAGATCGTTATAGGTAACAATACCCACGAGTTTCCCACCATCAACAACCGGAAGCCTTCGTACTCGGCTCTCCCGCATAGTTTTCTGAGCCTCAAGAATAGTGGTCGAGCTGGGTATGGTGATTACCTCTTTAGTCATCCTATCCCGAACGAGCATATCCTATCCCCCCTTGGCAACAAACTCCCATCCAACCCCAAGAGCTTTCAGATTCAACGTGTAGAGACTCTCTCGCTTTCCTCGCAAAGCCTCAGCAAGTGCCCACTCTGCACTCTTTCTGCACACCACAGGACAACGGGCAAGGAGGGCTCCGAGAATAATGGTATTTGTAACTTCTGCTCCATTAAGATAGACTCTGGCCAAGTCGTTCGCTGGGACAGGGAGCACCTCAAGGTCTTCACGAGGACAGTGTGTCCGAACAAGTGAGGTATTTACCACAAGGAGCCCCTTTGGGCGAACAAGAGGAACAAAACGGTGAAATGAAGGTTCATTCATGACAATGCAGATATCCGGATGGTCAGAGATAGTAGCACCAATTTCTTCTTCTGAAACAATTACCGTGCAATTAGCTGTTCCTCCTCGCATCTCCGGCCCATAGGATGGATACCAGCTTACTTCATACCCTTCAAACATCCCTGCTAAAGCAAGGGTTCTTCCAAGAAAGAGAATGCCTTGTCCTCCGAAACCAGCAATAAGAATCTCATGATGTTTCACGGGACAGGCACTCCTTTACCTTGAGTTCACCAAGGGGAAAGTAGGGAATCATATGTTGCTCGAGCCAGTCTACCGCTTCTTTCGGGCTCATTCCCCAGTTCGTCGGACAGGGAGAGAGAATTTCTACAAGAGCAAATCCCTTTTGTTCAATCTGGGCGAGGAAAGCTTTGCGAATGCATTCCTTGGCTTGGCGAATAAACTGTGGACGGGTGAGCGCTACTCGAGCGATGTATGCGCTTCCTTCAGCGACGCTCAGGCATTCCCCAAGACGAAAGGGAAAACCATGCACCTCTGGGTTTCTTCCAAAAGGTGTGGTTTTTGTCTTTTGTCCTACAAGTGTTGTGGGAGCCATTTGTCCACCTGTCATCCCAAAAACGGCGTTATTGACAAAAAAAGCGGTAATGAGTTCACCACGATTAGCAACGTGAATGATTTCTGAGGTTCCAATAGCCGCGATATCACCATCACCCTGATACGAGAAGACAACACAATCGGGAAGAGCTCTCTTAATTCCTGTAGCAATAGCAGGTGCCCTTCCATGAGCCCCTACGACGAAATCCACATCAATGAACTCATAAATGTACACTGAACAACCTATGGGTCCCACTCCAATAGTACGGTCAGCAATATTGAGTTCATCGATAACCTCGGCGATAAGCCGTTGAGCAAGCCCATGGTGACACCCGGGACAATAGGTAAAGGGCTTCTTAAGGAGCGTTCTTGGACGCTTAAAAACTACTTCCACACTCGCACCTCCTTCGCCAGGAGGAAATGGATGTATTCCAGAACTTCCTCAACCGTGGGAATAACACCGCCAGTGTGTCCAAGAAAAAACACCGGAACCTCGCCCCGCACAGCAAGTTCTACGTCCTCAAGCATTTGGCCAAGATTCATCTCCACTACCAGAACTGCTCGCGCTTTCCGTGCATATTCCTGAAGCGCCTTCTTGGGAAAGGGAAAGAGAGTTATGGGTCGAAAAAGGGCAAGTTTCAGACCCTCTTTCTCTCCTTCCCGAACAACGCTCCGCAAGATGCGACCCACCGTCCCAAAACCCACAAGGAGAACCTCGGGTTCGGAACATCCAAAGGTCACATAGTCTACCTCTTCCTCCTCAAGTCTACGATACTTCCTCCAAAGCCTCAAGTTCAACTCCTCAAGACCCTTTGGATCAAGATCAAAGCACACAATCCACTTTCGGGGGCCATTTCCCTTACCCCGTACAGCCCAATCCTTGGGAGGAAGAGGCGGGAACTCAGGATCTCTAAAGACAACTGGCTCCATCATTTGCCCAAGCATTCCATCTCCCAGAATCTCCACAGGGTTGCGATACTTGTCGGCAAGATAGAAGGCTCGATAGGTCAAGTCCACAAGTTCCTGCACCGTAGAGGGCGCAAGAACAATGAGTCGGTAGTCTCCATGACCGCCCCCTTTCACCGCTTGGAAGTAATCACTTTGTGCTGGCTGAATGTTCCCAACTCCCGGTCCTCCTCGACTCATGTTCACTACAACACAAGGAAGCTCAGCGGCTGCGAGGGACGATAAACCTTCTTGCATAAGGCTAATACCAGGACCCGAGGAAGACGTCATTACTCTTGCACCTGTAGAAGCCGCTCCATATATCATGTGGATTGCTGCAACCTCGCTTTCTGCTTGCAGAAACACTCCCCCAACCTGAGGAAGGCGAAACGAAAGGTATTCACTAATTTCGTTTTGAGGAGTTATAGGATACCCAAAGTACAAGCGGCATCCTGCTCGGACTGCTGCCTCTGCTACTGCCTCGTTCCCCCGCATAAGAACCTTTTCCATAACAATCACTCCCTGTACACTGTAATGGCAACATCTGGACAAACTTGGGCACAGAATCCACAACCAATACATTTTTCTACATCTTGGACAGTTACCGGATAGTATCCGCGGGAGTTAAAGTCGCTTGAGATCACAAGAATTTTCTTCGGACACGCGTACGTACAGAGAGCACAACCCTTACAAAACTCCCGGTCAATGATCACTCTTGCCCGAGCCAAAGTTAATCCTCCTCTCTCCACGGGAGCACGAGAAAGCGAGAAATGGCAAAAACCGCGCTTTCTTGCCAATCTACAAGAAAGTAATAATTCCTCTTCTCCTCCCAGAGACTTGCAAAAAGAATTGGAAGGCCAAGGGTCCCCGCCAGAGACTGCGTTTTTCGCCAGCTCTCTTTAAGAAGGCGCACATCCGTCTCCCCCATAAGGTGCGTGTTGGCAACAAGAGACGAAAAAGGAATACCATAACGTTGCCTCATATCTTCTACAAAGCGTACATAGCCCACAACGTCCTCAAAGAAAGGCCGCGCAAAGTTGACTACAAGTGTTACATGAATGCTGTTCTCTTCCCAAAGGGGCTGCAAACTCCGAAAAAGCCGCAATCCTCTTTCATCTCTTCCAAGGTCGATGACAAGGCGCCATCCTTCTCTCACTTGAGAAAAAAGCGCAGTAAGTTCTTGCGTAAAAAGAGGGGTTTCGATATAAGGTGCTCTCTCTCCCCGGGGGAAAATAAAACTAGGAACGCGAAACCGCGGGCTCCGCAAAGTAAAGTCTCCCTTAGAGAAATCAAGGTCTACAAGGGCACAGGGTGTTCCTCTCTCTCCTAAAAAGACAGAGAAATTTGCCGCTACTTCACTCTTTCCTGTGCCCCCTGGCCCACAAAAAACAAAAATATCACCTGTCGCTACGGTTTCTTCAAAGACCTTACTTGATTTCAGGAGTTCCACCTTGAGCCTTCCTCATAAGGATTTCGGCATATTCGAGGGTCGAGCTTTCCCTCCCCTCATCTCCCATCATACGGGCAATTTCCTGAAGGCGAGCCTCCCGTGAGGAGAGAGGTATCACTTCCACCCATACTCGCTCCGGGCTATAAAACTTTTCTACCTTCAGGTGGTAATCAGCAAAGCTAGCAATTTGCGGAAGGTGTGTAATACAAAGAACCTGATGCGTTCTTGCAAGTTTTTTAAGTTTATCTCCAACACCAAGGGCCGTAATACCCCCAACACCTTGGTCAATCTCGTCAAACACGAGTACGGGTGTTCCCCACAGAGAGGAAGTGATGCTCTTGAGAGCAAGAATAATACGAGAAAGCTCTCCTCCTGAAGCAACAGCAAGAATTGGAAGGGCACGCATTCCTGGATTAAGAGCAACACAAAGCTCCACATTATCAATTCCCTCAGGGTCGGGATGTTTCTTTCTTTCGAAAAGAAGCTCCAGAGTAACGTTCGGCAAAGCAAGCGTCCTCAGCTCTTCCAAAAGTCGCATCCTAAAGATTTCAAAGGCCTGGCGCCTCTCTGTAGAAAGCTCTTCTCCAAGAAGGAAGAGTTCTTTTGTTTGACGCTCAAGACATTCCCTCAGCTTCTCTTTTCGGGCAATTTCCCTTTCAAGAGTTTCCCTCCTCGCCCTAGCACCCTCCAAAAAGGTCACAAAATCGGATGTCTTGAGAAAGTGGTACTTCCTTTTGAGACGCTCAACTTCAGCAATGGCTCGTTCCACAATCTCTATTTCCTCTGGAGAGAAGGAGAAGCTATCTTCCATTGCCTTTACCCGACCCAGAGCTTCCTCAAGTTCAATCTCTACTCGTCCGAGAATCTCATGAACATCCGCTGAAAGGTCTCGGAAAAGGGCACGAAGAAGGGAAAGTTTTTGAAGAAATCCTCTATCCCCTAAGACGGTCTCCATAAATGTTCTTGCAGCCTCAAGGTACTTCTGAGCTTGAGATATCCTTCCAAACTCCTCTTCCACAGCAAGAATTTTCTCCGGGGTAAGACCCAAGCGCTCCGTTTCCTCGAGAATTTCTTCGACTTCTTCAAGTTCCTTTTCCTGTCCGCGTTCAAGAGAGACCAATTCTTCTTCAAGTTTTTTTCTTTCCTCAAAACAAATCCTATATTTTTCCTTAATTCCTTTGCCCTCCTCCGAGAGGAAGAAGTCAAGAAGGTAGAGAATATTTGAGGAAGTAAAAAAAGAAGTATGCTCTCTTTGTCCACAAATATCCACAAGGCTTGTACCAACATCTCGAAGAAAAGTAAGAGGAACTATCCTTCCATTAATACGGGCTCGACTCTTTCCTTCCGGAGTAAGTTCTCGCGAGAGAACCACAAATTCTCCGGCTTCGAGGGGAATACCAAACTCTTCAATTTTCCGCTTTGCTTTAGGAGCATTTTCAAGAGAAAAACACCCTTCCACAACTGCCCGTGAACTCCCTGGGCGAACCCATTCTTCCCTTCCTCGCGCACCGAGAAGAAGCAAGAGAGCATTTACAAGAAGTGATTTCCCTGTTCCAGTCTCCCCTGTGATAACATTGAACCCCGGGGTAAAAGCGATTTCTTGGTATTCCACAAGGATAAAATCGCGAATAACTAAGGTCCTTAGCACTCTCGTTCCACCCGTTTTCGGATATCCATACCCCATGAGAGTTTATTTCTTAAAAGAGTATAAAAAGGCCGCCCAGGGGAGAGACGAGCAAGTCTTGCAGAAAACGACGATCGGCGTACAGTTATATACTCCCCCTTTTGAAGGGCATATCCCCGTTGCCCATCAAGCGTCACCATAGTTCCCTCCTTCATAGATTCGAGAACCACCTGGATGCATGACGAGGGAGGAACCACAATAGACCGTGCATATAAAGTGTGAGCGCAAATTGGAGTAACAATAAAAAGCTCAAGGCTTGGAAATACTACCGGCCCACCAGCAGAGAGAGAATACGCACTCGAACCTGTAGGAGTAGCAATGATAAGACCATCAGCTGGGAAGGAAGCGAGAAACTCTCCATCGATGTATGTAGAAAGGCGAATCATTTGTGCAAAAGGACCACGGTAAATAACGACGTCATTAAGAGCAAAATCTTCTTCCTCCTGACCATCTTTGTGGACGACACAGCAATGAGCCATCATTCGTTCTTCAAAGAAAAGCGCTCCTGAAGCGATTCGCTCTACGGCTTTTTCCATCTCTTCTGTGCTTACCTCTGCAAGAAACCCTAAACCACCAAGATCTACCCCAAGAAGTGGAACCCGAAGGGGAGCATATAGGTGACACGCTGCAAGGAGTGTTCCATCCCCTCCGACAACAAGGACAAGATCGGGAGAAGGAACCTTCTCCCCTTCTTCCCCCACAAGAGTAGCGCGAATACCCTGCTTCTCCAGGAACTCGACAAGTCTCTCAGCCTTCTCAGTGACAAGACTTTCTTTCTTTCGTACAAACACGTGAACGTGCTTTATGCTTACCTGCTCCATCGCCCTACCAGAAACCCTCCAACAAAGAGGATTATCCACATCCACCATGCAGCCCTCAAGGACGAAAAAGCCCAGGGAAACGATACCTCATGTACCCTTCCTTCTTCTCCATCGATAAAGAGCACCGACCAGGGGGCAAAAAGGAGTGCGTACTCAAGGAGCTGCCTCCGCACCAGAGGATGCTCAGGAGTTCTTGCTTGTTTTCCCGTTTTCACTTCAGCAACATAACGTTTACCATCCCGCTCAAGAAGGTAATCAGCCCGTACCCGAAAAGGAATCTTTCGTCCATCCATTAAGAAGAACGCTTCCCTTTCAACTTGTTCCCCAACACATTGGAATCCTCTCTCCTCGAGGAAATGAATAGCCTGTTTTTCGAGTGTTCTCGCACGCCGCATAGAATGGTAAAATGCCCGCCGCTTCACCCAGGCCTCTATACGTAGTGTTCCCCAAATAGCAAATGCCAGGAAGAACACAAAAAGAACGACAATTTCAAACATTGAAAAACTCATGTGCATTTCGCACCACTTCTAGTATTATACTGCTTCTCTCTACCCCCGTTAAGGACGGCTTTCCTTTTCGGAGGTACACAAAGAATTCGATATTCCCCTGAGGGCCAAGAAGAGGGGAAAAAGTAAGGTTCTGAAACCCAAGCCCTTTTTCCTCAGCAGCACCAAGAACCTTCTCAAGAACCTCTTTATGAACTTCGGGATCTCGCACCACGCCCTTTCTCACTTTTTCTTTTCCCGCCTCAAACTGTGGCTTCACAAGAGCAACAACAAACCCTTGGTCTTTTAAAATGGAAACAATAGCTCTCCAAAGGAGTCGCAAGGAGATAAAAGATACATCTACCGTGACACCATCCACCTGCCCTCCAAGATGGGCAGGCGTGAGGTAACGGGCGTTGAGTTTTTCAAGGACTACAACTTGTGGTGAAGAACGAAGTTTCTCGTGAAGCTGTCCATGTCCCACATCAATCGCAAAAACTTTTTTAGCTCCATGCTGCAAAAGACAATCCGTAAAACCTCCGGTAGAAGCACCAATGTCGGCAAAGACAAGACCAGTAGGAACGATGCCGAAAACCTGGAGCGCTCGTTCAAGCTTTTCTCCACCCCGGCTCACATATCTTGGTGGTTCAAGAATCACAATAGGAGCATCTCTAGAAACAAGGGTTGAAGGCTTCAAAATTCCAGGAACTCCCTCAACCCGAACTTTGCCTCCCAGAATGAGGCGTTGCGCCTGTTCCCTGCTTTCACAAAGACCACGCTGTGTTAGGAGGATATCAAGGCGAACTCGGCCCATGCTTAGTAAGCTCGAGTGATAACAAACCGCGACAACGCAAGAAGCGTAGCAAAGTCCCGAGGGAGAGAAGCAAGAATCTGACAAGCCTCCTCAAACAAATGATGCATAACTTTTTCTGCCTTTGAAATCCCCTGTACCCGAACAAGAGTCGCTTTTCCCTGTACAAGGTCCTTTCCCGCGGTTTTCCCAAGGCGGGTGCTTTCTTGGGTAACATCAAGAATATCGTCTTTTATCTGAAAACATTCACCAAGGAGAAGCCCAAAACGAGAAAGGAGACGCCTCTCTTTCCGCGAAGCGCCTCCAAGAATGCCCCCACAGAGAATTGGAGCTTGAATAAAGCGAGCAGTCTTGCGGAGGTATATTTCGAACACTTCCCGCTCGGTCACTTCTTTGCCCTGATAGAGAAGATCAAGAACCTGTCCCCCAACCATTCCCTGGTTTCCTAAGGCTTCAAGGAGTACCTGAGTAACAGCGGTAACCTTTCGAGTACCAAAGGTTTTAAGAAACTCCCGATTGTTTACAAACATCCGCAATCCTTCCACAAGAAGCGCATCCCCTGCAAGAACACCCATAGCCTCTCCAAAGGCCTTATGAAGACTTGGTTTACCCCTCCGAAAATCATCGTTGTCCATACAGGGAAGATCATCATGCACCAAAGAAAAAGAATGAATCATCTCGATGCCGGCTGCAAGAGGGAGGACTTTCTCCTCAGGAATACCATACGCCTGGGCAGTAGCAAAAAGAAGAGAGGCTCGGAGCTTTTTCCCTCCGGTTGCTCCATATACTACTGACTCCCAAAGAACCCGTGGTACCCCTTCCTGGGGAAGGTGTTCCCTTGTAAATTCTTCAACGAGTTGAGCATTCCTTGCAAGCAGCTCCTCAACACTCTCACTCATTTTTCCTAACTCCTCCGAATCCCTGTTTTTTCAAGGTGTCTGATCATGCGCCCCAAAACTCCATTTATAAACTTTCCAGATTCTTCCGTACCATACTTTTTTCCCAACTCTACAGCCTCATTAATAGAGACGCTTGGAGGAATCTCAGGAAGGAAAAGAATTTCATATGTAGCTATGCGAAGAATATTCCGGTCAATCGTGGCCATACGTTGCAACGGCCACCCCTCGGCAACCTCCGTGATTAACCTATCAATTTCCTGCTCTCTCTCCTCCACACCCCGTACCAGGGTGAAAAAAAAGTCCCGAGTATCCCCATCCCACGAGGATGGCAATGGAACATGGGAGAGGATATCTTCTACCCGCTTCCGACGCAGGTCCTTTTCAAAAAGGACCCGTAAAGCTAGCTCCCGGGCCTTTCTCCTCATCTCTCCGGGACTCCCTGAAGAGCCAGATTCGCAACACCTCCTGTTTCAAAAGCCTGCACATAAACGTTAATGTGCTCTGCTTTGAGAAACATTTCCTTTTCTATTTTCTCCTTAACTCTTTTTTGAACCTCCCACGCCGTTTCCGGCACTCTCCGCTCAAGAGTAAAGATGAGAAAAAGGTTCAAAGATACAAACCCCTTTCTCACCTCTATGCGGATGCTTTCCTCGGGGTTCTTTTCCAGCGAACTTACCCCCGGAATCCCCTGCAACACACGTTCCACGACTCTTTGAAAGACCCTGAAAGAGTACAGAACCTTTCCATCTTCAAGGACAACTTCACACCACCGCAATGTAACACCTCTTTACACCCGCTCCAGATACTCCCGTGTCCTTGTATCAATGCGAACCCGGTCTCCCCGGTTCACGAAAAGCGGTACCTGGATAACCAATCCAGTTTCAAGGGTTGCGGGCTTTGAACCTCCCGAAGCTGTATCTCCTCGAACTCCAGGTGGCGTATCAACGACCTCAAGATCTACAAAAGGAGGAACGTTTACCGCAATATATCTTCCCTCATACACAAGAAGTTCTACTTCAAGATTTTCTACAAGAAAGTCCTGGTTTTCACCCACGACTTCCTCAGGAAGAACAATCTCCTCATACGTCTCAAGATTTAAAAAATGAAAGTCTGACCCAGAACGGTACATAAATTGAGCCTTCTTCCCCTCGAGAACAGCCCGAGCAACCTTTTCACCCGCTCGAAAGCTTTTTTCGATTACAAGTCCAGTGTTCAAGTCTTTAAGCTTCGTTTTAATAATGGCTCCCCATTTTCCAACCTTTGTATGCTGAAAGGCCGTCACCACGTAGAGATTTCCATCAACCTCAACACAAGTTCCTACACGGAGATCATTACTCGAGATGAAATCAGGCACCTTCTTTGCCCCCTTTCTCAAAAAACTTCAGGAAGCGTGTCTAAGAGTATATATCCGTACTCCGTCACAAGGACCATATGCTCAAGACGTACCCCACCCCACTCGGGAATGTATATACCTGGTTCCACAGTTACAACCATCCCCGAGCAAAGCACGGTCGTACTTTTGCTGCTGAGTTTTGGTTCCTCATGAACTTCAATACCGACTCCATGTCCAAGGCTATGGGTAAAATACCGAGAAAAGCCCCTCTTATCAAGAAATTCTCGTACTTTTCGGTCTACAAAACTCGCTTCTATGCCCTCACGAATACAGGATAAAGCAACCTCTTGAGCCTCCTGAAGAGCAAGAAAGGCCTCCTTAAAGCAAAGACTTGCTGTCTTATCCACCGGAATGACTCGCGTAAGATCTGCACAATATCCATCAACCCGTACTCCCCAGTCGATGAGAACCCACTCTCCTTTCTGAACCTTACAGGCGGTTGGACGGGCGTGAGGAAGAGCGCTTCGTTTTCCAGAAGCCACAATGGTTGGAAAGGCTGTGGCTTCACCTCCAAGCTTTCGCATGCGGTACTCGAGCTCAACAGCGATATCCCTTTCCTCAACCCCTTCCCGTATAAGCGGCAATATTTCTAGGAAAGCTTTTTCTGCGAGGGCAACAGCCCGCCGTATAGCTTGAATCTCCTCTTTGTCCTTTACAGCACGCAGTACATGCACAGGAGACGGGACGAAAGAAACAGAACATGATTTTCCTTCAAAGCGCCGGGCAAAACTGACGCTTGCTGCATCCTCAACAAGGAGGCAATTAAGGCCCAGAGAAGAGAGAACGCCACATATGGACTCTACCACATCCTGATCAAATTCCACAATCTCTGCTTCTATAGCGAGCTCCTCACGACTCTGAGTTACGTAACGTCCATCACAAAAAAAGAAAGGCTTTCCTTCGGGAAGGACAAGCAAAAACCCAAGAGATCCACGAAATCCTGAAAGGTAAAAGAGGTTTCCCAAAGACAAAACAAGAAGCGGCGCTTCAAGCATTTTTTGTAATCGCTCAAGGCGTTCTTTAAACATTGCTTTCCTTCTCCCTCAACACAAAAGCCTCTATTGCCAAGACGTATCCAAGGTACCCGAGACCCGTAATTTGCCCCCAGCAGACCGGCGCGGTAACCGAGTGGTGACGAAATTCCTCTCGAGCATATACGTTCGACATATGAACCTCAATCGTCGGAATGCCCACTGCTTTCAGCGCATCCCTTAGAGCAATACTGTAGTGGGCGTATGCTCCAGGGTTTATGATAATCCCATCGTACTTTCCCCGTGCTTCATGAATTGCATCGATAATTGCCCCCTCGTGATTTGACTGAAAAACTTCAAGCTCTATTCCCTGTTTTCGCGCCACATCCTTAAGAAGCTCGAGAAGTCTTTCAAAAGAAAGCGTTCCGTAAATATCTCGTTCCCGTTCTCCAAGAAGGTTCAAATTCGGACCAAAAATACAAAGAAGCCTCATTGTTGCACCTCGCAGATTTCTGGAAGAATCTCAAGGACCATTTCTTCTTCCACCTCTATCCCCAGAAGTGGCTTGCCCGGACGTTCAAGGAGTGTAAAGCGTATTCTTCCGCCTTCTTTTTTCTTATCCTTTCGAAGGGCAGAAAGAAACTCTGCAATCTCCACCCTCTGGGAAACTCGAAGGGGGAGTCCAAACTCCTTAAGGACATCTTCCTGCAACCTATACACCCTCTCAGTACTTATCCCAATTCTTAAAGCAAGCAAAGCTTCGCCACGCATCCCCACACTCACTGCCTCTCCGTGACGGAGTACACCATATCCTGTGGCCCTCTCAAGAGCATGTCCTATAGTGTGCCCATAATTGAGAACACTTCGCAACCCCTTCTCCTTCTCGTCCTCCTCGACAACCCTTTTCTTGTAAGTAATAGCCCTTGTAACCATTTCCTCAAGAATGCCTTTTTCTCGCTCCACAATTTTCTCCTTATGGATACGGAGAAAGTCCACAAATTCCTCTCCCTCAAGGAGGGCGGTCTTGACTACTTCAGCAAGACCCTCCCGGTATTCCCGTTCGGGAAGGGTATCGAGAAAGGAAAGGTCTATAAAAACACCCAAGGGCTGATAGAATGTTCCAACAAGATTTTTCCCTTCTTCAAGGTTCACTCCGGTCTTCCCACCTATAGAGCTATCGACCTGCGCAAGAAGGCTTGTAGGAATCTGGTAATATGCGATACCCCGAAGAAAAGTTGAAGCAACGAATCCTCCCAGGTCTGTTACTACTCCTCCTCCAAGGGTAAGGAGAAAAGACTTTCGGTCAAGACCCAGAGCAAGAAGCTTGTGGTACACTTCCTCAACTACCCTAAGGTTTTTGTACTCCTCCCCATCAGGGATGGTGACAACGTGAACGGAATATCCACAATGGGCAAAAAACTCCTGTACTCTCGGTGCGTAGAGTTCTCCCACCCGGTCATTGGTAAGTATGACACCACAGAATGAAGGAAAAGAAACACCACATAACCAATCACTCCAAGAGAAGAGAGAGGCGTCAACAAGCACTTTGTACGCTCTTCCCTCAGACAAGGACACCACAACTTCGCGCACGACAGATAATCTCCTCAGCAACTTCGTCTTCGGTCAAGAAGTCCGCATCAATTATAACATGAGCTTTTGAGTAGTAAGGAATCCTTGACTCATAAAGGGCTCCAAGCTCAGAGAAGCTTGAGTATTTCTTAAGAAGTGGGCGATTTGTACTCCTTTGTAAGCGCTCAAAGAGAATGGGAAATGAGACACGAAGAAAAATGGTTAAAAAATGCTCCTGAAGGATAACCCAGTTTTCCTCTCTTGTGGGCAAACCTCCCCCAGTGGCAAGAACAACACGAGTTTCCTGGGAAAGCTCAAGAAGTATCCTCGTTTCGAGAAGCCGGAAATACTCTTCTCCAAAACGAGAGAAAATTTCAGAAATGGCAAGACCTGTTTTACGCTCAATGAGCTCGTCACTGTCTACGAAGCGCCAGCCAATCTTCCGGGCCACTCTCTGGCCAATGGTCGTTTTCCCACAGCCCATGAAGCCAAGAAGGGCAAGGTTTGAGAATCTCATGCCCTTAGTGGCAGGAGAAACTGCGAGGGCAGGTACCACCCGTTGTACCGATAGTACTAATATCCACCTCAGGAAAGTACACCGAGATAGGCACGGATGTTTTGAAAGTTATGGGGTGACCCGCATAATCTCTTCCCTCGAACTTCACCACTGCGTAACCAGCAATGATGCTATGACTGAGGTAGTAATCCTCAACCCTCTTATTGAAAATTTCAAGGACTATCGTAGCACTTTTCGAAATATCTGCCGGAATATCCACAAAAATCGCAAGGAACCTTTTAAGCGCGGGAATGAGATTCCCCTTATCATCATAATATTCAATAGTGCACTTCTCGATCCGCCCCCCTACGGCATTTCGGGGGTTGAAGGTGAACCTTGCAGAACGAGCGAAGGTGATAGTCGTGCTGGTAGCAACGGTATTTCCAGAGGAATAAGTAATTTCCGTGGAAGCCTCCTGTGAAACAGTCACTTCTGTGGAGCTACTTTCTGAATTACTCTGATCTACCTTTGTAACGGATAAGATACCTAGTTGATTTGTAAGAACTTCCCCACCATTTTCGCTCAAAACCTGGAAGGTAATATCCACTTTGGCCCTAGGAAACATCGGGTTATCAGCAAACCATTGGCATCCCGAAGAAAGAAAAAGACACACCGTCCCTAAAACCACTACCCACGAGAATTTTATTTTCATTTCTCTCCCTCCTCAGTACTCGACGATATAGGGGGTGAGAAAGACAATAAGCTCTGTCTCCTTATGAGTTCTGCTCCGAAGCACAAAGAGGTCACCAACAAGGGGGAGCTCACTGAGAATAGGAATCCGTGTAATTCTCTCAATATCTTCACTCCGAATAAGACCCCCAATGACAAGGGTTTCTCCAGGGCGCAGGCGCGCAGTGGTATCAGCATTTTTCACACTCTTTTGTGGATCCTTAAAAGTAAGGCCAGCTAAAGTATATTCTCGCTCGGTATATGTGCTGACCTCGGGTTTGGCGTGAACCACAACCATCCCCTCCTGAGTAAGAACTGGGGTGACTTCAAGAGTAATCCCCACCTCAAGAAACTGAAGTCCCCCAGGAATAAGGCGTCCCTCCTTATCCGTTTCGAGGTTCCTGTACGGAATAGAGTCCCCAACATGAATCGTTGCTTTCTTGCCACTCAGAGTCAAAATCCTTGGATTTCCTACAAGCCTTGCAAGGTTCTTTTTCTCAAGTGCTTTAATGGTCATTTCCACAAGGTCCCGGCGTTCCATGGTCCCCCCAAGGCTCAACTCCCCAAAGGTAATCTCTCCTTCCTTTCCACTGACAGTCCACGAAATCCCGAGGTCTTTTATTTTTTCCCGATTAATCTCCACAAGCTTTGCATCCACCATAATCTGCGGCAACTTCCGATCAAGATTAGAGATGAGTTGCTCCACTGCTTTTATCTCTTCCTTCGTTCCCCGAACCACAAAAGCCTTTTGGGTAAAGTCATAGTTCACCCGCTCTTCCTCAGGAATAACGATCTTCAAGAGTTCTCGAATTTTTTGAAGCTGTGCCTCATCCCCGTAAATGTTGTTAGAGAGATAGAAGGTTTTTATCTCTAAGGCTACATCTATTTTTCTCAAAACTTCCTCAATCTTTTGAAATTCTTCTTCTCTCCCCCGAACAATAAGTGCTCGATTTCTTGTATCAACAGCAATACGCTCTGGGGGGACAACAAGGCTCACAATCTCTTTTGCTTTCTCAGGGTCAATGCTCTTTAGAGGAAACCGCTGAATCTTCAAAAGCCCAAAATTTTCCTCAAGCTTGCTTTTCTCTGCCACTATGATGTTGTTTCCAAGACGGACCTGGCCAAGCCCTCTCATGGTCAGGATGTACCCAAGGGCTTGCTCAAAGGTTAGATTTTCAAAGGAAAGCGTTACAGTCCCCTGGACAGAATCGTCCACCACGATATTGACGCCTTTAGCTTTGGCAAGGGCAAGGAGGACATCCTTAATATCGGCATCCCGAAAGTCAAAGGAAAACCGTTCTTCTTCCCCCGAAGGAATAAAAGGCCCCCTAAAAAGCACACTCACAAGCCGTCCCCCAGCTTCGTCATATACCTCATAAGACACAGGGTTCTTGAGTTCTATCCAGATGCGAAGATTGCCCTCGACCTCCCGAAAGATAATATTTTTTACTGGGCCAATGTGCATCGGGCGTTCAGCATAGGGGAAGCCTCTTCGTGCTCCAGCAACATCAATAGCAACATGATATGGGTCAGGGGAGACATCTTCCCAAGCACAGGGAGCATCAAATTTAAAAGTAAGCTTGATTTCGTTACCATCAGCCCTATAGAAAAAATCCCGAAGCTCAAGAGACAGCACCGGAAGAGCAAAAACACTTACGAGAAGAAAAATACCAAATGCTATTCTTCGAGTAAAAATACAAATTCCCTCCCCTGATACATAAGCACAACTTGCTTTTTGTCGACTTTAACTAACCTAAGCTCTCCTGACAAGGGCTTCTCAGGTGTAAGAAAGAAAACTTCTTTGTTCACTTCCACCACCACGACCTGATTTTTCGGAGATGTAACAATACCTTTGATGGTAATTGCAGGGGGCGCTTCTTCAAGAGCGCTTGAAAAAGCCGCTGTTTCCTCTTCAGAAAGGGGTAAAACCTCTTCTTGAAACACCTCATATGACCGTGCAAAAGAAAAAACATCTCGTAAACTCGAAATTTCCTTGTCTTCGAGGGGTGTCAGGAAAACCTCCTTTTTAACCTCCTCAGGGGGCTGACGAAGAGGAAAAACAAGTCCTTTTACACTCTCCTGAGCAAAAGAAGAAGAGACATGAAGTGCTTCAACAATCAAAAGGCTCAAGAAGCCAAGAACTCCAATGACAAAAACCAAAGCGATCATCAAGAGAGTTTCCTGTTTCTTCACGGTCTTTTTGCCTCTCCGAGGAGATATGTAGAAAGGGAGAAGTCTACCTGAAAAGATTCCTCCTTACCCTGAAAAGAAAATGCTTGCACCTGGATAAGACGAGGAGATTGACGAAGATAGTTAAGAAAAAAGAGAAAGCTCTGAAAGGAAGTACGAACCGACCCAGAAAAAGGTATTTCTGTGTATCCTTCCCGAGGTTGCATTGACTCTGGTCTGAGGGAAATGAGTTCAAGACCAGAAAGAAAAGCAGCGTCTTCGATGGTAACAAGAAGGTCTGGAATGTCTTTCTCTTCGGGAAGCCGACGGGAAAGGGTCTGAGCAAAATCTTCAAGTTCCCGCAATCTTTCTCCAAGTTTCCGAAGTTCTGCAATCTTTCTTTGCAAAACGGCCACTTCTTGGTGCAGACGAGCCTTTTCTCCTTCAAGATTTTTCAGCTGGTTACGCATAGGAAGAAGAACAAAGTAAGAAAAAATTAGAAGAAACCCTGCCCAGAGAAGGAGATAAAAAGCCCAGTGTTTACCAATCCTCATTGATGCTTCAACTCCATCGATAACCCAAACTCGTAGAGATTATCCTGACCAAGTACAAGAGAGGTAAACTCAACGGCTGTAAAAAGCTCAGAGTGTTTAGAAAGGCTGCTTATAAACCCTGCGATACTCGCAACAGTATACGCCCGACCACGACATTCAACTTTCCCAGAGGAACATCGAATCTCTGAGAGTTTAAGGTCTTCAGGCATACTTTTTCCAAGAACTACAAAGAACTGGAGCCAGTCTTGCTCTCTTGCAACGAGGGATTCTAAAAGACGGACTCGCTTTTCAATCTGGACAACCTCTTCCTGGACTCTCTTGAGCCTTTGTTCCTCTCCCCGGAGACGTGTCACCTGAAACTGCAACATCTCAATTTCTCGCCCAAGAGTTTGCATACGAAGACCTAGTACGTTATAGGAAAGAAAGCAGAAGGACGAAAACAACAAGAGTATAACGATAAAGAAAAGCCGAACCCAGTTAGGAGTCCGTTGCGCGATATATTTTCGAGGTAAAAGATTCAAAGAAATCTGGTATGGAACTCTTACTTCCATAATGATGCTCCCACTGCCGCAAGGAATCGTTCTGAGGGAATGGGTTCCTTGCCCTCAAGAGACAACGGTCGCAGTAACTGGAAGTTAAGAGAAAATCCCTGACTTAGATACTCGCGGAGAGGACTACAGAGCGCACCACCACCGGAGAGAAAGACTCTTTCAAGAACCTGAGCACCAAACTCTGCCTGAAGGAAGGTAAAAGAACGTTTGAGTTCAAGAAAAAGGTCTTGGGAAACCAGAGATACAGCCTCTCTAAGTTGGTAAGGAACTTCACTTCGACGGATGACTTCAAACGTTTCTACTGGAGAGAAGCGGAACTTTTCCTGAAGAACATTCCAGATTTTCCGCATGCCCCAACCAAAGTTTCGGGAAAGCAAAATATTACGATCTCCAAAGCAGATAATCGTCGTTTTTTCAAAACCAACATCAACCAAGGTAAAAGCAGCCTCAAAGAATTCTGGGTGAAGACCCAAAAAGCCCTTTGTAAGACTCATGACGTGGGGTTCCACAGCTTCCACCCGTATTCCAACTTGCGCAAAGGTATCTACATATGATTCCACAGGAGGAGAAGGAACAGCAGCAAAAAGAACATCCATACCCCCATTGTTCTTCGTAACAATACTCCAACTTATTTGAAAACTCTCTTCCCCAGGGATTAAAGAGCGGGTTTCCCATTGGAGGGCGTTTTCTAGTTCTTCAGGGGACATCTCTGGAAAATTCATACGCTGTAAGACCATTTGAGGATGGAAGAAAGAAAAAACTGCTTCTTTTGGAAGACGATTTCGCTGAAAGAAAAGGCGTATATCTGCGGGTGAAAAAGATGGCTTTTCTAACTCTCCCGTGAAAGTAACGAGTTCGCCAACCCTTTCAATTACAAAACCTGAACCCCGTTTCTCACTCAGGCAAAACTTCAAAGAGTAAGTGCCTGTATCAACACCAAGCATATTCTTCATTCACCGTAAAAAGGGCCGAACAAATGCATTCTCTACCAGAACCACAACAACTCTATTCCCTTCCCATCGAATTTGAGCTCGAAGTACTTCGGATTTTAGCGCTTTTACGGTGATTGTATCACCAACAATGGTAAACGTGTAAGAAGGCGCGAAAACTGAAGGAGCGTCCCTCACCACAAAACCCCTTCCTCTCTCCTCAAGAAGAGAAATTGCTTCAACAAGGACACCCTCTCTTTCGTATTCTCTTCGACATTCCTCAATATGTGATGCAATAAAGCGGTTATGAAGCACTGCCCCTCCAAGAAATGAAAGAATAAAGGCGCCAACAAAAAGGATAAAAATACATGCCAAAAGCGCGACGCTTCCCCTTTCCCTATCGTGTAAAGTATCCTGGCGCAACTTGAAGAACATAAACTTTATCCCCAAAGACAAAACTCGTAGTGAGCAGACCCTCAGATGAAGCAAAGGTTACCCCCGTACACCTCTCAGCAATAGGGTTTGCTGTTCCCTTATGACCAAGGAGAAAAGAGTCACCAAGTCTATAAAGGGTAACTCGATTACCCCCTAGGTAGAGGCGAAGCTTTTTTCCATTCTCTATAGGCGCGACATTACTCCCATACCTGGCAAAATGGAAAACCACATGAAGTGCAGAAATGGCAAACTCGTCTCTCTCGATGTTCTCAAGGCCGAGAAGGACAATTTTCACACACCAAGTACTAACCCCGAAAGCTCCACAAATAACCATTATTCCAATTGTCGTGCTCAAGAGAGCGTCAAGGAGTAGAAATCCCCTTCCTTCTGAGCGTCCGAAACAAGAGTATTTGTCGCCCTTTTTTGTTCTCCACTGAAACTTCGAGAAGAAACGTTGCAGGAGTGAATTCCTGAACATTCCACCGAACAACAAAGCCTTCCTCCTCTCTCAGCGATGGTACCGGATACTCCGCAATTTTTAGCGCTTCCATAACGTTCACAGCATGTATCAAGGCTTCTGTCCGTGTCCTTACCGACTCCTGAAGCTTCGCAAACTCCTGAATCGTAACAAAAGCAACTCCAAAAAGAAGGGAGAGAAAAAACAAAGCAAGGATAGCATCAAGAAGAACCGCTCCCCCGTTTTTCCTACATTGATGGTGGTGCATCACTGAGACGTACCCTTCCCGTAACAGGAGTAATAATGATGTACTTTCGATCTGCTTTCGCTCGTAACACAATAGTTCCTCCACAAAGGGGTATCCCCTGTGGCAAAAAAAGAACTTCATGAGATGGCAAATTAGTGGTATACAGGAAAACCCCATTGGGCATCCTATACCGTGTTGACTTACCCTCCTTTCCTCGAAAAAAGAGAGAGTTTCCCACGATATCAAAGATAACCCTTGTTTGGACTCCCCCCTCAATAGCCTCGATACGGGCAAGGCGAATAACACTCGCTATCTGATGAGCCGCGCTTAAAAGAGCTAATTTTCTCTGGAGATGGTAAAGGGTGGGAACAGCAAGAACACAGAGTAAGGAAGAAAGGAAAAGGACAAAAATCACCTCAAAAAGCACAAAACCCAAAGAACCTTGTTTCTTTCCAAGACGTACCTCTTTCAGGCCACTACCATCCCTTTATTTCTATCTCTTCAAAGGCTTTTTTTGCTAGGCCTCCAGCAATATGAACGTGAACGTCCTTTTCCTCAGCTTCTTCTGCCTTAAGCTTTTCCTCAAGATACTGGAGCGCCTTTTCGGGATCTGCCCGAAGGACATTACGCACAGTCTGCACACTAATACCAAGCTCCTCGGCAATTTCTTCAGGAGTTCTCTCGAAAACCCGATAGAGCACAAGAATCAGGGCTGCCTCAAGAAGGGAGGACACCCATGTCAGGCGTTGGTAGAGAACAATTTTCCTTGGTCCACCAAGAAGACGAAGACTTTGCTCAAAAACCCGATACGCAAGCTCCTCTTCCACAATATTCCGAAATTTTCCAAAACTTTCAAGAGATACCTCTCTCATATTTGTTCCCTCCCCCCTTCCGAAAGCGGTCCTTTCAGGGAAAATATACCTTCCTCAGTAATCTCAGCAAGGTACGTCCTTGTATCATGCCCACAGACCCTACATCCATCAATACGGAGGGTGCGCACAATATCACCCACCGGTTTTCCATAGAAAGCACTTGATTGTTTCGTAGTTACAACGAACTTAGAAAGAACAATGGTACAGTCCACAATGTGTGGAACTGCGTAACCTCCCGCTGCCTCTGCTGAAGTCTCTTCGTGACTCGATCTTTTTTGGGAGACGAAAAGCCCCGTTTGGTAAAGCGATTTTAAAGTGTGATAGAGCTTTCGAACAATACTCCGAGCCATCATTTCCTTTCCTTCGTATAAACCAGTAATAGAATCGATAACTACGTGTTGTATTTTTTCACGACTTACAACCCGTTCAATGAGCGCAGAGAGAGCGAGAACATCCTCTCGTAATTCAAAGTGTTTCGCCACATCAGCAAGAAGGATATTCTCCGTAACCTGCTCCCAGGAAACACCAAGAAGCCTTGCTCGCTCGCGGACACTCTGGACAAGAAAAGGACCTGGAAGTTCTACCGTAACAAAGAGAACCTTTTCGCCCCTTTTGGCCTGAGCAAGGGCAAACTGCTCAGCTATGAGGGATTTACCGGTATCAGGAACCCCTGTGAGGTGAATTACTGCAAATCGAGGGAAACCAGGAAGAGGAACTTTTTGAAATCCACCATCCCCGCGAGGCACAAGACGAAAGAAAAGCGAATCAAGTCCCGGAACCCCAGTAGGAATACCTTCAAGAAGGGGAGCTTCCCTCACAAGCTCGGAAAAAGAATACAGACCTTCGTCAACGCTCTCTTTCTTTACTCTCATAGCTTTTTGAGCATTTTATCCGAAGAAAAGCTAAAAAACAAGATGAAATGACAAAAGGAGGAAAGATTTCTGAAAAAAGAGACGGAACTCAAAAAAGAGTCCCTAACTTGATGAGGTTCTTTGAGGAATGAACTGCTGTAGTAGCATCTTTCTTAGCAAGGGGAAGAGAGCCAAAAAGCTTGAAAGCCTTGGTGGAGATGACGGGACTCGAACCCGTGACCTCCTGCTTGCAAAGCAGGCGCTCTCCCAGCTGAGCTACATCCCCACACTCCGCACCCTGGAAAGAAAATATTCCGCCTACTTCCCTCTGGACTCCTTAGAAAGGAGGTGATCCAGCCGCAGGTTCCCCTACGGCTACCTTGTTACGACTTCACCCCAATCATCAACCCCACCCTCGGCGCCTGCCTCCCTCTCATCGAGGGTTAGCCCAGCGACTTCAGGTGAAGTCGACTTTCGTGGTGTGACGGGCGGTGTGTACAAGGCCCGGGAACGTATTCACCGCGCCATGGCTGATGCGCGATTACTAGCGATTCCGCGTTCATGCAGGCGGGTTGCAGCCTGCAATCCCAACTGAGGCCGGCTTTCTGGGATTGGCTCCCCCTCGCGGGTTCGCAACCCTCTGTACCGGCCATTGTAGCACGTGTGTCGCCCAGGGCATGAGGGCCATGAGGATTTGACGTCATCCCCACCTTCCTCCAGCTTGTCGCTGGCAGTCCCCTTAGAGTGCCCGGGTTTCCCCGGTAGCAACTAAGGGCAAGGGTTGCGCTCGTTGCGGGACTTAACCCAACATCTCACGACACGAGCTGACGACAACCATGCAGCACCTGTTGTGGCTCCCCTGGAAACCAGGGGTCGTCACCCTTTCGGGCTCCTACCACCACAATGTCAAGCCCTGGTAAGGTTCCTCGCGTTGCATCGAATTAAACCACATGCTCCACCGCTTGTGCGGGCCCCCGTCAATTCCTTTGAGTTTCAACCTTGCGGCCGTACTCCCCAGGCGGGGTACTTAATGCGTTAGCTGCGGCACGGAAGGGGTCGAACCTCCCACACCTAGTACCCATCGTTTACAGCCAGGACTACCCGGGTATCTAATCCGGTTCGCTCCCCTGGCTTTCGCTCCTCAGCGTCAGGGACAGACCAGAGAGCCGCCTTCGCCACTGGTGTTCCTCCCGATATCTACGCATTTCACCGCTACACCGGGAATTCCACTCTCCTCTCCTGCCCTCTAGCTCCCCAGTTTCCCACGACCCTCCCCGGTTGAGCCGGGGGCTTTCACGTGAGACTTAAGGAGCCGCCTACGAGCTCTTTACGCCCAGTGAATCCGGACAACGCTCGCTCCTTACGTATTACCGCGGCTGCTGGCACGTAATTAGCCGGAGCTTTCTCCTGGGATACCGTCAGGGGAAGGAGCTCTTCACTCCCTCCCTGTTCTTCTCCCAGAACAGGGGTTTACGACCCGAAGGCCTTCTTCCCCCACGCGGCGTCGCTGGGTCAGGCTTTCGCCCATTGCCCAAGATCCCTCACTGCTGCCTCCCGTAGGAGTCTGGGCCGTGTCTCAGTCCCAGTGTGGCTGATCATCCTCTCAGACCAGCTACCCGTCATCGCCTTGGTAGGCCGTTACCCCACCAACTAGCTGATGGGACGCGAGCCCCTCTTGAGGCGCCAGCTTGCACTGCAGAGGCCAGCTTTCCTCCAGAGGCCTTGCGACCCTGGAGTATATGGGGTATTAGCCCCCCTTTCGAGGGGTTATCCCCCTCCTCAAGGCAGGTTACTCACGTGTTACTCACCCGTTCGCCACTCAGCCTTCCCTCTTCCAGAGGAATCGGGAAGCTGCGTACGACTTGCATGTGTTAGGCACGCCGCCAGCGTTCGTCCTGAGCCAGGATCAAACCCTCCATGACAAACTTTTGCAAAGTCCTCACAGAGGACTTGAATTCCTGGGTAGTACGGTATCACCTTCAGGAAGTAGGCGGAATATTCACTTTTCAAGGTGCGTGTTCTTTTCCCTGGTTCCCCAGGGCAAGAGATAATTTAGCACAGGGGTTTTGAATTGTCAACAAGGGGAGA
>CALAIW010000008.1 GCA_937922705.1 uncultured bacterium | reverse complement strand
AGACCGGTAGTGGGCAGTTTCAACCCCTTTCTGGTGCAAGCCAGACTATCATTCCGGCACAGCAGCTTTCACCTGGAGAAACAAAAACCTACGACTACGAAATTACTTTCACTCCTATTTCTAATGCAATTTATAGGAACGAGGCCAATGTTACCATTACAAACCGCTCTGGCAGCATAGGAACACCAAAAGGACCCTCACCAAACGCGAGTTTTAGCCTTCCTACAGAACCTACTGTCATAGAAATCGACGAGTCGGCCACACTTTCTGATCCTTTGCCAAGCGTGCCGGTGGGCTTTTCAATAAGCGGAGGTCTTGCATCACCGTACACTTTCTCTGACTCGGATACCATCACATACACGGTCACCATTACCAATGAAAGCGCCTGCAACGCATCGTTCACCTTAACAAACACCGCTACCCTGACCGAGGATGACTCTAAAGAAGAGCATACTGATTCCACGAGTGTCACAATCAGCGCTCCGGAGTGCGCTCTTCCTCCCAGCGGTTGCACCTACACTCAGGGGTACTGGAAGACCCACTCCAAATATGGTCCGGCTCCTTATGATGATACCTGGGCAGCGATTGGAGAAGATACCCTATTCTTCCTGAGTGGACAGACCTACTACCAGGTCCTCAAAACATCCCCCAGTGGTGGAAACGCCTACTATATCCTTGCTCACCAGTACATTGCCGCCAAGCTCAACATTCTCAATGGCGCAAGCTCAACAGAAGAAGTCGATGCAGCACTTACCTGGGCAGAAAAGTTCTTTAGCGCCTATACGCCGACGTCAAAACTCAGTAAATCTGTGAGAAACGAGGCTCTCTATTATGCTGGAATCCTCGACCGGTACAACAACGGCTATATTGGCCCGGGGCACTGCTCAACAGAATAGTAAAAAGAGCAAAAGAAGAGGGAATCCTTCCTCCTGCGGAGAAACGCCTTTCCTAAAAACCCCGTCTCTTGAAAGGAGACGGGGTTTCTTTTTCATCCTTTGCCTTTAGGCTCAGGTTTCAGACACCTCCCCAACCTTACTCCTTCCAGAAGTAGACCACTGCCATGCCTTCTGGTGGGACTGGCACACCTTTGGTGAGAGTGTATCCTGGTGGGAAGCTGTAGAGCCCACTGATTACTGCCCGGGGGGTCTCGGTGATGGTGCTGTTTTTGGGAGTGGGGTCCATGACGCCACCTTCGCTGGTGTGTCCAGAAAAGCCCACCACATGCCCCATTTCATGGAGGTAGAGGCGGTACTCAGGCTTTAAGTAGTACCCGTACCAGTAACCGGCAGGGAGAATCCCTACTTTGGCTTTGTAAATGGTGTAGTTTGACCAGTAGACCACTGCATACCCCCAGGCTCCGGAATTGGCAATGCTTGTATCGTAAACAATCTGTACCGGGCTTTGGGGATTGTCACTCACTCGGAAGACAGTTTTCCCTCCGATGATTCCATTCCATTCGTTGAGGACCTGGGCAAGGTCAATGCCTGAATCGGTGGTGGTGTTGTACACTTCCACTATTCCATCGGCCCAGCGGACCACAGTGTTTTTCCCGTAGCCATAGGTAGTAAGAAGCGTGATAAGGTCTGTCGGTGCCGGGGTAGGTGTGGAGGTCGGTGCAGGTGTTGGAGTAGGAGTTGGAGTGGGAGTGGGAGTGGGCGAAGGAGTGGAGGATACCTCTGGCTTCAGGCTGAAGTTGGCGGTGGTTGTCTTCCCTGCCCGAACGGTAATGCTCCTTGTTTGAGGTACATATCCACTTGCCGATACAGAAAGAATCCTTTGCCCGATAGGGACACCTCCCAGGAAGTACCTTCCTGAGCTATCGGTAGTGGTACTCAGGGTGGTCCCCACTACCTCTACCCTTGCCCCAGGAATGGGAAGACCAGTAGTGGAACTCTTTACCGTTCCACTGACAGAACCAGTGGTGCTCAAGCGGATTTTGGCCAATTCCTCATCCTGGGATGGGGTAGAGAGGGGAATATTCCCTGGGTTACAACCGGAGAAAAAGACCAGAAGTACCAGTATAAGGCAGAGGTACCCAAAGGACTTTCCTATTCTCATAGACCTCTCCCCCTTTTGGGTTTTTGGAAGGGGAAGAAGGGCTTCAAAAAGCGAAAAAGGGACTTGGCAGCCCGGCCACCGTAGTGCTTTCTACACCTTAGGTCCGTGGCTTTGCGCCCTCCCCTTTCGGAGAGTTTGCCCTTTCATTCCCTTCCGACTCTATGTATCGGCAGAAAAGGTAAAAACTTTAGTCCCCTACCAGATGTTTGGAGAATTGAGTTGAGGTGGTTCTGATCCTGGAAATGCCCAATGCATCATGTTTCAATTCTTGGTACCTCTGAGCTTTGCAGAATTTTTTATGCTTTTCCTTTTGCGGTATAATACGGCGAAGGGGGAATGGCCGGTGGAGCAGAGATTTTTTCGGGAACTTTACGAAAGGGTCCAGGATAGGTGGGAGAGAATTCTGAAGCACTCCTTTTTGCAGGAACTCGCCTCTTCGACCCTTTCTCAAGAAAAGTTCTTTTTTTACCTTAATCAGGATGATTACTACCTTGAGGACCTTTTGGCTGCCGTGGGTGTTCTGGTAGCCAAGGCTCGAGAAAAAGCCCTGCGCCGTTTTGCTATAAGGCTTCTTTCTGAGACCGTGCAGGGGGAAGTGGCCATGCATGAGGCACTTGAAAAGGAAAAGGGCTTTTCGACATATCCCCCAGGAAAGGTAGCGCTAGAGTACGGGGACTTCCTTTTGCGCACGGCATATACCTTTTCGCCTTTTGAGATTTTGGTTTCCCTTGCCCCCTGTTTTGTGAGCTACCGGGACATTGGGCTTTACTATAAAGATAAACTCACAGAAAAAACTCTTCCACTGTATCGAGCTTTTTTCGAGACCTATGCAGGTGAAGCCTATGGGAAACTGGTGGCGGACTTCCTCTTTTTCTTAGAGGAGATGGCGCGCTTGGCAACGCCCTGGCAGAAGGAGTTAGCCCACTCCATCTTTGAGCGGGCAGTGATGTACGAGTGGCATTTCTGGGAGGAGAGTTACCGTTTTCCTCTCTCGGCGACTCTAAAATATGCGGAGGAGGATGCAAGTGGCAAAAATTCTGAAAAAGGAAGTACTCACTCCTCAAATGAAACTCATGGTGGTTGAGGCTCCCTGGGTGGCCAAAAAGGCGAAACCTGGGCAGTTCGTCATTTTACGGGTGAATGAAGAGGGAGAGCGTATTCCCCTCACTATCGCCGATTTTGACCCCCTCCTGGGCACGGTCACCATCATCTTCCAGGAAGTGGGGAAGACCACCATGATGCTTGGGGAACTCAACGAAGGTGATGCAATTCTTGACTTTGTGGGACCTTTGGGACGAGAGATTGAGGAAAAGTACTTTGGACATGTGGTGTGTGTAGGTGGAGGGGTAGGTATTGCGCCGACTTACCCCAAGGCAAAAGCCCTGAAAGCCTGTGGAAACCGGGTGACATCCATTATTGGTGCCCGAACGGCAAGCCTTCTTTTCTGGGAGGATAAAATGCGTGCGGTGAGCGATGTTCTTTATGTGACCACCGATGACGGGACCTATGGGGAGAAGGGGTTTGTTACCCACGTCCTTGGGCGAATCTTGCGAAGCGAGAAGGTTGACCTGGTTGTCGCGGTGGGTCCAGTGATGATGATGAAGATGGTGAGTCTTCTGGCTAAAGACCATGGAGTGCCAGTTCTTGTAAGTCTCAACCCCATTATGGTTGATGGGACAGGAATGTGCGGGTGTTGCCGGGTAACAGTTGATGGGCAGTGCCGGTTTACCTGCGTTGATGGACCAGTGTTCGATGGATGGAAGGTGGATTTTGATGAGCTCTTGAAACGGCAGAGGACATACCTTGAGGAAGAACGACGGGCCCTTGACCTTTACCTTGCCGAAAAAGCGAAGGAGGAAGTTACCCATGGCTTCTGACCGTCTCTTTGGCCGACCAAAAATGCCCCAGCGTCCAGTATCTGAACGCGTTCGAGATTTTTTTGAAGTTCCCCTTGGACTTCCAGAGGACGTTGCTATTGCAGAGGCCCGAAGGTGCCTTCAGTGCAAAAAGCCTTCCTGTGTCAAGGGATGTCCGGTAGAGATTGATATCCCCGGGTTTGTTGCCCTTTTGGCTCAGGGTAAGTTTGACGAGGCAATTGCCAAGATTAAGGAAAAGAATAGTCTTCCGGCAATTTGTGGAAGAGTTTGTCCTCAGGAAGACCAGTGTGAAAAGGAATGTGTTCTTGGGAAAAAGGGACAGCCCATTGCCATAGGGTATCTAGAGCGATTTCTTGCCGATTACGAGCGTGAAAAGGGGGTGAAGACACCACCTTTGCCATCGCCTGTTCCCAGGAAGGTTGCGGTTATTGGTTCTGGTCCGGCAGGACTCACTTGTGCGGGGGAACTGGCCAAGATGGGGTACCAGGTGACGATTTTTGAAGCACTTCATGCCCCAGGAGGAGTGCTCATCTATGGAATTCCTGAATTCCGTCTCCCTAAGGCCATTGTCCGCCAGGAAGTGGAATATGTACAGTCCCTTGGCGTGGAAATCCAGGTGAACGCTGTTATTGGGAAGACCTTTACTCTTGACGATTTGCGCGATGCGGGGTATGAAGCATTCTTCATTGGAACAGGAGCAGGGCTTCCGTACTTCCTCAATATTCCTGGGGAGAACTTGAATGGTATTTACTCAGCAAACGAGTTCCTCACCCGTTCAAACCTTATGAAAGCTTACCTTTTCCCCCGTTACGACACGCCCATAAAGGTAGGAAGAAGAGTAGCGGTTATCGGTGGGGGGAATGTGGCCATGGACGCAGCTCGAACTGCCCTTCGCCTTGGAGCAGAGGAGGTGTGTCTAGTGTACCGGCGAACGAAAAAGGAGATGCCTGCCCGGATTGAGGAGGTTGAACGGGCAGAGGAAGAGGGGGTCAATTGTATCATCCTCACCACTCCAGTGCGCTTTATCGGCAACGAAAATGGCTGGGTGACAGGGATGGAGTGCATTCAAATGGAGCTTGGTGAACCGGATGAATCGGGGAGGCGTCGCCCAGTTCCTGTGCCAGGGTCAGAATTTGTGATTCCGGTAGATACTGTTGTTGTGGCCATTGGCCAGGGACCTAATCCTCTTCTTCTGCAGACCATTAAGGGTCTTGCCCTGAACAAACGTGGTTACATTGTCGCGGATCCTGAAACAGGGGCAACGAATCTACGAGGAGTTTTTGCTGGAGGCGATATCGTTACTGGGGCAGCAACGGTTATTTCTGCCATGGGTGCTGGAAAGAGGGCGGCTCGGGCCATTGACCGTTTCTTCAAAGACCCAGATAGTTTCCCCCAGTGGAGGTGATACAGTGGAAACAGTGGATCTTCTGGTCATTGGAGGTGGACCGGCAGGATATGCGGGAGCCCTTCGAGGCGCACAAAAAGGCTTAAAAACTGTTCTTGTTGAGGCTCAAGATTTAGGAGGAACATGCCTGAATCGTGGTTGTATTCCTACCAAAGCTCTTTTCAAAGCCCAAGAGGTTGCCCATACCCTGCGACGGGCCCAGGAATTTGGGATTCTTGGTGAATACCGGGGACTTGACTGGGCAAAAGTTCTTGAGCGAAAAAGAAGAGTTGTACGTCAGCTCACTGGAGGAGTGCGTTTTCTTTTAGAAAAAGCAAAAGTTGAGGTTATTCAGGGTTTTGCGGTTTTTGCCGGAGAGCGGGTTATACAAGTGTACCAGGATGGGAAGGTTATTCGAGAGTTTCAGCCTCGCTTTGTCCTTCTTGCTTCGGGTTCCCGCTCAGCACGTCTTCCTGTTCCGGGCAGTGACCTTCCCGGGGTTATCGACAGCGAAAAGGCTTTAGACCTTCCAGAGCTTCCCAGGAGTATGGTGGTCATTGGTGGTGGCGTCATCGGTATGGAAATGGCCTGTATCTTTCAGGGATTTGGCGTGGAGGTTACCGTTATTGAAATGATGCCCAAAATCCTCCCCCCTGTGGACCGGGAAGTAACGGACCTCTTGATGCGGCTTGTGGAGCGGCAGGGCATGAAAGTCCATGTGAACGCAAGGGTGCAGGAAATTCGAAAAAGTGGCGAGAAGCTCGAGGTCGTTTATACCCGGGATGGTTCGCTCCACAGCGCTTTTGGAGAATACGTTCTTGTTGCCGTGGGCCGGGTACCGCACACCGAGGGTATGGGGCTCGAAAATGTTGGTGTGGCGCTGGAGCGGGGAGCGGTGGTGACTGATGCCACCCTTAGGACTTCCCTTCCCTGGGTGTACGCCCCAGGTGACGTGAATGGGAAGCATCTCCTTGCCCATGTGGCGTATAAAGAGGCGGAAGTGGCGGTGCGGAACATCTGTGGAGAAAGAGTCACCATCGATTACCGAACGGTCCCAAATTGCATTTTTAGTTTCCCGGAAATTGCCTCGGTTGGTCTTACCGAAGACGAGGCACAAGAGAAAGGGTACACAGTGCGCTGTGGCCGGTTTCCTTTCCGGGCAAATGGTAAGGCTTTAATTGAAGGGGAAATTGAGGGTTTTGTGAAGATTGTGAGCGAGGCAAAGAGCGGGGAAATCCTTGGAGTGCATATTATTGGTCCTTCAGCCTCAAACCTCATTGGAGAGGGGATTCTGGCTATGTACCTTGAAGGAACACCCCAGGAAATCGCTTCGGCAATCCACCCCCATCCTACACTTTCTGAAGCGGTTATGGAAGCGGCTCAGGCCGTTTTCGATGCCCCGCTACACTTTATAGAAGGAGGGAATCGCTAATGCACCTTCCGGAGGACCTTCTGTACACCCCAGAGCACTTCTGGGTCCGTAAGGAAAATGGTACAGCCCTCTGCGGTATTACCGATTACGCTCAGGGGGAGCTGGGGGATGTGGTGTTTGTGGAGCTTCCCCAGGTTGGTGCCAAGGTGAAAAAAGGAGAACGTATTGGGGATGTAGAGTCGGTAAAGACTGTCTCCAACCTCTATGCCCCGCTCTCGGGGGAGATTGTTGCGGTGAATGAGGAACTTAAAGAAAAACCAGAGCTTTTGAACCAGGACCCATACGGTAAGGGGTGGATTTGTCGCATCCGGTACGAGGACGAAAACGAGTGGTCTGGACTTCTTGATGCAGTGACGTATCGGGAACGTATTGCGTAGTGTTTGGGGGAACTCTTCGGGTTCTTGAGGATCCGCCTCTTTCAGGATACGAAAACATGGCGCGGGATGAAGCTCTCTTCCTGGTGGGAGAGGTACCAACCCTGCGTTTGTTTTCTTGGCGTCAACTTACCCTTTCCCTTGGGCGGTACCAGAAAAGCGCTGAGCTCAACTTTGCCTTTCTTGAGGAAATGGAAATTCCTATCGTTCGGCGTCCTACCGGAGGAAGGGCAATTCTCCATGGAGATGAGGTCACCTTTAGCTTTTTTCTTCCTCAGGGTGGGGCTTTTCATTCCCACCGCTTTCTCTACGGTGTTGTTCGGGAGGTTTTGAGGAAGGCTCTTGCCGACAACGGTGTAGAGGTGGACAACTCTATTTCCATGGCCCCTTCGGTACACTCTCCGGCGTGTTTTTCTCTTGTGATGCCCCATGAGCTCGCCGTTTCGGGGAAAAAGGTAGCTGGGGTAGCTCAGGCACGAAGTGCAAGGGGGAATCTCTTTGAGGGGTCGCTTCCTTTCGTCCTGGACCGTGCTCTTTTTGCCTCGTGTTTTTGGGAGAAAGAGAAGATTTACCAAGAGCTCCTTGAGGGTGCCCTTGGTCTTCACGAAGTACAGAGCGCCCTCACCAAGGAGAAACTCGTTGCAGCAATGATAGCCCGTTTTGGAGAACTTTTTGATAGGGTGTGTTTTGGCGAATGGAGCGAAAAAGAGCGCAAAAAAACTGAAGAGCTCCTTTTGGGGAAGTACGCTCCTTCTTCTCCCTACCATTGGGAGCGGTAGAGAGGACTTTGTAAAAGGGGCTTGCCAAAAAGGGAGGAAGTGGGTAAAATTGATAGGGAAGTGCGGGGTCGTGGTGTAGCCTGGCCTAACACGTCAGCCTGTCACGTTGAAGACCGCGGGTTCAAATCCCGTCGACCCCGCCAGAGGTGCCGAGATAGCTCAGGTGGTAGAGCGAAGGACTGAAAATCCTTGCGTCCCCAGTTCGACTCTGGGTCTCGGCACCATTACGTGAGCGGAAGTAGCTCAGGGGTAGAGCATCACCTTGCCAAGGTGGAGGCCGCGGGTTCAAATCCCGTCTTCCGCTCCATTTCCGGGCGGCATAGCCAAGCGGCTAAGGCAGAGGATTGCAAATCCTTCATTCCCCGGTTCGAGTCCGGGTGCCGCCTCCAGAGAGGGTATAGGTAGGTGGGCGGCTAGTTCAGAGGGAGAACGCTTCCTTGACGCGGAAGAGGCCACTGGTTCGAGTCCAGTGTCGCCCACCATGAAAGGTCGAAAGCGCCACCCTATGGGTTTGGCGCTTTTTCTGTTTACTGGAGGGAGAACACCATGGAGGAACGACCAGAAAGTGCTCTTGCAGCAGTAGGTGAAGATGGCGAACTTCTTGACCTTGAGAGGGTAGGAGGAAAACGTGTTGTTCGGTATGTGTCCTTTGACGATCGGGAGGGGAAGGAGGTCTACTGGCACAGTACGTCCCATATCATGGCTCAGGCGGTAAAAAGACTCTTCCCCGAGGCAAAACTTGGAGTTGGTCCAGCGATTGAAGAGGGCTTCTACTACGACTTTGACCTTCCCCAGACCCTGAGTGATGAGGACCTTCCTCGGATTGAAGAGGAGATGCGCCGTATCATCGCAGAGGACATCCCCTTTCGCCGGCGAGAAATCACGAAAGACGAAGCGAAAAAGCTCTTTGCAGAGCGAGGTGAGAGGTATAAGCTTGAGATTCTCAGCGAAATTGACGATACAACCGTCAGTGTCTACGAGCAGGGAGAATTTGTCGACCTCTGTCGCGGACCCCATGTTCCCAGAACTTCATACATCAAGGCTTTTAAGCTTTTGAGCGTTTCGGGAGCACACTGGCGGGGAAAAGAAGGTAACCCAATGCTTCAAAGAATTTATGGCATCTCTTTTGATAGCGAGGAAAAGCTCAAGTTGTATCTTGAGCGTCTGGAAGAGGCGAAGCGCCGGGACCACCGCCGTCTCGGGCGGGACCTTGACCTTTTCAGCCTCCACGAGGAAGGTCCAGGATTCCCCTTTTTCCACCCCAAGGGTATGGTAGTTATCAACACGCTCCTAGACCTCTGGCGGCGGGAACACCAGAAGCGAGGGTACCAGGAGATTCGGACCCCCATTATTCTTGAGCGGGGTCTCTGGGAACGGTCGGGGCACTGGGACCACTACCGGGAGAACATGTACTTTACCAAAATCGATGAGCGAGAGTTTGCCATAAAACCTATGAACTGTCCTGGGGGCATTCTCGTTTTCCAGAGTCGCTTGCGAAGCTACCGAGAGCTCCCGCTTCGCCTTGCAGAACTCGGGATTGTCCACCGCCACGAGCTTTCAGGAGTCCTTCACGGACTCATGCGGGTTCGTTCCTTTACCCAGGACGATGCGCACATCTACATGGAGCCGCACCAGGTAAAGCAGGAAATCATCGGAGTGATTGATTTGGCCCTGTACTTTTACCGCCTCTTCCGCTTTGACTACGAGGTGGAGTTGAGTACGCGCCCTGAAAAATCTATTGGCTCAGACGAAATGTGGGAGATGGCAACCAGGGCGTTGCAAGAAGCCCTTGAAGAGGTCCAGATTCCCTATACGGTGAACGAAGGCGAAGGGGCATTCTATGGTCCAAAAATCGACTTTCACCTTCGGGATTGTCTTGGACGAAGGTGGCAGTGTGGAACGATTCAGCTGGATTTTGCTATGCCGGAGAAGTTTGACCTCGTCTATGTTGGGGAAGATGGAGCACGGCACCGACCAGTGATGCTCCACCGAACTATCCTTGGAAGCATCGAGCGCTTTTTTGGTATTCTCATTGAGCATTTTGCGGGAGCTTTTCCCGTATGGCTTTCTCCAGTTCAGGTTGTAGTGCTTCCAGTTGCTGAGCGGCACATTCCTTATGCTCGAGAGGTGGAGGGATTTCTTGCGGGGCGTAATATCCGGGTGCAGTGTGATGAGGAAAATGCAACCCTTGGGGCGAAGATTCGGAAGGCAGAGCTTGAGAAGGTTCCCTACATCCTTGTTGTGGGGGATAGGGAGGTTGCAAGCCGCCAGGTGAGTGTGCGGCGACGTCGGGAAGGGAACCTTGGGGCCATGGAGCTTGCCTCCCTCCTTGAGCGGATACTTCGGGAGATTGAGGAAAAGGTTGTAGAATGAAGACGTGGACAGAACAGTGATACATCGGATTTTTTGGAATGCCCATGTACGGCGAGAAAAACTCCGGGACCGGAATCCGGAGAAAAGAATCCATACCGACCTTGTCTTCCGGGAAATACTCCCCTTTGTGAGGGAAGGAGTAAAAGTCCTTGATGCTGGGGGAGGATATGGGCGTTATTCTCTTGAGCTTGCACGACGCGGTTGCCAAGTTGTGCATCTTGACCTTTCGCCTCGGATGCTTAGAGAAGCCCAGGAATTGGTTCGGGAGGCAGGATTTGAGAACCGTGTCACTTTTGTCTGTGGCAAAGTCCAGGACCTTTCCGCCTTTGCCGACGAGTCTTTTGACCTTGTTCTCTCTCTTGATGCTCCGGTGTCCTATGCGTATCCTGAGGAGAAACGCGCCCTTCGAGAGCTTTGCCGAGTGACAGGAAGGACTCTTGTTCTCTCTGTGGTGAATCGCCTGGGACAACTTCCCGTAGTGGTGGAACGTGAGATCCATTTGCGGAAGAGCCTCGCTCTTTCGTGGCAGTTCTTCAAAAATGGAAATTGGGATCACCCCTCCTTTTTCCAGGCCATGGAGGAGCGTATGCCTTTCCTGGCGCGTTTTCTCTTTCCACCGCTTCATGCCTTTTTGCCGAAAGAAATTGTGGACGCGGTGGAGGATTGTGGTCTTGAGGTACGGCGTATTGTGGCCACAGGTTCCCTTACGCGACTCCTCTCAAGGAGAACACTTCGGACCATTGTGCGCAACCCGAAGCTCTATGAGGAGTTTCTTGAGCTTTCACGCCTTTACGATGCGCAGTTTGAGGTTCTTGGGGTAGGGTCAAGGGTTGCTTCAGGGCTTCTTCTGGTTGCGGAAAGGAAGCACTCCGGTGCGATGGTTTAAAATGACAGCCCGGGTTCGGGAAAAGGAGGCTTTTCTCCTCTGGCTCTCTGAGCATGGTACCTGTGGGGTTTGGGAGTTAGATGAGCATATCCTTGTAGCCTATGGAACTTCTCCTTTTCCTGAGCCTCCCTTGGAGTGCGTTACAGAGTGGAAGCAGGAGGAGGAGAGCGGGGAAGACTGGGAACGTCGTTTTCGTGAGGGTTTCACGACAGTGTGGGTTGGGGAAGATGTTGCTGTTCGCCCTCCCTGGGAAGAGCATTCCGGCGCCTTTTTGGACATTGTCATATATCCTGCTTTTGCCTTTGGTACGGGCCATCATCCAACTACTGCTATGTGTCTTCGAATGATTCGGAAGTACCTTAAAAAGGGTATGGCGTTTCTTGATGTCGGTACGGGTTCGGGAATACTTTCGTTTCTCGCTTACAAAATGGGGGCTTGTCCTGTGGTGGCTTTGGATTGTGATCCTTTGGCCATTTCGGAGTTTCAGAGAAATGCGGCCTTAAATGGCATCCCTCCTGGGGCCATTGACCTTCACCTTGGGAGTATCGACGTTGTTTCGGCAATTTTTGATTGTATTGTGGCTAACGTGAGCCTATCCTTTCATCTTGAGCACCTTGTGGATTTCCTCCATCGGCTCCGGGAGGGAGGGTATCTCATTCTTTCGGGTTTTGAGAGGAAGGATTTTCCCCTTCTTTCCGAACGGGCACAGAGCCTTCCTTTGCGTCCTGTAGAGGTTGCAGAAGACACCTCCTGGATGGCAGTGGTGTATACCTTGTGCTATGATAGAAAAAAGCGAGGTGAATGAGTGGTTGAGGATTGCCTTTGTGTACTCTCGTAAGGATAAGCGGCTTTCAGCGGTGACCAAGTACATGATGGATTTTTGTGAGAAGGCTGGCTGTTCGGTGAAGGCTGTGGAGGTTGAAAGCGTCACTTCTCCAATAAATTTTCGGCCCTTTGACCTCGTCCTTGTGGGAGCACAAGTTGTGAGTACTTTCGGAGGGCAAATCTCTCAGGAAGTGGTGAATTTCCTCAATAGTGTTACTGGTATGGAGGGGAAACGTTCTATAGCCTATGTGCTGCCATCCCTTTTTGGAACCGACAAGGCCCTCAAGCGTCTCATGGCCTGTATGGAGCGCCTTGGTGCATTTGTAGTGGACTTTGAGGTGGTGCGAGGAGAGAGGGAAGCGAGAAACCTCATTTCCCGGCACGTGAGGAGTGGGTAACTGTGGATAGAGAGCGAGAAACCATTCGGGATGTTTTTGAGGAGTTCTTCTTTGGACCTTTGAGCAAATTTCTTGATCCTTTCTTGAGCGAAGAAGCACGACAACACCTTTTTAGGGCACGTCTCGAAATTTTAAAGGCTGCTCGAGCTTTTATCGACGCAGAGATTGAGCGGCTTGAGAAGGGTAAAAGACAAGAATAAACAAAAAATGGTGCGCGGTGCTGGATTCGAACCAGCGACTTCCACCGTGTGAGGATGGCACTCTTCCGCTGAGTTAACCGCGCACACTAGAAAAATTATAAACCGATTCTGCCCCGAGGTCAACCTATTTCTGTTGCGCCCTAAGGATTGAGGAATGTTGAAGCAGAAGGGGGAAAAATATATAATGACCCAGGATTCCTGGGAGACTCGCAGAACTGGGGAGAGCGACAATGAGCTATCTTGTTCTTGAATCGCTCAGGGAGAAAATTGCTCAAGCCCTTTTGTCGTTGGGTTTAGGTTCTTCTTCTGGACAGGTAGATTTTGTAGTCGAGCCAACGCGGGAAAAGAGGCACGGCGACTTTGCCACCAATGTTGCCTTTCTTCTCGCGCGTCTGCTCAAGCGTCCTCCACGGGAGGTTGCCCAGAATCTTAAAGAGCTTCTTGAGCCGCTCCTTTCGGATATGGCCCGGGTGGAAGTGGCAGGCGGTGGTTTCATTAACTTTACCCTTAAGGATGCTTTCCTGCTTGAACTACTTCAAAGGGTTCTAGAAGAGGATGAGCGCTTTGGGGAAGTAGATGTTGGAAAAGGGGTAAGAATCCAGGTTGAGTTTGTGAGCGTCAATCCCACCGGTCCTCTCCATGTGGGTCACGGGAAATGTGCTGCTTTTGGAGATGCCCTAGCCCGGATTCTTGCCAAGGCTGGTTTTGCGGTGGAAAAGGAATACTACATCAACGATGCGGGGAAGCAGATTGAACTTCTTGGGGCTTCGCTAGAAGCGCGCTTCAGGCAAATTCTCGGAGAGGATGTGGATGTCCCAGAGGGAGGGTACCGGGGAGAGTATCTTGTGGACATTGCCCGGGAACTCCTCAGGGAACGGGGTGCAGAGGTTCTTGGTCTTCCTGAGGAGGAACGCAACAAGCTCTTTCGGGAGTACGCGGTGGAAAAAATCCTTGCGCAGATTCGCAAAGACCTTGATGATTTTCGAGTCTTTTTCGATGTGTGGTTCAGTGAGCGTTCGCTTTACGAGAAGGGAGAAGTCGACTACGTTCTTTCTCTCCTTCAGGAAAAAGGCTACACCTACGAACAGGATGGGGCGCTCTGGCTCAAAACTACCCTCTGGGGAGACGATAAGGATCGAGTGCTTATCCGAGAAAATGGAGCACCAACCTATTTTGCCTCTGACATTGCCTACCACTGGAATAAATGGAAGCGTGGCTTTGAGCGAGTTATTGATATTTGGGGTGCCGACCACCATGGATACATCCCAAGGATGCATGCGGCCATGCGAGCCTTAGGCCTTCCTGAGGATTTTCTTGAAATTTTTATCGTGCAGTTTGTGACCCTTCTTCGAGGTGGGCAGCCAGAGCGGATGTCTACGCGACAGGGAGAGTTTGTACCTCTCAGGAGCCTCATTGATGAAGTTGGTGTGGATGCTGCTCGCTACTATTTCCTTATGCGTGACCCTGAAACACACCTTGAATTCGACGTTGAAGAGGCAAAACGGCAATCCATGGATAACCCGGTGTACTATGTGCAATATGCTCATGCTCGAATTGTGTCCGTCTTTCGGGAAGCCCAAAAACGTGCCATACAGTGGGTACCCTTCCACGAGGCACTGGGGTTTGGTTTTGAAAACGAGGATGAACGGGACATCGCTAGAGCCATTGTCTACTTTCCAGAAGTTGTTAAGCAGAGCGCTCTCCTCAGGCAACCGTATCTTCTGTGCAACTATCTCCACGACCTTGCGGGATCTTTCCATTCTTTTTACAATCTTCATCGGATTCTTGACACGGAGAATGTCCCGCGGATGTCATTTCGTCTTGCGCTGTGCCGCCTCACTCAGATTGTTCTACGAAACGCTTTGGAACTTCTTGGTATCTCGGTCCCGGAGAGCATGTAAGTGAGGTTGAGATTATGAAAGACACAGGGAAGTATATTTTTGTCACGGGTGGGGTTGTCTCCTCCCTGGGCAAAGGGATTACCGCAGCCTCTTTAGGGAGAATTCTTAAAAGTCGTGGCATTAAGGTGACGATGCAAAAGTTCGATCCGTACATTAACGTTGATGCTGGAACCATGAACCCCTATCAGCATGGAGAAGTTTTTGTGACCTATGATGGTGGGGAGACAGACCTTGACCTTGGGCATTACGAGCGATTTATCGACGAGGAGCTTTCGAAATCGAGTAATGTCACCACGGGAAAGATTTACAGCTCGGTAATTGATAAAGAGCGGCGAGGGGATTTCTTGGGTGCTACTGTCCAGGTTATTCCTCATATTACCAATCAAATTAAGGAAGAGGTCTTCCGCTTGCGGGAGGAAAGTGGGGCTGAGGTATCCATCGTTGAAATTGGAGGAACGGTTGGCGATATTGAAGGTTTGCCTTTTCTTGAGGCTATTCGGCAGATTAAAAACGACATTGGGAAAGATAACTGCCTCTATGTCCACGTTACCCTCGTTCCCTATATTGAGGCGGCAGGGGAACTTAAATCCAAGCCCACCCAGCACAGTGTGAAGGAACTGCGCAGTATTGGTATCCAACCTGATGTCATTGTTTGTCGTTCCTCCCGCCCCATTACTTCGGAGGTCGTTGCCAAAATTGCTCTCTTTTGTGACATTGAAAAGGACGCCATTATCCCTCTTATGGATGTCCAGTCGATTTACGAAGTTCCCCTTGTTCTTGAAGAGCAGGGGGTTGGGAATCTCGTTATGGCGAAGCTTGGTCTTGCCCAAAAAGAGGCAGATCTTCGAGAGTGGTCGGATATCGTGCGGCGCATGAAGGAAGCTGAGGACACTGTGGTCATTGGCCTCGTTGGGAAATACGTGGAATCAAAGGATGCTTACCTCAGTATTTGTGAGGCTTTGAAGCACAGTGCTGCCTCTTTGGGGATTCAGGTAGTCATCCGTCCTATTGAGGCGGGAATGCTCAAAGGTACCAATGTTGACGATATACTCTCGGAAGTTCATGGGATTCTTGTTCCAGGAGGGTTTGGACACCGGGGGATTGAGGGGAAAATCGAGGCGGTACGGTATGCTCGAGAACGGGGTGTGCCGTTCTTTGGGATTTGTCTTGGCATGCAGGTGGCGGTTGTCGAATTTGCTCGAAATGTCTTGGGCTTTTCTGATGCGCACTCCACCGAATTCGATCCAGAAACTGCGCATCCGGTTATTGATCTTCTTCCTTCGCAACGCGGTATGCGCAACAAAGGTGGAACCATGCGTCTTGGAAATTACAGGTGTCTTCTCAATCGGTCCTCGCAGAGTTTTGCCCTTTATGGGCGGGAGGAGATTTGGGAACGGCATCGCCACCGATATGAGCTCAACGAACACTTTGTAGATCACTTTGAGAAACGAGGTATGGTTATGGCTGGATTTAATCCTGAGTACCAGGTAGTTGAAATTGTGGAAATCCCTGACCATCCCTTCTTTGTGGGAGTTCAGTTCCATCCTGAGTTTAAATCCCGTCCTAACCGTCCTCATCCCCTTTTTCTTGGATTCTTAAGAGCTTCGTATGCGTTTCGCCAAAGGAGAGGGCGTCTTTGAAAGAGAGCGCTATCGGTATTATGGATTCGGGCATTGGTGGACTTAGTGTTGTCCTTGCAGTGCGAGAACTCTTTCCTTCGTGTCCCATTGTCTATTTTGCAGATCCCCTCCACTTCCCCTATGGAGAAAAGGAGGAACGAGAACTCTTTGCTATTGTGCAGCCTATTGTGGATTTTTTAGTGTATGGTGTTGGGGTTCAGATTCTCGTTGTAGCCTGTGGAACAGTAAGCTCTCTCCTTCTCCCAAGGCTCCAAAGAGGGTACAGTGTTCCTCTTGTGGGCATTGTAGAGCCGGCTTGTCGGGAGGCTTTGGTCCACGTTCCTGAAGGAGCTATTGGGGTTTTGGCCACCCGCGCAACAGTTCGGGCAGGGTCGTTTCGTCGGGTTATTGAAAGGCTTCGTCCAGGAACCCCAGTTATTGAAGAAGCTTGGCCGGAATTCATCGAGGCGGTGGAAAAAGGAACTTGTAACACCCTGGCTTGGAAGGTATGGGTGCGAGAGCGCCTTGAGAGGTTACACGAACAGGGTGTCCGGGGCATCATTATGGGCTGTACCCATTTTGCCTTTATCAGTGATTTCTTTGAGGAGCTCTCCCGAGACCTTTTTCCGGTAATCAATCCTGCAGCAAGTTGCGCTCGGGAGGTGGCACAAATACTCCCCAGGGCTGAGTTATGTGCCTCTTCGTCCTTAACCGTTTTTGTGCGGGGAAACCAAGAACACTTTATTGACGCTGTGCAGAACTTTCGCTTTCCCCTCCCGATGGAAGTGCATTCCTTTAGTGATGTACGCGGGTGGGTAGCTTATGGACTACCGTGACGGGGAAACATACGTCCTTCGTTCCTTTGCGAAGATCAATTGGTTTTTGAGGATAGAGGAACCCCGGGACGATGGATACCACAACATTGTCTCGCTTATGCAGCAGATTCACCTTTGGGACGAAATCCGTGTAACTTTGGGGACTTCGGATGTGCTGAGCTGCAATTTTTCCATTCCTTTGGGGGAGGAGGGTCTTCTTACCCGGACACTTGCCCTTCTGCGAGAGGTGTTTCCAGAACTTTCTCGGCTCCGCTTCGCTATAGAACTCAAAAAGACGATTCCTCCCGGAGGAGGTCTTGGAGGGGGAAGTAGCAATGTTGCCGCTCTCTTGCGCTTTCTTCCTCGCCTTGCTGGATACAACCCCCCTCTTGAGGAACTTGTCCGTCTTTCTCTTTCCCTGGGGTCAGACATCCCCTTTTTCGTTGTTAATGCTCCCTTTGCCCTGGTTACAGGAAGGGGAGAACGGGTGACGCCTCTTCCCTTTCCGCCTCGCCGCTACCTTGTCCTTCTTTTTCCTTCCTTTTCCATTTCTACAGCATGGGCGTATCGAAGGTGGGATGAGCGAGGGAAGACCGGCCCCAAGGAACTTTTGGAACAATTTCTTACGTGTTCTGGAGGAAAGGACATCGAGGATATTGTATGGAACGATTTTGAGGAGATTCTTTTTGCAGATTATCCAATCCTCAGGAAGTACAGGGACATGCTTCTTGCCTTAGGGTGCCGAAGGGCCTTTGTTACTGGAAGTGGTTCAACGCTTGTGGGGGTGGTGGGGAGCCGCAAAGAAGGGGAGAGTATTGTGGCGCACCTTGCAAAGGAGGGAGTACGAGCACTATGTACCGAGACACGGGTCCAAAATGGGGGGGCGGAGTATGCCTGATGCGGTGATTCTCGCTGGAGGGAGCCACGAGGGAGATATAGAAAAAAAATTTGGGGTTCTGAACCGAGCTCTCCTTGTCATCCGGGGGAAGTTTATGATAGAGTATGTTATAGAAGCCCTCAGAAACGTATCCTCGATTAGGCGAATAGTAGTTGTTGGTCCAGTGTCTGTGCTTCAAGCTCGGATTGGAACCTTGGTTGATGCTGTTGTTGAGGCAGGAAATGACCCTTTTGAGACTACACTAAAAGGCCTTGAGGCTCTGAGCACTGATGAGAAAGTCTTAGTGGCAACAAGTGATTTACCGCTTCTTCGGGCTGAGGCTGTACGGGATTTCCTTACCCGATGTGCCGAAGTGGTTGCTGATTTCTACTATCCGATAGTGAGGAAGGAAGTGTACCAGGAGAAAATCGGTGGAGGAAAGCGGACCTTTGTGTGTCTTTGGGAGGGGTGTTTTACTGGAGGGAACTTGCTCCTTCTTGACCCCAGGGTAGTGAAAGCGAAACGAGATTGGATTGCTCGTGTGATTGCGTTTCGGAAAAATCCTCTTGCTATTGCTCGACTCCTTGGATTGCGAATCATTGTAAAGCTCTTGTTGCGCCGTCTTACCATCCGTGATGTGGAAGAACGAGTAGAGCGTATCCTTGGTATGCGAGGTCGAGCTATCATCACACCCTATGCGGAGATTGGTTTTGACGTTGACACCGTGGAGCATGTGTCTTTAGCTGAGAAGCTCCTTGAATAAGAGAGAAGAGGAGGTTCGTGCGGTGGTTGAGAACACTCACGCCGACATTATGGCAGAAGAAAAAGAGGAAGAAAAAAAAGAAGAAAAGAAAATTGAAGTTCCCCAGTATACCCTTGCTGAACTCAAGAAGAAGACCGGAAGCGAACTTGCTGAAATAGCACAGACCCTTGGTATTTCTGGGTACAGCCGAAAGCGTAAAAACGACCTTATCTTTGAAATCCTTAGGAAGGGTGCAGAAGCCAAGGGATACCTTTTTAGCGAAGGAATCCTTGAAATCACTCCAGAAGGGTACGGGTTTTTGCGAACTGCTGACGATTTTGCTCCAAGCGAAAACGACGTGTATGTTTCCCCTTCGCAGATCAAGCGTTTCGGTCTCAGCAGTGGTGACAAAGTTGCTGGTCAGGTTCGTCCCCCCAAAGAGGGAGAACGGTACTATGCCCTTTTGCGTATTGAAGCAATCAACGATGAGGATCCTGAACAGGCTAAGAAACGCCCCCTTTTCGAAAACCTAACCCCCATTTTTCCAAACGAGCAGTACATTCTTGAAACTACCCCTGATGAAATCGCTACCCGTATCATCGACATTTTTGCCCCTATTGGGAAAGGGCAGCGAGGACTTATTGTTGCTCCGCCGAAAGCTGGAAAGACTGTTCTTCTTGAGAAGATTGCCAATGGTATTACCACAAATTACCCGGATGTTGTGCTTATCGTGCTTCTTATTGATGAGCGACCGGAAGAAGTTACCCAAATGGAGCGGTCGGTCAAAGGACACGTTATAGCCTCAACCTTTGACCAGAAGCCCGAAAACCATATCCGGGTGGCGGAACTCACCCTTGAACGGGCTAAGCGACTCGTTGAGGAAGGAAAAGACGTCGTTATTCTCCTTGATAGCATTACCCGTCTTGCTCGGGCGAATAACCTTGTTGTTCCCACAACCGGGAAGACGCTTTCTGGAGGTATTGATTCTTCGGCGCTGCACTGGCCAAAGCGCTTCTTTGGCGCAGCTCGAAATATTGAGGAAGGGGGAAGCCTCACGATCATCGCCACAGCCCTTATTGATACCGGTTCTCGAATGGATGAGGTCATTTACGAAGAGTTCAAAGGGACAGGAAACATGGAACTCCATCTCAGCCGGGCCTTGGCAGAAAGCCGGATTTTTCCAGCGATTGACATTCATCGTTCTGGAACTCGCCGGGAGGAGTTGCTCCTCAAAAAGGAAGACCTTGAGCGTATTTGGATGCTCCGTCGCCTCCTCGCCAATGTTGATACTCAGGAGGCAGCGCAGATGGTTATTGAGCGCATGAAGAATACCCGCTCAAATCGGGAGTTCTTAAAAATCATTGATCAGGTACTCAAGACGTCACGGTGAAATTTTATTTTTCGCTCCCCTTGACATTGGGTGCCTCAGGTGGTACTCTAAGCGCAACGCTTGCGCAGGCGAGTTTAGATTGAGGAGGCTCAATTCAATGGCAACAGGTAAAGTGAAATGGTTCAGCACCACCAAAGGGTATGGATTCATCTCATCCGACCAGGGTGGTGACGTGTTCGTCCATTACACTGCAATCGAAGGAAACGGCTTTAAAACCCTTGAAGAGGGACAAGCCGTAGAGTTCGATGTCCAGCAAGGGACCAAGGGTCCTCAAGCTGTTCGTGTACGGAAACTGTAAGGTTGAAGCCTGAAGAGTAAAGCCCACCACGTCTGTGGTGGGCTTTTTCTTTTTGTGCTATAATTAATCCCACTTTGTGTCTTGAGGGAAGGTGAGTAGAGGATGAAAAAGGGCATACATCCAGAGTATCAAGAGACTCGGGTTATCTGCGCTTGTGGGAATACTTTTGTAACGAAATCGACAAAGTTTCCGGAAATTCGTGTTGAGATTTGTGCAAAGTGCCATCCCTTTTTCACCGGGCAGCAAAAAATTGTTGACACTACTGGAAGGGTAGAGAAGTTCCGAAGCAAATACGGAGACAACTACTGATTGCCCTCCTCTGCCACTATGCGAGTGACGCTTCTTGCGTATACGCCCGAGCCAGAAAAGGCAATCGCCCTTGCCGCTCGGGTTTGCTACAGTAAGACTCCCCCCCGGGATATTTCTCTTGAGAAAGCCCGGGCGCTTATTCGGGAACTCTTTGCCCGGGGTCACGAATCGGTTCTGGAGCATGCATCTTTTGCCTTTCTTATTGAAGGAATGTCGCGGGTAGCGTCACACCAGCTTGTGCGGCATCGTCTCGCTTCGTATGCCCAGCAGAGTCAACGCTATGTGGATGTGAAGCACGCTGGTTTTGTGTGTCCTCCGTCGATTGCTGCCCATCCTCGTGCTAAAATAGTGTTTGACGAGGTGGTCGACCAAGCGCAGAAAGCGTATGCAGAACTTTGTGGCCTTGGAATCCCAAAAGAGGATGCTCGGTATGTGCTTCCACAAGGTGTAGAGACGAACCTCTTCGTTTCTCTGAACGCTCGAGAACTTCTGCACATTTTTCGGTTGCGTCTCTGTCGCCGGGCACAGTGGGAGATTCGGGAAGTGGTTCTGCAAATGCTTGAAGCAGTTACAAGAGTGGCGCCGGTTATTGCCGAGCTCGCCGGTCCTCCTTGCAAGTTTGGACCGTGCCCGGAAGGGGAGAAAGGTTGTGGAAAACCGTGGGGGAAACCGTAAAGCGAGAAATTTGTGATATTGGTGGGCAGGCGCTTATTGAAGGAGTTATGATGCGGAGTCCTTACCGCCTTGCTATGGCGGTACGTCGTCCGGATGGGACAATTGTTCTTAAAGTCCAGGAAGTAGTCCCCCTTTCTCGCCGAAACCGCTTCTTTGCCCTTCCCATCATTAGGGGGGTTGTGGGTCTTGTGGATTCACTTATGGTAGGGCTTCAAGCGCTTTCGTACTCTGCTCAGGTTGCCTTTGATGAAGAGACGAAACTCAGCAGTTTTGATGTGGGGATGGCTATACTGCTTGCCTTTGGTCTTTTTGTCGGTCTTTTCATTGCTCTGCCGACTTTTGTGACTTCACTCCTTGACCGCTTCCTTGCCTCGACATTCCTGTACAACCTCGTTGAGGGGGGCATTCGGATTGGGATTTTCCTCTTTTACATTTTCGTTATCTCGACCATGCGGGATATTCGCCGGGTTTTCGAGTACCATGGAGCAGAACACAAGGCTATTTTTGCCTTTGAGGAGGGGGAGGACCTCTCTCCAGAGAGTGCTATGAAGTTCACCACTCGTCACCCTCGCTGTGGAACAAGTTGGCTCCTTGTGGTTATGGTGGTGAGCATTCTCATTTTCTCCCTTCTTGGAAGACCGGGGGTTCTCGTGCGTGTCCTAAGCCGTATCATCGTGGTACCCCTTGTGGCTGGCTTAGCGTATGAGGCAATTAAGCTGCTTTCTCGAAATCGGAAAAGCGTTCTTGCTCGTCTTGTGAGCCTTCCAGGATTATGGCTTCAGTACTTTACGACTCGTGAGCCAGATTATGCCCAGCTTGAAGTTGCTTTTGCAGCACTTCGGGGGAGTTTAGGGGAAGGTGTTTTCTCGTGTGGCGAGAAAAAGTGAAAGCCATTGTCGCTCAGTACCAGGAGCTTACCGAAAAGATGGCACACCCTGAAGTTATTCAAGACCTTTCCCGTTACCGAAGCTATGCCCAGACCATCGCTGAGATTGAGCCGATTGTAGAAAAGTATGAGGAATATGAGAAGGTTGAACGGGAACTCGAAGAAGACCGGATGCTTTTGCGAAATGAGCACGATCCGGAACTTCGAGAACTTCTTGAAGAAGAGATTGCTCGCTTACGAGAACGTTACGCCCAGCTTGAAGAAGAGTTGAAGCTCATGCTTCTTCCCAAAGACCCTCGGGATGAGAAAAACACCCTTGTGGAAATTCGAGCTGGAACCGGTGGAGACGAGGCTGCGCTTTTTGTTGCCGACCTTTTCCGGATGTACACCCGTTTTGCGGAGCGTCACGGTTTTCGGGTTGAGGTTATGGACGCAAGCCCCACGGAGCTTGGAGGATTCAAGGAGATCATTTTTGCGGTGGAGGGAAAAGGGGCGTACAGTAAGTTCAAGTTTGAGAGCGGGGTGCATCGGGTGCAACGTGTCCCGGTGACTGAAGCAAGCGGTCGCATTCATACCTCTACAGCCACGGTTGCAGTGCTTCCTGAAGCTGATGAGGTCGAAGTCGTTATTCGTCCTGAGGATATCCGAGTTGAAATCTTTAGAGCTTCTGGTCCTGGGGGACAGCATGTGAACACGACGGACTCTGCTGTACGGATTATCCATATCCCTACTGGGATTGTGGTAACCTGTCAGGACGAACGATCCCAGCACAAGAACAAGGCAAAGGCACTCCGTATTTTGCGGGCTCGCCTTTTAGAGCTTGAACAGCGAGCACAGAAAGAGGCTATCGATCGAGAACGACGGGCACAAATTGGTACTGGTGAACGGAGCGAACGCATCCGTACCTATAATTTCCCTCAGAATCGAGTTACGGACCACCGTATCAACCTTACCCTGTACCGTTTAGAGTCAGTTCTTGATGGAGATCTTGACGAAATTATCGAGGCCCTCGCTGCGGAAGAGCGGGCCAGGCTTCTTGAGAAGGTCAGCTGAGGTGACTGTACGGGAGCTCTTTTCTCAGACGGTACGATTGTTCCGGGAGAAGGGGATCTCCTCTCCCACCCGGGAAGTACGTCTCCTTCTGGGGAAGCTTCTTGGCACTTCTCCTGCCCGGATATACCTCTTTTGGGATTGGAGAGTCCCAGAGGAGAAGCAAAAGACCTTTGAGGAACTTGTGCATGAACGCCTTTCTGGTGTTCCTTTGCAGTATGTTCTTGGAGAGTGGGAGTTTTTCTCCCTACCTTTTCGAATACGGAAAGGGGTGTTCATTCCAAGAATCGACACCGAAGCCTGGGTGGAGGAAGCAATGCTTTTCCTTCATTTTCTCTCTGGCAAAAGGGAGAAGCTTCTTGTGTGCGATCTTTGCTGTGGGAGCGGCGCGATAGGGCTTGCGTGCGCTTTTTTTGTTCCAGCTGTCTTTCTCTTTGGAGTGGATATCTCCAAGGAGGCTATAGCCTTAGCCCAAGAGAATGCCGCAATTCTTGGTCTTGCCGAACGGGCACGCTTTTTTGTTGGAGACCTTTTTGCTCCTTTCGCAGCGCAAGGGGTTACCTTTGATGTTATCCTCTCCAACCCCCCCTACGTTGCCGAAGAGGATTGGGAAAAGCTCGATGCAAGCATTCGCCTCTATGAACCGAAAGAAGCACTTCTTGGGGGCGGAGATGGTCTTGAGGTTATTCAAAGAATTCTGGAGAATGCTCCTTTGTTCTTACGAGATGGAGGGTTTCTCTTTGTGGAACATGACCCTCGCCAGAAGGAGGCGATTGCCAAGCTTGGGGAGCGTTTTGGAGTAACTTATGTTCGGGAACTTCACGACTACACCGGCTGCGTCCGGGCAAGCGTGCTCCAGCTGAGGAGGGAAGAGGATGCGCATTCTTATTGGTTGTGATCACGCGGGTTTCAGGCTCAAAGAAGATATCAAGGCGTACCTTATCTCTTTGGGGTACGAGGTTGAGGACTATGGAGTGTACGGAGAAGCTCCTTTCGATTACCCGGATATCGCTTTTCGGGTGGCTGAGGATATAGCACAAGGGAAGGGAGATCGAGGCATTCTCATCTGTGGGACGGGGGTAGGAATGTCTATTGCTGCCAACAAAGTCCAGGGAATACGGGCGGCCTTGTGCCATGATGTGTTCTCGGCGCGAGCTTCTCGAGAACATAACGATGCGAACATTCTCACCATGGGAGAGCGAGTTATTGGCGTGGGCCTTGCTCGGGAGATTGTAAGGGTCTGGCTTGAAAGTGAGTTTCAGGGGGATCGTCATGCCCGAAGAGTGGCCAAAATCTGTGCCTACGAAGAGCGAAAAAACCCGACCCGAGTGGGATGAGTACTTTATAGCCATTGCGCATCTTGTGGCTACTCGCTCGACCTGTATTCGCCGTAGAGTCGGCGCGGTTCTAGTTAAGGATAAACGTATCCTTGCAACTGGCTATAACGGTGCGCCCACGGGCATTGCCCACTGTACTGAAGAGACCTGTCTTCGGAATGTGAAGAACATTCCCTCAGGGCAGATGCACGAACTCTGTCGAGGACTTCACGCCGAACAAAATGTTATTATTCAGGCAGCGCTCTATGGGGTGAGCACAAAGGGTTCAACCCTTTACTGTACCCATAAACCCTGCATTCTCTGCGTAAAAATGCTCATTAACGCTGGGATTATTCGGATCGTCTACGAGAATCCTTATCCAGACCCTCTTGCTGACGCACTCCTTGAGGAAGCGGGGATTGAGGTTATGGTCTTTCCGGAGGGACAACATGGTGTTCCGTGAGGCACTCTTTTTTCCGTTTCTTGCTTTCCTCTTTGCTTTAGGACTTACTCCCTGCGTTATCCGCTTCAGTGAGCGACAAAAATGTTTTGACCTTCCTGATGGGAAGCGTAAGATCCACGATCGACCTGTTTCTCGTCTTGGGGGACTGGGAGTCTTTGGGGGGTTTCTCGGAAGCCTTGCGCTTCTTGTCCTTTTCCATCCCCTTTCCGTTTCGCCCTTTTTCGTTCTTGGTATCAGTGTTATTTTTGCCACTGGACTCGTTGACGATTTTTTCTCCCTTCCACCATGGGGGAAGTTTGCCGGCCAGTGCTTCGGGGCTCTGTTGCTCCTTCTGGGAGGCGTAGTCATTCGTTTCTTCACCCTTCCTTGGAGCCATGTGGTGTACCTGGGGTGGTTCGGATATCCCCTGACACTTCTTTGGATTGTGGGAATCTCCAATGCCTTGAATCTTATCGATGGGCTTGATGGGCTGTCTGGAGGAGTGGGGATCATTGCTGCGCTTACCCTGGGAATCATTTCCCTTCAGGAGGGGAGAATTGAACCAGCACTTCTTTCCTTTCTCCTTGCTGGTGCGACCTTGGGTTTTCTCCTCTACAACTTCCCTCCGGCCAGGATTTTCCTCGGAGATGGTGGAGCACTTTTTCTTGGAGGAATGCTTGCGGTGATTTCTGTCCAGGGAGCAGTGAAGAGTGCCGCTGCGTTTACCCTTGCACTCCCCGCTCTCATTCTTGGGATTCCGATTTTTGATACCCTTTTCGCCATTGTGCGCCGCAAGAAGAACCGCCTTCCTGTTTTCTCCCCGGATCGGGGGCATCTGCACCATCGTCTTCTTGAACGGGGATACTCCAAACGTGAAGTGGTAATCATTTTTTACGCGATCAGCGCCCTCTGTGGAGGAGTAGCCATTTTCGTGAACACTTTCCTCGCAAACAGCACGTATTCGCTGTTCTTCTTTTTCCTCATTGCGCTCTTTTTTGTAAGTCTTGGAAAAAACTTGAGGGTTACCGAACTCCCTGAGGAGGAAAAGCCCTCTGTCCGGCATTAGCATTGCTTTTGTTCTTGGGACTCGCCCAGAAATTGTAAAACTCGCTCCACTTATCCATGCCCTTGAGGAGAGGAGCGAATTTATTCCCTGGGTTGTCCACACCGGGCAGCACCGGGAGATGGCGGCATCCTTTTTCCAAGTTTTTCAGATTTCTCCTCGGTACGACCTTAGGGTTATGACGGAACGCCAGTCCCTCTTTTACCTTACGTCCCGGATTCTGGAAGGCCTTGAACAGGTTTTCACCAAAGACCGCCCTGACCTCGTTATTGTTCAGGGGGATACAACTTCTGCACTTTGTGGAGCATTGGCCTCTTTTTACCTCAAGATTCCCTGTGCCCATGTGGAAGCGGGATTGCGTTCGCTCAGCAAATACAGTCCCTTTCCTGAAGAAATGAATCGGGTTCTCATTGGACGCATCGCAGATATGCACTTTGCCCCAACTCCACGGGCCAGGGAAAACCTCCTGCGTGAAGGAATTCCAGAACAAAGTATTTTCGTTACAGGAAACACTGTGGTTGATGCCCTTTTCAGTATCCTTGCTGCTCATCCTTCTTTTACGCATCCTGTTCTTGAACGGGAAACTCGTGATGGAGTTATTCTTACTGTTACCGCTCACCGGCGGGAAAACTGGGGAGAGGGAATTGCTGAGGTTGCTCGGGCTATACGGAGGATTGTCGCTGAGCGCAAAGACGTGAAGGTCTTTTTTCCTCTCCATCCCAATCCCTGCATTTGGGAGACGGTTGTACCTCTTCTTGCTCACCTTCCCCGGGTATTCCTTCTCGATTCCCTTCCCTATCCTGATTTTGTACGCCTTCTTGCCCAAAGCCGCGCTGTGGTGAGTGACTCGGGAGGGGTACAAGAAGAGGCAATAGCTTTAGGTGTTCCTGTTGTCGTCACGCGAGATACTACAGAACGCCCGGAAGTCCTTGAGTGTGGCCTTGGAGTGCTTTCAGGATGCAGTGAGAGTGCTATTGTTCGAGAAGTTATGACCCTCCTTGAAAGGCCTCCAGAACGAAAGAGGAAGTTCGTTTTTGGTGATGGAAAAGCAGCAGAGCGTATCGTTCAGGTACTATGTTCTTTCTTTGGACTTCCAGGGGTGTTTCAAGAGTTCGTTCCAGAGTAACCACTAGCTTTTGGGTCCTCGGGAAAGGTGGGCTGCGGCCCGAAGGCGAGCAAGGGACCGCAAAAGGGCTGCCTGAGCACGGGCAAAATCGATACTTGCGGATTGCTCCCTAAGACGGCTTTCAGCTCGTCGTGCTGCTTCCTGTGCTCGAGCAACATCGATTTCGTGAGCTTCTTCGGCGCTGTGCACAAGAACGGTTACTTTTTCCGGGGTGACTTCGGCAATGCCACCTCCA
>CALAIW010000007.1 GCA_937922705.1 uncultured bacterium | reverse complement strand
GAAAAGGGGGCAACACCCCCTTTTCCTCACTTCAAAAACTTCGATACAAAAGGAGAAGTTTCTCCGCGGCGCATAAAATGTCCAGAGGGTCCTTCACGGAGAAATTCTGAGAACCATGACTCATGCTCTATTTCCTCGTGGAGAATAGAAAGAGCAAGGTCATAGGTGCGATGGTCCTTACCCTGGGTAAGGTTACAGATATGGGTGTACTGGCGCACCGCACAGCGCTCAGCTGCAACGAGCACTTCAAGAATATCCTCAACTGTTCTAACCTCAGCCGGGAGATAGGCTGGGGGACACCCGGAAATGTCATGGAACTCCTTCATGTCTTTGGGGAGTGAGCCTCCCAGTTCATATATCCTTGGTACCAATGCCTCAAAATGGTTACGGTCTTCAATTCGAGCTACTTCAGCAATCTCCTTAATGGTTTCACCATCAAGGCCGATGAGATTACAGCGCAGGATGGTATAGTAGTAGTATGTGGTAAGCTCAGCCGCAGCGTTCTTGACGAGAAGCTCCACAAGCTGGTCCACGTTGATTCCTGCCTTCTCCACCATTTCTCGTGCTACCCTGGCCATAAGAATCGCCTCCTTTTCAAGCGCAATCCCACAGGCTGTTTTCAGTGCAGCCTGTGGGATTGCACCATACAAAGCATTTAGAGCTTCTTATAACAGAACCACCAGTCAAAACATTCCAATTCTCCTCGCTTTGCCGCTTCGAGGCGCTCCCGGGCAAGTTCCTCCGTTCCGGCAGGAGGTACAATGACCTTATCTCCAAGGAGTTCATTGTTTGGCCAGTTTTCAGGAAGGGCTACCTTGTGAGCATCGGAAACCTGCAAAGCTTTTAGGGCTCGCAAAATTTCGTCAACGCTCCGCCCAACTTCTTGCGGGTAGTACATGACAAGGCGCAAAATTCCCTTATCGTCCACAATGAACACTGCCCGAACGGTGTTAGTCCCCTTCCCAGGGTGAATCATTCCCAGAGCTTGGGCAACCCGACCAAGTTCATCGGCGATAATCGGAAAAGGAATGGGAACACCAAGCTTTTCCCGGATCCACTCCGTCCACTTGATGTGGGCAAAGACCTGGTCAACCGACAACCCAATGAGTTCAGTATTGAGTGCTCGGAAAGCTTCGGCCTTCTTGGCAAAAGCTACGAACTCCGTGGTACAAACTGGGGTGAAATCACCAGGATGACTAAAAAGAACAAACCACTTCCCGGCGTAATCATCAGGAAGTTTCTTTACTCCATGGGTTGTTTTAACCTCCATCGAAGGAAACCGCTCTCCCAAAAGAGGCATACGTCCGAGATTCTCCATGTTCATCCTCCTTTCATGCATTTAGGGCAAATTCCCCTAAAGTACAAGTCTTTGCTCTTTACCCAAAAACCTTCGAGTCCCTCACACCGTAGAGATTCAAGGTCAAACTGGAAATCGTACACTTGCCCACACACCTCGCACTGAAAATGCCCATGTTCGGGAAGTGTAGCATCATACCGCAGCTCGTTTTTTTCTATAGTAAGGACTCTAACGACTTGGGCATCCACAAGTGCTGCCAAAGCGTTGTACACCGAAGCCCGGGAAAGTGTAGGAATATCCTGTAACAGTTCCTGGTATATCTCTTCAGCACTTGGGTGTTTATCCGTCTCAAGGAGATACTGGAAAACCCGTATACGGATGTATGAAGGCCGAACACCCCGCGATTTCAGAACTTCTCTGATTTCTTGGACACTCCAGACGACTAGCACCACCTCCTAATAAGCATTCCATTTTTAGAATAAATCCAATTTTATAAAAAGTCAACACCACAATATTACAACTTTTTAATGCAACTTTAATCCTTTCTTTGCCCTTTCCTTCACTCCGCATTCCATAATGAGGTAAAATGAAAAAGGGGTGAGAGCCTTGCGGAAAACTGTTCTTGCACTTGTGATGGCGGGTATACTTGCTTTCTCCACTTGTGCCTTCGCAATTGAGAAACTCGTACAGATTGACGGCTCAAGCACTGTCTACCCTATAACCGAGGCCATTGCCGAGGAATTCCAAAAGGTCTACAAGGACATTAAAGTCACCGTGGGAATCTCAGGAACTGGTGGGGGTTTCAAGCGCTTCGTCCGTGGAGAAACGGACATCAACAATGCTTCCCGCCCCATCAAAGCTTCAGAAATCGAAGCTTGCCAGGCAAACGGTATCGAATTCATTGAGCTTCCTGTTGCCTTTGATGCTCTCGCTGTGGTAGTAAACAAGGAGAATGATCGGGTGGATTACCTCACGGTTGCAGAGCTCAAAAAAATCTGGGAGCCAGAGGCTCAAGGAAAAAGCTTGAAATGGAGTGATATCCGTCCTGGATGGCCCGATAAACCTATCACCCTTTTTGGCCCAGGAGTGGATTCAGGAACTTTCGATTACTTCACCGAGGCCATTGTGGGCGAATCGGGAAAGAGTCGGGGAGATTATGTGGCCAGCGAAGACGACAATGTCCTTGTTCAGGGAGTGAGCCAGGATAAATATGCCCTGGGATACTTTGGTCTTGCGTACTACCTTGAGAACCAGGACCTCCTCAAAGCCGTTCCGATAAAGGTCGGAGACAAAGAACCCGTTCCACCTACTCCAGAGAACGTCGAAAATGGAACATACCAGCCCCTAAGCCGACCACTCTTTATCTACGTGAGTTTAAAGAGCGCTGAGCGCGATGAAGTGGTGAAGTTCGTCGAATTCTACCTTCAGAACGCAGCGGATCTTGTTCAAGAGGTTGGGTATGTACCGCTGCCGAAAAGAGCTTATGAGCTTGCGCTTGAACGCTTTAATAAACGCATCACTGGCTCTATCTTTGGAGGACACGGAGCTACAGTTGGTGTCTCCATCGAGGAGATTTTAGAAAAAGAGAAAGAACTGTAAAACTGAGTTACCAAGCCACTCCCAAGGAGGGAGTGGCTTGGTAAAGGGGATTTCCTATGCAAGACAATAAAAGAATTCTCAAGCGAGCAAAGCGCGAAGAAGCCTTTATGCGAAGGCTCTTTTTTGTCTTTAGCTTCATCTCGGTTTTTACCACCTTGGGGATAATAGGAATGCTTCTTTTTGAGTCGGCGCAGTTTTTTAGAAGAGTTTCCATCGTTTCCTTTTTCACCGATACGCAGTGGACTCCCCTCTTTTACGAAAAACATTTTGGTATTTTGCCTCTTCTTTGTGGAACCCTTCTGACCACTGGCATTGCCATCCTTGTGGCCGCCCCTCTTGGCATTCTCATTGCTATATTTCTCAGTGAATACGCTTCACCACGAGTACGGCGGCTCTGTAAGCCCATCCTTGAAATCCTTGCAGGTGTTCCCACTGTCGTCTATGGATACTTTGCCCTCCTTTTTGTCACTCCTCTTTTGAAGCGTGTTATCCCCTCCCTTTCAGGGTTCAACGCCCTTTCCCCAGGAATTGTCATGGGCATTATGATTCTTCCCCTTGTGTCCTCTCTGAGCGAAGACGCTATGCACGCTGTACCCCAGAGTCTCCGGGAAGCAGGATACGCTCTCGGCTCAACGAAGTTTGAAGTAGCTACAAAGATAGTCTTCCCCGCTGCTTTTTCAGGGGTAACCGCTTCCCTTATTCTTGCTCTTTCCCGAGCAATTGGTGAAACAATGCTTGTGACCATCGCTGCTGGACAAATGCCCCAGCTCACTTTAAACCCCCTTGTCCCCATCATGACTATGACCGCCTACATTGCCCAAGTAAGCCTTGGAGATGTTCCCACGGGAACTCTTGAGTACCAGACTATATTCGCCGTTGGACTTTTACTTTTTATCTTTACCCTTCTTCTTAACGTGCTTGCCCGCAAACTCCGCCAAAGGTTCCGGGAGGTATACTGGTGAAACGAGGTTTACAAACCGATGCGCTCCTTGTAGGAAAGAGGAGAAGGGAAAAGGTTTTCCTTGTTCTCGCTGCTAGTGCTTTGCTATTCTCTCTTGTCATCCTCTTTGCCCTCATCATTGACGCTTTTCTTGACGGCCTTCCACGTCTCAACATAAAGTTCCTCACAAGTTTTCCTTCCCGACGCCCTGAGGAAGCAGGAATACTCCCAGCCATGGTGGGGAGCATATACGTTACCACTCTTACTATCCTTTTTGCTGTTCCTCTTGGGATAGGAGGAGCAATTTACCTTGAGGTATACGCACCGAAAAATCGCGTAAGCTCGCTTATTGAAACAAGCATCGCCACTTTGGGGGGAGTCCCTTCCATTATTTACGGCATGCTTGGACTTGAGCTCTTTGCCCGAGCACTGCAACTTGGACGAAGTCTTCTCACCGGTGCCCTTACCCTCGCCCTTCTTGTTCTCCCCATTATTATTGTTGCAGCCCGGGAAAGCCTCCGAGCAATTCCCCAGTCCCTCTGGGAAGCTGCTTTAGCCCTCGGAGCCACTCGCTGGCAAGCGCTACGAGATCAAGTACTCCCTGTAGCTTTCCCAGGGATCCTAACCGGGATCATTCTCACCGTCTCCCGAGCCATAGGGGAAGCTGCTCCACTCATTATGATTGGTGCCCTTACCTACGTTGCCTTTCTACCTGACAGCATCCTATCCCCCTTTACCACCCTTCCCATCCAGATTTTTAACTGGGTCTCTCGCCCTCAAAAAGCTTTTCACGCCAACGCTGCTGCGGGAATCATTGTTCTTCTCGCAATAACCCTGACGCTTAATGCGCTCTCTATATTCCTTCGAAGCAGACTTGAGAAAAGGTCTTCTTCGAAAGCCTTTTGAAAACCGCGTAGTGCAACGATTCAGAGTTTCCCTACGAGTCAGTGAACCCCGGGGAATGCCGATGGGCAGTCTGGAACCTCTTTAAGGGTGACTACACTCTATGAGGGAACCTTGGGAAAGCATACTCTGCCCTTTTTGGAGATCCAGTGAGGCCACCGAGAGCCCTTACCGCTTCATCGATAAACGTACACAGTGTCCCCTCAGAGCGCAACCCCAAAGGGGGATCTTTAAAGTCAAGTCGACCCTCCCCCAGCCTGGTTTTTGGATGTACACAAAGGACGCCTTGAGCTTATCGTTTAGAGAAGTAGGTCCAAGCCCCCGTCGAGTGGTCTACAAACTCCAGCAGGTTCTTGAGGACGGTTCGAAGAAAAGGACGCGGCGGCATACTTCGCACAAGAAGCGCACAAAGCTACAGTAGGGTTTGGGAAATAGGAACTCCTAAAAGTACACGTCACGTGAACCCATGCGACCTCTTGACGCTTTTTCGCGCGTTTTGCTACAATTTCCCCGGAGCCGGTGTAGCTCAATGGCAGAGCAGCGGAATCGTAATCCGCAGGTTGTCCGTTCAAGTCGGATCGCCGGCTCCAGAAGGCTAAAAGGCTCTTGCCACTAGGCTTTGAGCGAATTCTCTTCTTTTCCCTCTCCTTTCCCTTCTTCCTGAGTCCGCTGGCCCAAAAACAGACGTTCTGGAGTTGGAAGCGATGGGCAAAATCGTCCATTTCAAGCATGAGAAAAGTGCTGAGGCACTCCTTGAACTCTTTCTCTTTGAGAAGCGAGCAGAAGGCAAAGCAGAGCGAACCATTCGGGATTATAAGAAGCACATCACTGCCTTCTTTCGGAAGTTTCCCCTGGCTCTGAACTCAGAAGAAACGCTTCGAAAGGCAGTCCTTGCCTACTAAAATTAAAGAGAGTGTTATGCTTTTCTCCTCCCACCATCTAGAATATCCTTTAAGGCCTTTTCCAAAGAAGAAATGGAGAATAGGGAGTTCAAGAACCTACCCCTGCGAAAGCAGCGGCAGGAAGCTCGTGTTGCTCAGATACAATGAACGCACCACTATGACATTTTCTAAAAACATAAAGCCGTTTTACGATCTTAAATAGGCGTCTGATGATGTTTTTTGGAGTGGGTAACGAAGTCGTTCCCTCCCGCTAAGAAGTGAGAGAGTGATCCCCGCTTTTGTCTTTACCCCACACTCCCATTTGTGTCGCTCGGCGACCTTCCTGCCAGGAGCTTCTTTGCTCTGCGTGCTCCACATGTGCAACAAGTGAGCACAAAAAGCAGACTGCAAGAAGTAAAAAAACATAAAGACAAGCCAGAGAGCAGAGAAGGAAGCTAGTAGGAAGTAATTCCCCGTCACCCAGGAATAATTACATTTAGCGAAATAAACCGCACCCTTGTTCCTTAAACTCTTCTATTTTGCGCCATAGAAGGTCCTCTGAGCAGTCTAGATAGCTAGCCAAACAGGAAATACAGTAGAAGGATTGGACCTTCCTGCCCAGGAGTTTTTTATTCAGGGCAACACAGTCTTTCGAAAGCACTCTTCCACATTCTTGACACTGATCCTTTGGCACGAGTACACCCCTTCACTCCTTGAGTCGAATATCAGGAATGTCTTTTCCTCGGAACTCCGAGTCTAAAATACCCAATTGAATCTTAATGATCCTTCTGGCCTTTTTGGCTGGCTCAAGGCAATACTTCACAAATTCTTCTGGCTGGATTGACTCAGGAGAACGCTGGTGAGGAAAGAGGAGCTTCAGCAACCCAGTACATAGCCTCTTAATTGCTTCTGTATCTCTTGTGTCAGCATTAGGGGGCACTTCAACGATCTCGTCAACTACAGCGCGATAGACGAGTTCCCCTCGTAAAAGATGGAGAATTTCAGAAAAATACTCCACGTTTAAAGCCCAACCGCTGGCTTTCATCCCTTCGTGCATTCGGGGAATGTCCCAACCTTTAATAAACCCATGAAAGCGGTCGAGAAGTGCCGACTCGCGAAAGATACTTGGTAACTCGGAAAAAATGTTGCGATTAACATCCATAAAGGACTGATCGATGTTTCCCAAAAGCACCAATCCTGCTTCACCAACTCCTCGATGGTTGCCAACCCGGTAATCACCACTCTCCAAATACCCTTTGAGCGCTCCTCGCATTTCATATTCATCGGTAAACCGAATGCTCTGGATTTCATCAAAAACGACATAATCATAGTGGGAAACCAACCCCTCGACCTTGGTATTCATGTCATAGAACATCTTGGCTCGGGATATACTCCCTCCGCTCACCAACCAACCATATTTACTGATCTTGGAAAAGATATACGATTTGCCCGTCCCTTTAGGAGCAAGTTCTATAAGGTTCAGCCGTTTTTCCACAAAAGGTGTCAATCGAGTCAGGAGGGTGAGCTTTTGCAGTTCGGTGTCAAACCCTTTGGGATTATAGTCAACGGCTGAGAGCAAGACATCTATCCACTCTTCAGTGGTGAAATATTGACGAGCGTCACAGAAGTAGTCGAGGGTAACTTCATAAGGGCAGAAAGGCTTGAAACTGATCATTTTCATGACACTACCCTTATCACCGAGAGAAGGTTCGCAGACGAGTTCTACTGTACCCCAGACATCGCCCGGTCGTAGAAGGTGGTGTTCTTTGCCTTTTATGGCCGCATCGTCAACCACCGCCTCGTATTTCTTCTTGGGAAAACCAAAATCAGGAAGACTAAAAAGGACTTTCCTTTTTGCCACATCCACTTCAACGCGAACTTTGGCCAAAATCTTCACCACTTTACCGTCGCGGATCATTGCATACTTGAGTTTCTCCCAGTCTTCTTTCTGCGGGATAAACTTCCTGACATAACTGGCCACTTCGTCAGTGTCGATTCGTCCTTCTGGATCAGAGAATTTCATGACCAACCAATCCCGCATAAAGGAAGGAAGACTCAAGGAAGCAAAAAACTTCACCTGGTCCGGAGACTTGAAGACCACCATATCCTCAAAATAGGTTTTCAGTTTCTCTTCTAATGGCGATATCATGGGCTTCTCCTACTCACTACAGATCATCGTGTTCCAGAATTCCCCGCTGGATATGCACTGCAATTCTGCCGACTTCGCGGCCACCCACAATTACCACCCCTTGAACGAGTGGCTGTTTGGTCTCAATTTCAAAAGCCCAGAATGATCCTTCTTGAAAACACGGGTAATTCTTTCCTTCAACCTGAACCACGACATTTCCTGTAACCTCAGGGGATATCTCAAAGCGTATCTTTGGTTTTGTTCCCGGTTTTAATTTTACCAGAGTACTCTCCAATTTGACCTGCGGGTGCATGGCTCTAGAAAGTTCAACCCTTTTTTGAACCTCAATGATGGGAACGAGCACTTCCTCTAAGGTGGCTCCACCATGAATTTCTCCTACATTTCCTCCTGAAACGGCAAAACGGCCATAGTCGGCGAAAACGTGGTACACCCCGAAATCGATACAAGTGGGAATCTCAGAGCTGTAAGAATGTTTCTCATCCACACAGTAGCGCCCATACTTTTTTACCCTGGCATCGGGTTTCGGAGGATATGAGAGTCCGAGATTGTTTTTGGAAGAGAGCACTGCCAGCCGGCTGGCCCCATGATCCGAGACGATAAGAACCTTCTTATAGTCATCAAGACGAGATACCGCTTCATCAAGAGCTTTTTGTAAAAGATCGAGTTCGTCCACAATACTCTCAGGATAGGAGTACTGGTTACTATGCTTGAGTTCATCAAGCTGGCGAAATTCCTGTACTATTTTCCCTTCCAAAAAGGCCTTATTGTATTCAGTAGTCGTAGGTAGCAAAGCGTAGCCAATGTGAATGGCATATGTAAGCTCCTCTTTCTGAGCAAGAAGACCTGCCAGATACCCCAGATACTCAAGACCCAAGCTGTCGATCCAGTAAAGAAGCGTCTGTCCATCTTGGTAAAGTTGGTCGACGATATGCTTTGTCGGCTGAAAGTCTTGCCACCATACACCTTTGGCTTCTGCGACAGTCCTCACTCGTTCCACAAAATCAGGTTTTACCAAATCAGCAATCTTTTGTTGCACATACTCGCTAAAATAACTTTGTAAATCAACCTGCGAAGACGAAATAGAATCACAAACGGCCTCCCATGCTAAGTACCAGAAAAGTCCTGGGTAAACCTTCGAGAGCGTGCCAAGGATTTCCTGGAGGGGAACTCCCTTTCTTAAGGCAGTGCCAACCAGATCAACCACCTTCTCTTTCTCCTCCCTGGTACGGTCGGTAAGGTAGCGCAAGCGGGCGACAGACGATTCCTTTTGTTTTTCAAGCTCTTCCCAGAAAGAGGAGGGGAGTTTGGTAATCCCCATAGCTTGAAGGTATCGTTTGCGTTCCTGATAGCATTCCCAGTATTGAGGATTCTTTGCCGGACTCTCAATCAAAAAGACCGCAGTTGCTAAGCGTTCCTCGAACTGCTTGGTATTGGGAAAACCCCCTTGAAAGACCAGCGCCAGATATCCCTTGTTTTGCTTCAAAAAGAGCCACACAAGAAGAAGCCATTTTTTAAACGGAGTGCTTGTACTCCACTGTGATAACACTGCCTCAGGTTTTTCTTCATTTGGGGAAATCTCCAGAATGTTGTGAAGGTTCTTCATAAGCCCCTTACTCCGAAACCGCCCCTTGCTATAAAACCATGAGAGCAGTTCTCTCCAGTATTCATTAGGTCCCCAATCCTCACTGATGCCGTAGCGACGCCATTCAGGACAAAGCGCTTCCAAAGCTTCAAAGGGTTTGACTAAAACTTCCACTCCCTCACCGAACGGATGCCCACTTGAACCAGCAAGTTCGGTAAAGAGAAAGATCCGTTTCCCAGGTGATGGGAAGTTCTCCCAGTACTCTAAGTATTCTTTATAACTCTGGCGGACAATCCACCCTTCTTCGTCAAAGAAAACCGGGGAAATGGGAAGTTCTTTACTTACGACGGTTACCTTACTACTCTGTGTGGACGCTCCTTCAGTACTCTCTAAAGAAAGACAAGCATCACCAAGTCGCTGGTCTCCAGCAACCAATCGAGAGATCTGGTCCAGAGCCCCGTAAAGGGGTACATAAATTCGGAGTTTTCCCCTTTTCTCAGGTTCAGCTTTTGGTATGACTCGCACCAACTCTTCCAGGAAAGCATTCGACATGGTACGTTTCAACATGCGTAAGTGAGCTGGTAGGGGGATGAGAAGGACATTCTGCTGGATCGACGCAAGTTCACCAAGTAAAAGCGATAGATCAGGCCACAAATCATCTTCACAGCAGTAACGAGACAGCGACCAAGTTTGGGCGAAGTCCCTGAGAAGCTGCACCAGGTTAATCCAATCCGACTCGGTTTCTGCATGGATGAAACGAACCACCCATTGACTCCACTTCGTTCGCTCTTCGTCGAGAAAATTCCCTAATTCTTGCAAACTTAAAAATTTTTTAAATTTTTCCATTCCCTTTGAGCGTTTTCCGTAAGAATGGCCATCCCAATCCAGGGATCCCCACACACCATTTTTTCTAACCATTGCTTGGCTTCAAGCGCATCCATTGTTTCAACCCTCTTGCGAGCTTTATCGGCGTAGTAACTTTTGTAAAGCTCGCTCCAGTATTCACGCGCTATCCTCTGCACTTCCTGAGCAAGGCGGTACCACTCGTAGGGTTCTTCAGCCACTTTATCCCTAATGTAGGCTTTAAGTTCTTCGACGTGGTCCATCAAAAGGAGTAATATCTGCTCTTGACCGGGAAAAAGTCGGCGAATAAAAAGCTCGTTACATTTTGTTAAATCCCCCAGGTAGCCCGTTTTATCGCTTGTTTCCAGAAAATGGTTGGCCTTTTCTAAGGCATGAGCGTCTAACCTTCTTTTTCCTTCCAGCGCTTCGCAAGTATCCTGGACGAGTGGTTCTTCCCCTAAAACCCAAAAAACGGGTATACCGCATTTCTTCGACCATTCTCGAGGAGAATTTGTTCCCGACTGTTTTTGCCAGGTCCTTTTGAGGATATTCAGTTTGTTTGAAGCCTGATACTCCTCCCAGGTATGACGCACCGTGTTCACAAATTCTTCTTTCGAGCATAAAAATTGCCCACTGGGAAGCTTCTCGTAGAGTTCAAAGAGTTCTTCCTCACCTGGGGAAATAGAGAGGATCTCCTCACTGTGTTTTCGGATCACCTGAGCAAATCCCTCTTTGGTGAAAAATTGAGCAAGCGTTTCTCCATGCATTACCAGCGCTTCAAAGAAGGCCCTCTTGTTGTTTATCTCAAGGCTTAAATCTTGGTCTTGGCATACTTGAAGGATCTGCTCCACCAGCTGAGGACACGGCGATTCTTCTCGAATATAAGCATGGGAGACTTTTACTGTGGCAAAAACCCGCCGCAGATACGTTCCTATCGTGTCTTCTTCGCGGACTGCTTCGCTGAAGTACTGCCGCAAGAGCGCAAGCAAATTCAGGTCCTCTTGAACTTGTTCGACTTTTCGGTCGAAATCTTCCTTTTCCCACAGCCAGGCGGCATCCTCAGACGTCCTTCTTTTGATAACACGCAGAATCGCTTCATCATCAAAGTTGACACGTCGAGCAAGATCCAGAAGTTGTGGCCATTGGGTGCGCAAGTATTCCTGTAACCCTTTCTTGAGGGAATCAGGTTGAAAAAGTTGACGGAGTTCCTCAAGAAGCTTGGCGACGCTTGGAGAGGTAATTTCTCCTCCTCGCACCAGATAGTCTATTCCAGCAAAAGAAACAAGCGGATCGAAATCGGCAATTTTCCGAGCGATTTCCTCAGCAAGAGCAATCTCCTGAACCGGCTGGGTATACGATTCATCCTCACTGCCCGTCTGGTAACGACAGGCCACAAAAGAGCAGAAAGAGTCGATTATCTCTTGAACCTTATCCTCATCCTCTTTTAGATTTCCTGTGAACCGAACGCTCCACAGGGGATACCTTACTCGACTCAGATAATCACGGATAGCGTTCTGAATGCCTTTGATGGAATACTTCTGGCGTTCCTGGTCGAAAGGAAAAATCCTTACCGAACACAGGCAAAACAGTTCTTGTTCCTTTGTCATCTCCACAATCCTGACACTATCTTCGTCTTTACGTACCGCGTTAAAAACCATGTCTGCCAATGTATCATCGTTAATGGGCACAGCGCTCTTCCCGTCATACCGGTAATAACGCCCTTTGCAATAATCCCGAAGCAGGAATCCCAGCAAAAAGAGAGTCCCCGCCCATTCTAAGAGGCCAAAGGGTTTTTGCTGGAGCGCTTCGTAAATATCTCGGATGGTTACCTCTCGTTTTTCCTGCAAAGAAGTGGTAATCACCCTTTCTACTTCCCTTTTCATCGCCACAATTGCCTGTGCTCTTTCCTCACGATAGTCCTTCTCCCAATATCGCTCTTCATTCCAAACACCCATGGATTCGAGTTTCGATCTAAGATCGCTGAAGTAATTATACCGACCACTCGCCTTTGAAACGCCGGTTCCGATTTTGACGATCTCCTTACTGAAAGATTTTGATTTGAAAAGGGACTCATGTTCGGCAATCGTTTCCAAACCCCAGTAGAAGATACTCTTGTCGATCAACTCCAGCTCTTTTCGCAACTCCTCTAAACCCTCAACCCGCCGGGACCTGGTAACCCACCTGGAAGGGGTATTCCGGTCTTGAATGCGGTACCGTACCAAAAAGACGGCATTCTGAAGCCTATTCAGCCAGGCTTTAACAACATTCTGGCGCTGCTCTTCATAGAGCTTTATATTTTCGTTCCTTCCTCCAATTTGTTCGAAATAACGAACATCAGCCTCTTTTTTCCAGTACTCTTCCAGGTTATCTTCTCCGAAAGGTTCAGATGAAGCGCTGATCGCCACACATTCAAATGAAACGTTGTCCAAGTATCTTGAGACTTCTTCTTCCAGCTCATTCCCCTCACTTGTTCGCGTAGTAACAATAATCACACAGGGAACACGTCCAGAAGAAGGTTCTTTCAAAACGTTCTTCCAGTTCCGTCTGGAAGCACACTTGAGCGGCTGGAATCGGTCCCTCAGATACACTGGCGAGAGCTTCTCCTGGATCCAGCCTTCCACCTTTTCGTTTTCCATGATGCGCTCCAGAGGCATTTCCCGACGGATTTGTTCCAGAATTTCGTTATACCGCTCCGGATCGGTGATGTCCTCCTGGAGGATATACTGCACGTCTTCCCCTTCCCTGCGAGTCCAGAGAATCCTTTCTTTCACCAGTCTCTCCAAGATACTTCGCAGCTTGTCCTCTATTTCGGTTCCAGCAAAGGCTAAAGAAAGATTTGAGAGGGTGGGCACCAAAAGAGCACTGGGCAATCCCGATGAAATACTTCGTGCGGCGAATATTCGCTGTACAGCACAGAGGAGGAAAACGGCTTTCAGAACCCGCAACTCCTCATCGTTTTGGGCTTTCTCCTTAACATTGCTCAAGCGGTTCACAATCCAGCGGATACTATCGGGAATTTCAACGTTATCCTGAGCAAAAAAGTAATCCCACAGCACATCACAAGTCAAAAGTTTTCTTGCGCTTATTCCGTATTCCTCGATAAAGCACTGGAAATTATAGGGACTTTTTTCACCCTTTCCGCTCAAAAACTGGAACATGGTTCGCTGGTTGGAACTCAAAAAACGGGAGAGGATACTAAGGAGAAACGCAGAATAGGGGTGGACGGGAAGAAGCTTCCTCAAATGCTCCCAACGCATGGAATCATTCTCCAGGATTTCAAATAATCTGCGTATTCCTGGTTTTACTGCGTTCCAGAGTGCTTCTGAAACTTTTTGCCATTCGTCTTCCTTTTCCGGTTTAACCTGGATCACGTTGGCCATAAGCTGTAAGGCAGTCGGCTCAGACATGTAGATATGGTGTGTCTTGAATCGATCCATAATACGCCGGCGATCTTGTTCGTCTTTCAAGAACTGTTCGTAATCCTTGTGGGTGATGAGGAAAAGATAGAAAGGAGCCGAAGAAACCGCTTGAGCAATTTCTTGGAGGCCTGTAAAAGCTCGATTCTGGCGAAAGTAATCGCTGAACTCATCCCAGATAAAAAGCATGGCGTGAATTCCATTGCGCTGAATGACATCAGCAATCCAGATACAGATTTTTTGAGGATCATCAGGCACAATGCTTTGCCTTTCTTCTCTAAGAAACTCCACGACCCTCGAAAGAAGATCGCTATTCTGTTCGGGATTTCGTTCTTTTAAGTCCCGAATGACAGCTTCTGGCGAACTATACTCGGGAAAATACTTGTTTCTTGCCCTCCGAAAAACTTTAGGAAAATCGAACGGAGAATCAGGATCACTCAGGTGCCATACCACCTCCTGGTAGAGGCTTTGAGTGCCAAGGTAGGTAAAATGGTGCCGTTTGATGCTTTCAATAATTGAGCTCTGCAATGCTTCAAAGAGAAGGTAGTCTTGGGTAATCCCCGAAGAAGCAGAGCGTCGTGCAACGAGGATCGTCTTTTGCTTACGCAAGCCAATCAAACGGTTCAAAAGTGAGCGATTCAGCTTATAGACTTGGAAATAATCCTCTACGTCCTCAAGAGGGTCTTCAAGAAGGTGCTGGATGACAAACGAAGCGAAAGTTTTCCCAGTCCCATAGGCCCCGTAAACCCATAAAGATTTTCGGTCTTCGTTTCTGGTCCCTTCAAGTGTGGCCACTACCGATTCAAGAATACTCAAGAAATCATGATGAGGATAGAAGGACTTCCATCGCTTTGGATACTTTTTATCCCAACCCTCATCGAATACAGGAATAAAATCCTCATCGACTTGAATATACTCTGCATACCGCCCGAACATTTTTTCTTAACACCCCCCTAGCAGAAAAGGTCAACCACATCAAGACAACTTTTGTCTCGACTGAGGTTTACATTATCCAGATCCCTGGTAAAAACCACCTTGATAAAATCTGGATGATTGAGGGAAAGCCCCTGTAAAATGGCCCTCAACTCCTCTTCCGTAAGACCGAAAATTTTGGCGGGGCTTATTCCTTTTCGCTCAGGGTGATCATCCAGGAGTTGTCTAAGGGTAAAACTGTATACTCCCCCCGCTTCTTCAGCGAATTTATAAAGTGCATAGAGAACGACATGGGCGTCCGGATTTGCCCATCGATGATGCGTTACCGCCACCACCTGCTTTCCTTTAAACCGACATATCCCCAAGCCCAATTCGTTTCCTAAGGGCGAAAACTTGAAGGTTTCGTGGAGAGATTGACGAGCATTCTCCCTGGTCGACCGCGGAAGCGTTTCGCCCATCATGTCAAGGAGTTCTTCAGACGTATATTCCCGTCCAACGTCTGTTGCAAAGAGAAACCATCGGATGAGTCCTGAATTGTACGCCAGATTTACCAGAATAATGGCCCAGACGCGCACATCATCAGCACCCAGGCGAGATAGCTTTTTAGCAAGGTCAGTTAAGCTATTCTTCTTCCCGGTATCGGTAAGTCCAGCTTCCCGGAAAAGCTCTTTACAAGCTTCAATTTGAGCGCTTCCTAAACGTGGACTGCCCCAAAACGCTTCACCAAACTCAAAAAGGTATTGGACCCATTCCCGCCGCAACCCAAAGGTTTTGTACCCCCGAATTTTGTGCATCGCCACGTTTCCCCCTTTTACGCTAAGCGAGTCGGCAATCAAACACCCCTGACGAACCCTGAGGCAATTGGTACAGTGGGTACAGAGGTCCTCGCGAACCAGCAATTTCCCCTGTTCCATCTCCAGCGCTCCAACAGGGCATTCTACCATGCAAACCTGACACTGCTGACAATAAGCAATTTTATGACAAACATCCTTCACCAGCTGGTAAAGCTTTCTTTGCTGGATATCTTGAAGATTAATCCAAATTTTCACCGTTAAACCATTCCCATTATCCACAACTTTTACTTCATGCAATGCTTCATTCCACCGAATGTACGATTTGCCCTGAAAGGTGTGGAAACTCAGGATTTTCATCCACTCCTGCCAGGGAGAATGCTTTTCGCGAAGATGAAGCGTAACGGCACCCGAGCCTTCTTCCACCTCAACTACTCTGTTGCCCACTTTATTAAGGTTTCTTCCTCCATTTCTCCCCTTCCACTTCCCCTGAATAATATAATTTTCCCGCTCCTCCTGTGGAATTGTGGAAGCAAAGACTTCATGAAGGATATCCACGAAAGGTCGGACTTCTTCACCAAAAGCTGCGCCGGCAATAAACTCCCGCCACGGTGAACCATATGGGCAGAGAACGCACCCCACTCTTGTCATGCCGTATCGGTAACACCGGTTCAACAATAAGTCTTGAGCAAAAAGGTAGAGGTACAACTCGCTTGATCCCCACTCAAGGAGGGGGCTGCAGTTAACCTGGGTAATGTGCTTGGCTTCCATATTCACTAAGGTATACGTGGCTCGGGAAAGGCTTTCTTCGGCGCGGATTCCGTCAAAGGCTAAAGCTTTCAGGGAAGATTTTCCTACCAGTTCTCGTAAAAGGAGTAAAGAGGGAGCACTCTTGTGTACACTGCAACACCACCGAAGCGTCCTGCTTGGTGGCCCAAAAATCCTCCACGTTTCTCGCGCATCGTATGCAGCTCGAACAACGTAAAACCGTACCGCTGGCCAACGCCTGCGCGCTCTGTCGAGCGCTCGATAGGTTTCGGAAAACTCCATGGTTGTATCGGCGAAAATCACCACGAAATCATCAGGTGACAATGTCCTCTGGACTAAATCCAATAGGACTAACGAATCCTTCCCGCCACTAAAAGCAACGTAGGAAAAATAGGACTTCTTCTGATATTTTTTGAAGATGACATATGTTTTCTCCAGGGTTTCCTTAACCAGTCCATCCATCAAGTCGTGATTCTTGGCGATCATCCCCTGGATATCGACTGGTCTGAGCTTTAATGATTTCTTGTAGACTTTCACTTGCGGGAATACAAAAAGCCTCCCACCAATTGTTTCAGCCACGAGTTCCCCACGATAAAAGTACTGACGGCCTTGAGCCCAAAGGAGAGGCATTTCACCCCGTGGATACTCCCAGAATCGATCAAAACCAAGGAGATCAAGTTCCTCAAAAAATACCGGGCGCACTTCTAATTGTGGGGAAGAAATGGTCGGCTGGAGTACATATCCCCCAGTTTCTTCATCCCACGTGTAGTCATACACCCTTTTACCCCTCCTTGTGTGGTTCTAAAAAACCGGTCACAAGGTTCTCCTCTGAAAATTATAGCAAAAAGCCAATTTTTGAGAAGAAATGCACTGATAAACAATGACAAATGGCCGTGTAAGGAATTTCGTGCAGAAACTCGTATACGAATGGGGTACTCAATCGGAGAGGAAGTACCCCACGGACTAGGATACCCTACGGATGACGTGGTAAAGGTCTTGCAAGTAGTGATGGACCTGGACCGGGAAGTGCCGCCCGGCCTTTTTATAACCCACGCGCGGCGCCGGGTGGGGGAAGCGGTGTAAGTCAAAGCAAGGTAGCTTAGTGGTGGGTCTACCAAAATGGCCATTCATTGGAGATTACATTCTGAGCCTTGCCTTTTTCATCGCATACATTTCCTGATCCGCCTGAAGGAGGATTTTCTCCGCTTCGTCCAGGTTGCGAAATTCGGAAACTCCAAAAGAGAAAGAAATGGGAAAGGAAAACTCACTCTGATTAGCCATGGAACACTGTACCCGCTCCATAGCTATGCAAGCTTCAGAAGCCCTCGTTTTTGGGAAAACTACCACAAATTCGTCTCCACCATATCGGGCAATCAACACATCTTTACGAAGGTTTTCCCGAAGTATTCTGGCAACAAAGGAAAGTACCTGGTCTCCTGTCAGGTGCCCATAGGTATCATTAATCACTTTCAGGTTATCCACGTCCAGAAACACAAGGGTCGAAGTCAAACCCAAGGAAGACAGACCCTGAGCGTGTTCCTTAATCCACTCATTAAAAAAATGACGGTTAAAAACTCCAGTCAAGGCATCTCGTTTGGCTATTTCTTCAAGCTGGTTTTTTTCTTGCTGAACCTCAAAAAGAAGGGCATCAAAAGGTTTTCTGATGCTTTCCACCACAATCCCCTCCAAGAGAACGAAATAAGAAATAAATCGAAAAAGGTGCCCTAACATATTGAAAAACCCGTACACGTCGGTATAAAGAGTAAAAGAAAACTCAGCTAGAGCACTAAGGACAAGTGCCCAGGAAATCGGTTTTCGAAAGGGGAGCATATCTTCATCTCTATCGCGTTGTACCTGAATGAGTAGCGTAAACAACAACGCAATCATGACATACTCAGAAACAACCTTAAAAAGCGTAAGACCTTTCCCTTCCAGAAAACAATCTGGAAAGTACCCCAAAAAAATGGTGCTGCTACCAGCAATTGCTGCTGAAAAAACCATTAACGCCAGTGCACCTATCGAAACGTGCCGGGGCCACAGGACAATGACGGCTAAGCCACCGAATTCTACCAAACGACCCAGAATCCAGAACTGGGTGGGGAGGTTGGCCGTATATCCTGGAAATACACCCATACCCTTATAAGAGAGAGTATGGAGGGTATCGATACTTGCCACCCCAAGGTATAGCCACCCGAGCTTCTGTACCACGGTGTTGCGGCTCACTGAGGAAGCCGTCATGGCAAAAAGAAACATGGTAAAACCGGTAAGGATGGCTAAGAATTCAATGATAGAATGAAAAAGAAGATAATTCCGGCGGGAAAGGGAATAGAGCAAAAATAGTACCAACCCCCAAAAACCTGCTAAAAAGGTCTTTCGTGCCTTCCATGCCACTGCGCCAGAAACCCCTCCTACAATGTGGGGAGACAGAAATAAGAATATGACTGGGGTGAGCCGATCTGAGCGGCTGATACCAAGGTTCCAAACCGTACTGTGCTAAGTAGGCTGCGCTACACCCGGCAGAGAATTGTAACGCAACCCCTAGGAATTATAACACAACTTTCCTGTTCTTCTCGCCCATCTCCTGAATCCATTCCTGATGCAGGTAAGAAAGGGGAGGAAGACCATTCTCGAGTAAAAATCCCCACTCCTCTATTTCCTCCGAACACGGACAGACACTCCCCTCTTTGAAAAAGCCTTCAAACAAAAACACGAAATGGAACCAGTTCCTACTGGATAGTGGAAATGAAGCGCTGGGTCCTGCAAGTACACCGCTTGCAAACCTTGTATTCAAATTCTCGACAGACTGCTTCCTCTTCAGATTCATAGTTTTCCGCTTTTCCAGCAGGAAGACACCAGAGATGGTTATCATGGCAGCGAATACATAAAATTCGATTCATTCGATTTCGAATCAGTGTCCCTACCACCCCTTTTTTGGGTGGCACAAGGTCCCTTTCTGTAATACGTCCAAGGTACACAATCACCATATCCGGACAATAGAGATCTTGAAGGCAAGGAAGAACCGTATCCTCTGTTACATAGAAAACCCCTGTAATTTCCACTCCGTGGGTACCCTGAGTATCAGTTTCAATACTCTCGCCCACCAGAAGGATGTCGTTCCGTTTGATGCTCCCCAATCCTGGAAAAGGAACTCGAAAATATACGGTGAGGGTTTGCCAATGAACGCCACTTTGCGACCCGTAATGGACCCAATCACCCTCACCACAATTCCAGCAGCCGGTACGTTTCCCTCGGGAAGTGTGAAAGCCATATCGAGGTTCGTTGCAACAAGCTCCTCACCTTCCTCGATAAAGCACATCACTCAGGTGATCTCACCAGCAGAAATGCGCCCATCACATCCCACCACTACTTCCGGAGAACATGTTGTTTCAGCAATCCCTATTTCCCTCAGTTTCCTTTTGAGTGTGGCTACAAATATTTTGTGCTCCAGAATGTCGCTGATAGGCTCATCACCCCCGGGGTCACCTCGGGGCTCCTAGGATTGAGCTACCGGCAGATTCTTCGGCTTGAGAAACGGTTTGAACTCAGGGACTGGAAGGGTTGCTCAGGAAATCTTCTCCAAACCCTCCCCATACCCGGATATCCCAAGAATTGGAGGAGGAGATCATAAGGTTACAGACACTCTCCACCTTGACTTCAACATCCTCTATTTCCAAGAGACCCCCTACTTTCGCAGGGACATAGTATTGTGCTGAGCTACGAGACCTTAAGGAGGGTTCTTATGAGGAATGGATTCCATACTCCCAGGACCAAGAGAAAAGGTATACCAAAGACGCAGGAGAATGCCCGGAGCAGGGCTTCTGGTACGGATGGATTCTTCAAAGCATCGGCGGGTTCTTCAAGAAAAGGAAGAGTGCTGAACCATGCCATAATCGATGAACGCTTGTGGATCCATCTCTCCAGTCAACCAGAGCTCGCACGGAAAGGACAATATCATACATTACCAGGGAGCGATCGGGTAGCTCCTCCCTGCCCATGGAATCAAGAGCTTAGACGGGAGGCAGATAGAAGTCCAAAAGACCCTCGATGGTAAGGCCCACCTCTTCTCCCAGGGAGAGCCGATTCCCTATGGAGTTTGAGAAAGAGGTGTTGAGCACGAAGTAATGGCTTTTCAGGAAACAGAGAGGAAAGTTCCTGGAATGATTGAAGTAGTGGAGTCCTCGGTGTTCGCTTCGCTGTACATCAAGAATGAAAAGGCAGCTGGGCCCAGAAAAGAATCGAAAAACGATAGGTCTGAAAGCCTTGAAAGAAGTCTGGCGCTCCCAGAAAGATTTCAATCTCAACCTGTAGACTCGTAATCTTTTACTCTACAGAAGGGGAGAATCATAAGGAAAGCGGTGTATGTGTTGCTCATCGCCCTTTTCATCTGCTCTTTTTCCTCTCTTTTGTGCAGGCAGAGGAGGCATTGTCCCGGCTGTGAACAAGATTGCCCCATCGACCGTCATCATCTTCACTTACAACGAAAAAGGCGCTTTAACTGGTCAGGGAAGTGGTTTTTTTGTGAGTAAAGATGGACACATCATCACTGCAAGACACGTCCTTTTTGGGGCGCACCAGGCTGAAGCCAAAACCAGTGACGGAAAAGTTTACCAAATCACAGAGATTGTGGCTGAGGATGAAAAGGTAGACCTTGTGAGGGCGGTTGTTGATATCCCAACAAAGTTGGTTCATCCTCTCCCAGTAAGTCCTTCTCTTCCCGAGGTGGGTGAGCGCATCGTAGTCATTGGTAGTCCCTTAGGGCTCGAGCAAACAGTTCCAGAGGGGATTGTTTCAGCTGTACGGGAGATATCGGAATTTGGGACAATCGAGCACTTAATAATGCTGAAGAATTCACTCCTGTACGCCTGAGAGGAGTCCAGGCTTCTAACCTGCGGATCCGTAGTCTGTTAGGTTCTTGGAGAACAGGGAAAAGCCGCCAGGCTACAGGGGAAGAGGTTTTCTCTTTGGGTTGAGTCTGTGGACCCAAAACCACCTGCTGGAAGAGGGCATGCCCGTGAGTAAAGCCAGATTATCCCCCGCCTGATTTCGGACGACAGGAAGAACATGAACTCCCCGAACTCCAGGCCGTGTATCAGAAGCCCGAGCAGAAAGCTCTGGATAATCCTGAGCGTCTGACAGAGTAACTCCAGGCTCCTCAAAGTTCCCCTCTTTCTCTCTGTGTTCCCAAAGCTTGTGCTCCGGGAACTTTTTTTATGGTACAGTAGAAAAAAGCCAAGTCTGCTGACCCTGAAGGATGCGGAAAGAAAGGGCAGAGAGAAAAAATCCCGTAATGGAGCGCCTTCCCCGGAGCCGGTGTAGCTCAATGGCAGAGCAGCGGAATCGTAATCCGCAGGTTGTCCGTTCAAGTCGGATCGCCGGCTCCAGAAGTGTTTAACGCCCGCTTTTTGTGCTTCTCTTGATAGAGGAGGGTATCAGCCCGTCTCAGGAATGCTTCAACACCCTCTCCTGGAATGTACTCCGCCACTCCAAAGCTTGCCCCAAGCACCACTCCATACCGTTTCCCAAGAGCACAAATAGCCTCCTCAACCCTTCGAGCGACAGATGCAGCCTCGAAAACACCTGTGCCCAAAGAAAGGATAGCAAATTCATCGCCTCCAAAGCGAGCAAGAACATCGTCTTTTCGTATCAGCGCCTGTACCGCTTGGGTAACTTCAACAAGGACCTTATCTCCAACATCGTGCCCAAAGGAATCATTTACCACCTTAAAGAAGTCAAGGTCGAAGAGAATAACAGAGAGCTTCCCACCACTCTCCTCAACATGTTTGATCTCCCGAAGGAGAACGTCAAAGAAATACCTGCGGTTGTACACCCCAGTAAGGCTATCAGTTATAGCCAAGACCTTGAGCTCTTCAGCCATTTCCCGGTATGGGGTTACATCGTAAGCGTGGTGCAGGTACACATCTTTTCCCAAAGGAACCCAAAAGACGTCCCAAAATTTCCCCTCCCACGCAATTTCGCAACGTACAGGCTCCTATTTGGTAAGTGCCTCATCAGCGCGGCAGAAAACACACTGCATGCCTGGACGAATCTTCCCCGCAAGGGCTTTTTCTCTGTCCTTTTCAGGGAGAGCTTTTCCTTTGTGGACGGCAAGAAAGCAGTATTCGCCAACCCTTGTCCCCCAGTCCCTTTCTGCTGCACGATTCTGAGCAAGAATTTTTCGATCCCTGTTGATGACCCAACAGGCAGAGGGAATTCCCTCAAGAAGCAGGGCAATCCGCTGAAAGAAAGAAACCGGAAGGAATACACAATGGAAAGGAGCGCCCTCAAGAATCCGAGAGAGAACTTCATTTTCAGGAACGCACTCAAAAGCGTAGCTATCAAAGGACTCCCAATCAGGTTGTTCTCCTGCACCCTGGACACAAAGGATCTTCTTTGTCCAAGACCCTCCACCCTCTTTCTCCATCTTCCCCCTCCTCAAAGGGCTACAAAATCCTTCTAAACCAAACTGGTTTCAGTACTTTTGCCTTACACTCCCATCCTTCAATTCCAGCGCCTCTCTAGGAAGCACCCCCTATCATTATATCCCTCAAAAACAGAGCACACCACACAAAGCGCAGCAAGTCACTCTACGCTTAGCGCATCAGCGTAAAGAAGCGCACACACCTTGCGGCTTTCCATGATACAATACGACCATGATTACCAAAAAAGCGGCTCTCGCCGACCTTGCTCTTTTTGGAGTTACAGCAATTTGGGGGGCAACATTTGTGACCATGAAGAACCTCCTTGTGACTACTCCCCCAGTGACCATCCTTTTTTGGAGGTTTCTTATAGCCTTTGGAATCCTGGCAAGCTTTTCTCGTCCCAAGGAACCCGAAACGCTGAAAAAAGGAGCCATTCTCGGAGGCGCCCTTTTTGGGGGGTATCTTTTCCAAACCCTGGGACTCCTCTACGTCACTCCAGCCCGTTCTGCCTTTATTACTGGATTTTGTACTCTTATTGTACCCCCCTTTGCCTTCCTCCTCCTTCGGACCAAACCAGAGAAGACACTTCCCGGAAGCATTGCCCTGGCACTTTTTGGGCTCTTTCTTTTGACCGGTGTCGACAAAGAAAGCAACCCTCTCTTTATAGGAGATGTCCTCACTCTCCTTGGGGCAACAGCGTATGCCCTGCAAATTGTGCTGGTTGAGCGGTTTACTCGGGGAAGCAATGCCTTCGACCTTGCTACCGTAGAGATGGGAACAGTGACTCTACTGAGTCTTCTCCTTACCCTCCTTTCCCCTAAACAAACAATGCTCCCCTACAGTCTCGCAGCCTGGGGGAGCATTGTATTTCTCGGCGCTGTGGCAACAGCCCTGGCTTTCACCGTACAGAAGGTAGCCCAGCGCTACACTTCCGCGACGCACGCAGGAATCATCTTTATTTCTGAGCCCGTCTTCGCCGCACTATTTTCATATTTCCTGTGGGGGGAGCGCCTCACCAAACAAAGCATTCTTGGGTGCACCTTCATTCTCCTTGGCATCCTCACGACACAAATCCGCTTCAGTCCTGGCGCTCCATCTCCTCAACCTTCAGTTCAAACTCAAGACCTTCAAGACATAAAAGGTCAATGATTTTCTGAAGAAGCGATTGTTCTTCTGCCCGACTCAAAGGAGTTCCTTTTCGCTGAAAACCCGAAAGAACAATCTTCATAAACGCCCTCTCCTTTGCCGGAGTTTTCTCAAAGCCTCTTCAATTCTGTCCATGGCTTTAGCAAGATTCTCCAGGGAATTCGAGAAGGAAATCCTGATATACCCTTCTCCGTAGTCACCAAAGGCCGTTCCCGGAACAGTAGCCACTCCTGCTTCCTCGAGGAGGTACCGCATCATCTCTTGAGAAGTAAGACGGAAGGCAGTGATATTGGGGAAAATGTAGAAAGCACCCCTTGGTTTGACAAAAGTAAGTCCCTCGATTTCTCGCATCCGTTCTACAAGAAAGTCTCTTCGACGACGAAATTCAGCAACCATTTTGCGAACGGCATCTTCTGCATTGAGGAGGGCCTCAACTCCGGCCATCTGAGTAAAAGTACAGGTACAGGAGTTGGAGTTCGTCACAAGGAGTGCCAAAAGGGGGGCAAGTTCTTTTGGGAGCACAGCATACCCCAAGCGCCACCCAGTCATGGCAAAAGTTTTCGAAAAAGCATCAAGAAGAATGGTACGTTCCTTCATTCCTGGGAATTGGAGGATGCTCACATGGGGCTCATCATAGATAATTTCGCTATAGACTTCATCAGTAAAGATGAGAAGATCCTCTTCTTCCGCAATGCGGGCAATTTCTGCCATGTCTTCAAAAGTTAAAACAGAACCTGTTGGGTTCCCAGGGGAATTGAGAACAATCATCTTCGTCTTTGGGGTTACAAGGCGCCGGAGTTCGTCTACATCTATGCGAAATTCGTTCTCCTCTCTAAGGCGCAAAGGCACTGCTTTCGCACCCACAAAATCAATAATGGAACGATACGCCGGAAACCCTGGATCCGGATAAATAACTTCATCGCCTTCCTCAAGAAGCAGAAGGAAACTCAAGAAAATGACTGGTTTTGCTCCAGGAGTAATGATGACTTCCTCAGGAGAAACCTCAATACCTCGACTGCGCTTCATGTACTGGCAAACAGCTTCTCGGAGTTCGTCTATTCCTGCAGAAGGGACATAGTAAGTGTGACCCTCGCGAATTGCCTGAATGGCTTTTTCTTTCACGTTTTCAGGAGTATCAAAGTCTGGTTCCCCAATTTCAAGGTGGATAATGTCCTTACCTTGCTTTTCGAGCTCCTTCACAAGGGCAAGAACCTCAAAAGCTCCCTCTCCTCGAAGCCGACACACTCGACTCGCAACACATGCTTTAAGGTTGGCAACGCGTTTTGTGCTCTCCGTGGCCTTCACGTCTTTCACCTGCCTTGTTGGCAATACTTTACTGAGCTGCAAACACTTTTGCAAGACCTCCTGGCGATTTTTTCTCAGTCACGCACAAGGAGAGCTACAGTCTCAAAATGCGGTGTTTGAGGGAAAAGGTCGAAGAAACTCACCCGAAGGAGCGTGTATCCTCGTTCCTGGAAAAGTGCCACATCCCGGGCAAAGGTTCCAACGTTACAGGAGACGTAGATAACAGTACGGGGCGACAGAGCCGCCACTCTTTGAACAACCTTTTTGTCAAGCCCAGCCCGTGGAGGATCCACAATAACCGCATCTACATGAAAGCGAGAAGACGCAAGGAGTTTTTCTACTCTCCCCGGTATACAAGTGAAGTTCAAACAGTTGTTTCGTCTCGCATTCTCATTCGCATCTTCAACTGCCCTAGGGTTCTCCTCAATTCCCACAACTTTCTCCACTGTATCAGCCACGAAAAGTCCGATACCTCCCCCTCCACAGTACAGGTCAAGGACAAGAGACACAGGGCCACTCATAAGGAGGTACTCCCGAACCTTTCGGTACAGAGCACCACAAAGGGTAGAATGAACCTGAAAAAAGCTCTCTACAGAGACCCGAAAGGTAAGGTTGTCAATACGCTCAAAAAGGTACGGTTCTCCCCAGAGAACCCGCTTTTCCTCAAAAATAAGGGCATTTGCAGGCGAGTCATTGACGATGTGAATAAAACCTCGAAGCCCAGGAAAAAGCTCTCGCAAGGTCCCCAGGAGGGAGTCTTTTTCAGGAAGCTCAAAACGTGTTGTCGCAAGACCTAAAAGAAGGTCTCCAGTTGTTCCACTGTATCGCACCAAGAGATTTCGCAAGACCCCTGTCTTCTGCACCGGGTCGTAACCAGGAATGTTGTAACGCTTTCCGTACTCCCGAAAAACGGAAAGGAGTCGCTCCGCAAGGTCTTGCCTTAAAAGAAGGCACGTTTTGAGGTCTACCACATCCCAGAAGCGATTGGCTGGACGAAGCCCAAGAAGGAGCTCCCCATTTCTCTCCCCGAAAGTGAATTCCATTTTGTTCCGATATCCAAGAGCTTGCGGCGATGGGATAAAATCCTCAAAAAGAACCCCTCGAAGGTCAACCCGTCCGATACGCTCAAGAACAGAAAGAGCGTGTTCCTTTTTCAAACGTACTTGTTCATCATACGCGATAAACTGCAACTGACACCCCCCACATCCCTCGTGGAAATGAGGACAAGAGGGAGTAACACGATACGGGGATCCCTCGAGCACCTCAAGGGTTCTCCCAAAAGCAAAGCTCTTTTTCACCTTTGTAATTTCCACCCGACACAATTCATCCTTCAGAACAAGAGGAACAAAAATAACAAAGCTATTCTTTTTGAGTACTCCATGGCATTCAGGAAGGGCAAAATCCAGAACTTTTCCCTCGATGACGTCACCCTTGCAAACCATGCATTTTCCTCCTCTGGGTAAGTGTGGCAATAGCTATCCCCGCAGCAACAGAAACGTTGAGGGACGGGACACTTCCCCTCCCCGGAATGCACACCACTACGTCACAAAGCGACCGAACAATTCTTCGAATACCTTCATTCTCGCCACCTACAACAAGTCCTATCGGAAAAGGACCTGGATCAAACTCCCAGAGCGTAACTTCTCCATCTTCCTCAAGGCCAACAATGGTGCACCCCGCTTCCCGAAACGCTCGGACTACTTCGGTGAAATTATTCACCTGAATGACATCGCTCACCTCCACCCCCCCTGCCGCAGCTTTCACTACCCGGGAATCAAGAGGAGCCGAGCGAGCCTTGCTCACAATAACTCCACACACACCGAAAAAGGCCGCGGTTCGGATAATTGCCCCAAGATTGCGAGGGTCTTCAACCCGGTCAACGAAAAGCACAAGAGCGTCTCTTGTACCCTTAACTTTAGCAAGGATTTCCTTCCAGGAAGGTGTTACTTTTTCCCCACAAAGAAGTACCACTCCCTGATGGACAGCATTTTTGCCCACAAGCTCCTCAAGAACCTTCCGATCCACTCGTTCTATTGGGACACCAAGACTCTGTGCAAGGCCTTCGATACGTCGAACAATATCGCCCTGGATATCCTTTCCAAGAAGCAGCCGTTCGAAAGCCCTCTTTTGTGCTCGAAGTGCCTCAAAAACAGGGTGTCTCCCATAGATGTACGTTGTCACCTTTCCCTTCCCTCACTCCGGAAAAAACGAGCTCCAAGAGGTGTATCCTCCACAACGTACCCTAAAGCACGTATGCGTTCTCGCAAGGTATCAGCCAGAGCGAAATTCCTCTCCCTTCGAGCCCTCTCTCGTTCCTCCACCAGTGCCTGAACTTCTCTGTCTTCCATCCCGAGTTCCGTCCAGGGGATAATACCAAGAACCCTTTCGACAACCCCAAGGAAAGCATCCATAGCTCCAAGAACCTTTACACTCCACCTTCCCCGCGAGGGCAGAAGATACCGGTTTCCGAAGCGCATAAAATCCCCAAAGACCCCAAGGGCCTGAGGGGTATTGAAATCATCGGCAAGAGCCTCAAGGAAAAGTTTTTGGAAATGCACAACTTCCCCAAGAACGTCGTCCTCTCCTTCCACCCTCCGGCTGGGGTTTTCCTCCACCTTTCTCCGGATAAAGGCAAAGTTCCGAAGGAAGTTTTTGATACGCTCGAGGAACTGAGAAGACGCCTCAAGAAGATTCTGATCGATGTTTATAGGGTTGCGGTAATGTGTCCCAAAGAGGGCAAGGCGAATTGCTTTCGCACTGTATTGTTCAAGGAGTTCTCGCACCGTGATAATGTTCCCTAAGGATTTGGACATCTTCTCAGCGTTGATCGTAACGTACCCATTGTGGAGAAAATACCGGACAAAAGGCTTGCCCGTAGCTGCTTCGCTCTGAGCAATCTCGTTCTCATGATGCGGAAACACAAGGTCAATACCACCAGCATGAATGTCAAGGGTTTCCCCAAGGTACCTCATCGCCATAGCGGAACACTCGATGTGCCAGCCAGGGCGACCTTTTCCCCAAGGACTTTCCCAGAAAGGTTCGCCTGGCTTGGCACTCTTCCAGAGTACAAAGTCAGCAGGGTTCCGTTTTGCGTAGCGGGCTTCCACTCGTGCTCCCTCCTGGAGCTCGTCAAGTTTTTTCTTCGAGAGCTTCCCATAGTCTGGAAAACGGGAAACGTCGAAAAGAACGTCTCCTTCCACAGAGTACGTGAAGCCTTTTTCCTCAAGCTTTCTGATAAGGGCAATCATCTCCGGAATGTGTTCCGTTGCACGGGGATGTACCGTAGCCTGCTCAATCCCAAGCGCTCTAGCATCACGCCAGTACTCCTCAATGTATTGTTCCGCAACTTCCTTAGGGTCAACACCAAGTTCCTGGGATTTCTTGATGATTTTGTCATCCACATCGGTAAAGTTCTGGACAAAAACCACTTCGTATCCCACTTCTCTCAGAAACCTCCGGAGAGCGTCAAAGAGAACAAAAACTCTAGCGTTCCCTATGTGCACAAGGTCATACACCGTAGGACCACAAACGTACATACGGACCCGGTTACTCTCAAGAGGTATAAAACGGTCTTTAGCAAGTGTCAGGGTGTTGCAAAAGCGAATCTCCATAGTCACTCCCTGCTTTCAAGTTTTGCAAGAACATTCTTTTTCCCAAGAGCCCAAAGAATCCGGTACATCTCCGGACCTTCCTCTCGTCCAATAAGGATAACCCGTAAAGTACGGTAAAAAATCCGAGGAGGGAGACCACTTGCCTTTTGGAGCCTCTTGAGTTCTTCTTGAAGTCTTGTTGCATCCTCGAAGAAGTTCTCGGGGAGCGCAGAAAAGGCAGCATGCAAAAAAGCAGAGAGGCGTTTGGCCTCGCCCTCGGAAACCTCACCACCTTGAAAGCTCCGATCAATGGAAGCCACAAGGTCTTTAAGGGTTGTTGCCTCTTCTCGGAAAAGGTCAAGAAGCCGCAGAAGGTATTCCTCTCCAAGAAGACGTTCCCATTTCGCCCACAAAACTCCTGCAAAGGAAGCCAATTCCTTTCGCAGATCGCTTATGGAAAGGTTTCGAAGATACACTCGGTTCATCCAGGAAAGTCGCGCCAGGTCAAAAATAGCATTCCCTCTGCTAATCCTTTTGAGGTCAAAAAGAGCTACAAGCTCTTCCCGAGGAAGGATTTCCTTCCCTTCTGGAAAGGAGTGTCCCAAGGTAAGGAGGTAATTAAAGAGGGCATCTCGGAGGAAGCCTTCCTCCCGGAAAAAGCGAATGCTTGTGTCCTTTTGCCTTTTGCTGAGCTTTGCTCCGTCTGTACCGCAGATGACCGGAACATGACCAAAAAGAGGAGGATCAAAACCTAAAGCCTCATAAAGAAGGAGCTGGTACGGCGTATTGGAGAGATGTTCCTCCCCTCGGAGAACGTGGGTAATTTCCATAAGGGCGTCATCAACCACACAGGCAAAATTATACGTTGGTATACCATCAGAACGAACAACAATAAAATCGGTAAGGTCATCGGTACCAAAAGTCACTTTTCCTCGTATGAGGTCCTCTACAACTACAGTCCTCCCTGAGGGAACAAAAAAACGCCAGGATGGCTTTCGTCCCTGTTCTTCAAGCCTTCTTCGCTCTTCTGGAGAGAGGAAAAGACAACGACGCGAGTAACGAGGTGGACGTCCTTCCCTGAGCGCCGCATGCCGCTCTTCCTCAAGCTCCTCTTGTGTACAGTAACAAGGGTATACGAGGCCCTTTTTTTGGAGCACTCCCAAGAATTCTGCATAGAGTGGTCTACGCTCGGATTGCCGGTATGGACCCTCATCCCAGTCAAGACCAAGCCAAAAAAGGTCCTCACATATTGCCTCTTCAAATTCTCTACGCGACCGTACCGGATCAGTATCTTCAATGCGCAAAATAAACGTTCCCTTTTCCCTCCGGGCAAAAGCCCAGTTAAAGAGAGCCGTTCTTGCTCCCCCAAGGTGGAGCATTCCTGTTGGGCTTGGAGCAAACCTCGTTCTCACTTTCTGTGCCACGCAATCACCTCAATGTGCACTGTACTTATGCCTTCTTCTACAATCCCCAGAACTTTTGCAGCGATGAGAGAAAGATCAATCGTTCGATTCTTTCTCCAAGGACCACGGTCATTTACCTTGACGACGACTTGTCTCCCGTTTCTTGGATTCGTCACGAGGAGTACACTTCCAACCGGAAGCGTCCGATGTGCCGCAGTAAAGGCATAGGAGCTGTACATTTCGCCCGAGGCGGTTCTCCGACCATCAAATTTCGGATGACAGAATGAGGCAGTACCGTCAAACTCTCTTGCAACCTTAAAAGTCCTCCCAGAAACCCCATAAAAAGCAAGTTGCACATTATTCAGCCAGAGCATAGCAAGATCTAAAGGATTCGAGGCGTTAGAGGACGCATCCTCTGGGAGAACAGAGAAGAGCCTTTTTTCCCCACAAAAGGCACTGATACCGCCACTTTTTTCTCGCACCAGGCGAAAGGTGGGAGGGCTTTTCCAAGAGGTGGAAAAAGCATCCTGGAGGCGTTTCAGAATAACGCGAGCCCGTTCCTCACAGGAAGCAAACGGCCCACGATACCGGACACGGAAAAGCACCCGACCATCATAGAGGATGGCACAAGCACCCCGCTCTTCCAAAAGGGCAAACTGAGCTTTAGCCTGGGTACTCTGTGCCACCGCAAAGATGCCAAGAAGCACCATGAGCACCCCTAAGGTCCCTCTTGCACGAGGAGACTGACAGCAAAACAACACATTCCTTCACCCCTTCCAATGCTCCCAAGGCCCTCATTGGTCGTCACCTTGAAACCAACCTGTGTTTTGTGGACACCAAGCGTTTGAGAAAGATTTTCTCGAATTTGACCCACAAAGGGAGCAATCTTTGGTTTTTCAGCAATGAGCATGATATCGACATTCCCAATATTCCATCCCCTGCCCCTAATATCCTGCACAACTCTTCCAAGGAGGTCCAAACTCCTAGCATCCTTCCAGGCAGGGTCGTCAGGAGGGAAAAGAGAGCCAATATCAGGAAGACCACAGGCTCCGAGGAGACTATCCATAAGTGCGTGACACACCACATCACCATCAGAATGCCCAAGAAGTCCCTGTTCGAAGGGAATGAGCACCCCTCCAAGAACGAGTTTCCGCCCTCGCACAAGGGGATGGATATCATACCCAAGACCTACCCTTAGCGTGACCATCGTATTCTCCAGCGAAGCATCTCCTCGGCAATAAGGAAATCCTGAGGTGTAGTGATTTTTAGGTTTTCCTCAGACCCCAGAACTATGCGCACCGGGAATCCTAAACGTTCGACAAGGGAAGCGTCATCAGTTCCACAGAACCCCTCTTTTTGTGCCCGTTCCAAGGCTTCAAGAATAAGGCTAACACGAAACGCCTGCGGAGTCTGTGCCCGCCATACTTTCCTTCGATCAAGCGTTCCTTCGATGGTTTTTCCATCAGGAGAAAGCTTCAGGGTATCCACAGAGGGAATGGCCACACACACAGCTTCAAACTGAGCGACTTCCTCCACACAGCGCTTGATAATACCTTCACTTATCAGGGGACGTACTCCATCATGAATCAGGACAAAATCCTCAAGGCAATCTCTATAGAGCTTTATCCCCTCGTATACTGAATCCTGCCGTGTTGCGCCGCCAAAAACGTAATGCCGTAATTTCCGGAAATCGTACTTTTTGAGGATTTCACGGCGGAAAATCTCTTCATGCAGAGGATGAATGACCACCGTCACTTCCGTAATCGCTTCACATCGTTCGAAAGCCTCAAGGGTATAGGCAAGGACGGGCTTCCCAAGAAGCGGGAGATACTGTTTAGGTAACGATGTATTCATGCGTTCGCCCACGCCGGCAGCGACAACGACTGCAAAAAAGAGCGATCCCAGAAGCCTCACCCTTTCGTTTTGAGGCGAGCAAAGATCATCCGTCCCGCAGGGGTCTGCAAGACACTGGTGACAACAGTATCAACGACGGAATTGATGTACTTTTTCCCTTCTTCCACCACAACCATGGTTCCATCATCAAGGTACCCCACACCCTGTTCCGCTTCTTTCCCCTCTCGAATAATCTGCACTCGGAGCTCCTCTCCAGGGAGAACATAAGGCTTAAGGGCATTGGAAAGCTCATTAATATTGAGGACTTCCACACCCTCAAGCTCAGCAATTTTGTTCAGATTAAAATCGTTGGTAATGACCCGCGCCCCCATGAGCTTGGCCAACTTAATGAGCTTTGCGTCCACATCCCGAATATCGGGAAAGTCACGATCAATAATGCGAATGGTAACCTTTTTCTCTTTTCTCATTCTATTGAGGATGTCAAGTCCGCGGCGTCCACGGCCTCGCTTTAAAGGGTCTTGAGAGTCGGCCACCTGCTGGAGTTCTCGAAGCACAAACCGGGGGATGATGAGTTCTCCCTCGAGAAAACCAGTTTTGCAGATATCCGCAATCCTTCCATCCACGATAGCACTTGTGTCGAGAATCTTGCTCGTTCCTCCCTGACCTCGCAAAAAACGTACTCGGGGAAGACCAGTAAAAAGGGTGATAATGTCTTCTTTCCGAAGAAGAAAAATAGCAAGCCCTAAAGCACCACAGACGATGGTAACTACAAGAGGCAAAGCCGCATTTTTAAAAGGCAAAAACGATATCGGGTACGTAAGGAGTACTCCGATAACCAGCCCAACAATGAGACCTCCAAGGCCTACGAGGATGTCGATGGCTGAAGCGCGAGAAAAGAACCCCCCCACCGCATTCAGAGTCTTCTTGAAAGGCTTTCCAAACCGCATACCCAAAACTGTAACCCCTCCGGAAACCCCAAGCGCAAGCACAGTGTCCCAAAAAGGAGACCATGGAGCAAGTAAGAAGGAGATGATGAAGACAACACAAAAAAGGAACACCAATAGGACTCCATCTTCTTTTTCCATACACAGCACCCCCGCTCTGTACAAAGAGCATCCTCAAGCCTCCCACAAAATCTTTCCTCCATTATACCAATTTTCCTGGTAAATCAAAGAAAGACAGGGGTAGGCCTTAGAGGAGACCTTCGTGCTGGAAGAGCTCAAGGATGTTTCCGTATGAAGCGCATTCTATCTCCCTGAGCCGCGAGGGTATACCCTGACCGCGAGCAAGAACTGCTCGCCGAATTCCCACTCGAAGGGCCTCTTGGAGACGGTTCTCAAGAAAAGGCACAGAGCGAATCTCTCCCCCAAGACCCACTTCGCCGCAAAAAACTGTGTCTTTGCGTACTTCCCGCTCAAGGCGTGAAGAAACAAGACTCACACAGAGTGCAAGGTCAGAGCTTGTTTCGAACGTGCGTATCCCTCCCGCAATGCTTACATAAACATCCTGACGAGAAAAACGGATTCGAGCAACTTTCTCGATAACCGCAAGGAGCAGATGTATTCGGTTCAGGTCAATACCAAGGCTTACCCTCCGGGGAAAATCGAGAAAACTCGGATGCACAAGAGACTGAACCTCAACCACCATAGCCCTTTTTCCCTCTGCAAGGACGGTTCGGGCAACCCCAGTGTGGGGGGCCTCCTCTCCATCGCTGAGAAAGTATCGGGAAGGATCGGTAACCTCAACAAAACCATCTTCAGTAAGCTCAAGGAGTCCAATTTCCTGGGTTGAGCCAAAGCGGTTTTTCATACCCCGCAGGAATCGTAATGGTCGATTCGGGTCCCCCTCAAGGTACAGCACAACATCCACAAGATGTTCCAGAGTTCTTGGGCCGGCAACAACACCTTCCTTGGTAACATGCCCCACGAGAATAAGGGCTACATTGCGGCTTTTGGCAATTTCCATGAAGCGGACGCTGAAATCTCGAAGGAGAGCAACACTCCCGGGAAGGAAATCGCCCTCTTCTCGAGAGAGATTCTGAACAGAATCAACAATAGCCAGCTCAGGGGCAAGATGCTCAAGAGCACTGAGAACATCCTCAAAAATGCTTGTCGAGAGAAGGAAAAGGTTTGGGGTTTTCTCTGCTTTGAGTCTCTTTATACGGAGGTATATTTGGGGAAGGGATTCCTCACTTGACACGTAAAGAACACGCTTTCCCTGAAGAGCCATATTGTGAGCAATCTCAAAAAGGAGCGTCGATTTTCCAATGCCAGGATCACCACTTAAAAGAATCAAAGAACCAGCAACAATCCCTCCCCCAAGGACCCGATCAACCTCGGAAAAACCTGTGGCGAAGCGATTGTACTCCCTGAGAGAAGCCTCATCGAGCTCTGTAAAAGCAATGGGTATGACCTGTGAAGACTGCTGCTTCGTTTCTCTTCTCTTTTCGCTTTTCTCCATGAAAAAAGTATTCCACCCCCCGCACTGGGGACAGCGCCCCATCCAGTTAGGGGTGGAATACCCGCACTCAGAGCAAACGTACCGCATTGTCACGTCTGCAGGGAAAGCTCAAGAGGCGCAAATTTGGTAAACGAAATCTTCCCGTCCTCGAAGGTCACGACAATACGGTCGCCCTCTTTGAAGACCCCGTTAAGGATCAGTTCAGAAAGAGGATCTTCTACAAGGCGCTGGATAGCTCGACGGAGTGGACGAGCACCAAAGTTCGGATCGTATCCTTCTCGTGCAATAAAGGACCGAGCTTCCGGAGTAAGTTCGATGTCCATTCCTTGCTCTTTCAGGCGACTCCTCGTCTCCCGCATAAGAAGCTCTACAATCTGCTCAATCTCCTTCTGCTTCAGTGGTCGGAAGACAATGATCTCGTCAACTCGATTGAGAAACTCAGGGGTGAAGACCCGCTTGACTTCTTCCATGACCCGGTGTTTGATTTCCTGATACGAGAGTCCCTCATCTTTTCGGTCACCAAATCCAATGCCTCCTTGTGAAGCAATCATCCGCGCCCCAAGGTTTGAGGTCATGATGATGATGGTATTCTTAAAATCTACAACCCGGCCCTGAGCATCAGTGAGACGCCCCTCTTCCATAATTTGAAGGAGGATGTTGAAAATCTCTGGGTTTGCCTTTTCGATCTCATCAAAGAGCACCACCGAGTACGGTCGTCGCCTGACCTTTTCGGTGAGCTGACCCCCCTCTTCGTATCCCACGTATCCTGGGGGCGAACCAACAAGGCGCGAGACGGTGAATTTCTCCATGTATTCGGACATATCAAGAGTGATAAGTGCATCTTCCCGTCCAAAGAGGAACTCAGCCAGAGCTTTGGCCAATTCCGTTTTTCCAACACCGGAGGGGCCAAGAAAGATGAAAGAACCGATAGGACGGCGCGGATCCTTAAGGCCAGCCCGAGAGCGGCGAATTGCCCGGCATACTGCTTTAACCGCTTCCTCTTGACCCACAATGCGCTTGTGAATCTCCTCCTCCATGTGGACAAGCTTTTCTCGTTCCTCCATAGCAAGACGCGATACCGGAATCCCCGTCCAGCTTGAGACAACCGCAGCAATATCTTCCTCGGTCACCAAAGGCCTTGTGGCATCGACCTCTCGCAACCAGGCCTCCCTGCTCTCCCGATACTTCCGCTTGAGCCGCTCCTCCTCGTCCCGGTAACGAGCTGCTTCCTCAAAGTCCTGGTTTCGCACTGCTCGCTCTTTTTGACGGCGGACCTCTTCGATTCGAGCTTCAAGTTCTTTGAGCTCTGGAGGAAGCACTGTTGCGCGAAGTCGGACACGGCTTGCTGCCTCATCCATAACATCGATGGCTTTATCCGGGAGGTAGCGGTCAGAAATATAGCGCTGGGAAAGCTTTGCCGCCGCTTCCAGCGCTTCATCGGTGATACGAACTTTGTGATGCTCCTCATACCGTTCTCGGATGCCCTGAAGGATCGAAATAGTAACCTCAACAGATGGCTCATCAACGTACACCGGTTGAAACCGCCGCTCAAGAGCAGAATCCTTCTCAATATACTTCCGGTACTCAGTAATGGTTGTTGCCCCTATAGCCTGTAGCTCTCCCCGGGCAAGAGCGGGCTTTAAGATGTTCGCTGCGTCAATAGCTCCCTCTGCTGCTCCTGCCCCCACCAGGGTGTGCACCTCATCGATGAAGAGAATAACCTCTTTGGTTTGTACAATTTCAGAAATAATCTTTTTGAGTCGTTTTTCAAACTCTCCACGGTACTTTGTTCCAGCAACTACAGCGGCAAGGTCAAGACTCACAACACGTTTACCCTTGAGGATTTCTGGAACCTCGCCTTTCACAATTTTCTGCGCAAGACCCTCGACAATAGCTGTTTTGCCGACACCTGGCTCGCCAATAAGCACAGGGTTATTCTTGGTGCGCCGACTCAAAATCTGGATAACTCGCTCGATTTCCTTTTCTCGCCCGATAACTGGGTCAAGTTTACGCTCAAGAGCAAGCTGCGTCAGGTCTCGACTAAACTCATCAAGAACCGGAGTACGACTCTCCCGGTGCGATGGAGTGTCAGGAAAGCTCTCCTGCGATGAAGAGGTCTCATTGAGGAGCTCATAAAGCCGATTTCGAACCATTTCAAGATCAAGACCAAGACGACGAAGAATCTGGGCTCCTACTCCCTCACCCTCACGAAGAATACCAAGCAGGATGTGCTCGGTACCGACGTAATTGTGACCCATGCGCCGGGTTTCGTCTAAAGCAAGCTCCAAGACACGCTTGGCCCGGGGCGTAAAGGCAACCTCTTTTGACCCCTGGTATTCCGTTCGGTCAACCATGCTTTCAAGTTCACTCCGAACAAGCTCCAGGGTGATATCAAAGCTATCAAGAATCTTCGCCGCTAAGCCTTCTCGCTCGCGCAAAAGACCGAGGAGGAGGTGTTCAGTGCCGATATGGTTGTGCTTTAGGCGAACTGCCTCATCCTGGGCGAGAATGATAACCTTTCGTGCCCTCTCAGTATACCGTTCAAACATCGTCACGTATCCTCCCCACAGGAACTCCTAAAAATTCAAGTATATCCTCACACATTCCTCGCAAGGAAAGTGCCTGCAAACTCCCCTCTACGAGATCCCTGGTACTCACTTCATTACAACGCCACTCTTGAGCAAATATTCCCTCTTCCTGACCCAAGCGAAGAAGCGAAAGAAAATCAAGAACTTTCTTATCCCTTGTATCGTCATCTTGAGCAATATCTTTACCCGCTTCTCGTAGCTTTTCAAGGAGCATTCTCCGGTGAAGGTCTGAGCTACGCAAGATATTCCGCACATTCTGCTCCCATTGAACAACTTTTCGCTCGATATGGGACATCCACTCAAATATCTCTTGCTCTGTAACCCCAAGGGTGTAACGATTCGTAATTTCAAACACATGAGCTACTGGTTTTTCCATCCCACCAAACCCTGAAACTACAACCCCTGAATATTCTTTAAACCACCGAAGGAGCTCACCCTCCCCATATACCAAAGAAAGAGCAGGAAGATGCAGCCAGAGAAAAATCCGCAAACCTGTTCCCATCCACTGAGATGTGGAGGTAAGGTATCCCCACTGGGGGTCAAAAGCATAATCCAAAAAACGCTCCAAGAAGCGGTCAAGACGTTGCACAGTTGCAAAATCAGATCGGCGCAGAGACGACATGTGTTCCAAGAAAATCCGGAGATGATCCTCTCCATTCACAATGATCCCTATTTTGTAGTTTCCTTCCTTTCGAAGAAAAAGGGTTGTGCCATCTGCCCTCTCTTCCTGGGTAAATCTCCACTTCTTCCCCTCCTGCGTGATAACCCCAGTCACCCTTGCCTTAACCTCTTCAGCAAAAACTGGGCGGAAAAAACGCGAGGAAGGAAAAGGAAGACCACTGAGGTTCCGAGCAAGAACAATCTTCGTCTTTTCTCGAACTACCCCAAGGGACGGTAATGCTCTTTTCCAAGAAAGAAATACCCTCATAAGAACGATCGCAACCTCTCGATAAGCTTTTTGAGACGCTCTGCCTGCTCATAGCGTTCCTCAGCAACACAGCGCTCAAGGTCTCGCAATGCTCGAGAAAGACTCTGCTGGATCTTTTTCTTTTGAAGATACCTCCAAGGGACGGTACCTCTATGGTGGTTGCCTGCTTGCTCTTGCCGTATTCTCTTTTCAATTTCCCTCGAGAAGGCACTGTAACAATATGGACAACCCAAAACTCCGCTTTCAAGAAATACACGCAGAGGCAAAAGACAAAATGGGCAACTTTTCCTTTTACGACTGAAGGCTTTTTCCCGCTTTATACTTTCTTCTCCAATTCCCTTTTCCATAAGGTAAGCGAGAGAAACATGCTTTGCACATCTGCGGCACAAAAAGAGCTTGTTTGGTGCACCCTCCCTGCTCCGTGCCAGGTACACCACAATTACTGCCTCATGATACCCACAAAAATCGCACCTCATTTACTTCCCCCAACTCAAAACCTGCAAAAGCATTTCTCTGAGAATCCTTGAGCGAAGCTGGTTTCGCTCCGCCCCAGGAGGAATACCCAAATCGTCAACCTTTGCAAGGGCCTTAATCATTGCCGCTTTCATAAGCTCGCTTTCACGATGGGTAATAAAGTTCTCTCGCTCGAGCCAATTCAAAAGATCCTCAACATCGCTCTCTTTGAGTTGTCTTTCATACTCTTCAAGGTAGGCAACAATTGGTTCAATCCGGTCAATGGGGATTTTTCTGATACGAACATAACCACTTCCTCCGCGGCGACTCTCCACAATAAAGCCTCGAAAGACACTAAAACGCGTAGCGAGAACATAGTTGATTTGGGATGGAGCGCAATCAAACTCACTTGCCAGTTTTCCTCGTTGAATGGTGACGACCTGATCGGGAGAGTTCTCAATAAGACGCATAATGTACCTCTCTATTGTGTCACAGAGGGAGTACATTCCCAATCCCTCCCTTGAACCCCCCTTTGACCATCACTGACATTTTTCATTATACCCGAAGAGACACGCTTGTCAATCTCCAAGAGGCCGAAGGAGAGGAAAGAGTATGACCTCCCGAATAGAGGAAGAGTTCGTAAGAAGCATGGTAAGCCGGTCGATACCAATACCAAGCCCTCCTGTGGGGGGCATCCCGTATTCAAGCGCCTCAATGTAATCTTCGTCAATAGAGTGTGCTTCAAGATCTCCTTTTGCCCGTTTCCGCGCCTGTTCCTCAAAACGCCTCCTCTGCTCAAAGGGATCATTAAGCTCGCTATAGGCATTCCCAATTTCTTCTCGTCCAATAAAAAGCTCAAATCGCTCTGCAAGACGGGGATCGTCTTTTTTTGCCTTGGCAAGAGGAGAAATTTCCACCGGATAATCCAGGACAAAGGTAGGATGAATAAGCTCCGGTTGAATAAACCGCTCAAGAAGCTCATTCACAAACTTTCCTCGATCCCAGGTTTCCTCGAAAGCCATGCCTAAGGCTTTCGCTTTGGCTTGCATAGTTTCAAGAGAGTCCTCAAGAATGTCAATGCCCGTTTTCTTGGAGATAGCTTCAGGAAGCATAAGCCGCCGCCAAGGAGGGGTAAAATCTATAGTCATTCCCTGATACGTCACTGTATACTTCCCAAAGAGTTTCAAAACCACTGAGGTGATGAGTTCCTCACAAAGCTGCATCATGGTCTCATAATTTCCATAGGCCTCATAAAGCTCAAGCATGGTAAACTCGGGGTTGTGACGAACAGAAATACCCTCGTTTCTAAAGTTTCGGTTAATTTCGTAAACCTTTTCAAAGCCACCTACCACAAGGCGCTTCAGAAAGAGCTCTGGAGCAATACGAAGGTAAAGCTCTATTCCCAGCGCATTGTGAAATGTTCGAAAGGGCCGGGCAAGTGCCCCGCCAGGGATAATTTGCATCATGGGGGTCTCGACTTCTATAAAACCTCGGGAATCAAGGAAGTTCCGAATTTCCTGAATGAGGCGAGAACGGAGAACAAAGATCTCCCGAACCTCGGGATTCATAATAAGGTCAAGGTATCGCTTGCGGTAACGAACTTCTACATCCTTCAGGCCGTGCCACTTTTCTGGAAGTGGACGCAGACATTTCCCAAGAAAGACAAAATCTCGCACAAAGATGGTTAACTCACCTGCGTGGGTTCGGAAAACCTCCCCTTCAACACCCAGAAGGTCCCCCACATCAACAACTCGAAAAACAGCAAAACGCTCATCTCCAAGAATGTCTCTTCTTACATATATTTGAATCCGTCCCGTGTAGTCCTGGAGATCTGCAAAGATAGCCTTCCCATGCCTCCGAATGGCCATGAGCCTTCCTGCCGTCCGAACCCGCACCCCACTTGCTACAAGAGAAGGCTCTTCGGCCCGAATAGCAGAAACAGTGTGTGTTTTCTCAAAGCGGCCATTGTATGGCTCTATGCCAAAACTTTGCAACTCTCGTATTTTCTCATATTTCTCATGGGCCACAATTTCCACCGTCGCACCCCGCCTTAGGACAAAAATCACTCTCTCTTGGTGAGAAACCAAGAACAAGGAGGAAAATACAATGACTACTCCTTCTGGCGAATGTCCACAATGCGGTATCGCACAATTCCCGCAGGAACTTTTACTTCTACCACTTCACCCCGTGTACGCCCAATAAGTGCTTGAGCAAGAGGGGATTCAAAGGAAATCTTCTGCAGTGAGGGATCTGCTTCTACCGAGTCCACTATGGAATATTCCACAACCTTTCCTTTATCAAGGTTTTCGAGAACAACCCTTACTCCAAGTCGAACACGGTCGAGTCCTTCTTCCACGTACCCTTCATCGACAATCTCTGCTCGACGAAGTTTCTCCTCGAGAGCAAGAATACGCCCTTCGATAAACGCCTGCTCATTTTTAGCCGCTTCGTACTCAGCATTTTCACTCAAATCCCCAAAGGAAAGCGCATGACTAATTTTGTCAGCGATTTCTTTTCGCTTCACTGTCTTCAGGTACCGAAGCTCCTCTTCGAGCTTTTGGTATCCCTCCCGGGTGAGGCGAATTTTCCCATCTTCTTTCTTCTGCATAACTGCCGCCTCCATCGACTTTCAAAAGCCCCGTATTTTCTCAATAAGAATATAGAAAGCCTCTCAAGCTGTCAAGTTTTGAACAAAGCTTCCTTCTTAAGGAGGAGCATCCCAAGGTACCCTACTCCAGCTCCAGCAGGAAGCGAAAAAAGGAGAAGAATCGGGAGATAGAAAAGCAAGGCGCTGCTCTGTATGTAGAGAGAGGCCACAAGCCACTGCCCAAGATTGTGAAATAAGGCTCCAAGTATACTTACCCAAAGAGGAGGCAGTCCCTTTCGCTTTGCAAGGTACATCACCGCGAAACTGCTTAAACCCCCTCCAGAACTCAAAAAGAAAGCAACTCCCAAAAATGTTCCAGAAAGAAGATTCCCAAGGACGATACGAAAGAAAGAAACACAAAGTGCTTCCTTCCCACCCAAGAGAAAAAGCACGACAAGAGTAACCACATTAGCAAGCCCTATCTTGATCCCAGGCAAAGGAATCGCCGGAGGAAGAACGCTTTCCACAACATGGAGAGCCGTTCCAAACCCGGTAAAAAGGCCAATATACACTAGAGAGCGAGTATTTCGAATAGACCAAAACCTCCCCTTTGAGGACACATATACTCTAGAGCCCACCCTACTGCAAGACTCCTCTTCCAAAGAACAAGAATAGCAGAACAAAGTAACATGTGGTAATATAGTTCCCAAAAGGTCCAAGAACGGAAACACCGATTCACCTGCGTCGAAAGGAGGAAAAAGCATGGCTCAGACCCTAGGAGTTATCGTTGGCAACCGCGGGTTTTTCCCAGACGAACTCGCTCGGGAAGGCCGAGAGAAAGTTCTTGCCATCCTTGAAGAGATGGGATTTGATGTAGTCACCTTAAGCACTGAGGACACCAAATTTGGAACTGTGGAAACTTTTGAAGATGCGGAAAAGTGTGCTCGTCTTTTTGACCAGTATCGAAAAGAGATAAGTGGCATCCTCGTGACCTTACCAAACTTTGGAGACGAAAAAGGCGTTGCTTACGCCATCCGTCTTTCGGGGCTCAACGTTCCCGTTCTCGTTCATGCTTTTCCAGACCGAACGGGTTTCCTCGATGTAAAACACCGCCGGGACAGTTTCTGCGGAAAACTCTCCGTTTGTAACAACTTGAAGCAATTTGGCATTCCCTTCTCCCTCACCACATACCATACCGAGGACCCAGATTCTGCAACTTTTCGTAAAGATATCGAATGGTTTGCAGGAGTTTGCCGAGTCGTGCAAGGGTTTAAAAACCTTAAAGCAGGAGCAATCGGTGCCCGTCCCAACGCCTTCAATACCGTGCGGTTTTCAGAAAAGATTCTGGAACGCCATGGAATCTCTGTAGAGGTTGCCGATCTTTCAGAAATCATTGGAGCCTGTGAGCGCCTTGAGAACAACGATCCGAGGGTTCGAGAAAAGCTTGCGGAAATCAAGGGGTACCTCGATACTTCCTCTGTTCCTGAGGAAGCCCTCGTCAAAATTGCCAAACTCGCTGTTGTCCTTGATGAGTGGATTGCTCAAACTGGAGTTCGCCTTGTAGCTATTCAGTGCTGGACATCAATTGAGGAAAACTTTGGCATTATGCCCTGTACTGCTATGAGCATGTTGAGTGAGCGACTCATCCCTGCAGCGTGTGAGGTAGACCTCACCGGAGCGCTTGGCATGTACGCTTTACAGCTTGCCTCTGGGAAACCTTCAGCACTTGTTGACTGGAACAACAACTTTGATGATGACCCTGAGAAAGCTATTCTCTTCCACTGCAGTAACTTTCCAAAATCGCTCCTTGAAGGCATCCGCATGGGGTATGGTGACATTATCTCCTCTACGCTTCCCAAAGAGAAGACTTATGGGACCTGTTACGGCACTATTCCCCAGGGTCCAGTAACGCTTTCCCGCCTTGCCACTGATGATACCCAAGGAGACATTGTCGCCTACATCGCCGAAGGAGAAATCACTCCTGACCGGGTACAAACCTTCGGTGGTATCGGTGTCGTGAAAGTGAAGGGTCTACAGGACCTTCTTGCTTTCCTTTGTGAAAATGGGTTCGAACACCATGTGGCTATTAACCTCTCCCATGTTGGCGAAATCCTTGCTGAAGCCTTCGATAAGTACCTCGGGTTCACTACCTACTGGCATAATGAGGCATAAAAAAACCCGGCCACGTGGCCGGGATTTTTTATTGCTGCTTATCCGGTGATAACAAGAAGGATGAGGAAAAAGAGCGTTCCTATTGTCGCCACTGTAAGGGGTAAAAATTTCTCTACAAAACGAACCCAAAGAAGATGCACTGCAAACATGATGACGACTCCAATAAAGATTCTATCCCAGAGATTACTCCGAAAAGGGAGTATACGCACCGTCATCCCCCCTAATCTTTCACTGCTCCAAAGGTAAGTCCAGCAATAATGTGACGTTGAGCAATACCAATAAAGATGACTGCCGGAATGAGGCAGATAACTGACACTGCTGCCATTTCACCCCAGTTCGTTCCAATGACCGTAACGAATTCGGCAAGACCTGTGGTGATCGTTCGGGCATGAACGCTTGTAAGGATAGCGGCAAAGAGGTACTCATTCCAGGCAAAAATCCAGGTAAGAATGGCCGTAGTCATGATGCCCGGTTTTGCCAGAGGCAAAATAACGTTCCAGAGAACCCCAAAAAGGGAACACCCATCGATATAGGCAGCTTCATCAAGCTCCTTTGGAATAGAGTCAATCATTCCCTTAAGGAGCCATATGGCAAAGGGCAAATTGAAGATGCAGTACAGAAGAATAATGCCGATGCGGGTATCTCGAAGACCAAGTCGGGTGAAAATGAGGAAAAACGGTACAATGAACACCGCTGGAGGAGCCATACGGTTTGTGATGGTCCAGAAAAAGAGGTTGCTCGATCCTGGAACCCTGAAGCGGGAGAAGGCATATGTAGCAAGGACAGCAAGGGAAATGACTAAAAGAGTATTGCCTGAGGCGATAATAAGAGAATTTACCAGATACCGTCCATACACATCCCGGAAGAACGGACGGTAGTAGTTAAAGGCGTAGAAACTTGTTTGAACGAGTTTTGGCCCAGAGAATACCTCGAGTTTTGTTCGAGCCGAAACTACAAACATCCAGTAGATCGGAAAAAGGGTGAATATAGCAATGAGAACGCAGACTACGTATACCAAGGCAAGTCGCAGGGTTTTCCTCTGCATTTACGCCGCCTCCTGGGAAGAGGAGATAAAAGTCATCAAAAGCCAGCACATGACAATGGTAAGGTAGAGGAGGAAAAGCGACATAGCAGAACTGTAGCCATATTCCATCGACTGAAGCACAAGGCGCACCAGGTGAATACTCACGTAACGCGTAGCAGTTCCTGGTCCACCGCTTGTCAGCATCCAGACTTCGTCAAAAACCCGGAAGGTGTCCATAATACGGATAAAAAGGGTTGTAAGGATAACGGGCTTGAGAAGGGGAATGGTGATGTACCGAAAGACTTGCCAGCGGCTTGCTCCATCCACAACCGCTGCCTCATAGGGTTGTTTGGGCAGGGCAGAGAGACCAGCCATAAAAGTGAGAACCACAAAGGGTGTCCAGTGCCATATATCAACAAGAACCGTAGTAAAAAAGGCCTGTGTAGGGTTCACCCCAATGTTGTACTCAACTCCAAGTTTCCGAAGGTAGAATGGAATAGGACCAATATCAGGGTTCATCAAAAGGACCCACATGCTCCCGATAGTTATTGGCGCCATGGCAAGTGGCAGAGTCATAATGGTTCGGAAAAGTCCCTTCCCCCGGAACTCAAGCGTCAGAAGATTTGCAATAAGAAGCCCAAGGGGTAATTCAATACCACAACAAAGCGCAACAAAAGTCAATCCCAAGCGAAGGGACTTGAGAAAATCGGTGTCAAAAACGAGCTTTCGGAAGTTATTAAAACCGGTGTACACCATACCTACACGAGAGAACACATTGTACTTGAAAGCGCTCAAGTACAATATGTAAATAACCGGAACAACACCAATAGCAAACATTAAAAAGAGTGTGGGGGCTAAAAGCCCCCACACTTGTGCTTTTCTCTCCCGCACTTGCTAAACCTCCATCTAGTACCCAAGTTCTTCCATAAGTTCGTCAACTTCCTTGGCAAGATTATCCAGGGCTTCCTCAGGTGAGACCTCTCCAGCAACAGCCTTCGAAATCCACTTGAGGTAAAGCTCATTCAACGGACGATGCATGGGCAGGGCTGGAGCACCAGCAAAGAGGTAACCGTAATCCTTAAGAAGGGTGTAGTAACCACCCATCTTGGCGTCGAGTTCCTTAATCATCGGATCCTCAAAGGTGGACTTGCGGACAACTCTGGTTGCCAAACGGGCAAATTCGGGCTGCCACTCTTTCCGAGCGCACCACTGGATGAAGAGCCAAGCTGCCTCCTTGTTCTTGGCGCTGTGGGGAATACCAAGGGCACCACCATCGTAGTAACCAATGTAGCCCTTGCCAGCCTTGGCTTCGTCAAGAACCCCAGGAGCAGTAGGTGGAAGGGCAACACCAATCTTACCGATCACCGCCGAGCGAGTTTCGTCCTGAGCAAGCCAACCGAGGTTCTCAAGGTAGACAAGTCCCTGAGCGACTTTTCCGGCACCGAATACAGCAGCAGTTTCATCCCAAGTGTAGGTACGAACTCCCGGAGGTGCGTACTGGAGCATCTCTACGTACCAGCGGAGAGCCTTCTTTGCCTGGTCGCTATCTAGGGTTCCGCCATTTGCAACGCTTGCCCGCATCTTCTCAAGGTTGATACCCCAGTTGTAGATACCCCAAGCTGGCCAGATGCTTTCGACCATTTCGTAGGCTACGCAGGGGTGAGTCTTGGCCTGAGCAATATGGCCATAGAGCTCAATACCTTTTTCCTTGCCGTACTCAGTGAAGAACTTAGCAATATCGGTGTACTGTTCCCAGGTAGTAGGAACAGCAAGATCGTACCCGTACTTGGCCTTAAAAGCTGCCTGAATTTCAGGGTCCTCAAAGAGGTCTTTTCGATAGATGTAGGATTTCAAGAAGGCCTCAAAGGGAATAGCGTAAATGTCACCTTTTTCATCCTTAAAGTAGTTGATGAAGGTTGTAAAGTCGTCAAGGTCAAGGTTAGGCTCGGTGATAGCTGCATTTTGGATAAATGGGGTGAGGTTGGTTAACCAGTTCTGGGCAAGGTACGCATAAATGATATCCTGTTCAACGTAGATAAAATCGTAGATTCCTGCACCCGTCTGGAGGTCCTGGATAGACTTATTGTACATTTCATCCCAGGAGGTTACTTCGAACTCAACCTTAATCCCGGTGAGTTTCTCAAACTCTGGTGCCGCAATCTCGACCATAGCCTTTGAAGGAGGTGTACTCTCAGAAATTCCCTTGATAACCACACCCTTATACGGCTCTGCCGCTTTCTGCCACCACTCTGGGTTAGCCACTTCTGCAAACACCACCGCACTCCCCAAAACAAGGAGCACCACTACAAACAACCCAAGGAACTTTCTCATGCTTCACATCCCCCCATAACTCAGGTTTTTTCACAAAGAACAGATAGTCTTTTCGCAAAGGGTAGACAAAAGGGACCAAAAACTCTTTGTAGCTTTCCTCACCCCCCTTACCAGATAGTGTATCCTCCATCCATGACGAGCACGCTTCCTGTAATATACGAGGAAGCAGGGGAAGCCAAAAAGACACAAGGACCCTTTATTTCCTCTGGACGGCCCAGGCGACCCATGGGCGTCAATTTCTTCCAGAGTTCTGCGTATTCAGGATACTGCTTCAGGAGATCCACCACAAGCTGTGTCTCCATGTACCCTGGGGCAATGGTGTTTACCCGGACATTATAGGGAGCCCATTCTGAAGCTAGAGACTTTGTAAGCATTATGACCGCGGCTTTTGAGGCATTATAGTGGGCCTGAGCTTGAGGGGTGTTCACGATAATCCCGGACATAGAGGAGATGGTGATGATACTACCCTTGCGGCGCTTAATCATTTCCCTTCCCACAGCCTGACACGCAAAGAAGACCCCATTGAGATTAACATCGAGGACCCTTTTCCAATCTTCCTCGGGCATCTCTTCGGCCTTCATCCACTGTCCAATTCCAGCACAGGCTACGAGGATATCAATCTTTCCAAAGCGTTCGAGGGTCTTCTGTACCATCGCCTCAACCTGGACTCTCTTCGTTACATCAACCTCAATTGCCTCAGAAAGACCACCAAGATCCCGGATATACTCGGCAACTTTCTGGGCTTTTTCGAGGTTACAATCAGCTACCACCACAGAGGCTCCAGCTTCGGCAAGACCTATACACATTTGCTCTCCAAGACCCTGCGCTCCACCGGTGACAATGGCAACTTCTCCATCGAGGCGAAAGAGGTCATTGATGTGCACCACATCTCCCCCTTAAACCACAAAATGGTCGGGGCGAGCCGATTTGAACGGCCGACCACTCGCACCCCAAACGAGTGCGCTTGCCAGGCTGCGCCACGCCCCGACGCATTTTTATTGTAACACAAACCTTCTCACTGTCAACGGACCTTAGGTTCTCCGTGTACCAAAACTTTTCTCTGACGGATCCAGAAAGATTGCAACCCTAACCCGCACCATTCTCTATGGAAGGAATCCTTTTGAGGTTCCCTGTGCTATGATACTATGAGGGAAATGAAGCTCCAGGAAAAAAATGTGCCGAAGCTCTGCCCTTTTTTGCAGGGGCGATCGAGGAAAACCCAGACTACGGAAAAGCTTACTTTAGCATTGGAGAGTGCAATTACCACCTCGGTCGCTTTGAAGAAGCTATCAAGGCTTTCGAACAAGTCATTCGCATCGAGCCTGGTTACGCCAAAGCTTACCAATCTGGGAGTAGTGTACCATAACCTCCGTCGCCTTGAGGAAGCCATCGAAACCTACCAAGAAGCGATTCGCATCAAACCCGATTATGCTGAGGCCCATTATGTTCTGGGTTTGGCATATGTAAGAACCGGAGATGGATATTCTGCGCTTGTTTTGCGGAGCAATTACTGAATCGGATGTCCAAATAACCGAAAGACGACAGGAAAATAAGATAGAGGACGGTTTTTGAGCCAGAAGAAGTCAATCACGAACTGAAGCGACAAGCGCTCTGCCTGTGCAACACAGACCGCAACAGGGCAAAAACTACCTTGTCTTCAAGGGAGAAGGTCTGCAAGCAGAGAACGTAGAGGCTTTACCAATCGGTCAGCTGGTGGGGGAAGAACGGGAACTGAAATAGTGTCAATATCAGGGAGGGGTAGTCGTGAAAAAAATTCTGATTATTTTGTTACTGGTGTTGTTTTTTCCCTCGGTGAGCCAGAGCAAGACCTATTACGCCGATATCTACCAGGATTCGGATACGGACTTCAGGAACCTTGCCAAGTATGCAATCTATCGACCAGATATGGCTACACCGCTTGAGAAGGGCTTATTCAAGGATATATGTAAGGAAATCAGCGATGCCCTTCGCAAAAAGGGGTATCAGGAGGTTGCGTTCCCAGACTCTGAATCATCGATGTATCCTGATTTTGTGATCATTGTTGTCTTCTCTTGGGAAGTCGAATGGGTATACCAACCACCCATAAGTATCTTCCTTCCCCGATACAATCCAGGACAAAGCATCGATATCAGTGGTCGCGTTACTCAGTTTGGGAGTGGTTTCAGTACTTATTACTTTGATGCTTCTCTCTACACCCGGGGTTACTGGACATCAGAGCAAATAACTATTCCGGCAAGATACAAAGACTATTATGTTCCAAGAGTACTGATTGCTGCGTATCGCTTCGACCTTGACAATCCAGTGCTCCTTTGGCAAGGGATGGCCTACAAGTACGTTGCAAAATCGAAAGGAGAACCACAAAAATATCTCCGGTTAACCGTCAAAGATCTCATAGAGAAAAAATTTCCATCGATAAAGAAAAAGTAAGACCCTGTACTCCAGAACCCTTAGCTTCTCCGAGCAAGAAAGCGGAAACACAAATCGACAACCCTTTTGCTCTTGGGGCAGAAAGAGAAGCAGTTGATAATACCGAAGAGCTCACCCCTGGCGCGCCCAAGCGGATTTGAACCGCTGCCGTCGCCTTGAAAGGGCGATGTCCTAACCTGGCTAGACGATGGGGGCGCAGGCAAACCCTATTGTACAAAAACGTGGCTTGAAAGGCAAGCGCCGGAAGGAATTTTCAAGCCTTATCTTTAATAATGGCACTTGTGGGACAGGAGTCGATAGCCTCATCCACGCAACTTGCGCTCGTATCGGCTCCGTTCTTGATCACGCTCTTCCCATTGGCATTCATCTCAAATACATCCGGGCAAATCTAAACACAGAGTTCACAACCGATGCAGAGTTCTTCGTCCACTTTAAGAGCCATGGCGTATCTCCTCCCTCAAGCCAGATTCAAACCGAAAGAATTATAACAAACCATGCCCACTTTTTCTACAAGCCTGAGGTGATTCTCTTTCCGGCTTCAACGGTAAAATTCTCTCCACCGGGGAACAGTAGGGGTTCTGCTACCCTCCCTTTCAAGGCAAACGAAGACACCGTTGCCAACCCCAGCAATCACGGTGTGGGGTCCTCTTGTGACGGAAAGTCAAAAAGAGAGCTCTTTTTTCCCACCATCCTGTTATGGCTGAGTACCCCTTTTAGCCCAGAAGGCGGGCAAGGTCTTCCTCACCAAGGCCAAAGTAGTGCCTATTTCGTGAAGGATAACCTCTTTCACCTTTTGCCGAAATTCTGCATCCTAGGGTGCTACTCTTCGAATGTTCTGGACATAGATCACGATTCGATCCGGCAGGGTGAAGGTGTATCCCAAGCCTCTTTTGGGGAGTGGTACTCCGTGGTAGAGCCCAAGGATAAATCTTTGATAGCCTTCTGCTCTCTCCTGGACGATAAACTCCACATTCTCGAGCTTCTCCCGTAAATGCGGAGGAAGGGCGTCGAGGACTTCCTGTAGAACCGAAGCGATGATTTCCTCTTCTTTCACTATTCCCCGCCCCCATGTCGGTTTTAAACTATGGCAAGAATTCTCTAAAGTTCAATGATTTCACTCGGGACGTCCGAGAACACCTCGCATCCATCCTCGGTGACCCGGAAGCCAACCTCCCAGCGGAAACCGTACTCCTCAGCAGTGAAGAAGGTGTCTGCCATGAAGGCCATATTCTTCTTGAGCCGGTACTTTGAGTTTCTCTCCACCCAGGGCTTTTCCACCTCCAGTATCCCGGTACCATGGCAGGGCCCGTAGAGGTAGTTTGCCGCATATCCATGGTCTTTGAAGTACTCGTAGAACTTTATGGCGATGTTCCCTGCCTCCTCCCCTTCCCGAATCCACTCCAAGGTCTTGCGATGGGCATCAAGACCAAACTGGATTCTCTTCCTCAGCTCGCCGGGCATCTTTCCGAAAAACACCGGTCGACCGATGGAGGAGGCATACCCTCCAAATCTGGCTCCCACACAGAGCTGGATCACTTTGCCTTCCTTGAGCCTCTCACTTCCGGCCCGGTTGATGGCGCTCTTTGTCTTTCTTCCTCCAAAGACGTAGTTGGGGAAAGCTTCCGACTCTGCCCCATAGCGGTACATGGCCTCATGAAGTACACCCACGACTTCGGTCTCCCTCATTCCGGGCTTCATGACCTTGAGGGCGTCTCCCAAGGCCAGGGCACTGATGCGATGGGCCTCCCTCATGAGGGCAATCTCATCCTCAGATTTTATCATCCTCATTTCGGCGATGATCCACTCCGCCCGGACTATTTCTCCTTTGGGACCCAAAGCCTCTCTGATACCCTCAAAGACCGGCATGGGGAGAATGGCATAATCGCCAAGGGCAAGCCTTGCGATTCCCTTTCCCCTGAAGACCTCATCGAGGACATCCCTGAAGGTGGAGAGCTTAAGCCCTGGGTACTCCGGTTCAGCCGATTCCCGGTAGGCAAGGAGCTTTCGGATATTTTTGATCTTACTCCTCTCCCGGGCAAAGGGCTCCGACTCAGGACCAATGAGAAGCACAGGCTCACCCTCCCTGGGAATGAGAACTCCAGCGCTCTCAAAGACCGGCCAGTAGTCACTGAGATAGCGTACGTTGCCCTGGTCTGCTTCGTTGGAGTGCACAAGATAAGCATCAAAGTTGTGCTCAATCAACTTCTCCTGGATTTTTCTGACCCTCTCCTGGAACTCACTTTGTGGTATCCCCCTGAGCACAACATTTTCTGCCACGAGACCTTACACCTCCTCGGGTGCTCTTGTAGTACAATACCCACTTTACCACATTTCTGACTGTGAAGCTCTCTCAAAAACCGCCTGCAAATCCCTGGCTGAAGAAGAGGTTTCAGAAATAGGCAAGTGCACCCCACAGTGATAAGTACGTTACTCTTATCCGTAGCTGAGTTTTCCGGCAAGCGCAAAGGGAAGTTTCACCCTGAGATGGTTCAAAAACAAAAGCCCTGCAGGACCAAGATCCCGAAGGGTACCTGCAGGGCCTGGGGTTCGTCCTATGGCAGTATCGCCCTGACACCAGTTATTTCGCAAAAGTCCACCAAGGCTGGGTAGAGATCCTCTCCATAGCCGAGACAGGCGTATTCGTTGGTCCATGCCTGTAAGAGTTTTTCTATGTCTCCATGTACTGTCACGAAACCGTGGGGCCAGAATGGAATTCCACACTCTTCCAGTCTCGACTGGATTTGCTCCGCAGGGGGCTCAAAGATCGAAACTCTTGCTATAACCATGATAAATTCTCCGTTTACCCTTCCAAGTCGGGCAATGACCCCCTCACCCACCTTGCACACCGCCCTCACCGCGAGACCGCCTGCCTTCCCCTCAGTGGGAATTCCATGCTGGGTAAACCCGGCAGGACCGACCTTACCCGCCAGGGACGGAGGAATAGCACCATCCCCTATGATTTTGATCTCCTTCTTCTTTTTGTCCACATGCTGAAGATCGCCGTAGTATACCCTCTCCTTGCTGAGTTTCGTGAGGAGAAAAGTGGTCAATGCGGTATTAAAATCACCCAGCGTCGAGGTGGGAATGCCGTCTTCCAACATCATTGACTGGGCGAAGCAGGTAGCGCAGTAGTCGTCCCCCAGTCCCGGGAAAGATTGGATAGTGTAGAAATCCCACTTCTCCTTCTCAACAATTCTCTTAATCGCTAAGTACAATCTTATAGAGCGCTCATTGGCAATGCTTTCCTCCGGAAGGGTTCCAAATAGCTCCATAAGCCGGGGCTTAAGGGCCTCGATTTCATCTGTGGTGATGCTCTCTGCCGTGTGGATCAACTCGGTTGTATCCCTTGTATCGATGTCAATGCCAAATACCCTCATCCATTGGGAAGGATCGGCTACGCCCACCGTTTGCCCCATACCTCTTCCTCCAAATGCCCCGATGGTGGCCATGTTCAGCAGGTTTTTGAGGTGTGCTGCCCTGCAGTAGCTCACTATCTTGTCAAGTTCAGCCGAATCATCGGCCGAACCGTAAACAAATCTGTGGGGAATGCCGACCTCCATCATGGCCCCGTGCATAACCAGTCCCCCAACGGTGCGCCAGCCCTGCGACCCAGGATGGGTCCAGAGCAGGATTCCCTTGCCGGTCAGGGAATAGTCGCGGACGGCTGCAATGAGGTGAGCTGCCCAAACCCAGGTCCCTGAAAAGAGAATGACTCCATCGATATCCTCTCGGTGCTTCATCTCCCGCAGGGCTACCTTGGCTTCTTCCTTGGTAGCGATAACGACGGGATACTCTACTAATTCTATACCTCTTTCCCGCAGGGCCTCCTTTGAACGATTGATAATTGTCTCGTCGATGAAGAGGTTGCCCATAGGATCTCGTAATCCATCCTTGTGGACTCCAAAGACAATAAACCCCATTCGGGGAACGATCATATGACACGACACCTCCGGCTTCCCATTCTTTACGCGTTTCTTACTCGAAGTGTCGCTTTATGGCCTCATAGAGATCTTTGAGCGCTTGTTCTGGCGTTTTCGCCCCGGAGAGGGCATTTTGAACTTCTATTTGCTGAGCAACTGCCCACTCGTCAAACCAGAGCAGCTTCGGGTGGCCTCTGGCATAGAGGGCCTGCTCTCCAAAGTATTTCCAGTAAGGATACAGAGCCAATAAATCTGGATCGGTGAACAGTTTCTTCCATATGGGAAGAACTCCTATTTCCAGACAACGTTGCTTTTCCCTTTCGGGAGAAGTCATGTATTCAATGTATTTCCAGGCTGCTTCCTTGTTCTTGGAAGTAGCGGGAATGGCTAAAGCCTCAGGAAGGGTGAGAGTTGCTTGAAACTCTTCGCGAGCTGCCGGAATCCATTCGGCTACTTCAACTTCGCCGACTATTTTGGAAACGGAAGGGTCGTTCGAATAAGCGTATACACCGGGCCAGGCTTGCAGGAAGAAAGCCGTTTCACCGTTATAAAAGACGTTGGCAGCCATTTCGTAGTTTGCGGTGATCGAGGCAGGGTCAACGGTCTTTTCCTTGTTGACTGCATCTACCATGAAAGAGAGGGCATCGATCGCAGGCTTTTCGAGAAAGGTTGGTTTCCCGTCCTCGGTGAACAGATTCGATCCAAAGCTATAGCAGAAGAAGGTGAACTCGTTGGTCAACATCTGACTCTGTTCCCAAGCTCCAATGTAGCCATACCTTATAATGTTTGCTGCCTGCATCTTTTTGGTCTGCTCGGTAAACTCATCCCAGGTCTTTGGTGGAACAGCAATACCAGCTAATTCTAACTTCTTCTTGTTGTACATGAAAAACCTGGTATCGTTATTCCAAACCACTCCGTAAAGATGTCCATCCTTGCTAAAAGTGCTCACAAGCCCGGGTAACATTTCGTCGACGGTTTCTCGATCGATAAATTCATCGAGGGGTATTATCCAGCCGGCGGATAAAAACTTTGCCGGCCAGACATTGTCGAATTCTATAACATCGTAAGCACTTCCTCCTGACGCCATTTCCGTCAACACTTTATCTGCCACTCTTTCCCAGGCCATCTGTATAAGTTCTACCTTGATACCAGTTTCCTTTTCGAACTCGCGGGTCTGTCTCTCCCAAACTCCCTTTATATCCATCTCGTGACGTGGCATAATCACGGTTATCGATTGTTCGGCCCACACCCGGCTCCCAAGAAGGAGCAAGCCGACAAGTACCACTACCCACATTATTCTCCTTTCCATTGCTCTTCCCCCTTTCTTGTTTTTTCCCACACTTTGCCTCTCACTGCGGTCACGAACCCTCAAAAAATCAAATTTTCTTCTCTCACCCCCATTCCTTTCAAACTAACCCTTCACTGCTCCTGCCGTTAGACCCTGCACAATGTATCGCTGGAAGACGAGGGCAAGAACCACCGGGGGTAAACTGGCTAAAACCCCTCCTGCACTCATCAGTACATAGTCTTCCCCGAATTTGCTGCTGAATTCCTCAACCAGAACGGAAAGCGTCTTTGAACTTAAGGTGGAAGAGAAAATCAGAGCATAGAAGAACTCGTTCCAGGCGATGATAAAGGAAAATATAGAGGTGGCTGCTATGCCGGGAGACACCAAAGGAAGGATTATCCTGAACAGCACTCCTATGCGAGAACAACCGTCGATGCGGGCAGCCTCTTCCAGCTCAACGGGTACAGAACGAAAGTGCCCGATCATAAGCCAGACCACCAGGGGTAAAACAAAGGAGTTATAGGTGAGCACGAGTGCAAGCTTTGTGTCAAGGAGGCCCAATCCTCTAATAATGAGATACAGAGGAATAATAAGGGCAATCGGGGGAAGGAGCTGCGGAATAATGACAAGGAAATTCAGTAGATCTCGACCTTTAAATCGAAACCGCGTCAGACTGTATGCAGCAAGAGAACCAACGAAAACCGAAATGAATGTTACCACCAAAGCCACAGCCAGGCTATTTAAGACGGCGTGCTTAAACTGTGAGGCTGCATCGGTCACCCCTACTCCTCCCCTAAAAAGACGGGAGTAACTCTCAAAGGTCGGTTTTGGAGGGAAAAAGGACAATGGTACTTTGGTCAAATCTGCCTTTGTGGAAATACTGGAGATGAACAACCAAAGATACGGAGACAACACTACGGCAACCAGAACAAGAACTGCTATGTAAAGAAGTATCTTAGTCATTGTCCCCCTTCTTCCAGAAAGCACGTGCTTAAACTCCCTCCTCTCGAGGTTGCCTAAAACCTAAAAGATAGGGAATCCCAAGCAAAAGAGCAATCCCTACTATAAGATAAGCTATTGCACTCCCATAACTCATCCGGAAGAACTTGAAGCTGTTCAGGTAAGCGAGGTAGCTCAATACCATAGTCCCTCCTGCGGGACCACCACGAGTGACTATGTATATAAGATCGAACTCCCGAATTGCCCAGACGGTCTTAATGATAAACAAGATAAAAATCATCGGTTTCAAAAGGGGCAAAGTAATATACCTGAACCTCTGCCAAACGGTAGCACCGTCTACCGAAGCAGCCTCATAAAGTTCTCCAGGAATTACCTCCAAGGCCGCAAGAAGCATCAGGACACCGACCGGAGTCTCCTTCCATATGTTGGCAAGCATCACAAAATGAAGGGCGCGCCAGGCATCCCCAAGCCAGACCTGGTATTTGTCTATGAGCCCCGTCTTGAAAAGCAAGGCATTCAGTAGTCCGAAATTAGCGTTGTAAATCCACTTCCACATGATTCCGTTGACCACTGTAGGAAGGGCCCAAGGGAGTATGACGATACCCCTTACAAAGCCTCTCCCGTAGAATTTCTGTCTGAGGAGCAAGGCGATTGCCAGACCCACCAGAATTTCCACGGATACGGTTAGACCTGCAAAGTAGACAGTTTTCGAAACACTACTCCAGAATTGCCTGTTCACAAGAGCTTCAAGGTAGTTTCCCAGACCCACAAAGGGCCTTGTGCCGGGGCGAGTTAGGTTTAAGTCGAACAGGCTAACGTAGAAGGAATAACCGAGCGGGTACAGCAGAAGTCCAAAAATAAGAACTAAAGCAGGTGCAAGGAGTAGAAAGATGACGACTCTTTTCCTCTCCCATAGAGAAGAAACCATGATTTACTTCCTTTACACCGATGCCTCAAACGAGGGCTTCTTTTGGAATGATAACATAGTGAGGGATTCCTGTCAATGATAGAGGGCTCCTTGATGACTTAGACGAGCGCGGAAAAAACGGTGAGTCCGTAGCTTCCGAAAATTCCGGCCAAGAGGGAGAGGCCTCAAACCCTTGAAAAAACCCTGGCGCGCCCGGCGGGAATCGAACCCACAACCTACGGATTAGAAGTCCGTTGCTCTGTCCTGTTGAGCTACGGGCGCGCAAGTGTATTGTACCTACTATCTCAGAATTACGCAATAGTGGAATACTCTCTGGGGATCAGAGAAAGCACGACACAACCAGGATTCTACAACTTTTCCAAAATCCCTTGACACACTTTCTCTCCCATAGTATATTTTAGCTTGCCTGGTGGGCCGTTAGCTCAATTTGGCAGAGCAACTGACTCTTAATCAGTGGGTTGCAGGTTCAAGTCCTGCACGGCCTACCATTTATTTTTGAGCAGGACTTTTCAACGAGAAATCTCCCTCTTTTTCCGCCATTGAAAAATCCTCTAAGGCGTAGTACTTCTCAAAAAGTGCTCTCCTGAGAGAATCTCTTCGAGCCTAAAGAGCCGGACCACATTGCGGTACATCAAAGCTTCCACTAGGCGCACAGCGCCCTGGCGGGAAACCTGGCCCTCAGAGAGGAGTTTGCCGACCACTCGGCAAATCATTCGATCAAAGACTTCAAAGCGGCTTCCCTCAGAGAGAATTTTTCGTCCGTCAGCCACCGGACCTACCATGGAGGTAAGAAGGGAAGCATTGGCCACCTCGCAAAGTGCTTGCTCAATCATGTAAGGTGTGTCGTTGAACCACCAGGGAAAGCCAATATGGACTCCAGGAAAAGCCCGCTCCAGTGCCACAAGAACATGGAGATATTCAGGATTCATCGTGTAGAGGACAATGTGATGTGTATTCCCGCTTGTACCACAAAAGCGCGACAGAAGAGGACGTAAGTTCTCCACCACCTGGACGCTGTCAAGGGTAACATCTCCTCCGACATTTTTCCCAAAGTGGACGAAGAGGTACTCATTGGCGTCCCGGAGAACTCCAAAGTGAATCTGGGTTACCATTTTCGCATCGTAGTCCATCTCAAAGAGGCGATGCATCATGTAAGAAACAAACTCCCTGACCTCAAGAGAACGAGGGTAAAAGCGTTCCCCCTTTTCATATGCTCGTATAAAAATCTCCTCTGCGCGAGACTCAGGGACCTCAAAACCCCACGGTTCTAAAAGTCCATGGTCACTTGCTCGAGCACCCATGGCAACAAAGTAGGCATGGCGCTTTTGCAAAGCGGCAGTGAGCCCATTCAGGGTCGTGTCCTCACCCGTCGCAGCACAGATTTTCTCCACTTTTTCTCTCCAGCACGCATCGGCAATATTGATATATGCGTCAGGACGAAAAGTAGGTATAAAGACAAGATTAGGGAGCATTTCTCGGACCTTTTTGTGGTCTTCAAGGTCATCTAAGGGATCATCAGTCGTAGCAAAAAGGCGACCGTCCATTCTCTCAAGAAGTGCCTGAGGACGCATGTCCTCTCGTGTCAAGGCCTTCTCTGTAACCTCCCATACAGCCTTCCCTGTTTCTGGGCCAAGAAGGTCGAAAATGCCAAAAATTCTCTGAAGGTCAAGGTGCATCCACTGATGGACGTGGTTGCCCTCAAGGTAGGGAAAAACGCTGCTTAGAGCCATCCATTTTTCAAAGTCGGAACGAGAGGCATCATAAGCCAGCTCAAAAGAAAAGGGCGGAAATTTGGCCGCAAGTTGTACAAGATAGTGGTCACGGTTTCCGTACCGCTCGTCCACCACCTCTGCCTTCCAGATATTGAGAAATGACTGGTTTTCGCAAATCTGTCTGAGGCTCAAATGCGTATGAATATCGACAATGCCACAGGATTTCCGAAAAGGCAAAGCCACCTCATAGTAGAGCCATACCGCCTCCTTAGTAGTGAGAAGCCAATTAGGACCAAGGAAAACTTCATCCATACGGTAACCCCCTTGCTTGTCTTCTCAAGAAAGGATACACTACAGGCAAAAAACCTGCTAGGGGCCCTATGGACATCCGAGAAGTCAAAACACGGAAAGACCGGGAAGCCTTCCTCCGTTTTCCCTTCACCTTGTACCGGCGCGATCCCCTCTGGGTACCCCTCCTTATACGAGACATGCGGCAAATACTCTGGGGCAAAGCGAGCTTTCTCTTCCAGAGCGGACCACATACCTTCTATCTTGCTCTCGCAGGGAAGGAAGTCGTGGGGAGAATTGCCGTTGGAGTGGACGCAAAGCGAAACAAACTTAGGGGGAAACGCGAAGGGTATATCACCCTCTTTGAGTGCATTGACGATGATGCAGTCGCTCATGCCCTTTTTGCCCAGGCAGAAGAGTGGCTCAAAACACAGGGCATGGAAGCAGCCATCGGTCCTGTTTCGCCAACCAATGGAGATGACTTTCGCGGACTGCTGGTTGAGAATTTCCTCGACCCTCCCCTCATTCTCACTTCCTATAATCCTCCCTACTACAAGCGTCTTTTTGCAAACTCTGGCTTTGTGGAATACCATACTTTTCTCGCCTTCCGCTATGACCTTACAGCAATGTCTTTTGATGCATCCCTCCAGGCTATAGAGTACGCTAAGGAAAAATACGGTTTTGATGTCCGGCCCATGAGTCACAGTCTCAAGGAAGAAGAGCTTGAAGCTATTCAGTGCATTCTCGAAAGCGCCCTCCTTTCTTTAGAGTACGATTACGTGACTCCCCCTACTTTTGACGAGATCCTTAAAGCAGCGCGAACGCTTCGCAGGTTTGTGCCTCCTGGCTTTGCCCAGATTGCCTGGGCAAAGGAAGGGCCAGTAGGTTTTGCTGCAGCCATGCCCGACTACAACGAAATCCTCAAGAGAATGGGAGGGAAAATTTTCCCCACTGGCTGGGTTGCCCTTTTACGGTACCGAAAGCGCATTACCCGAGGACGAGCTTTTCTTCTTTTCGTCACCCCAGCGTACCAGGGAAAAGGAGTAGCCAGAGCACTTCTCCTTGAACTTTTTAAGGAAGGACGAAAACGAGGGTACACTTTTGCAGAGGGTTCTCTTATTAACGCTGCCAACACAAAAATGTGCCGAGAAGCTGAAGCCCTTGGGGGTATCCCCTACAAGAGGTTTGCCCTTTTCTGGAAAAAAATCCAGTAAACATGCCAAAAAGCAGATGGTACTACGAGAACACGGTGGAATCATTGGTTCCCTCGCCGGTTCCTTCCCTTGCTCACCTTGCAGGATATGTTGCGACTCAAGCTTAATGTGCACCCCAGTGTCCATGTGCTCTGCGTTGTCTTGGTCCAACAGGGAGTAAGTTCTTCAAGCGTGCTCAAAATAGGCAAAACGCCCAAAAGAAAGTTCTTTCGTGATGTGACCAGAAAAACGTTGCGTGAGGCACACTCCATGCTTGTGAGCGGGGGCAGGTCATCTCCCCCTTGTGGAGTCGATACTCTCACCAATAAAAATTGGAGCGGAAAACGGGATTTGAACCCGCGACCCTCGGCTTGGGAAGCCGATGCTCTACCCCTGAGCTATTTCCGCTCCTCGCTTCAATATAATACTCGGGACGATAACTTTTTTCAAGTACCCCCAGAAGCACGGGCACCAATTTTCTCCCTGAGTCGTATAATACTTCCATGAAAAGGAAGTTTGACGAGGAAAATACATGGAAAATTCTTGGAGAAGTCTGGGACCTTGCCTGGGTTACAGTAGCGCCGATTCTTTTTGGGGTATTCCTGGGACAGTACCTCGACCAAAAGTATCCCCTTGGATTTTCTTGGACCTTGTCTTTGCTCTCCTTGGGAGCCATCTTTGGCCTTTACAACCTCTACGAAACCCTCATGAAGGCAAGCCGAAAAATAGAACGAAAGAAGGGAGACCGTGGTACCGATCGTTTTTAGTCTCCTTGGAGGAACACTCCTTGCTCTCCTTGTCCTTGGGCTCATTCTTCACGACGTTCGAACCATTCTTAGGAAACGTTCTTACTCTCCCTGGCGTGGGATCATCACACGGGAGGGCATTGCAGGTACATGGCTTTTTATCCTTTTACGATACGGACGGATGAAGCCTAACGTCTTTATGATCGCCTTTGTTGCGAGTTATTTCGCTTTAACTGTGTTCTTTGCCCATTGCTTTTTTAGGGAGGCGGAATACCATGGAAGAGGTACTTAATCCCCATATTCTCTTTTGGCTCTTTGGCCTTCCAGTAACAAAAACAGTAGTCTCCACTTGGATTGTTATGGGTTTTCTGGTGCTTTTTTCCTTCCTCTTTACCCGTAAAATGCGACTTATCCCCACGCGTTTACAAAATATCCTTGAGCTCTTTGTGGAAGCGATTCTCAACCTTATCGAGGACATGTCTCCAGGAAACGGAAGGAAATTCTTGCCTCTTGTGGGAACTCTTGCTCTCTTTATCGGTGTCTCTGACATCACCGGTCTTGTCCCCGGCCTCAAATCTCCAACCAGTGACTTTAACACCACTTTTGCCCTGGCACTTGTGGTCTTTTTCGCCGTACCTTACTACGGTATAAGAACAAGAGGACTCAAAAACTATGTACGAAGTTACTTTTCCCCTTCACCAATCCTTGCTCCCTTTCATATTATCAGCGAAATTACTCGAACAGTCTCCCTGGCCCTGCGTCTCTTTGGAAACATTATGGGTGAGGAAACCATTATCGCCATCCTCTTCCTCCTCTCTCCCCTTTTCCTCCCCTTACCGATGATGCTTTTCAGTATCTTTACCGGTGTCATCCAAGCATACATCTTTACGGTCCTCACCGTGGTCTATTTGAGTGCTGCGGTTGAATCTTCAGGGCACTAAGAGTATAATCTGCCTTAATGCAAAGGAGGCTTGAGAACATGCAAGGAGAAATACTCTTCCTCTGTATTACCGTGTTTACGGCGGGGTTTTCCATTGCTCTTGGGGTTATGTTCCCAGCAATAGGTCAGGGTAAGGCGTGCTCTCAGGCTTTGGAAAGTATTGCCCGGCAACCTGAGGCAGCGGGTCCAATTAGCCGAACGCTCTTTGTGGGTCTTGCTATGCTTGAATCCCTAGCGATTTACGTTCTCGTCGTCTCCTTTATCCTCCTTTTTGCGAATCCTCTTCTCAAATACGTCTTTAAGTAGGGGGGTTTTCCTCCGTGATCCGCATTGATCGAAGCATTATCTTCCAGATTATTAACTTTGTAGCCTTGGTGCTCCTTCTTCTTCGCTTTCTCTTTAAGCCTGTGGTGAAAGCACTTGACGCACGCTCAAACCGTATCCGAGAAGAACTTGAGCACATTGAGAAAGAAAAGCAAGCCCTTGAAGAAGAGCGGAAGAAGCTTGAGGAAGAACTCAAAAACCTCAAGCAGAAATACCTCGAAATGCTGGATCAAGCAAATAGAGAGGCTCAGAGAATTAAAGAAACCATCATCCAAGAAGCTTATCAAGAGGCAGAAAAAATCAAACGAGACTATGAGCGTCGCGCACAGCGAGAGATTGAGCAAGTTTTTGCCGAACTCAAGGAAGACATCGTGGAGATATCAAAAGAGATTGTAGCGCGAATTCTGAAGGCGCATCTCACCCCTGAGGTTCAAACGCAAATCATTGAAGAAATGCTTGAGGAAGCAGTACGCCGTCTCGAAGCGGAGATGGAAATTGTCCATGAAAGATGAAGAACGCGTAAAGGTCCTGACTCCCCTCCCTCTTACCGAAGAGCAGAAAGATATCATCTACGCAAAACTCTCCCGAATTATCCCCAGACCCTTCGTCATCGAAGAAGAGATAGACCCATCGCTTATTGGTGGGGTGATTATCCTCTGGGGAGAACTCCTGATTGACTGCAGTATCAAAACGCAGCTTGAGCGTCTCCGAGAACGAATCCTCAAGGAGGAGGGTTCCCCCTATGGCAATCGTAAGTGATATCCTTAAGAAAGCCAAAGAGGTCGTTACCACATATCGGCCTGAACCAGAAATTGGAGAAGTCGGGGAAGTGCTGGAGGTACAGGATGGTGTTGCCCGTGTTCGGGGCTTACGCCAGGCAATGCTTGGGGAGGTACTCCTTTTTGGGAGAAAGAGCCTTCGAGGTCAGGTCCTTGGACTTGAACGAGAGTGCATACAATGTGTTCTCTTTGGTGATTACACAACCCTCCGTACAGGAGACCTTGTGTTTCGCACCGGGAATTTCCTCGAAGTTCCCGCAGGAGAAGAACTCCTTGGACGTGTCGTGAACCCCCTGGGAGAACCCCTTGACGGGGAAAGTGAACCCGCGTGTCGGGGACGAAGACGCGTGTTTTCTCCTGCTCCCTCGGTCACGGATCGGATTCCGGTGCAGCGACCACTCCTCACGGGAATCAAAATCATCGATGCCATGATCCCCTTGGGAAAGGGACAGCGAGAACTCATCATTGGAGACCGCCGGACTGGAAAAACAACCATAGCTCTAGATACCATCCTCAACCAAAAGGGAAAGGGAGTTCTCTGCATTTACGTTGCCATCGGACAGCGTCTTGCCAATACCATCCAGGTTGTTGAGGTGCTTCGCAAATTCAAGGCCTTGGAGTACACCATTGTCGTTGCCACATCCTCTGAGGATCCCCCGGCTCTTGTGTACCTCGCCCCCTATGCTGGCTGTGCCATAGGAGAATACTTTATGGAACAAGGAGACGATGTGCTCGTTGTGTATGACGACCTCACCAAACACGCTGCAGCGTACCGATCCCTTTCGCTTCTTTTGCGCCGCCCTCCAGGGCGGGAGTCGTATCCTGGTGATATCTTCTACGTTCATTCAAGTCTTCTGGAGCGAAGCGCACAGCTTGCTGTCTCCCGGGGTGGAGGATCCATGACGGCTCTTCCCATTGTAGAAACTCAGGAGGGTGACATCACCTCATACATTCCCACCAATATCATCTCCATTACCGACGGACAGATATACCTTGCAAGCGAACTTGGCAACAGGGGATTTTTCCCAGCCATCAATATCGGTCTTTCTGTCTCTCGAGTGGGAGGCGAAGCCCAAACACCTGTCATGAAAAAGGTCGCCCGACGCCTGCGCCTTGACCTTGCTCAGTACTTTGAACTTGAGGAATTCGCTCGCTTTGGTGCAGATCTTGACGAAGTCACTCGAAAACAACTCGAGCATGGGAAACGTGTTCTTGAGCTTCTGACACAGAAGCACTTTTCCCCTCTTCCCCTGGGCGTTGAGATCTTTGAAATTTTTGCCGCTACTAAGGGATTTATTGATACCATCCCCCTTGAGAAGGTAAAATCCTGGGAAGAGCAGCTTATTGAACACCTGCAAGGCGAGTATCAACCTCTTCTTGAACGTTTGGAAAAAGAACGGGACCTTACCCCCGACCTCGAAGAGGAGATGGGCAAAATCCTGGCAGCTTTTAATGCAAAATTCCTTTCGGAGGAAACGTAAACTATGGCAAAACTTGGGAAACTCAAGCGCCAGATAGATCTTCTTCGAGAAATCCAGCGTATCACAAACACGATGAAAACAATCTCTGCAGCTCGCTGGAGAACGGGGAGAAGCGCTCTTGAGAAGGCACGAACTTTTGTAGAACAGCTTGAGCGAGTACTCTCCCTCTTTGGACCACAGAAGACTTACTGCGAAAGCATTAAACCTCTCCTTATTGGTCTTTTTCCTGACCGAGGTCTCATAGGGAATTTTGTCACCGTTCTTGCTCAGGAAATATACCGTTTCCTTGAGGACAGGCAGCTTCCTCATACACAAATCGTAATCCTTGGAAGCCAGGGAAAAAGAGCCCTGAGTAGCCTTGAGAAAAACGTCATTGCTTTTCACCCCCTTCCTGTGCACCGAATGCCCCATTACCGGGACATCCGGGATATTTTGTATACAATCCTTCGGATGGAAAGGGAAGGACGCTTCACCCACCTCTACGTAGGCTACATGCGGTACATATCGGTGAGCGAGCATAAGCCCTGTGTGGAACAGATTCTTCCGTACACTACAACCTCCTCTTTTTCTGGGGAAGAGTACCTTTTTCTAAGCGACATGGAAAGCCTCTACCGCTCTCTCCTTTTTGAGTATGTTGCAGGAAAGCTCTATGAGGCTCTTGCCGAAAACTTTATGAGCGAACAGGCTGCCCGATTTATTCTTATGGATACTGCAACCACTCACGCTCGGGAAGCCCTGGATAACCTCCTGCTTCTCTACGCCAAGAAGCGTCAGGAGAAAATTACCCAAGAACTCAACGAGGTGACGGGTGCTGCAGAGGCGCTGCGAAAATTTGTGGGGTGAGACTAATGGGCGAGGGAATTGTGGAACAAGTCATTGGGCAGGTTGTGGATGTGCGGTTTCCACCACGGGAAACACCCCCTATTCACAATGCCCTACTCATTCCCAGGCGCAATAGCAAAAACCTTGGGGGGCCTCTCGTTCTTGAAGTCCACAGTCATCTTGAAGAGGGTCTGGTCCGCTGCATCGCCATCCAGGACACCGCAGGCCTTGAACGAGGGGTAAAGGTCCAGGACACGGGAGAACCCATCAAGGTTCCAGTAGGTAAGGAAACCTTGGGACGAATGTTCAACGTCCTCGGAGAACCAATCGATGGGAAAGGACCAGTTCAAGCACGGGTAAAGCACGCCATTCACCGTTCCTCTCCACCCCTCACCGAGCGCATTGCCTCTACCGAGATTTTTGAAACGGGGATAAAAGTTATCGATCTCCTCTGCCCATATGTCCGGGGAGGGAAAACAGGACTTTTTGGAGGAGCAGGAGTTGGAAAAACCGTTCTCATTATGGAACTCATTCACCGGACGGCGACAACCCACCGGGGGGTTTCGGTCTTTGCCGGGGTGGGAGAGCGAGTTCGGGAAGGAAACGAACTCTGGCTTCAGATGCAAAAAAGCGGAATTTTGCACCACACTGTCCTTGTTTTTGGGCAAATGAACGAACCTCCTGGAGCACGCTTCCGAGCCGCTCTCACCGCTCTCACCATGGCAGAGTTCTTCCGAGACGTCCTCTCCCAGGACGTGCTCCTTTTTATCGACAACATTTTTCGCTACGTTCAGGCAGGAGCGGAGGTTTCTGCCCTCCTTGGACGTATTCCTTCTGCTGTTGGATACCAGCCAACTCTGGCGGAAGAAATCGGTATGATCGAAGAACGGATAACCTCGACAGTAAATGGCTCCATCACCTCCGTTCAGGCTATTTACGTTCCGGCTGACGATGTAACTGATCCTGCTCCAGCAACGACTTTTGCTCATCTTGACGCCATAACCGTCCTCTCACGAAGGCTCTTTGAGCAAGGTTTCTACCCAGCTGTAGACCCCCTTCAGTCTGTCTCTCGAGCGCTTGATCCAACAATCGTGGGAGAGCGGCACATGCGTCTTGCACAGGAAGTTCGCAAAATCATTGCCCACTATCTGGAACTTCAGGATATCATTGCCATCCTTGGTATTGAAGAGCTCTCCGAAGAGGACAAACTCATCGTGAACCGTGCAAGAAAAATCCAGCGGTTCCTAACGCAACCATTCTTTGTTGCTGAGACCTTTACAGGGATTTCAGGAGAGTTCGTTCCTCGCGAGGAAACCCTCAGGGGAGTGGAAATGATTCTCAATGGGGAATGCGATACCTGGCCAGAACAGGCCTTCTACATGACCGGAACAATTGCCCAAGTTGAGGCAAAAGCAAGGGAACTCAAACGCCTATGAGGACAATGGTACTTTCTATCCTCACCCCTGAACGAGAAATTCTTATTCCAGATGCCTACTCTCTCATCTTTGAATGCCCTGATGGAAAGCGAGGAGTCCTTCCAGGGCACGCAAGGGCTTTGTTTGCCTTGCCTATTGGAGTCCTGTACTGCCGGAAGGGCAACGGAGAAGAGCTGTACTTTGCCCTTGGAGGTGGCATTGCCGAAGTCACCCCGGAAAAAGTAACCGTTCTTGTGCACAGCGCCGAAGAAGCTCACGAAATCGATGTTGCTCGAGCACAGGAAGCAGCACGACGAGCTGAAAGCCGTCTTAGGGAGCAATCCGCAAG
>CALAIW010000006.1 GCA_937922705.1 uncultured bacterium | reverse complement strand
ACGCTTGTCACGGGTATCCACGTCTCAAGTCTCCACAAGCTCAAGGTTGCCCTTGGGCTCATTCGCCCTGAGGACCCAGTAAAGGTCATCGATCCTTTCCAGATGCTTGGGGAGGTGGATGAGGAACTTCGAAAAGTCCTTGGTATTGACACTATTTCTCTTATGCCTTTAGAGAACTTCTTTGGCTTTCGGAATGAGAACTGGAAGCCCTGGACGTTTTTTGATGGAACACCTCTCCTTGTGCCAGAGAAATTCAATACCGTCCCGGATGCCGAAGGGAACATCTACCAGTACCCTAAAGGGGATACTTCTTGTGCACCGTGTGCCAAAATGCCTAAAGGGGGATTCTACCACGATGCCCTCATCCGCCAAAAACCTCTCGATGAAAAGAATCTTCGGGTTGAAGACCAAATTGAGGAGTATACGCTGTTTACCGACGAAGACCTTCGCTACTACGAAGAGGAAGCACGAAGGCTTTATGAGGAAACGGATTACGCTATCGTCTTTTCAGGGGTTCCAGGGACAAACCTTGGAGATATTGCCTTTGTTCCTGGGCTTTCTCTTAAGGACCCCAAGGGCATTCGAGATGTTGAGGAGTGGTACGTGTCTTTGGTAACTCGCCAGTCTTTCCTTCAGGAAGTCTTTGCCCGAATGACTGAAATAGGGCTTAAGAATCTTGAAATGTTTCACCAGGCAGTGGGGGAGCGCATCCAGGTGATTGTCGTCTCCGGGACTGACTTTGGTTCACAAAATGGCCCCTTCATTGCTCCGGAGCTGTATCGAAAGCTCTTTAAACCTTTTCATGCCCAGATTAATGCCTGGGTGCATGAACACACGACCTGGAAAACCTTTATTCACACCTGCGGTTCGGTCTATGAGCTTCTCCCAGATCTTAAGGAAGCAGGTTTTGACATCCTCAACCCTGTGCAGATTTCTGCTGCCTCTATGGATCCAAAGACACTCAAGGAGGAGTTTGGGAATCACTTTACCTTCTGGGGTGGAGGGGTGAACACCCAGCGTACGCTTCCCTTTGGAACACCAGAAGAAGTCCGAGAGGAAGTCCGAAGACTCGTTACAATTTTCAAAAAAGGCGGAGGCTTCGTTTTTGCCACGGTCCACAACATCCAGGCAAATATCCCGGTAGAGAACCTCCTTGCCCTTTTTGAGACGGTTAATGAGTATCGTTAGAAGCTACCCGTACCTTGAGTTCTTCTAGAGAAATGCCAAGGATGGTTGCCGCTTTCTCGTAATCAAAGGAGGTGTACTCAAGAACCTGGGCGATGTACTCCTCTTCCACCTCTTTGAGGGTTTTCCATTTGTATTCCTCAGGGGCTTCGAAGATTTTAAGGTCGTCCACTCCGATAACGTCGTCCTGGGTAAGGATAATTGCTCGCTCAAGGACATTGTCGAGTTCTCGGATGTTCCCTGGCCAGTGGTATTTGCGTAAGATTCGCATCGCCTGAGGGGAGATACCTCGGATTTTTTTGTGGAGCTTTCGACAATGCCGGGCGATGAGGTAGTCACAGAGAAGCGGCAGATCTTCTTTTCGCTCCCGAAGAGGAGGAAGTTGTATGGGGATGACGTTGAGGCGATAGTAGAGGTCTTCCCGGAATGTTCCTTCTCGGACGGCGCGCTTCAGGTCTCGGTTTGTGGCGGCAATAATTCGCACATCCACCGTGATAGGGGTTGTTCCCCCAACGCGTTCGAACGTCCGTTCCTGGAGAACTCGCAAAAGTTTCACCTGCATGGCGGGACTCATTTCACCAATTTCGTCGAGGAAAATCGTTCCCCCATCAGCGAGTTCAAATTTCCCCGGTTTCCGGGTATAAGCCCCGGTGAAGGCTCCCTTTTCATGTCCAAAGAGTTCACTCTCTAAGAGGGTCTCAGCAATGGCTCCACAGTTTACCACCACAAAGGGACGGTCCTTACGATTGCTCTGGTAGTGGATGGAGCGGGCGAGGAGTTCTTTCCCTGTGCCACTTTCACCGTAGATGAGGACTGTGGCATCGGTTTTAGCTACAAGCTGTGCAATACGCATGACTTCTTTCATTTTCGGGGACTCACCGATGACCCCCTCAAAGTGGAATTCCTCCTGGAGTTCCGAAAGAAGGTATTCCTTTTCCCGACGAAGCTGTTCCACTTCTAAGGCTCGAGCAACTGCATTTCTGAGTTCCTCGATCTTAAAGGGTTTCGTTATGAAGTCGTACGCTCCAATTTTTAGAGCCTCTACGGCGTTGTCTACACTCCCGTAGGCGGTGATGACAATAACCGGGACATTTGGGTCTTCCTTTTTCATCTCCTGGAGAACCTGAAGACCGTGTATCTCAGGCATTCGAAGATCAAGAAGGACGAGGTCAAAATCACGAAGACGAAATTTCTCCAAGGCCTCTTTCCCCGTATGAGCAACTTCAACAAGCATGCCATCGGCTCGAAGCATCTCTTCAAGCATCTCAGCCATGAGAGGTTCATCATCGGCGACGAGGACCCGGAACACAGGCATCTTTTCTCCCCCTTAAGTGTATATAACCACCCTGTGGGGGGAAATGCAAGGGGAAAATATGGTACAATCCCAGAAGAAATTTCTGGAGGTGAGGAGGGCATGGAGTATTTTGTCGGAATTGATGTGGGTACAACCGGATGCAAAGTTGTGCTCATCGACGCAAATGGAGAGCTCAGGGGGAAAAGTGTCTCAGAATACCCCCTCTATACTCCTCGCCCCAACTGGGCGGAACAAAATCCAGAGGACTGGTGGCAGGGAACCCTGCAAGCGTTGAAAAAGGTTTTTGAAGTCTCGGGGGTTAATCCCAAAGACGTTTCTGGGGTTGGTCTTACTGGGCAGATGCATGGGTCGGTCTTTCTTGATGCGGAAGGTCGGGTGCTTCGTCCAGCGATCCTCTGGTGTGATCAGCGTACTGCCCGGGAATGCCAGGAAATCACAGAAAAAATAGGATTGGAACGCATCATGCAAATCAACTGTAACCCGGTACTTCCTGGTTTTACTGCGCCGAAAATCCTCTGGGTGAAAAACAACGAGCCTGAAGTGTATGCCAAAATTGCTAAGGTCCTCCTCCCCAAAGACTATGTGCGTTTCAGACTTTCCGGGGAGTTTGCCACTGATGTTTCTGATGCTTCGGGAACCTCACTCTTTGACGTCCCCAAAAGGACGTGGTCCCAGGAACTTATCCAGGCGCTTGATTTTTCCCCTTCCTGGTTCCCACCCTCTTTCGAATCCCCGGAAGTCACGGGTTACATACGGAAAGAGGTTGCCAGTGCTTTGGGCATGCGGGATGGGGTTATTGTTGTCGCTGGTGGGGGAGATAACGCTGCCGGAGCGATTGGGACAGGTATTGTGAAACCGGGTCTCGTCTCGGCAAGCCTTGGGACCTCAGGTGTGGTCTTTGCTTTCAGTGACGAAGTTCGGGTTGACCCTAAAGGGCGTGTGCACACCTTTTGCCACGCAGTACCAGGAAAATGGCACGTTATGGGGGTCATGCTCTCTGCTGGAGGGTCACTGCGCTGGTTTAGGGATGTTTTGGGCCTTGAGGAGAAGAACATGGCCCTTCTCCTTGAAAAGGATGCCTACGAGCTTTTAAGCGAAGAGGCGGAGAAATCCGCTCCTGGAGCAGAAGGTCTCCTTTTCCTTCCGTATCTCACGGGAGAGCGAACGCCCCACGCTGATCCTTTCGCCCGGGGTGTCTTTTTTGGCATTACCTTGAAGCACCGAAAGAACGACCTTGTCCGAGCGGTAATGGAGGGTGTTGCCTTTGGCATGCGGGACTCTTTTGAAATCATAAAGGAGATGGGTATTCCCATTGAAGAGGTCCGAGCAATTGGTGGGGGAGCACGAAGCAGGCTCTGGCGGAAAATCCAGGCAGCAGTCTACCAGGTCCCGCTTTTTGGGGTTAAAGTGGACGAAGGGCCGGCATTTGGGGCAGCGCTTCTTGCTGCGGTTGGTAAAGGGGTCTTTCGAAATGTTGAGGAAGCTTGTGCTCAAGCGGTAACGGTGACTGAAAAGATCCTCCCCGACAGTGACCTTATGGCTCAATATGAGCGCTTGTACCGTATCTGGCGCGATCTCTATCCTGCTCTTTCTCCCTTTTACCGAAGAATCGTGGAGTGAGGTGATGAATTTGGTTTCTCTGGAAAAAAAGGCCATATGCCTTGGCGAGCTCCTTATCGATTTTGTCTCCACGGTAAGTGGGGTAGCCTTGAAGGACGCTCCGGGTTTTGAGAAGGCTCCCGGGGGAGCACCAGCAAATGTTGCTGTGGGGCTGGCAAAATTAGGTATTGAGACGTACTTCATTGGGAAAGTTGGTAGAGACGCTTTTGGAGAATTCTTAAGAGAGACTCTTGCCCGAAACGGGGTTAATACTAGGTTCCTTACCATGACCGAGAAAGCCAAGACCACCCTTGCTTTTGTGTCCCTCACCAAAGAGGGTGAACGAGATTTTGTGTTTTATCGGGATCCAGGAGCAGATACTCTCCTTGACCAGAGCGATATCGATGAGGAGTGTTTTCGAGGAAGCGGGGTTTTCCATTTTGGGTCCATTACTATGACGCACGAGCCTTCCTGTAGCGCAACTCTTAAGGCCTTGAATCTTGCTCAAAAGTATGGGTACTTGATTTCTTTTGATCCTAATCTGCGGCTCCAGCTTTGGAAAGACCCCGAAGAGGCAAGATTCAGAATGCGCCAGGGTGTGGAAAGGGCCCACGTCCTTAAGGTGAACGAAGAAGAAGCGCGATTCATCGCAGGAAGCGAGGACCTTGAGAAAGCTCTGACCTTTTTGCGAGAACGGTATCACGTTCCCCTCATTGCTGTAACTCTTGGGAAGAAAGGATGCCTTATCCTTTGTGGAAAGGAACGTCTTGAGGTTCCTGGGTTCTCTGTGGCGACTGTAGACACCACGGGGGCAGGGGATGGTTTTGTAGCAGGGCTTTTGAGTTCCCTCTACATGTTCTGGAAAGACATCCGGGATGGAAAAGATATTCCCCGAGATGCTCTCTACCATGCGGCTCGCCGGGCAAATGCAGTGGGTGCACTCACCACAACTAAAAAGGGTGCTATTCCTGCTTTGCCAACCCAGGAAGAGGTTGAAGTTTTTCTTGAAGGGCAAGTGGCGTGATTTTTGTTGTCTGTGCTAATCCAGCCCTTGACCGATTGCTTGTTCTTGATGAAGTTGTGCTCGATGAAGTTCACCGAGCCCGGGAAGTTGTCGTAACTGCTGGGGGAAAGGGTGTTAACGTTGCCCGGGCAATCCATACGGTGGGTGGTAGGGCAAAACTTCTCCTTTTCCTGGGAGGAAAGGTTGGAGAAGTTGTGGAGAAATGCCTCAAAAAAGAGAAACTTGAGTACCTTGCTTTCTTTCTCGAGGCAGACACCCGAATTACCACCGTGCTCCATGAAGAAAGAACAAAGCGCCATACGGTTATCAATGAACCAGGCCCCCTTGTTCCCTTACGGGTGGCTTCTTCCCTCCTTGCTTTTCTTGGTGAACACCTCGGGAGAGGAGATTACCTCATTCTTTCTGGGTCGCTTTCCCGAGGTATGCGCCTTGACTGGTACGCGGAGTGTGCAAAAAAAGCGCAAGCAAAGGGAGCAAAAGTCGTGGTCGACGCTTCAGGAGAGCCTTTGCGAAAGGCTTTGCAAATCCCCCTCTTTATGGTAAAACCAAATGTGAGGGAAGCAGAAGAAGTCCTCGGTTTCCCTATCCGGTCTTTTGAGGATAAGCTTAAGGCAGTGGCGCTTTTTGAGGAGAAAGGTGTGGAGTGTGTTGTTCTTTCTGACGGTCCCCGTGGGATTGTTGCCGGATGGAGAGGAAAACGCTGGGTGGTCAACCTCAAGAGAGCCTTTTATGGAGAGTACTTTATTGGCTCAGGAGATACACTGGTTGGCACTATGGTTTTCCGCCTTTCTCAAGGTGCCCCGTTTGAGGAAGCTCTCCGCTTTGGGACAGCTTGTGGTCTGGCCAATACTTTTGCCAAAGGTGCAGGGATTTTCAATCCAGCACTAGTTCCACAGTGTGAGGAAGCCCTCTCTGTGGAGCTCATTTCATGACGTAGGGAGGTTGAGGCAATGGAAATCGTTGTGCGAGGAAAAAACGTTGAGATTACTGAGTTTATTCGAGATCATGTGACAAAGAAACTGGCTAAGCTCGAGCGCTTCTTTAAGCGTATTCTTGATGCTACCGTGCACTTCCGTGCGGAACGCGGCCGGATACGGGTTGAAGTGACTATGACTGCAAGTGGCGTTGTGCTTCGGGGGGAAGGGGAAGGTCCAGACTGGAGAACGGCCTTTGACGAAGTTCTTGACAAACTCGAGCGGCAGGTGAAGCGCCACAAGGAAAAGCTTGAGCGAAGAGGGCTTCTCAGAAAAGAAGAACTTGTAGCCCTTGAGGAAATCCCCGGGGAGGAAGAAAGGGAGATAAGCGTTACCGATCGGGTGGTGAAGGTTAAGGAATTCGTTCTTCGTCCTATGAGCCTTGAGGACGCTATTCTTCAAATGGAACTCCTTGGTCACACCTTTTTTGTTTTTAAAGACCTTGATAAGGATAAAGTTCAAGTGGTATATAGAAGGAAGGACGGAAACTATGGTCTCATTGACCTTGTGTACTGAACATGGCTAAACTTGACGTCAAGGCTTTGGAAAAGGCTATTGAGTGCCTTGATGGGGTCCTCAATGCAAAGGTTGTGGGAGAGACGAGCGTTGAGGAAGTCCATGTTCTTGCCCGCCCAAGGAAATCTCCGAAACTTCTTGTCCGGGATATTGAGACGCTTTTTAAAGCCCGCTTTGGGATTGATGTGGACCACAAAAAGATTAGCGTGGTGACTTTCGATATCGAGGAAGAAACCAAGTGGTTTGTTCCCCGTCTCATCCTCTGGGGTCTTGGGTGGAAGAAAACTCCTGATACTGTTCAGGTTGAGGTTGAGGTAAAACTTGGTGAGCGCATTTACAAGGGTGTGGCAACAGAAAATGTTTCTCGAGTGAGAAGCCACGCCTTTCTTGTGGCAAGGGCTACGCTGAACTGCCTAAATCAGATTGTAGGTGATACGCTCTTTATGCTTCACAACGTCTCTACCCATCACCTTGGCGAGATAGAGGTTGTTTTGACCTTTGTAGATTACACCCGAGCTGGAGCGCGAAAAGAGGAAGACCTCCTTGTTGGTACAGCTTTGGTACGAGAGGATATTTATGAAGCTGTTGCTCGGGCAACGCTTGATGCGGTAAATCGTAAGCTCGTCTTCCATGCAGAGCGATTTGAGGAGGAAGAGGGTGGGCCAACAGTCTCTTCGTAGCCACGAGCGGAGCGGTGGCCGTCCCC
>CALAIW010000005.1 GCA_937922705.1 uncultured bacterium | reverse complement strand
GAAGAACAGGCCCGGCTTCTTGGGGTTGCGCCAGGTTCTGCCGGCATGCTCAGTGAGCGCTTGACGTACGATCTTGAAGGTAATCCTATAGAGTTTACCGTGACTCTCTTCCGTGGGGAAAACTATCGATTCACTGTACATCTCACAAATCCGGAATTTGTGGAGAGGAGAGGCTAAAGAGTGGAGAAATCTTTGGTCATAAAGGGTCAGGTTGTCACTCCAAATCGCGTCCTCCAAGGAGGGGCACTTTTGGTGCAAAGGGGGTCCATCGAAGAGGTCGTTCTTCCCGAGGATGTGACCTCCTTCCTCAATGCAAAAGGTTCGGAGTGTGAGTTTCTTGACTTTGGCGCATGGTATCTTTTCCCAGGCCTTATTGACCTTCACGTTCACGGGGCAGTAGGAGCCGACTTTATGGATGGTGACCCTGAGGGGGTTCGGAGAATTGCCGATTTTCTCCTCCACGAAGGGGTAACGAGGTTTCTTGCTACAACCATGACAGAGAAAAAAGAGCGCATTCTCTTGGCAATACGGGCTGTTGCTTCTGCTTCTCGAGCCCTTCCCTCTCTTTTGGGAATTCACCTTGAGGGTCCTTACCTCTCTCAGGGGAAGAGGGGAGCGCATCACTCCTCTTTTGTTCGCCCGCCAAACTTCCAAGAGATGGAAGAGTTCCTTGAGGCTGGGAATGGTTTGGTGAAAAGAGTGACCATTGCCCCGGAGGTTGAAGGGGCTTTGGCGATGGTGGCTTGGCTTGCCTCTTTGGGGATTCTCGTATCTTTGGGGCACAGTGAGGCTGATTACGCAACAGGCCTTCGCTCTTACCTTTCAGGTGCAAGGCTTATTACTCATGTCTTCAACGGAATGGAGCCTTTGCACCACCGCAAGCCCAACCTCCTTGCTTTTGCTTTGGGATTTGAAGGAGTATGGGTGGAGGTCATAGCCGATGGGGTACATATTGCTCCAGAGATTTTACAGATCCTTTTCACCTGTAAGCCCCATCGAACCATTGTCGTCAGCGATGCGATAAGGGCTATGGGCATGGAAGACGGAGTGTACGAGCTTGGAGGAGAGGTAATTACGGTTGAGAAGGGCATTGCTCGCGTTGCTTCCTCTGGGAGCCTGGCAGGAAGTACCATGAGTCTTCATCGCAGTTTGCGGAACCTCTGGAAGCTTTTTGGTTTTCCGCCTCCCTACCTTGCTTCTTTAGGGAGTCTCTATCCGGCCAAGCTGCTTGGGATGGAGAGCATCCTTGGGAGTCTTGAAAAGGGGAAAAAAGCTGATATTGTAGTTTTTGATGAGGTGTTTAACGTCAAGAGTGTATTTCTCGAGGGCGAAAGAGTGCTATGAGTACCTGAAGGGAGGAAGTACCGTGCCGGATTACACCTATGCTGAAATTCGAAGGCAACCTACCACTTGGCAAGAAGTGCTCAGGTACCTTGAGGGTACAAAAGGGGAGCTTTTGAGTTGCATATCTGCGGAGTACGGAGAGGTTCTTTTTGTAGGATGCGGAAGTTCGTATAACCTGGCTCTGACTGCAGCGCACCTTTGGCAAAAGCTTGTGAGAGAACGAGCTAGAGGAGTTCCCTCTTCAGAAATTTTTCTTTTCCCTGAGGGTGTTTTTCTTCCTGAGGAAAAATACCTTTTCTTTGGCATTTCCCGCTCTGGAGAGACGACTGAGACCGTTAAAGCCCTTACCCATTTCAAAGAGCACTTTCGGGGAAAAGCTTTAGGGGTTACCTGTGAGGAAGGTTCATCGCTTGCTCGTCTTGCAGACTGTGCCATTGTCCTTTCTCCGGCGGGAGAAGAAAGTGTGGTCATGACGCAATCTTTCTCCAGCATGCTCCTTGCCCTTCTTTTTCTGGCGATGGAAAAAGGAGGTATTTCCCCATCCCCTCTTACTGTTCTCCCTGGGATACTTGAAAACCTCTTTTCTCGCTATGAGGAGACCATTCGGGATGTAGCAACACAGCAGGCGTTTACTAAGTTCATCTTTCTTGGAAGTGGGCCTCTTTACGGTATCGCCTGGGAGGGTTCGTTGAAGCTCAAGGAAATGAGCCTCACACCCACAGAAACCTTCCATTTCCTTGAATTCCGCCATGGGCCTAAGTCAATAGTTGACGAGAGTACTCTCCTTGTTGCTCTCACTTCCCAGTCGGCTTTTGACATGGAGAAAGAGGTCCTTCTTGAGATGGTACGCCTTGGGGCAACGGTCCTGCATCTGGGGTTCGAGTCTCTGTCCTCTCCAAAGGCTGTGGAAATCCTGTACGATGCAAAGTCTGTAGATCCGCTCTTTGTGCCTTTCCTTGATGTGGCCTTTTTGCAACTTTTGGGATACTTCAGAGCAAAAGAAAAAGGTTTAGATCCGGACAACCCCAAGAATCTCACTAAGGTGGTTGTGCTGTAAAAAGATCGATTTGCCTTTTTCAGGCTGTCCTTGGAGGTTACCCTTGGGGTATTCCTGTGGTATCGATATTGGAGGAACAAAGATTGCCGGTGTTCTAGTTGATGCAAACCTCAACGTTCTCCTCTCAAGAAGAGCTCTCCTCACAGGCAAGACTCCCGATAGCGTTGTTCAAGAGATAACCTCGCTTGTAGAGTATTTGACTGGGGGTATTGAAAAATCCAAGCTTTTAGGTGTTGGTGTGGTCACCCCAGGCATAATCGATGGTGACACCGGTGTGGTGGTCTACGCAGCCAATCTCGGCTGGAGGAATGTACCAATTCGGGACCTTGTTCAAAGAGAGCTTGATCTTCCGTGTTTCCTGGAACACGATGTGCGAGGTGGTGCCTTGGCCGAGCTCTTCTTCGGTGCTGGAAGGGCATTCGCGAATTTCCTGTATGTGAGCGTTGGAACTGGTATTGCAGGGACGATAGTGTGGGATCGAAAGGTTGTGCGGGGAAGCCACAATACGTCTGGAGAAATAGGGCACACAGTGGTTATGCCTGGGGGGCCAGTATGCCGGTGTGGCAAGAGGGGTTGTCTTGAAGCTCTGGCGTCTGGCAGTGCTATGGAGCGTGAAGCGTGGTACCTTGCTGGAGAAAAAGTGGAAGGTTCGGTTATTGTTGAAAGGGCGAAAAGTGGTGATCCGCTCTTTCGGGAGATTTTGAGGAACGCCTCTTTCTTTTTGGGTCTCGCTTTAGCGAATCTTGCTGGAACCCTTGATCCTGAAGCAATTCTCCTGGGAGGCGGGGTTTCAGAAGCGGGGGAGCCTTGGTTCCGCTTGGTCGAGGAGGCATACCGTATGCACCTTTTGAATCCTGAAAGTGCTCCAAAGCTTCTCCTTGGCGCTTTTCGGGGAAGAGCCAGCGTCATGGGAGCGGCTGCTTTACCACTCCTTAGGGCTTTGGGTTCCTAAGGTAATTGGTTCTTCTTGCCTAGGCAAACTCAAGACCGGCTGTTGCCGGTAATTCACCCCTTAACCGCTCCTGAGAGCAATCCCCCAATGATGTACTTCTGGAAAAAGAGGGCAATGAATACTGGTGGAAGACTTGCTAAAACTCCACCAGTTGCCATCATGCCAAAGTCGATAGAGTGTCGACCAGAGAATTCGGCAATGGCTACGGGGATGGTTTTTGCTTGTGGGGTGGAAGTAAGGATGAGAGCAATGAAAAATTCCTCCCAAGACATGAGGAAGGCAAAAAGAAGGGTAGCCACAATCCCCGGAAGGGACAGAGGCAAAATGACTCGAAAGAGGGTCTGAAAATGGGTGCATCCGTCAATCTTTGCAGCATCCTCGAGGTCTCGAGGGATGGTGTCAAAGTACGTACGCATCATCCAGATGACAAAGGGAACAAGAATTGCCGAGTATACAAGGATGAGCGCTTCTTTGGTGTCGAGCATCCGGAAACTACTGAAAATTTGGTAGAGGGGAATGATAATGGCAATTGGGGGAAGCATGTACGAGAAAAGGAGGACAAAGAGAATTTTTTCTTTTCCGGGAAAGCGCAGACGGGAAAAGGCGTAAGCAGCAAGAACTCCCAAGGATACACAGATTATGGTAACGAAAGCCGCGACATAGACGCTATTGAACATAATTTTGCGAAATTCACTCTCTGGTCCCGAGCCAAAGAGGATGCTTTCGTAGCGAGAGAAAGAGGGGTTTTCAGGAATCCAGCGCAAGGGTATTCGCAAAAGGTCTTTGAGGTCTGCGATGCTTGAGATGAAAAGCCAAAGTGGTGGGGCAAGAAGGACTCCAGCAAGGAGTATCGATGCTATTCCAATAGCGATTCCTCGAATGATCCGCGCTTTCCGAAGACCCATGCCTTTCCCCCTCAATACTCGATGTGCCGTTTCATGGTCTGGGTGTAGAGATAGGCAAAAAGTGCCACAATAAGGGTAATGATGTACGAGAGAGCAGCGCCTTTGCTGAAGTGCAGGAATTTAAAGGCTTCCTGGTAAGTGAGAAAGGAAATGACCTTTGTGGCGTTGGCTGGTCCTCCCTGGGTCATGACGTAGACGATATCAAAGACTCGAAAGGCATCAAGAGTTCGCAGCACAAGAACAACAGTCATTGTTGGTCCAAGAAGAGGTATAGTGATTTTCCAGAGGATCCGGAACCATCCGGCTCCATCGACATAGGCAGCTTCGTAGAGTTCCCGGGGAATGGTCTGTAACCCTGCAAGAAGCAGTAGCGCCACAAGGGGAGTGACTTTCCACACATCAGCCACGATGACACAGTGCATAGCACTCCAGGGTCGGGTAAGCCAGGGCTGATACTTATCTATAAGGCCAAGCTGGGTTAGAAAGGCATTAAAAGCCCCATAATTGGCGTTGAAAATCCACTTCCACATGATGGCATCAACCGTAATCGGAAGGGCCCAAGGAAGGAGAAGGAGACTTCGCAGGGCTCCTCGACCCCGGAATTTCTCGTTGAGAAGAAGCGCGACAAAGAGTCCAAGAACCATCTCAAGAGCAATAGAGACAGCGGTAAAATACGCTGTCCGTCCAATGGAGCTCCAGAAGTAACTGCTTTTGAAGATATCAATGTAGTTTGCCAAACCCACAAAAGGGGTACCTGCACCTTTCCTCGTGAGGTCAACTTGGAAAAGGCTCAAGTACAAGGAGAGTGCCATTGGGTAAAAGATGATGATACCGATAAAGACAAAGGCTGGAAGAATGAGCAAAAGAGCAAAGAGGGCTTCTTTTCTCTGGAGTAACCCCCCTCTGGGGGGTGCACCTTTTCCAGAGGGGGTAGGGTTTCTCCTACTTACCATACCGCTCCATAACCTCTTTGGTTCGCGTTACCGCATCGTCCATAGCTTGCTTGGGGGTTTTTGCTCCAGTTAAAGCGGCTTGCAACTCTTCGCTCAGGATAGTGGAAAACTGGGAATACCAGGGTACCTGGGGACGGTCAAAAATATAGTGAATCTGCTCCTTGGCAACTTTGATGAGCTCGGGTTGCTGGGCGATGAGTTCAGGGTCATCGTAGAGCGATTTCCAGATAGGCAAGGCGTTTTGGCTGTACTTTTTCTGCACCTCTTTGCTTGCGAGGTAGCGGACATACTCCCAGGCCTCATCGGGATGTGCGCTTGAGGCGAGGATGCTCAACCCCATGCCGCCGTTACAGGTGGCACTCCTTCGTCCGTCGGGGAATCCAGGAATCACAGCGATAACGGCATTTCCAGCAATCTGAGATTCTTGCGGGTCATTAGCGAGGTTATACATATACGTCCAGTTGAGACCGAAAGCAGCCTGTCCAGCAGAGAAGACCCTTCGCACCTCTTCATAGAAGGATTCAATGCAAGCAGGGTTAAAGAGGCCCTCGTTCATGTACCGAACCATGAACTCCAGGGCTTCCAAAGGTTTTCCCTGGTTCATTACCGGATTTCCTGCTTCGTCAAAGAGGGTTCCTCCCATGGCGTAGACGTACTGGAGCCACTGGATAACCACAGCTTCTCCTTGGCCCCAGGCGTCGATAATCGGGTACTCAACAATACCGTTTTCTTTGAGCTTTTTCGATATGTCCATGACCTCGGTCCAGTACGTTGGGGGTTGCGCGCCCACATCTTCAAGCATCTTCTTGTTGTAGAAGAAGTATTCCCAGTCGTTGAGCCAGGGCATACCATAGAGACGTCCTTTGTAGGTGACGGAAGAAAGGACTTCAGGGAAGATATCGGCCCGTTCTTCTTCAGGGAGTCTCTCAGTAACGTCAAGGAGCCATCCTGCTTCGGCAAACTCTGCTGGCCAAATGCAGTCAAGAAGAATCACGTCGTATGTGCCTACTCCACTTGCCGCGGCAACGACAATTTTATCGTGGAGTTCTTCGTACGCTACAAAAGAGAGCTTTACATCAATATCCGGACGGATTTTAAGGAATTCTTCGGTCATGGCTCGAATATCGCTTTCTTGGTACCCTGCTTGCTTCATGAAAAGCCCACTGATTTCCACCTTCCCCAGGGCTATACCCGAAAGAGTAAATACCACAAGTCCTATTACGACGCTTGCCATACTTTTTCTTCGCATACCCATCCCTCCTTGGGGGATTTTTCCCCATTGTAGCACAAAGGATGCAGGATGGTGTGGCATTTTCTCTTTCCAGGATTCTTGATGGACAGGGCATATTTTGGCAAAATTTTGCATCTTCTGTTTTTGGGTAAATTTTCGCAGAAGGGGGGCTTACTTTTATGGTGCGACTCACCACGCTGAAAGGAAAATTTGCCTTTTTGTTTCTCCTCTTTGCTCTGGTGCCGTTTTTGGTTGTGACCTATTTGAGTATTGCCCGCTTTCAAAGTGCGCTCCTTGAGCGTGAGGTGGAAAACGGAAAAAACCTCACAAAGAGCGTTTCTGGGACCATCGAGGCTATTCTCCACAATAGTCTGGTTCAAATCAGGTCTCTGGCTCAGGGATTGGGACGTGTAACCACGACCGAAGAAGCAGAACGCGAGCTTGTTGATTTTGTAAGTACCAATCCCCTTATTGCTTCGGCATCGTTAACTGATACAAGTGGCATCCAAATTGCCGATTCCAAAGGCATAGGAATTGGTGAGGATAAAAGCGCCACCGAGTGGTTTAAAGCTTCAGGGGTGGAGAAGAGGCTTTTTCTCTCTGACGTGAGGATGTCTCAGGATTTAGGAGTATATGTCCTCAACCTCAGTTCTCCAGTTTATGACCCGCAAGGGAATTTTCGAGGAGTAGTGACTGCTCGCCTGGACCTTGGGGAATTGTATCGTGAACTGAGCAGAAGGGTCACAATTCAAAAGACAGGCTACCTCTACCTTTACGATGTTACAAATGAACGCATGATTCTCCATCCCGATCCAGAACTTGTTGGTAAGGCTTTCCGCGAGATTGATGCAAAGCTTGCATTTGTCGATGCAACCCTAAAGGAGCGCAAAGATGCTGTCATTCGCTACGTTTACAAGGGAGCTGAGAGGGTTGTGTTGTTTCATGCTCTTGAGCCCAGCGGGCTTTTTTCGGGAGAGAACTTTAAAAACTGGCGGATTGCTTCAGTTGCCCCTACGGCGGAACTCCAGGCTCCGGCCACTGTAATGCTTCGTTTCTTTCTCATCCTGGCTGCGGTGGTAGCCATTGTCATTGTGGTCTTTGCCCTTCGAATCGGCTCCTCTCTGGCCAATCCTCTTAGAAAAGCCGCTGAAGTCCTCTCCCAGGTTGCCCAGGGAAACCTACGGGTTGAAGTCCTGAAGCATCGGGGTAAAGACGAAATCGGTTTGATGGCGGTATCGCTCCAAACTATGCTCGATAACCTCCGGGGTCTTGTGGGAAACACGCTCAATATTTCTTCCCAACTTGCTGCTTCCAGTGGAGAATTAGCCTCCTCGGTTCAGGAGGTTTCTAGGGCTGCCCAAGAAATTGCCAAAACCATGAGTCAGGTTGCTGAAGGGTCCACTCGCCAGGGCGAGGACTTAAGCCGTAGTACCGAACTCCTCACAAAACTCGCTCAAGAAGCTGAACAAGTGGGGAATAGTACCGAAAGGAACCTCTCTGTCCTTACTAGGGTGGAAGAGAGTTTAGCGCAGAATACCGAAGCCATCCAGAGTATCCGGGAAGCCATCAACACCACCAAGGATAACGTTCACCGTACTCAGGAAGAGGCCCAAAGGGGCAAGGAACTCTTAACCGGTCTTGTGGAGCGGGTCAGTACCATCGCCAAAACTTCCCGAGAAATCGTAGAGAGCATCACTGTACTTGATTCCCGCTCTCAGGAAATTGGGAAGATTGTGGACATTATCACGGGAATTGCTGAACAGACGAATCTTTTGGCGCTCAATGCTGCCATTGAGGCCGCAAGAGCTGGAGAAGCAGGACGGGGTTTTGCTGTGGTGGCTGAAGAGGTTCGAAAACTTGCGGAAAACTCTGCCCAGGCTGCTGGGCAAATCGCCCGTTTAATCGGTGAGATTCAGAAAGATACCGAAAAAGCGGTGAGGAATGCTGAGCAGGCCCAACGTCAGGTAACCGAGGGAATTAAGGAAAGCCAGGAGGTGGAAGGGAAATTCCTGGAAATCCTCTCTGCCATCGAAGAGGTGGGCCGTTCGACTCAGAACCTGGTCAATGCCCTCAAAGTGGTGGAGAAAGCCCAGGAAGAAACCCAGAAAAACGGCCAGGAACTCCGGGCTTCCTCAGAGGAAGTGCTCCAGGCGGTCAGGGCTATGACCGAACGCATCAAAGAGGTTGCCGAAAGGATAAGCTCTATTGCAGCCATTGCTGAAGAGAATGCTGCTGCAAGCGAAGAAGTCTCTGCCTCTACCGAAGAGCAGAGTGCTTCGCTTGAAGAGATCAACTCCGCCACTGAGTCCCTAGCAAGGATGGCCGAAGAGCTCCAGAAAATGGTCAGTACCTTCCAGGTGTAGGCAAAAACCTGTGTTTTAGGTGATGGAGTAAGGAGAAGAACCAAAGTTGAGGTTTTCCCTCTTTCTACTGGGGGTCGAAAGACCCCCAGTAGAAAGAGGGAAGTGCAGATGCTCGATGCACTGCGATTCCAGGTTCAGGGAATTACAGTTGTTCTCCTTTAAGAGTCTTGCAGGTGACCCTGCATCAGGCATATCCTTTCCCAGGGCTTTGGTCAGAGCTAGAACTCCTCGTACCTCTTTACTTTTGCCTCAGCTTGAGTTTTTGAGCCACAAATTCCAGAATCTGGGAAGCTAAAGAGAGTGCTATCCGGGCATCGTCTTCGGTATAGGCTTCTGCAGGAATTCCTCCAGGGAGTCCGTTGGGATAACGGGTAGGAATGTAGTATTTGTCGAGTGAACCACCAAGGGGTAAAATCTCGCCAAAATCGGGGTCGAAATGCCGTGCGTCTTCGCAGAGTTCTGCCACAGAGTGGCCCCAAACGAATTCTACCCCACAGGCATAGAGGAATGCTTTGATTGCTTTTTCTGCCGCCTGTTGGCTCATAAAGCAGGCCAAATGGAACCGGTGCCCTTCCTCAAGGTACTTAGCGTCATTGAGGTCTTCTTCTGCCTGGCGAAACCATCGTTTGGCTTCATCGCGGGGACTTTTCTTGGGCATAGAGCACCTTTCCTTCTTGCATCACTCTCTTTCCAAAAGGGCTCTCTTGCCAAATCACAAACTCCTCGGGGGTATAGACCAGGATATCGACAGCCACTCTGGGTTGCACTATCTGGTACACTTCCTCAAGTCGCTTGAGAAAAGGCTTTGAAGTTCTTGCCACCACAACGAGGTCTAGGTCACTCCCCATGTGCACGTTTCCCGAAGCAAGGGAACCAAAGAGAATGATTCTTTCTGCTCCCCAATCACGAAGGATGGCCAAAATCCGCTGCAATTCTTCCTCAAGGCGCTTTTTCCGCTCTTCTTTAGAAGTCATGAGGTATCCCATAAAACCACTCTCCCTGGGTATTGTACTACAGACCCTTTTGAGGGATGCCTTTTGGGGTTGCTGCCAAGGACACGCCTTGGGAAATTTCCTTATACCGCTACTGCTTTTCTCTCCTCTGCCGAGCGGTAGATTGCCGAGAGAACCCTCATGTTCCTCAGGCCTATTTCTGCGGCTATATGGGGCTTTGGTCCTCCAAGAATCCACTCGCTCATGGCGTCCACTTCTTGAGCATAGAGTGCCTTTGGGGTAAGCTCAAGTTTTTGCCATGAGGTGGGTGTTCGCCTCTGGAGCGCATCGTATCCTTGTGGTGCTTCAGAGAAGCAGTACCATACTTCTCCTCCCGGGTCCTGGCCGATGGTGTGCTGGGCAAAGATGGCACCTTTTGTGCCGTAGATTTCAAGGATGTTCCGTGCCGTTGCGTCAGGGAGATTGAAGAAGTTGTCCACAAAACCATGTGCCTGGTTTTTGAACTTAAGAAGGACTGTACTTGTGTCTTCGACTTCGTACTTGTGGGTTATGGTGTCAAGGAATCCAAAGACTTCGGCAATTTCTCCAAAAAACCACTCAAGGAGGTCTATGCAGTGGCACCCCATGTCAGTGAGCGCACCACCACCTCCGGTGGCTTTTTTCTGCCGCCAGGCTCCGGGAATCTCAGGGTAGAAACAGGTGAGCTGTGCTCGGGCAAAAACAGGCTGGCCAATTTTCCCCTCGGTGACAAATTCCCGAATTTTCTGGTGGTATACGTTGTATCGCATCATGAAGGCCACACCAAACTTTAGGTTGTGTTTTTCTGCGAGTTCCAAAAGCTCTTCTCCCTCCTCTACCCGGAGAGCAAGGGGTTTTTCACAGAGGACGTGTTTCCCTGCCGCAAAGGCTTCTTTTGTCTGGGAGTAGTGGAAGGCTACGGGTGAGGCGATGTACACAGCATCGATATCTTCTTTGAGGAGTTCTGAAACGGTGGAATGCGCCCGGGGGATACCAAACTCTTGCGCTGTAGCTTTCAGAGCTTGAAGGTCAACATCCATAAGGGCAACGATTTCGCTTTTCTCGGCAAAGCGAAGGACCTCTGGAATGGTTCGCCTTTTTGCGATACCGCAAGCACCAATGATTCCCCAGCGGACTTTCATGATGTCCTCCTATCGCTTGAAGTGCTGGTACACCTTTTCAAAAGCAGCAATCATAAGCTCCACGTGGCGATCCTCATACACTGGATGGCATGGGAAGCAAAACGTTCGCTCTTCAAGCCAAGCGGCGTTTTCACAGTGGACCTTATCGTACTCAACACTTGAAGGATTGGTGTACTCCTTGGAGCGGAAAGGAAATTTTACCCGCCCGAATCCATTGTGCTTGAGGAATGCCTCTTCCCGATACATTTGGGGCCAGAGGACAGGAGCGACAGGTACACCTTCTGCCTCAATGGCCTGCCAGAACTCTTTAATTGAACACTTGATGCGCTCAGTATCAAGAACAATAGGGAAAAGCCAGAAAGAGATGTATTTGCCCTCTTTTTTATGTGGAGGAAGGTAGAGAACCGCCTCGTGCCCTTCAAAGTAGGAGAGGAATTTCTCACCTATCGCCACCCGACGGGGTTTGTTCCAGCTTTCAAAGCGCTCGAGTTCGCAAAGGCCAATGATTGACTGAATTTCTGTCATCCGGTAATTAAAGCCCACCCGTTCGTGAATGTAGAAGAGTTTGCGCTCGAGTTCAAGGAGCCTAAGCCTTTCTTTGACGTTAAACCCATGGTCTCTGAAAGACTTCGCTCGCCAGAAGATGTCTTCATCGTTTGTCACCACGCATCCTCCTTCACCACCAGTGGTGAAGTGCTTCGACTGGCAGAAGCTAAAGGCCCCTGCATGGCCAATGCTCCCTACCTTTTTCCCTTTGTACTCACTCCCGTGAGCCTGGGCGCAGTCCTCGATGACATAAAGGCCATGGGCTTGAGCAAGAGCCATGATTTCGTCCATATCGCAGGGAATGCCGTAAAGGTGTACTGGGAGGATAGCCCTGGTTCGAGGGGTGATTTTCCGCTCCACGTCCTTGGGGTCGAGGGTGTGGGTTTCCTTTCGGACATCAGCAAAAACAGGAATAGCTCCTGCCTGGAGAACGCAAAATGCTGAGGCAATGAAGGAATACGAAGGGACGATGACCTCGTCTCCTGGGCCGATTTCGCAGGCGGCTAAGGCAGTGTGGAGAGCAGAGGTACCATTGGTGGTGGAAACGCCAAACTTGCATCCGCAGTATGCGGCCCATTTCTCTTCAAATTCCACACCTTTTGTTCCTGTCCAGTAGTTCACCAGTCCTGTTTCCAGAGGTTTCAGAGCCTCTTTTTTGGTTTTCTCTGAGAACGAAGGCCACATGGGGAAAGGTTCACTGTTGAGGGGTTTACCCCCAAAAATTGCAAGGTCGGTCATGTTCTCCCTCCTTAAGCCATGTGGATTTCCACGTTCTCCGCCACACCTCCAAGGAGCGTATAGTCTCCAGGAAGCGTCTGGAGAATGGATGCCGGAACAAGGGGAGTAACTGGTCCATGGGCAGCAAGGCGGGCGATGAACCGTTGCCAGCTCACCCCACCCCCAATGTACCCATCAAGCCAAAAGCTTCGCCATTTGGCACCCACAATCTGTGCTGGGCCAATGGTGGCAGCTTTGGGGGGAACAAGAGACCAGTCGCCACTGAAAGAATGGAGAGCATTCTGCATAATAGTCATGGGGTGGAGCTCAACAATCCGTGGTCCTGCTTGCTTGAACGCCTCAAGGTCATCTCCAAACTCAAAGCCCAGGTGGGCTTCCCAAAAAGCGATGTGTCCACACCAGCCCACACCACCGTAGCAGCAGTCGGCTCCGCCTAAATCCTCAATCATTTTCCCATAGTCGGAGAGGTTTTTGGTGGTGGGGAAATGGATGTTCTTTTCTGGTGGACGGAGTTTTTCGTCAATCCTTCCGAAAAAGTTCTCCCACATGGCCCGCTGGAACGACCCTGGCCAGTCGAAGGGGGCAGTGTTCCCCTCTTCATCAGCGTACTCGTCCATATTGAAGGTGTACACGTGGTCCATAGGGATGCGGAGTGTATTAATGATTTCTGCGGCGATGGGGTACTGAGGTACAGGGCCTACGGGGAGGATGAGAACAAGCTTTTTGCCTTTTTCTCGGGCTTCAACAATCCGCCCGACCAGGTCAAGGGCAAACTGCAGGTAAAATTCGCTCTTTTCTTCGATAACACGAATGTGAAAGTCAGGGTTCGGGTGCTTGGTGATTTCTTCTTTGGTAATTTTCCGCACCCTTTCACACGCTTCCCTATCCTGAAAGGGAATGAACTTGGCAAGAGCATAGGTGAAACTCATAGACCTCCCTCCTTTTCATCCTTTTACTGCGCCACCGGCAAGTCCGTGCACCAGTTCTCGCTCGATGAAGAAGAAGAGAATGACCACAGGAAGAAGGGCCAAAAGCGCTGCAGCCATAAGGTACTGCCATTGGACAGTCCAGCGGCCGATGAAGTTATAGAGCCCCAAGGTCAGGGGGCGCTTGTCCATAGACTGGATAAAGGTTAAGGCAAACATGAATTCGTTCCAGGCGGTGATAAAGGTGTAGATAATGGTGGTTACCACTCCAGGCATGGCCACGGGAAGAAGTACCCGAGTGATTGCCTGAAACCGAGTGCATCCATCAATGAGAGCGGCTTCCTCAATTTCTTTTGGGACGTTGCGAAAGTACCCACCAAGGAGCCAGATGGAGAAGGTGAGAGTGAAGACGCTATTGGTAAGAATAAGGGAAAGAAGAGTGTTCAAAAGCCCAAGGCGGGCGACGATTTTAAAAAGAGATATGACCACAATGATGGGAGAAAACATCTGGACAACAAGGATGAGGTACATAATGAAGCTCTTTAAGCGAAAACGAAGCCGAGCCACGGCGTATGCCGCAGGAATGCAAAAGGCTATGTTTACCAGAGTTGCTCCCAGGGCGACAATAAAGCTATTTTTGAAGTACGCACCCATAGGGTACTTTCCCCAGATGTCGGCAAAGTTTGCCCATCGGATGGTGCGGGGAATCCAGTGGGGTGGTGTGGCGTAGACTTCCTCTAGGGGTTTCAGCGCAGTTGAAACCATGACAAAGAAAGGGAAAAGAAGCACGAGAAGAATGAAAACAATGAGTGGATACACGAGGTAGAAGTTGCGATTGCGCATTTAGTACACCGTCCCTCCCTTAAAGTAGCTTCGGGCATAGAGGATGCTCACAGTAAGAAGAATGGCAAAGGTAATCACGGCCATAGCAGCGGCTGGACCGAAGCGAAGGTATTGAAAAGCATACTTGTAGATGTAGGTGATGAGGATATCGGTTGATGTTCCAGGGCCACCTCCGGTAAGGACGTAGATAACGTTGAAGTCGTTAAAGGTCCAGAGAATAGAGAGGAGGGTTGCTACGGTGAGGACATTGCTCAAAAGAGGCAAAGTGACGAAACGAAATTTGGCAAAGGGCGTTGCTCCGTCGACTTCGGCAGCCTCATAGAGCTCCTGAGGGATAGCCTGGAGTCCAGCAAGAAAGACCAAAGCCATGAAGGGGATGCCGCACCATATATCTACCCAGAGGTTAGCGAGGAACGCTGAGCGGGGTTCGGCAAGCCATATGGGGGGTTCTCCGAAGATTCGCAGAGTCCGTAAAGTGTGGTTCAAAAGCCCAAAGTCGTTATTGTACGTCCACTGCCAAATCATCGCGCTTATTGGCACGGAACTTGCCCAGGGGATAATCACAAGGCCTCGAGCAATTTTTCGTCCTCGAAAATCCACGTTGAGCAAGAGAGCGATAACAAGGCCGATTCCGGTTTTCACCGCTACAGCCGAGGCAGTCCACACACAGGACCGAACGATAATCTGCCAGAATTCGGGACGGTCAAACATGAAGCGAAAGTTGGCAAGACCAGAAAAGTTCACCAGGTCTCCAAGTTTGTTTACCCGAAAAAAAGACATAAGGATGACGTAGGCGATGGGGTAAAACATAAAAAGAAGGAGAAAAGCACAGGCAGGAAGGAGAAAGAAAAAGGCAAGAGCAGACTCTGTTTTCCAAAATTTCCCCTTTCGCAAGCTCACCTTCTCCCTTCAAAAGGGAGGGGGTGAAATCCCCTCCCTTTTTCTTATCTTTTACATTCCTCGTAGAGCGTCGATTTCCCGGGCAGCGTCATCCATAGCGGTCTTTGGGTCTTTTTCACCGAGGAAAGTGGCCACGATATTGTCCCAGATAATGTCGTTGCATTCTGGCCATTCGGGGATAAGTGGCCAACCCTTGGCGTTTGGAATTTGCTGGATCATGACTTGGTACACTGGTTTCTGGAAGAAGGGGTCGTTGGCGAGAGACTTTGTAACCGGTGGGAAACCAACGAGCTTATCAAACTGCAGTCTCCAGGGGTCAGAGTAGAAGAAATCGAGGAACTTTCCGGCTTCTTCCTTGGCTTGGGAATCCTTGAAGAGCACAATGGAATCGGTGATGATGATGGTACTTTGAGGTTTCCCCTCAAAATGTGGCATTGGAGCAACGTCCCACTTAAAGGTCACACCCCGCTGTTCAAGAAGGGCTGCAGTGAATCCTCCACTGAGGAAGATACCAAGGTTTCCAGCGATAAAGAGGTCTTGGAGTTCGTCTCTCCGATAAGCGGTAACTCCCGGCTGAGTGACTTTGTACTTGTTCACCAGGTCGTTCATGAAGGCCAAGGCTCCTACTCCTGCCTCGTCGTTCACGGTGCATTTGCCGTAGCTCCCATCGGGAAGAATCTCAAAGAAGTATCCACCGTTCCCAAAAAGGTAGTAAGCGTACTCGGTGAGTTCGACGTACTTTTTCCCACTCATTCCTACAGCGTAGAATTTCTCTTCAGGTTTGTGGATTTTCTTTGCAATTTCGAGCATCTCTTCAAAGGTCTCAGGGGCCTTGTCGATGATGTCTGAGCGGTAGTACATGAGGCGGGTTCCAGCGGCAACTGGAAGCCCATAAAGAACTCCCTTGATTTTTCCCTCCATCAGAGCTGGGTCGATGTTATCCAGAAGTTCTTTGCTCACCCACTTTTCGATTGGTTCCACAACACCCATATCGAGAAGCTCAAGGAGCCACCGAGTTCCAATAACCGCAAGGTCTGGTGGTCTTCCTCCAGCTACAAGAGATATGAGCCGGTCATGCCCTAGGTCCCATGGGGTAGAAATAATTTCAAGGTCCACACCAGGATGGGCTTCTTCAAAGGCTTTCTCAAGGTTTAGGGCGTAATCAGGGGTGAGACCATCGTACTCCATCCAGAGGATGCTCACTTTCTTTTGGGCAAAGGCCCCAAAGGAGAGGACAAAAACCACCGCCAAGAGCACACTCCATCCCACAATCCACCGCTTCATAAGCTTCCCTCCTTCGTGAAAGGTTTCTCAAAAGAGCAATAAAAGAGGATTCTGTACCACTTTTTACCCTTTCGCATCACCTCCTCGGGCAAGCCCTATGAGGATGTCCAAGTTACAGGAGAGGTTAGCAAGAAGGGCCTCAGTGCTGTAGCGGTATGGAGGGATGAATTCGGCGATGAGATAGTCATTGTAAGGAATGTTGTGCAAAGCCTGCATCACTTCAGGCCAGTGAACGTCTCCCTCCAGGGGGAGGCAGAATCCTGCAAGGGTTCCTACAGCTTTCTTGAAGTCCTTCACGTGGACGGTGGCGATGCGCTTTCCAAGGGTTGCGACCCAGTGTTCTGGGTATCCAAAAAGGACTACGTTCCCTGTATCGAAGTGGGCTCGAACAAAGGGACTTTCAAAAGAATCGATAAAAGAGGCAAACTCAAGGGGGGAGAGAAAACACTCGTTCCAGACGTTCTCAAGGGCAAGAGTCACTCCTGCACTTTGAGCGTAAGGGAGGACTTCCTCGAGGCTTTCTTTTGCCCGCTCAAGAACATCTCCATAGGGTACAAGCTCTGAGGACGGGTCCCAGGGAACGTGAACGTATCCTGGGATGATAAGAACTGAAGGTACCGAGAGTTCGTAAGCCAAATCAACCAGCGCCTTGGTAACGTCTTTTGCTTTCTCTCGCCGGGAGAGGTCAGGGGAAGCAAGGTTGTACTTCCAAAAAAGGCCGGTGGCAAGGCTCCGTATGGTGATACCCGTATCCTGAGAAAGAGAGCGAAGTTCCTGTACAACCTCTTTTTGCGGTCTTAAGGGAAAAAGGCCCTCTTCATCGGGGCAGAGCTCAAGACCCTGAAAGCCATACTTTTTGGCCAGCGCAAAAATGTCCCGAAAGGTTGTACCGGCAGGAAATGCCCACTGATTGATACCTTTTTTCATGGTTCCCCTCCTTCATAAAACCAGGGCTTGCTCTCCAAAGACTCGCTCTACAGTGAGAGCAGCTGCTCCAACGAGTTCTGAATCTCCTCCAAAAAATGCCTTTCGGACTTCAACGGGTTTCCGACGGAGGAAAAGAGACTGGTGTATGACGGTTTGTGCAATGGTTTCAAAAAATACGGGATGGGCTAATGAGAGGCCGCCTCCAATGATGACCATTTCCGGGTCAAAGATGTTCACCAGATTCCCTATGGCTTGGCCAAGGAGTTCTCCTGTTTCCCGGAGAATCCGAAGCGCTAAAGCATCTCCAAGGTATGCTGCCTCACTGATGAGTTCCCCTGATAATGTGCCCTGTTCTTCTACAAGATTGCGAATGAGCGTTTGCTCTCCCCTTTCGATTGCTTCTTTCGCTTTTCGGACGATAGCTGGGGCCGAGGCGTAGAGCTCAAGACACCCTCGATTGCCACAGGGACATGGGGGACCTGAAAAGTCAATGCTTGTGTGGCCAAATTCACCCGCTGCGTGCTGGTGTCCTGTATAGAGCTCGCCGTTGAGAATAATCCCAGAGCCAATGCCATTTCCCAGGACAACGTAAATGAGATTTTTCACACCCCTTCCATTCCCAAACCATTTTTCTCCCAGGGCCCCGGCGTCAGCTCCGTCTTCCACAAAGACCGGCCAGTCGAAATGCTCAGAGAGAAGCCTTTGCAGAGGGACATCATACCATCCAAGATTGACCGCCTTTTGCACTTCTCCCGTCTTTTGGTCAATCACCCCTGGGCAGCACACTCCCATGCCTAGGATACGCGGATGGGGTGTCGTTTCAAGAAGTGTCTTGACCATGCGCAAGATTTGTGCAACTACATCCTGAAAATGCGGTGAGGCAAGGGGTTCAACGACCTTGCTTTTCAGTTCACCCTTGAGGTTTGCCAGACCCACACGGACTCTTTTGACCCCGATTTTTGCCGCGACCACCCAGGCCCATTCAGCGTTGAATTCAAGAATAACGGGTTTCCGTCCCCCGGCGGATTCACCAAACCCGTTTTCCCGCACAAGTCCTTGTTTTTCGAGCTCGGCAATAAGGCTTGTCACTGTAGCAGGGCTGAGATGGAATTCTCGAGCAATGGCTGGGCGGCTGGTATTTCCTACCCGGTGGATGAACCGGAGGACCTTTCTGAGATTTTCCTCTCGTACTCGCCGCTGGTACACTAGGGTCATAGTTCTTTGAGTGAAAAAACTTTTTCTCTCCTTACTATACCTAAAGATGTTCTTTGTGTCAACCTGCGTTGTGGTCCCACATAAAAGAGTGCTGGTCTTGCTATATGAACCGCCGGGTGCTCTTCATGTAACTTTCGTATTCTTTTCCGAAGAGCTCAAGGAGCTTTCGTTCCTCAAGGAAGGTTCGGTAGAGAAAACCCAAAAGGGGCAGGATAAAGATGCAGAGGGATGAGGGAAAATGCCAGAAAACCAGGGCCAAGCCCCCAAAGGCCAGGATTTCCCCTGTGTAGCTTGGATGGCGGAGGAAACGGTAAATTCCTGCGGTGACAATTCTTTGTCCCTCAACTAAGGCAATATCTGGGGTAAAGTACTTTCCCAAGGTACGAATGGCAACAAGACGCAGGACGACCCCACCTACTACCAGGAAAACGCCAATGTGGTGTACGGTAGAGAATCTCTCCCGGGCAAGCCAGGACGTACGGAAGTCCTTCGGAGCAAGGGCGAGGATCACCCCGCTTCCGATTAAGGCTATAATAACGAATTTGCTTTTTCGGTCGACAATACGCTGGACGTTGCGGTTTTTGGCAAAAAGCACGTAAAGGTCAAGGATAAGCCAGAAAGCCACTGAGATCCAAAAGACTGCCTCCACAAGCTCATGGCTCCTGTGCGATTTTTCCTCTAGTATACCTTTTGGCTGTGCACCTTGTGAACTCCTTAAGCTTTTACCAGGTTTTGGGCCTTCCTGCCTTTTTCCACTGAGCAAGGAAAACTCCAAAAAGGGTGAGCGATGACCCAAGAATCTGCCGAGGTGTTGGAGCTTGCCCCATAATGCCATAGGTGAAGAGGTATGCGAAAACGGGAACAAGAAGCGAAAAGGTCCCGGAGGTCACTGCTCCAAGGGTTTTCAGGCTTAAAAACCACAGAAAGAACCCTACAACCTGGGCGGAAAAGGCGGTACAGAGTCCCCAAAAGAGGACTTCTCTGGAAAGGAGAAGCTGGACATCACTAAGAAGAAAGGGGATAAGGGCAAAGGCTGAAAAGAAGTTTAAGGAAGCGTTAAAATGGACGAGGTTCTCCTCCTTGAGATACTTTCGGTAGTAGATAATGCCCAAAGACCAGATAAAGCCTGCTGCAATGGCGAGGATGGCTCCTCGGTCAAAGTGCACACTCTGTGCTGAAAGGAGCACTCCAAGAAAGGCAAAGAGTACCCCGGCAATCTGCAGAGGGCACAACTTCTCTTCACCGAGAAGGACGGAAAAGAAAACAACAAAAAGCGGCTGTGTGTACACAAGGCTTGAGGCTAGAGCAGGGTTTTCGGAAGCCTGGACAGCAAAGTTCACCATAGTGACAAAACAGACCCCATTGAGGAGTGCCCCAGAGAGTACCTTTGGGCTTCTGAGGAGCTTTTGGGCGAAGGGGAGAAAAAAGACCGCTCCCGTGGCAAATCGAAAAAAGGCGAGCATGTAGGGGGACATATACTGAAGGGCCATTTTCGAGAGCGACCAAGAAAGCCCCCAAAAGATGAGAACTCCAAGAATAGGGAAATACGCCCGAAAGCCCTGCATGCCCATATTATACAGAGCCTCTGCGATTCTGGTACAATATTTTGGTGGGACGAAAATGAAACCACTCAAAATCCTCCATACAGCAGACTGGCATCTGGGGCTTGTTTCCTGGAAGAGCCATAGAGAAGTGAATCGCTTTGAGGAGCAAAAAGAATGCTTGGAGAAACTCCTCGAAGTGGCGCAAGAAGAAAAGGTCAACCTTATCCTCCACGCTGGGGACCTCTTCCATCAGCATTACCATCCTCCAAGGGAAGCCATTCAGCTTGCTGTAGAGGTCATTGTGGAACTTTCCCGCATAGCTCCCTTTGTTTGGGTTATCGGAAACCATGACTGGTATGCAGTGGAAGCTTTACAGAAAATGTTTCCCCAAGGGGTTACGGTTATCCGAGATATGGTGCCACGGGATTTTCCAGGCATTGGGGTGACTATTTTCCCAATTCCGTACATACCTCTTTCAAGGTTTCTTGGGGAGTACCCTGGGGAGAGAGTCCAGGAACGGGCAAAGGCGTACCTCACAAAGGCGATGCAAGGATGGGTTGCCTCCTTTCATCCTCGTCACTTCCACATTCTCCTTGGGCATCTGACCATAGAGGAACTGGCCTTTTACGCTGAGGCCAACGCCTCTCGAGAAGTTTTTATGAAGAAAGCCGATTTTCCATATGGATTTTCCTACGGTGCTTTGGGACATCTCCATGGATACACCTGTCTTTATGAACCCTTTACCCTCTGCTATCCGTCCTCCCTTGTTCCGGATAACTTTAGGAATCCGGGGGGAAAGGGTGGTTTTCTTCTGGTCGAACTTATTCCCGGTGAAAGACCAAAAGTCAATCCGGTGTTTTTTGAGACCTCCTCTCTGGTAAGTATTGACCTTGAGAAACCCCTGGGGATACTCGAGGTTCGCCATCTTGTGGAGAAGCGGCTTCGCAATGGTCGACGCAATTACATCCGATTTCGGGTTAAAGGAGAAATCCTCTCACCGGACTGGGTAGCAGAACTCAAGAACCTTCGGGGAGAACGCTTTGAGGTTGTCGTGGTTGAAGCGGTGTGGGACGAAGAAGAGAAGGGAGGAGAAGTAGCAACCTCCCTTGATATCGCGGCTTTGCCAGAGCTTTTCGCTCAGTTTGCCCAGGACAGGGGGCTTTCAGAGGAAGTGGTACGACTCTTTGAGGAGTACTACCATCGGGTTCTTGAGGAGACAGGACATGAGGCCGCTTTACCTGAAGCTTGAGCGTTTCCTGGGACTTGAGAAGGTGGAACTTGATTTTCCCTCCGACCTTTTTGTCATTGTAGGTCCCAACGGAGCAGGAAAATCATCGCTTCTTGAAGCGATGTACTTTGCCTTGTACGGACGGGGCATACGCGTAGAGCGGAGTAAAAAGGAGCTCATTCATCGAGGAAGCTCCGATAAAGCTTTGCGGGTACAGTTTGAGTTTTCTGTTGCCGGAGGGCGGTTCCGGGTTACCCGAGAGTACTCAGTGAAGCAAGGAGGGGTGGCGTATCTTGAGCGTTATGAGGGGGAACGATGGAAACCGCTGGCCTCTGGGGAACAGGGGGTCAATGCATGTATTGAGGCCCTTCTTGGGTGTGATGCCTTGACCTTTCGTTCCTCTGTTTTTCTTCCTCAGGGAGAGACCCTTGCTTTTGTTGAGGCCTCTTCAGCAGACCGTTTCAAGACGTTAAGCAGTCTCTTCGGCCTTGATATCCTTGACACAATGCGGGAGAAAGTCCGCGATACAGTCAGGCTCCTTGAAGGAGAGCTTGGACCACTTCGGGAAAAGCTTCGCTTCCTTGAGGCTGCAGATCTTGAAAAGGAAAGATCGCGACTCCGCGAGGAAGAGGGAGTACTTGATAGAGAGCTTGTGGCATTGCAAGAGTATACAATGGTGCTTCGAGAACGTCTTGAGAAGATGAAGAAGTTCCGGGAAGTTGCCAGGGAAGTTAGGGAGTACACGAAGCGTATTGGAGACCTCAAGAGAAAACACGCAGAACTCCTTCGCCTTGTTGAGGAGGACGAGGCGGTTGAGCTTGCACACCGTCTCCATGAGACTTTTGAGAAGCCCTGGAAACAGGTCAAAGAACTTGTGGCTTTGATGGCTCGCGAAGAGGAAAAAGAAGAGGAACTCCTTGAGGAAACCACCAAAGCCCTTAAGGAAACAGAAGAGACGCTTTCGAAGCTCCTTGAGGATGAAGCCTTTTGGAAAAAGGAGAAGGAGAAGGTACACGAGTTTATTCATGAGATTGAAACTCGTGGAAAACCGCTTTTTGAGGCTTTTGTGAGGTGTAAGGGGGAATTCGCTCTTTGGGAAGAGAAAGAGGGAGAGCTCAGGACAAGGATTGCTGGACTCCTTGAGGAGGAAGAGCGCCTCAAGGAGGAAGAGACAAGAAGGAAAGAAGCACTCCACGAGAAGGAGGTTGTGCTTTCTCAGGTTGAAGAGAGGTATGCGAGGATTGAAGAGGCTTTGCAGATTCTTGATGAACTCCTTCCCGAGGAGCAGAGAAAAGCCCAGGAGCTTGAGCGATTAAGGCAGGAGTGGCAGAAGCTCCGAAAAGAGGTGGAACAATGCGACGAGCAAATACAAAAGCTCACCAGCGAAAAGGAAAACCTTGAGGCGCGTCTTAAGGTTCTTGAAGCAAGGAAGGACGCGTATGAGGCTTGGTACCGTCAGGGAGTGAAAGTTTTTGTTGTTGGAGAACTTGAAGAGGAATGGCGCCGTCAGGGAGTTTGCCCAGTGTGTGGGAGCCGGGTTCCTTTTCCGGAGGGAGAGCGAGAACGGGTCGACATTGTAGCCTTAGAGCGGGAATACCGGAATTTTCAGGAGGAGTGGATGTCCCTTCTTTCTCGAAAGGACCATCTTGAGGAGGAGGTAGAGAAGGTATCTCTTGAAAGAGAACGAAAGAGGGCGGAACTTGAAGAGGTACAAAGGATGGGTGCATCCCTCTCCCAGGAATGGCACGAGCTTCGCAAAAAAATCGCAGAGACGCTTGATTTCTCTGGATATCCCTCTTGGGAAGGGTTTACTCTTTCGCATTTTCGGGAATGGGTGCGGTCGAAGGGGAAAGAAAAGGAAGCCCTCCAGAAAGAGCTGGAAGTACAGCGCAGGAAGCTTTCAGAACTCCAGGGAAGACTCCGTTTTCTTGAGGAAGAAAGGAAAAAGGAGGAGAAACGTCTTTTGGAAGTCGGTGCTCGAAAGGAAAGGGTGCATGAAGAACTCAAGTCTCAGGAAAGGCTCTTTGTAGAGTACTGTAGTTTTTGGGGAATTCCAGGAGATAATTTCTCTGAGTTTCTCGAGGATCTTAGAGCAAAGCTCAAAGAAGCCGAGCAAGAAGAGTTGCGCATCGGAGGGGAGATTAAGGCAAAAAGGGAACGCATCGATTTTCTAGCCCTTGAGCGTATGCGCCTTGCAGAGAGTATCAAGCGGCGTCGAGAAGAGAGGGAAACCCTCACCCGCGAGGAAGCTCGTCTTCGGGAACTCTTCTTGACAGAGCTTGAAAAAAGGCAATGGACCGAAGCAACCTATCGCAGGTTCCTTGAGCGGACGCCAGGGAAAAGCCGGGAAGAGCTGCACCGTCTCGAGGGAGAGCTTGAAGGACTTACGAGACAAAAGGCTGAAAAGGAGAAGGAGAAAAGGCATTTTGAGGAGGTTCTCGGTCTTTCAGAGGAAGCTTTGGAAACCGCGCTTCCAAAGCTAGAAGAGGAGCTTGTGAGTCTGGAAAAGAAGATGCACGATCTTCACAAACGTATTGGAGAGATTCGGGAAGGGATTCGGCAAAACGAAGAGAAACAAAGGGAGTGGAAGGAACTCAAGGTTAGGGTAGGGGAGAAATCGAAGGTTTACGAAATCCATACTGAACTGCAGCGAGCTCTGGAAGTGGGAGGTTTCAAAAACTACCTTCTCCAGATTCTCTTTGCCCGCCTTGAAAAGGAAAGTTCACGTATTCTTCTGGGACTTTCTGGGGGGAGGTATGCCCTGAGAATGCAGATGAACCGGGGCATGGCAGACATTGCTGTCCTTGACCGTAAGTTTGGGGGAGGGGAGCGCTTGCCTGAAGAGTGTTCGGGGGGAGAGAAGACCCTTATTGCCCTTGCCTTAGCCCTGGCCTTATCGGGTCTCCGGCTAGAGGAGAGGTACGCCCGGAGAACCGAATGCCTCTTTATCGATGAGGGTTTTTCAACCCTTGATCGGGAGCACCTTGACCTTGTGGCTGATGCCATATTCCGTTTGAGTCGGGAAGGGAAAATGGTGGGGATTGTAACCCATGACCCGGATTTTGCTGGGTACTTCCCGGTGCAACTTGAAGTTCGGGAGGGAATGGTTCGGTGGAAGAGGAGCGAAGGTCTCGCGATATAGTTGAGCTCCTTCGAGAGAATTTTGCCCAGGTGGATCACTGGTATGGGGGGGAGGAAGTTTTCTTCTACCGCGATGTTGGCGATACCATTCCTCTTGCTCCAAAAGATTTCTGGGAGAGCGAAGAGTGGCAGGAATTTCCTAAAGATATCAACTCTTCCCCAGTCTTTGACCGGATTTTTTTTGTCGATGGAAAGATGCGTATTCATGCCCGGATTCTTTTTCGTACTGCTGTGCTGCTCCTTGGGGAAGTCGCCGCTTCATGGGTTGCCTGGGAAAAAGGGAAAGGGCTTTTCTTTGGTTTCTCTCCCGATTCTCCTCCAAGGCACAACCGGGTTCTTGGGGCAGGGGAGGAACTTGCCTTGGGAACTGCCGTGGAGCGTCCAGAAATTGACCTCGGTATGGGTCTGGTCTTTCGTCTCTCGGAAACAAGACGGCTTCCCCAGGCTCTGCCTGATCTTGATGTAGCCCGACAGGCGGTCCTTAACGTTATGCAACATCTTGAGCAAGAAGTGGTCAGAAGCCTTCTTCCCCAGGGCTTTCCAGTGGTAAAGGATGGAACCATTCACTTTATTGACCCTCCCTCTTTCATTCCCAATGTCGGCCCTTGTGGTATGGTCAAGAGGGTGGAGGAGCTTCGTCTCCCTCCAGAGTGGCTGGAGGAGCTTTTGCACTTACCCCGGGGCCGAAGGACACCCTTTGTGGCAGGTTTTTTGCGGGAGAATCGAGATGATGTTTTGCGCATTTTTTCGTACTTACGCCTTCTTGAGGACCCCGCCTTTCCCTGGAAGGGTCTTGTTCGTCTTGAGGTTGCGGTTCCAAAAGAACAGTTTCCCTTTTTCCGGGAGGAAATTAGCGAGTTTTTTGATGGTCTTTCTCGGGTTCTTCCTAACCTCACTGGGGATTATCCCTGGAAGAGGCTCCCAGAAAACCTTTTCCCTATCATTGCCCTTGAAGAGCGTTTGAGCCAGCACTTTGCTCCTTCAAGCCTTGTTCAGGAGCTTGTCCGGCAGGCGCTCTGGAGAGGAAAGAGGTGAGGCATATGGAAGCAATTGGTACGGTTACAGGGCTTCGGGAGGTTACCCCATACACCTTCTGGGTGCGAATGCACCCAGCGTTCTCCTCGGGTATCCGGCTTGAGACCATTGTGCGAGTGGATTTTTCCTGGGGCAGCGAGGTATTTCGCCTGTACGGGGTGATTAACGAAGTTGTGGCGTCATGGGATGGAACGGTCACAACTGGGTACCAGGAGGAGGCGTATGCCCAAGGGCAGTATAGTGGCGTCACTATTTACCTCGGACAGGTAGTGGTGACCCGAACGCTTAAGAAGGAAGGGGAAGGTTTCGTAACCATTCCCTCTCTTGTTCCTCCCCCGGTAGGTGAGCGGGTTTTCCTTGCTCACCCCGAAGAGACCGATGTTGCCCTGGGGTTTGACGAGGTCAAGAAAGCCAAAAGAGCGCTCCCTTGTGGAGTGCTTTCTAACGACGAGGTGGCGTATCTTGATGTGCGATACATCCTTGGGGACAACGGAGCACACATCAACGTGAGCGGACAATCAGGGGTTGCAGCCAAAACCTCGTATGCTACCTTTCTCCTCTGGATGATGCTCAACTACCCGCAGGCTTCGCAGTGTTTTCTGGCGAATGATGTAGCGACCTTTCTGCGGAATAGCCGAGCCATCGTTTTCAACGTGAAAGGAGAAAGCCTCCTTTTTCTGGACTACTGGAACAGTGAGTGGGAAAGCAGAGAGAACACACGAGAGGTTTTCCTCTGGAGGAATATGTTTCAGCGCTTTGGTATTGAAGCAAAGCCTTTTGAAAATGTGACTGTTGCGGTACCTCCAAAACCAAATGGGCAGCCTGCTCTTGTCCATTCCCGAGACAAGGTTCAAATCTATGGATGGGATATCTTGGATATTGCTGAACTTGGGCTCTTGCCCCTCTTTTTTGACCCTGAAGAACTTGAGAAGAATCCAAACTTTTCCCTCGTGGTCTCTGTTATTGAGGAGTTTCTGCACGATCAGTACGAAAACCTTGTTCGCGATGCAAAATCTGAGCTCTTCTCGGAGGACACACCCTACCGGGAGGAAAATATCCGCTTTGCCCTTGAAGGGCTTGATGACCGCACCTTGGTGCGGGTGTACCTTGCGGTATGTGGCGAAGACCCTTCCTGTATGTTGCGCCGTTTTGGGCTTCCCAATGCTCTTCGGGACCTTGTGGACCTCCTTCGCGGGTATGCCGGAGGTACTGGCGAAGGTGGTAACGACTTGGTGAAGAAGCTTGGAGAGGAGGATGCAGACAAGCGGACGGTTCTTGCCATTTCTCGGCGACTTCGTCTGGCTGAGCGGAGCGGTCTCTCGAGGCTTTGGCGGAGCATTCTCCCTTCCCCAAGTAGAGTCCTTAATAACCCTCCGAGACCTCCCTATGCCCTTCCCTGGAACCGACCTGGTGGGGTGACGGTGGTTGATATTGCCAAGCTCCCGCCCCGGGGGCAGGCTTTTGTCGTTGGAGCAGTGCTTCGAGAGATGCTCTGGGCAAAAGAACAGGACCTCCTGAAAGAGCCGGTTTTTGTGTATCTTGATGAACTCAACAAATATGCCCCCCGGGAAGGAGGGGGTTTCCTTGGACAGATTTTCCGGGATGTAGCTGAACGAGGGCGGTCGTTCCGAATTGTCCTCATTGGGGCAGAGCAAACGGCATCGCAAGTGGATTACCGGGTTGTGACTCAGGCAGCAACCACAGTCGTGGGGCGGCAAAAGTATGCAGAGCTCAGCAAAGAAGAATATGCCCACCTTCAAGGTGTTTTTCGAGAGAAGGCAGCCTCACTCCTTCCGGGTGAGGTCATCGTTGATCAGCCCTTTTTCCGCCTTCCTCTAACCGTTCGCTTTCCTCTTACGCCTTGGGCGACGTCTGAGGAAAAGCGCACCTTGCGGTATGGGGAAGATGTTGCGCCACTCTCTGAGGAAGAATTCCAGAAACTCTTCGAGTGAGGGGGTGGGATTGTGCGCGAGTTGACCATAGCCACAAGGCGAAAAGAGGAAATGGTGAATATCACTTCCTTTGTTCGTCAGGCGGTGCGGGAGTCAGGAAAAAAGCGAGGGATTTGTACGGTGTATGTTCCCCACACAACTGCTGGGGTCACCATTAACGAAAATGCCGATCCAGACGTAGTTCTTGATATCCTGCGGGGTCTCCGCCATGCGGTTCCTGAGAGTCTCCCCTATGAGCATGGGGAGGGGAATGCGCCTGCCCATGTCAAGGCATCTTTAGTGGGTCCCTCAGTAAGCGTGGTTTTTGAGAATGGCGAGATTCTCCTTGGGACGTGGCAGGGGATTTTTTTCTGTGAGTTTGATGGTCCAAGGCAGCGCCGTGTTTGGGTCCAGATTGTGGGGGAATAGATGCGTATCCTAGAGTGGATTGCAAACGACCGTTTTGTCCCGGATTTTGCCGAATGCATCGGTGTTCTAACCCGAAAGAAAAAACCTAAGCGGGTGCACTTTGCCGAGCTCCTTATTGACCTTGAGGTCATTGGGGAAGTAACGCAGTGCTTTTTTGGTGAAACTCTTGCACCGCCTACTCCAGAGAGCATGCCTTTGTTCCTTCGTCAGTATGTGCGTTTTTTCAAGCGTTTGGGGTATGACTACTGCATTTTTGTGGATATCCCTGGGATGGGCCTTCGCTTTGAGGCTAAGGTCCGCAAGGGTGAGGATACGGCTTGCCTTTCTCGGGGAGTCCGGGAATGGGTGGAAGAGTCTTCAGGGGTTATCACCTCCTGGGAGGATTTCGAACGTTACCCCTGGCCCAGGGTAGAGGTATTTGACTTCTCCCCGTATGAGGAACTTTCCCGTATCCTCCCCGAAGGCATGAAGCTTTTGCTCAATGCCTGTGGTGGGATTTTTGAAGTTGTCAGCGAGACGCTTCTTGGCTTTGAGGGTCTTGCCTTTCTCCTTTACGAGGACCGGTCTCTCGTTCGAGCAGTCTTCAACCGTGTGGGGGAGATTACTCTTGCGTTCTATCGGTCGCTTATCGATTTGGACATAGTGGGCGGGATTTTCCAGGGGGATGACTGGGGATACAGGAGTGCCACTTTTCTTGCACCTCGAGACCTTGAGGAGTTTGTCTTTCCTTGGCATAAAAAGCTCTGTGACCTTGCCCATGAAAGGGGGAAGTACTACTTTCTCCATTCTTGTGGGAACATTTACCAGGTTTTTGATGCGTTCCTTGAGCAGGTTCCCATTGATGCCTTCCATTCCTTCCAGGACGCGATTCTCCCGGTTACCGAGTTCGGAAAACGCTATGGAAATCGAGTAGGTATCCTTGGCGGTGTCGACCTTGACCAACTCATCCGTCTTCCCGAGGAAGACCTTCGCCAATACGTACGTGGCATTCTCAAAGAACTTGCTCCATCTTTTGGCTTTGCCCTGGGCTCGGGGAATTCCATCGCCAATTACGTCCCTCTCAGGCAGTACTTGGTCATGCTCGATGAGGGATTGCGGTTTTGGGCATGAGCTTCACAGTGTATCTGCCGTGCTTTCTTTAAGTACTTCTCTCTGCGCTTTGTAACGTGCAGTGAGGTTGGTAATCATTCCTTTGTTTTCTTTCCCACCAAAGTACTCGGCGGTAACGGGAATGGAATCCACGCTCTTCCCGCCATACGCGAAAGTCCCTGAAAAGACTACTCGGTTCGACCAATAGAGGGTAGCTTCGATGACGAAGCGATACGTTCCCGGAGACACAAAATTCCCCTTTGCGTCCCTCCCATCCCAGGTGTGCACTTGTGGTCCACTTCGTGGTGTCGCACTCGTTACAACATCGATATTGGGAAGTTCCTGAGGGCGGGCTTTCTGTACCCAAAGTGGAAGGCAATCAGGCCGACGAAGGTATCCTCCCTTACCCGTGAAGGCAGTGACATAGAGCGTTTGTACCAGATTCCCCTCTGAGTCTTCAATCCATACGGCATACTGATTGGAGGCGATGGTCCGCTGTCGCGTAAAGTCGAAGGAAATTTCGAGGATGCCCAAGCTCTGGTTGTCTTGGGCGTGAGCTGGGAAAGCGCTCAAGAGAAGGGCAAAGAGCATAAGAAGACTCATTCGGTCCATGGTTGCATCACCCAAATTTCGGTAGTCTCGGGGAGGTTTTCCTTGCGAATACGTAAAGGAGAGTCCTTTTCTGTGACTTTCCAGGTCTTTGCTCTTTTGAGGAACTCCTCTAAGGGTGCAATAGGCCAGTCTTTTGTGGCTTCTGTCCGGTAGTGCATGGGGATGACGACTCGTGGAGCGAGCTCTTGAATGAGTTTGACAACAAGGTCAAGAGAAAGAGTGTAGTGACCTCCTGTGGGGACAAAGAGAATATCCACATTCTGGAGTTTTTCCTTAACTTCTCTTTCGGGGAGGGCTCCGATATCTCCAAGATGGGCAAGGCGCATGGTGTCTCCCTCAAGGACGATAATAGCGTTTTTGCCTCGAAGCGTTCCCTTCTTCTCGTCGTGGTATGAAGGGAGGGCAAAAATGTGGACACCCTCAATGGTTTCTTCAAAAAGGTTCCAGTCCGCTCCCTTGCTTTTTGTGCCTACGAGGGTGGTGAGGTGTTTTCCCAGGAAGCCTTCGAAGAGGTGGTCAAAGTGCTCATGGGTGCTTATGAGGGCGTGGGCTTCAAGGCTTTTTGGGATACTATAGCCGACCTCGGGACTGAAGGGATCAAGAACGCACCGGAAACCACTCTCAAAGGAAAGGAAAAATGCAGAGTGACCAAGGTAACGGATTTCTAAGGCTTCTCCTGGCAGAGCCCAAAGACTCAAAAACACGATACCGAGAAACAGAAGTTTCCACACCTTCCATCCCTCCTTCTACCATCATACCACAGGATGTAGTTGGCAAGGATTTTTATCCCCTAATTTTGCAATCTCTGCACAGGAGGTTACCTGATGCAAAAGTATCTTGTGCTTGCTTTTTTATCTCTTCTCTTTTTCGTCTCCTCGGGCTGTGGGGTTCGCTGGCAGACAAAGGACACTTACATCTTTGTGTATGAAATTGAGCCGAATTCCCCAGAAGGATACGTCTTACCCGTTGCTCTTGCCCAGGTTTCGGTATCCGGAAACATTTCTGCGGTCCGCTATACCGACGCAAGCGGCAAAGCACACTTCCAGCTTCCACCCGGAACGTACACTATCTCCATCACTAAAAGTGGATACCTCCCCCTTGTGGACACTATCACCATCTACACCCTTGAGCTCACTCCCGGCCGATACGTATACTACCTTGCTCGCCAAGGTGGGTAGCATGGGGAAAGTTTTACCCTTTGCACTTTGTCTTTTTCTCCTCTCTGGGTGTTTTGGAAACCTTAGTCCCTTGCCCCTTTTGCATCCCCTCGTCACCGTGCAGGGGAAGGTGGTTGACGCGGTGACGGGAGTGGGGGTAGAAGGCGCACAGGTGAGGCTTCGAGATTTTCCCGAGTGTTTTGACCTTACTGCCTCTGATGGGTCGTTTGTGCTTTCCCGTGTTCCTGCAGGACGACGTGTTTTTGTTGTATACTCTACAGGATATGCGCAAAAAAGCGAAGTTGTGAATGTTCCTCAAGGTGTGTCTTCCTTTTCTCTCACCATTGAGCTTGCGCCGCTTCTGGGCAAACTGGTAGGATATGTGTGGGACGAAGAGGGGAAGCCCATTGCAGGGGCTTTAGTCACCGTCGATGGTGGGAATATTGCAACGACGGATCAAAATGGTAGCTTTGCTTTGGACAATCTCCCAGTGGGTAAGGTTGTGCTTGTAGTGGAGAAAGAGGGCTTTGTTCCATACGTGACGGAGGTTGATATTCTCTATCTTTCAGTTACTGTGGTGCAGGTAAAGCTTGAGAAGCCTTCGCTAGCGAAAGGTGTGGCTGAGTAGAGGAGGGTGGTGGAATTGACCGAAACCTTTGACATGGAGCGGTACCTGGGAGTCTTTCTTGAAGAGGTTGAGGAACACATTGAGCGCCTCGAGGAGAATCTTGTCCAGCTTGAGAAAAATCCCGACGAGGAGAGTCTTGTTCAAGCTATTTTCCGTTCATTCCATACCATTAAGGGTTCCTCAAGCTCTATGGGTTTCCAGAAAATGATGGAGCTTGCTCACCTCATGGAAAATCTTCTTGACGGAGTTCGAAAAAAGACTATTGCGGTTACTCCAGAGCTTGTGGATACCCTCCTTCGGGGTGTAGACCTTCTCAAGTTCATGCGAAATGGTATTGCTTTGGAAGGGAAGGAACCAGAAGTTGAAACAGGAGAAATTGTGGGGATGCTTCAGCATTTCCTTGGAAGACGGGAAAAGGCTTCCGAGGAGGTGGAGAAAAAACCCGAAGCGATTCCCAAAGAGGAGAAAGAATACGTGGTCAAAGTGTTCCTCACCCTCGATTGTTCCATGAAAGGAGTTCGGGCATATCTTGTCATTAATCGCCTGCAGGAGAGTGGTATCGATGTAGTAAGTACCAATCCCTCTCTTACTGACCTTGAGAGTGAGCGCTTTGGACAGAGCTTTGAGGTTTTTGTACGGACAGAGCTTACACCTGAGGAAATCAAAAGAGTTGTAGAATCCGTTGCGGAAGTGGAAAAGGCAGAAATTACCGCACAGGGAAAAGAGGTACTTCTTGAGGCGGCAAGAGAGGAGAAAAAAGAGGAGGAGCAAACGAGAGCTATTACCTCAGAGAGGAGAAAAATCACCGGTGGGCTCAAAAAAACTGTCCGGGTTGATGTAGAACGCCTTGATGCTCTTATGAACCTTGTGGGAGAGCTGGTCATTGATCGGGCGCGTCTTGAAGACATCATCCGGAAGCTCCAAGAGAGCAAGGAAGTTGCCTACCTCAGGACTCTTCTTGCTGACACGACCACCCATATCGGTCGGGTTACCAATGAGCTCCAGATGGAAATTATGAAGGCCCGGATGCTTCCCCTTGCGGAGGTTTTCAACCGATTTCCCCGGATGGTTCGAGACCTGGCTAGGAATTTTGGAAAAGAGATTGACTTTGTGGTGGAAGGAGAGGACACCGAACTTGACCGCTCGCTCATTGAGGAGATTACCGATCCTTTAATCCACCTTCTTCGGAACGCTGTGGATCACGGGATTGAACCTCCTGAAGAGCGAATAGCCCTGGGGAAACCCCCTCGGGGGCGAATCCTGCTCAAGGCCTATCAGGAAGAGAACTCAGTAGTTATCCTTGTGCAGGATGATGGGCGGGGTATTGATGTGGAGAAGATTCGCAAAAAAGCCCTTGCCCTTGGCCTTGTGACTCAGGAGGAGCTTGCGCGGATGAGCGATCGGGAGGCTATCGAATTCATCTTTTACTCTGGGTTCTCCACAAACGAAAACGTGACCGATGTCTCTGGACGGGGCGTCGGGATGGACATTGTCCGTCGGAATATCGAGCGGGTCAACGGGCAGGTTCACGTGGAGAGTGAAAAGGGTAAAGGTACGACCTTTTTCCTGCGTTTACCTTTGACTTTAGCCATTATCCGGGCTTTGCTCGTTCGAGTGAATGGAGCAATTTACTCTATACCCCTTGCGGACGTAGTGGAGATCGAGAAAATCGAAAAAAAGAACACCTATTGGGTGAATAAGACCCTTACTTCCCTTTTCCGAGGAAGGACACTACCACTCCTTCGCCTCCGGGATCTCCTTGAGGGGAAGAAAGCAGAGTATGAGGAAGGTATGGAAATTCCTGATGTTCTCTATACCGTTGTTGTGAACACTGCTCGAGTTCTTGCAGGTCTTGTGGTTGATGCCATTGTTGGCGAGCAGGAAATCGTGATTAAGTCTCTTGGGTCGTACATTGGTGACGTGCGAGGGCTTGGAGGAGCGACAATTCTTGGCGATGGACGGGTCTCGCTCATTGTGGATGTGGCGAGTCTCCTCTGGAAAATGGTTCAGGTGGGAGGGTAATAGGCTATGCCCGGACGGATTATGATTGTGGATGATGCTGCATTTATGCGGATGATGCTTAAGGATATCCTTACGAAAAACGGTTACGAGGTGGTGGCTGAGGCAAGTAACGGCAAAGAAGCGGTGCTCAAATATGAAGAGGTCAAGCCAGACCTTGTGACCATGGATATCACTATGCCTGAGATGGATGGTATTACTGCGGTGAAGGAAATCAAAAAGATTGACCCCAATGCCCGGATTATCATGTGCAGTGCTATGGGTCAGCAGGCTATGGTGGTTGACGCTATCCAGGCGGGAGCTCGTGACTTCATCGTCAAGCCCTTCAAGCCTGAGCGAGTCATTGAGGCGGTGAAGAAGGTCCTGGGTAACTGAGCCAATGGAGTGGGCTGTTCTTTGGAACCCCCTTCTTCGGGGGATTCGGAAGCGTCTCTCAGTGGCATATGTACTGCTTCGCACAGAAGATGGTGTGTTTTTCTACAACGGTTTGCACAAGTACCGGCGATTTGTCGAGGACTTCTTGAGGCAAGAAGCACGACCCCAGGAAGGAATCCATTTTCTCTCTTTTGAAAACGAATTTCTTTTTGCGCGGGTTGAGCTTTTAGGACCAGGCCTTGTGTGTGTAACTGGTGGTCCTCTGAAAGAAGGAGAGCTTCCCCCGGTGAAGGGTCTTTTGCCTTTTGAGCGGCAACTCCTCATGAGAGTTCAAAAACTTCGGACGCACATTTTGCAGATTCTTTTCTTCCGTTTTCCTCTTGGAGTTGTGTTTCTCTCCTTTGGGGAAGGACGCATTCTCTTCTGGAACAGCACCATGGAGGTGCTCACCGGAAGGAGAGAAGCAGAAGTCCTTGGGAAAAAATGGGATGAACTCTTCCCGATGGAGCACATGGAAGATATGTGGCAGAGTCTTCGCTTTGGGGAGGAATACTTTATCCGAAACTTTCGCTTGAAAAGAGGCGCAAATGGTGATCGCCTTTTGAATTTTCGGTTTTTCCCGTGGCGAGAAGGTGGCAATTCCCTTCAGGTTGTGGGGCTTGTAGAAGACGTGACCGATCGTGCCCGCTGGGGAGAAAGCATCCGCCAGATGGAGCGACTCTCAAGTATCGGTCGCTTTATCTCCAGTATGGCTCATGAAATTAACAACCCCCTAGGTGTCATTTATGGTTATGCCCAGATGCTCCTTTCGCAAGTTGAGGAGAAAGGTAGAGATTGTCCTGCATGCCAGATGACCAAGAGGGTCCTAGAGAAAATAGAAAAAGAAGCGGCTCACTGTAGTGAGGTTATCCGCTATCTTGTGGATTTCTCAAAGCCTCTTGTCCTTGAGCGAGAACCAACAGACGTTAATGCGCTCCTTCGAGAGAGTGTCTCTCTCGTAGACTTCTTTTGCCAGGAAAACGAAAGGGTGGAGTTCGCCTTTGAAGAGAATCTTCCCCTGGTGTACCTTGATCGGACACGTATGCGTCAGGTCTTTATGAACCTTGCGAAAAATGCCTTTGAGGCTATGCAGGAAAAAGGGGGAATACTTCGCATTTCGACAGAGAGCGTTCTTCTTGAAAACCTCCCCCCCTGGGAAAGGCGAAAGTTTGCAACCTATGTAAAAGTTACCTTTGCCGACACAGGGAAGGGCATTCCAGAAAGTGCACTTCCCCGAATTTTTGAGCCCTTTTTCACCACAAAAGAGCGAGGAACAGGTCTTGGACTTTCCATCTCGTACAGTATTGTACGAGCCCATGGGGGATGGATTGAGATAGCCTCTAAGGAAGGAGTAGGTACAAAGGTCCAGGTTTTTCTTCCGGTGGAGCGAGGAAGTGAACGATGAAGAAGGTCCGACCAGCCCTTTTGCCTTTGCAGAAGCACCAGATGATTCCCAAAATGATTGTGGCAAGCCACCTTATGGCTCTGCCACTACCTGAGCTTGAGGTGCGTCTTGCAAAGCTCCTTGAAGAAAATCCCCTCCTTGAGGTTCGAGAGGGTATTGTGTGCTTTGGATGTGGCGAAGAGTTTTCAGGGTATCCTGAGCGTTGCCCGCGTTGTGGGAGATACCTGGGTCAAGGGTGGAAAGAAATCCCCTTTGAGGATGTTCCCCAGTGGGAAAAGGAGCGAGGGTGGAAGGAATTTCTTTTTGATGAGGTTATGGCTCTTGCTGGACTAGGAGAGAGGGAGAAAAGCATCGTTCATGCTCTTTTTGCCCATCTCGATGACGAAGGATTTCTGCGGGGGAATCTTGAGGAACTCGCTTTGGCCCTTCGGGTGTCTGAGGAGGCTATAGAGCGCGTCATCACAAAAGTCCGGGAAGCGGGCTTTTTTGGCTTTGCAGCTCGAAACGCTTTAGAATTTTTAGACATGCAGCTTGAGCACCTTGGGTTACAGGAAAACGTTGCGAATCTCCTTCAAGCGTTTCGCGAAAATCCAGATCGTCTTGAGCGTATCCTTGCACCGTATCGAGAGCAGCTCTTTTTTTCCCCAGCTCAGTACTTTGAAAGCACCTTGGGAAGAGAGCGTGAGGACCTTCAAGAAGAGCGAAATCTCGTATATCCCGATGCAGAAATCCTAGAGATTGAAAAGGGAGAGTTTGAGGTTGTCCTTGTCCCATCCTTTTCCATGCAGATGGCGATAAGCGACACAGTGCTTTCCTTTTGGCGGAAAAGGCGGGGGGAACTCTCTGAAGGGGAACGTCACTTTTTCCGGGAGAAACTCGATGAAGCACGGGAGGTTCTCTCGTGCCTTGCGTACCGGTACCGGACGCTGCTTCGAGTTCTTGAGTACATCGTAGAACGGGAAAAGGAGTTTTTCCGCCACGGTCCATCCTTTTTTGTCCCCCTTACCCAAGGGGAGATTGCCGAGGCTTTGGGGATAAGTGTCAGCGGGGTGTGCCAGGTTTTGAAGGGAAAGTTCGTTCGTTTTCCCGATGGTCTGGTTCGCAGTGTGAAATTCTTTTTTGATGCTTCATACCAGGCAAAAGAAGCGATACGGATGCTTCTTGCCGAAGAGGACCCAGAACACCCTCTTTCGGATCGGGAAATTGCCGAAAGGCTCAAATCCTTAGGGATATTCATTGCCCGGAGGACTTGCGCGTTGTATCGCGAAGAAATGGGGATTCCGCCGGCGCATTTGCGCCGGCGTACGAAGGGACGGTGGTATCATGGATATTCAAGGGTTTCTTGAGGAATACCGAAAAGGGATTCGCGGTGTACGAGAACAGTCCCCAAAAAGTGTTGAGCCTTTTCTCTCCTTCTACAACCAGGTAATGGCCGAAGGGGCTTTACCTCTTAAGGTGAAAGAGCTCATAGCTTTGGCCATTGGGGTGGCCATTCACTGTGAAAACTGCGTCATTCTCCATGTGCGTGGAGCAAAAAAGGCTGGAGCAACTCCTGAGGAGATTTTCGAGGCAGCCCAGGTTGGGGTGGTCATGGGAGGGGGACCAGCCTTTACCTTCCTTCCTCTTGTAGCTCAGGTTCTGGCAAGCTCTTAAGATACGTGAGGATATCCGATGCAGGAGTGAGAACGAAGACGTCGCCCTCTTTGAAGGATTTTCGGTACACCTCAAGGGTTCGAAGGAAGGCGAAGAACTCGGGGCTTTTGCGGTATGCCTCGGCATAGATGCGTAACGCTTCGGCCTCGCCTTCACCTCGGAGGATTTGTGCTTGCTTTTCCGCTTCAGCAAGAATAAGGGCTCGCTCTTTGTCGGCCTCGGCCCGGATTTTTGTGGCCTCTTCTTCGCCTTCAGAACGATACTGGCGAGCCTGACGCTCTCTTTCAGCTTTCATTCGCTGGAAAACAGCTTCTTCGTTCTGCTTGGGGAGATCTGCCCTTTTAATTCGAACATCGACGATTTCTACGCCAAATTCTTTCGTCTTTTCGCTGGAACGAGTGGTTACTCTTTCCATAACCTCTTTGCGGACTTTGGAAACAAGGTCGAAAAGATCAACCCGCCCAATTTCTGTTCGGAGCTCAGAGTATACCACATCATCAATGCGAGTAATGGCTCCGTTTTCGCTCACCACAGTCTGCAGGAATAGGAGGGGATTGGTGATACGCCAGCGGACGAAACTGTCAATCACCAGGGTCTTTTTGTCCCGGGTGATGACCTCCTCAGGAGGCGAATCGTATTCTAAAAGCCGGCGGTCAAACTTTCGTACCACCTGAAAAGGATAGGGGAGTTTCAGGTGCAAGCCGCTTTCTTGAACGACACGAATAGGCTTTCCGAGCTGGACGATAACCCCTTGTTCAGTCTCATCCAGTACATACCAAGGCCTAAAGATGGCTAAGAGTACAAGGACAAGAATGGCGACACTTATACGCCACCGCCAAACCCTACTCATTTTTCTCTCCCTCAAAAAGGGGTAAGAATTTTAAGGTACTCTGTGCAACCTTTTCCTCATCAAAGACAAACTTTTTCACTTTTGGCCAAATTTCCTCAAGGGTTTCAAGGTGCAGGCGCCGGCGAGTAATCTCGGGGTTTGCTTCGTATTCTCTGAGAACCGCGAGGAATCTCGCCACTTCTCCTTCGGCTTTGCGGATAACCGTTTCCCGGTAGGCTTCCGCCTCTTTTAAGATACGAGAGGCTTCTCCCCGGGCCTGAGGAAGGATCTGGTTTCGGTAAGCTTCAGCTTCATTTATGAAGCGGACTTTGTCTTCGCGAGCACTGGCAACGTCCTTAAAAGCCGCAACGACTTCCTGAGGCGGCTGGACGTCCTGGAGCTGCACCGCTAAGATTCGGATTCCTGCTTCGTATCGGTCAAGGATTTCTTGAAGGAGAGCTCGCGTCTCCTCTTGGACTTCGGCTCGGCCAGTGGTGAGTACCTCGTCGATGGTCTTTTTCCCCACCACCTCCCGTAGAGCGGCCTCAGCAACGTTCTTCACCGCTTTTTCCGGGTCTTTGATGCGGAAAAGGTACTGGTACGGGTCGCTGATGCGAAACTGGACAATGAATTGGCAGCTCACGATGTTTTCGTCTCCGGTAAGCATCAGCGATTCCTCAGGCACAAAAGCGTACCTCGGTGGAGGGCCAGGGGTAAGCGTTCGAAAGCCGATTTCGACGCGGCGAACCTCAGTGATTTTGGGCTTGGTCACACTCTCAAAAGGGTACGGAAGACGGTAATGGATTCCTGGGGGGACAGTACGGTTATAGCTTCCCAGACGCCGGACGACACCCACTTCATCGGGGCCAACAACGTATATCCCGCTTGCAAAGTACACAAAAAGGGCAACAAAAAGTGTGTAAATCCCCAAACGCCTGAAGAAGCGAAAGAAGCGAATTGTGGAAATATCGATGATTCTCCCCTCAAACTCCTCGTGGTACATGTTTTTATCTTAGCGGAAAGGAACAAAAGGTGCAACCCAAACTAGGGAGGAAATGCCTGTGATGCACCACTTTGGAATTTTTCTCCCTTTTCAAAATTTTACCGTAACCAATACCAGAGGAGGCCAAGAACGCCTCCCACAAGAAGCAGGGATATTTCTTCCACTTTCTTCGAGAGAAGGAGTATGCCACAGGCAATGCTTACGATAAGGGCAAAAGGGTCCTGAATACCGTCGCGGATTACTGAGAAGGCTGCGCGAAGGAGGAGGGCAAGCAGCACGGGGCGAAGACCCCCCAAAAATCGTGCTACCCAGGGGTTTTCTCGAAAGTGATTCAAGAAAAAGGTTATAAGGAGTGTAAGAACAAGAGAGGGAAAACAGAACGAAGCTGTGGCAACAAAGGCTCCCAAAATTCCCCCAATTTTAAACCCTGTGAATGTTGCGGCATTAATGGCAATGGGCCCAGGGGTGAGTTGCGAGAGGGGCAAGAGCTCGAGAAATTCTTGTTTCGTAAGCCAGTGGTGGGTGTCCACAATTTCTCTTTCAATGAGGGGGAGTGCAGCGAGTCCCCCACCGAAGGAGAAGACGCCAACTCGCAAGAAGGCGAGGAAAAGGAGAACATAGGTCATCGCTTGAGAAACACCCCAAGCCCTCCGCCAAGAAGGACGATAAAGAGTGGATGCACTTTGGTGCAAAGAAGGAGCAAAAGGAGGAACGCGGCAATGACAAGATCGAGGGTGTCTTGAGCTATCTTTGTCCCAATCTGCCAAATCGACAGGGCAATGAGTGAAGCAATTACAGCAAGGGCTCCCCGAAAGAAAGCTTGAACGAAAGGGAGTTCCCGAAAGCGAAGAAACACAAAGGCAGCGGCAACAATAGAGCTGAAAGAAGGGAGGACGGTGGCAAGGACAAGGAGAAGCTGTGTCCTCACCCCACCAAGGGAGAGCCCGACAAAAGAAGCGGTGTTGATGGCAATAGCTCCAGGAAGGCTCTGGGCAAGGGAAAGAACTTCAAGAAAGGCTTCTTCAGAGAGGAGTTTATGTCTTTCGACAATCTCTTTCCGTATGAGCGGAATCATGGCATATCCTCCTCCCCAGGTGAAGGCTCCGATTTTCAGAAAAGTCCAAAAAAGCGCAAAGAGTGAAAACCGCTTTTCAGACATTACCGGGGAACCCTCGTTCGATTTCTTGGGCTTTTGCTTCCACATTTTTCCGCATGGACTCTTTGTACTGGCGCACCCGTTCTCGGATTTCTGGGTACTTAATTCCCAGAATTTCTGCAGCCAGTATTCCCGCATTTCTTGCCCCATTAATGGCTACAGTAGCAACGGGAACTCCAGGGGGCATCTGCACAATAGAAAGAAGTGAATCAAGCCCTTGAAGGGCAGCACTTTTCACCGGAACCCCAATGACTGGTAGCGGGGTCAGAGATGCCACCATGCCAGGGAGGTGTGCTGCTCCCCCTGCCCCAGCAATGATGACCTCAATACCCCGTTTCTCCGCTTCCTGGGCGTACCGGAACATACGCTCAGGAGTTCGATGGGCTGAAACGATGGTTATCTCGTAACTCACCCCAAACTCTTCAAGAATCTTTGCCGCTTCTTCCATAACCGGAAGGTCTGAGTCACTCCCCATGATGATGCCAACAAGAGGCATATTCCTTTTCCTTCCTTTCCCCTTTTATTTTGAGAATCTCCTTTACCTTGAGTGCTTTTGTGAGGGCTCCTTCAAGGGTTGCATCGATTACCGTTACATGTCCCATTTTTCGAAACGGACGAGTTTCCCATTTTCCGTAGAAGTGGAAAGAGACCCCTTCAATAGCCAGTGCTTCCTCAAGACCTTCAACGATTGGTGGACCACTTTCTCCTTCTTCTCCAAGAAGGTTTACCATGACCGCAGGGGTAAGGAGTTGTGTCGACCCCAGAGGAAGGCCAAGAATGGCCCGCAAGTGTTCCTCAAACTGGGAAGTAGCACATGCCTCAATAGTGAAATGACCTGAATTGTGAGGTCGAGGGGCAATCTCGTTGATAAGGAGTTTTCGGTCTTTTGTAAGGAACATCTCAATAGCGAAAATCCCCACACCGTTAAGAACCTCTACGCACCGTATTCCCAAAGACTGTGCTTCTTCCGCGATACTCTCTGGAATGCGAGCTGGAGCGAGGACAAGGTCACAGATGTGTGCTTTAGGCTCAAAGAGCATCTCAACAACCGGGTATACTCGGACTTCCCCGGTGACACTTCGGGCTACAAGAACGGCAAGTTCTTTTTCGATTGGCACATACGCTTCAAGAAAGGATGGTCCTTTGAGGCGCTTGGGAAGATCCTCTGCACTTTTCAGGGTAACTACACCCCTTCCATCGTATCCTCCGAAGCGGGCTTTCTGCACCAGAGGAAATCCAAAGGCTTGAAAGGCGGAGATTTTGTCCTCTTCAAGGAGAGCAAAAGGGGGGACAGGAAGCCCGGCTTCGTTGAGGACTACCCGCTGCCGGAACTTATCTTGGATAGTTTCGAGGAGCTCTGGAGATGGACGAATCTTTTCCTTTCCAGGGAGGGACTTTAGAAATGGTGCGTTCACATGTTCAATATCGTAGGTAACGATGTCGCTTGTGGCACAGAGCTTTGCCAATCCTTCCTCGTCGTAGAACCCAGCGATAATTTCCTCATCTGCCACCTGAGCGGCGGGGGATGCCGGGGTTGGATCAAGAATGGTTACAAAAAGCCCCATCTTTTTTGCTTCCTGGGTCATCATTTTGGCAAGTTGTCCACCACCAATGATACCAAGCCGAAAGAAAGGAAAACGAAATGCCTTCATAAAGACCACCAGTGTCCATTGTACCACAGGGACTTCTGGTCTTCTGAAGGGAATTTGGCAAGATATTTCATCTTGCTATTTCGGAGGTTGAGAATATGCCTTTCGACATCATGATGGATACAACGATGCGGGTTCTTACTCGAGGGCTTGATTACTCTATGGCTCGCCAGCGCGTTCTTGCTGAGAACGTAGCCAATGTTGAAACACCTCGTTACAAAAGAAAAGATATAGATTTTGTGGGGGTCTTTCAGGAGGTCCTAAAAGCAAAAGATGCGTTGCCTCTCTCAGTAACCCATCCAAGGCACTTTGGAGAGAGCAAAGAGAGCGCAAAAGGCTTCAACACTATAGAAGAAGGGTACTCGGTGCGTCAGGACCGTTCAGGGGTTGATGTGGAGAAGGAAATGACTCTGGTTCTTGAAAATGCCCTGTACTATCAAGCCCTTGCGCGCATGGTATCTGATAAACTTGGCCTTTTGCGAACTGTTATTCGGGAGGTGCGGTAAATGAGAATTTTCCGATCTTTTGATGTTAGCGCGTCGGCACTCACTGCTGAGCGACTCCGTTTGAGTGTCATTGCCACAAATATCGCCAACGCTGAAACCACCCGTACTCCTCAGGGTGGGCCATATCGCCGCAAGGAAGTGGTATTTATGCCTCGAGGAGATGGGGGTGTAGAGGTGGCGGCAATCAGAGAGGACACGACTACTCCGCCTCGACTTGTCTATAACCCTGGACATCCCGATGCGAACGAGGAGGGGTTTGTGGCGTACCCTAACGTCTCTGTGGTGAACGAGATGGTGGATCTTCTTGCTGCAACCCGAGCGTATGAAGCTAACGTTGCCGCCTTGAACGCTACAAAGAGCATGCTCACAAGTAGCCTCAACATCGGACGGTAAGGAGGTATAGGGTATGGAAATTTCTCGCCTTACCTTAGGTACTCCTCCATCCTTAGGAAAGGAGACATCCAAGGCCTCTTGGGGTCATGATTTTGCCGAGAAACTCTGGCAGGCCCTTGAGGAAGTGAACAACCTCCAAAAAGAGGCTGATAGAGCTGTTCTTGAGGTTGCTTTGGGGAAGGAAGAAAACCTTCACCGGGCAATTATCGCCCTTGAGCGGGCAAATCTCGCTTTAGGGCTTGCGGTTCAGGTACGGAATAAGGTTATTGAGGCGTATCAGGAAATCATGCGGATGCAGGTGTAAGCAATGCGAAGTCCTTTTGCGGATTTTACCGAGCAAGTAAAGAGTGTTTGGGGGGGAATGACTCCATCACAGCGGGTACTCTTTCTTCTTGTGAGCACTGCGCTTTTTGCCGGTCTTATCACTCTTTTCCTGTACTCTGGGAAGCCTGATTATGCCCCTCTTTTCCGAAGTTCCGATCCTCAGGAAACCGGTCGGGTGGTAGATACGTTACGCGAGCTTAACATTCCGTATCGCCTCTCAAGCGGGGGAACGGTTGTTGCAGTGCCCCAGGAGAAGCTCTATGAAGCACGGATGAAGCTCGCCCAGAAAGGTTTTCCCTCACGAGGGACAGGTTTTGAGATTTTCGACAAGGGAGCCTTTGGGCTTACGAGCTTTCTCCAGCGAGTGAATTACCAGAGGGCGCTTCAGGGAGAGCTTGAGCGAACCATTATGACCCTGGCAGAGGTGGAAGCAGCGCGAGTGCACCTTGTTCTTCCTGAGGAGCGTCTTTTTGCCGAGGAGGAGAAAGAACCCACCGCTTCTGTGGTTTTGCGGCTTCGCCCTGGAGCAACCTTGAAGGAAAGCCAGATTGAGGCGATTGCCCACCTTGTGGCTAACAGCGTCGAAGGTTTAAGTCCTGAGAGAGTGGCCATTGTCGATGATCGGGGAAATGTCCTGGCCAGTGGAACAAAAGAGGGGACAACGCTTCTTAGTCTTACCAATCTTACTGCGGCACAGCTGCAGATTAAAAAGGAAGTAGAGGAAGTTCTCACCCGCCGGATTCAAACGATGCTTGAGAGTGTTTTGGGCTCTCGACAGGCAGTGGTTCGGGTAAGTGCTGAGGTGAACTTTGAACGTCGGGAAGGGGAGAAAGAAGTTTTTGAACCGGTTCTTGAGGGAGAGGGTATCGTTCGGAGCACCAAAGAGACTGAGGAACGATACCAGGGAATGGCAAATCCTCCCGGAGGTACAGCGGGTGTTGCTTCCAACATCCCGATTTACGCCGAGCCTGAAGGACAAGGAACACGCAGTAACTATGCCCGACGAGAATCGACGGTAAATTACGAAGTGAACCGTATCCTTGAGCGCTTCAGTTCCTCTCCTGGGAAAATTGAACGGTTGTCCGTTGCGGTTCTTGTCGATAGCACCCTTCCTCAAGAAGCGGTGGAAAAAGTACGCTCTGTTGTCCAGGCAGCAGCAGGTCTTGACTTTACCCGAGGAGATACCCTTATTGTTGAGGCTTTACCTTTCAATCGGGCTCTGTGGGAGGAAGAGGAAAAAGCCCTTAAAGCGCAGAAATTCATGGATCTTCTTGAGCTTTTCGTAAAATATGGACTTGTGGCGCTTTTTGTGCTTCTCTTTTACACCCTTGGACGGAGGATTCTTGTTGCTGCCACTACTCCCCAGGAAGTGGTGGCAGAGTTTTACGAAGCTCCAGAGATTCCTGAGGAAGAACCGGTTAGGGAACTTCCTTCTGTCCGTCCACCGGAACTTACTCCTGAAGAGCAAATGCGCCTTGAGCTCCAGAAGAAAATGGAGGAAGAAATTCAGCAACTTGTGCAATCCAATCCAGATAACGTGGCTAAGCTGATTCGCAATTGGCTTGCTGAGGAGTGAGGAATATGGCCCTTGTCCCTCGGAAACACCTCACGGGGAGGCAGAAAGCAGCTATCCTTCTTGTCAGTCTTGGGCCTGACCTTGCAGCGCAGATTCTGAAACGTCTGACTGACGAGGAAATTGAGGATTTGACCCTGGAAATTGCCACCTTAGAAAAGGTCCCTCCAGAGATTCGGGATGAGGTGATCAATGAATTCTATCACATGGCTCTTGCCCAGCACTACATCTCCCAAGGTGGCATTGAGTACGCCCGGCAACTCCTTGAAAAAGCTCTTGGTCCTCACAAGGCCCAGGAAATCATCTCTCGGCTTTCAGCAACTTTAGAGGTCACTCCTTTTGAAGCCCTGCGACGAGCTGACCCCCTGCAGATTCTCAACTTCATTCAGGGAGAACACCCTCAAACTATTGCGCTCATCCTTTCCTACCTCAAACCAGAACAGTCGGCGGCAATTCTTGGCAACCTCCCCGAGAGTATTCGTGGGGAAGTGGCTATGCGTATTGCGCTTATGGATCGCACAAGCCCTGAGGTTGTGCGAGAGATTGAAGCAGTTCTGGAGCGAAAGATTTCAACGTTCTTGACTCAGGATTTCACCCGAGTGGGTGGGAAGAAAAAACTCATCGAGATTCTTAATAAGAGCGACCGAGGAACGGAGAAAAGTATTCTCGAGGCTCTTGAAGAGAAAGACCCTACCCTTGCTGAGGAGATCAAATCGGAAATGTTTGTTTTTGAGGATATTGTCCTTCTTGACGATCGAGCAATACAGCTTGTGCTCCGCCAGGTTGACACAAAAGACTTGGCTCTTGCTCTTAAGGGTGCATCCCAGGAGGTGCAGGAGAAGATTTTCCGAAATATGTCGCAGCGAGCAGCCCAGATGCTCAAAGAAGACATGGAGTACATGGGGCCGGTACGGGCACGTCTGGTGAACGAGGCGCAGCAGAAGATTGTGAATGTTATCAGGCGTCTTGAAGAAGCTGGCGAGATTGTCATAGCTCGTGGAGGGGAGGACGAAATCATTGTCTAGGGTCTACAAGCGGGTGGAATATGTCAAGCAGTGTGTCCTTGTGGGGCATGTAGAGCAAAAGGAGCCTCAAGAGTCACAAGGAGCTCCTCCCTCTCTTGAAGAGTTTGCCGAGCTTCGAAAGGTGGTTCTTGAGGAAGCCGCAAAGGAAGCCCAGCGAATCGTACAGGAAGCGCAGGAAGCAGCCGAAGCTATCCGTCAAAAAGCCTATGAGGAAGGATGGCGTGAGGGGGAAAAGAAGGGGAAAGAAGCGGGACGGAAACTTTGGGAGGAAAAAATTCGAGTTTTTGAGCGCATTTTTAGGGAGTTTCAGAAGTCTCGAGAGCACAACTGGAGGGTGCTCCAGGAACCTCTCTGCGAGCTTGTCTTCGCTTTGGCAGAAAAAGTTATCCGAAGGGAAGCAGAACGAGTACCTTTTGTTGGAGAAACCATTGCACGAGCGCTGCTTCGGCTTGCTCAAAGGGAACGAGTCATTGTTCGGGTACACCCTGAAGAGTGTGCCCTGGTACGGGATATGAGGGAAGAACTCATCCAACGTGTTGATGGTCTTGAGTTCCTCGAGGTGAAAGAAGACCCAAGGGTGACAAAGGGTGGATGCGTTTTAGAAACGCAGTTTGGTAACGTGGACGCTCGAATAGAGACGCAGATAGCTATTTTGCGGGATGAGGTTGAGCGATTCCTCAGGGAGGAAAACGATGCTGAACGTGGCGAAAATTCGGGAACACCTGAGAGGTGTTGAGACCCTTCGGGTCAATGGCAGGGTGGTGCAGTCGGTGGGCATAGTTGTTGAGGCCCAGGGGCCTTCGTGCAAGGTTGGGGAAGTCTGCCTCATTCGTTCCCGGGAGGGGGAACGGGAAGTCCTTGCAGAGGTTGTCGGATTCCGGGGGGAACGGACGCTTCTTATGCCTTTGGGAGACCGAAATGGCATTGAACTTGGAAGTGAGGTTGTTGCCTTGGGGAGGCGAGGAGGGGTGAAGGTGGGTATGGGGGTTCTTGGAAGGGTCCTCAACGCTTTGGGAGAACCTATTGATGGGAAAGGACCTCTCGAGGCGGAAACAGAATACCCCCTTGAGTGCGATCCGCCTAATCCCCTCTCAAGGCGGCGTATCCGGGAGGTTCTCCCTCTTGGCATTCGAGCTATCGACGCTGCCCTGACCTGCGGAAAAGGGCAGAGGATCGGCATTTTTGCGGGAAGTGGTGTGGGCAAGAGCACGCTCCTTGGCATGATTGCTCGTCGGGCGCAAAGCGAAGTGAACGTGATTGCTCTGGTGGGAGAGCGGGGAAGAGAGGTGAAGGAGTTCATCGAGCGGGACCTTAAAGAAGAGGGATTGCGTCGGAGTTGTATCGTTGTGGCGACTTCAGACCAGGCCCCCCTCCTGCGTATTAAGGCTGCCTTCTGCGCCACAGCGATTGCCGAGTACTTCCGGGATAAAGGTAAGGACGTACTTTTTATGATGGACTCGGTAACCCGTCTTGCCATGGCACAACGGGAACTTGGCCTTGCTGTTGGAGAACCACCTACGACTCGTGGGTATACTCCTTCGGTCTTTACCATGCTTCCCCGCCTCATGGAGCGAACGGGAAATTTTGCTCGGGGAACCATTACTGCTTTGTACACCGTACTCGTTGAGGGCGATGATATGAATGATCCTGTTGCGGATACGGTTCGTTCCATCCTTGATGGACACATTGTTCTTTCCCGGAAGCTCTCTTTCTCTGGTCACTATCCAGCTATCGATATTCTCCAGAGTGTGAGCCGACTCATGCCTGATATCACAAGCCCCCGCCATCAGGCGATGGCGCAGAAACTCCGGGAGATCCTTGCCGTGTACCAGGATGCTGAGGACCTTATTAACATTGGTGCTTATGAGCGGGGATCAAATCCCCGTATTGACTACGCGCTTGCTATGATCGACCGGGTTAGGGAATTCCTCCGCCAGGGGATTGATGAACCTGCACCATTTGAGGAGACCATGAAGTGGCTTGAGGAACTCTTTGGGGAGGTTGCTTCATGAAGGGGTACCAGTTCAAACTCCAGAAAGTGCTTGATACGTGCCGCCTCAAAGAAGAACTCATCGAAGTGAAACTTGCGGAGCTTGAGCGACTTGCCGAATCCCAGAGGGAACGCTTAAAGAGCGTAGAGCAAGAAGAGGAGGCACTTCTTTCCGAGCGGCGGGTCCTGCGCGAGAAAAATGGGCGTGTTGCCCTGGAGGAGGAAATGTTCTACGAGAATTGTCTTGAGGCACTGCGCTTGCGAATTGAACGAATGAAAATGTACCTTCGACAGATCGAAGAACAAATCCGTCAAACGAGAGAGGAACTCGTGGCTGCGGCTATGGAGCGGAGAGCCATGGAAAAACTTCGGGATAAACACTACGAGCACTTTAAGATTGAAGTGGAACGGAATAACCAGAAAGTTCTCGATGAGATTGCAGTACAGAGGTTCACGAGGAAGGGAGACCTATGTTCGGAAACGTAGGGCGAGTGCTTGCTCGAATTCGGGAAATTGAAGAGCGTTTTGGAAGCTTTACCTCGCAACCCCAAAAGCCCGCAGGGGCTATTTCCCCATCCCTGTCGTCATCTTCTTTTGACAGGATTGTGGAGGAGTGTGCGAAAAAGTACGGGTTGCATCCTTCTTTGGTTCGAAAACTCATTGAAGTGGAGTCAGGAGGAAATCCAAAAGCTGTGTCGCCCAAAGGGGCTATGGGACTTATGCAACTCATGCCTGAAACGTGTAGAGAACTTGGGATCTCTGACCCTTTCGATGTGAGGCAGAACATCGAGGGGGGAGTGCGATATCTCCGGGGACTTCTCGACCGCTTTGGAAGCATTGAGCTTGCTCTTGCAGCCTACAACGCTGGTCCCGGAAGAGTAAAGGCCTACGGAGGGGTTCCTCCCTTTGCAGAGACCCGCACCTTTATTCGCAAGGTTTTGGAGGGTTAGAGCGTGCAGGGGAAAAAGGCGCCCCGAGTGGCAAAAGAAAAAATTTCCAGAGGAAGTGTTCCGAGGACAAAAACGGAGCGGAAAAAGGGTAGGGCAGGAGAGACAGTTCTTCTTGTTTTGGTATTTGGAATGACATTTCTTGTTTTCCTCCAGTTCACAGGAATGGTGGATCTTCCCTTTTTGCGGTTTCTGCCTCTTGGGAAAGGTAGGGTTGAGGCACAGCGGGAGGTCACTACAGTTTCTCCGGAGGGAGAAGAAGGGGTTCTCTACCCTGGTCCAACTCTTGAGGGTACTCCTTCTTTGGAGGAAGGGGGAAAGGAACCTCAGGAGGAAATTCAGGTTGCAATGGAGACGCCTCAGGTTACCCTTGAGGTTACGCCCTTGCCCTCTGAGGTCCCTCAGGCACCGGTTTTGTCTCCCTTGCCCTCTCCAACGCCCCAGGGGGGAGGAAGCATTACTCGGGTTGCCCGAATCTACAGCGCCATGGAGCCGCAGGATGCGGCAAAGATTCTAGAACAGTGGAGTGATGAGGAGGTGGTGCAGGTTCTTTCGGCCATGAAGGAACGGGATGCGGCAAGAATCCTCAATGCCATGAGTGTGGAGAAGGCTGCCTCGGTTTTGAAGAGGATGCGTGAAGGGAGGTGACAGGGTGAGTGGGTTCTTCTTTGTTCCCAGTGTTCCGATTTTTCAAGAGTCGGGGGTAGGTAGTAGTACAGTAAGTAACACAGTAAAAAAGCTTGCACCAACAGGTACAGATGATTTCAGTACCCTCCTCGATGCATATTGCCAAAGTGCGCCTCTTTTTGCCGTACCGACTCCGTCCCTTGTGGTGAAGTCTTGCAGTGTTTCAAGTGAAAGTACACAAAGTACGCCTCTTCTCTGCCCTTTGAGTGCTCAAGGTACTGCCTCTTTGGGTTGTTCAGCTACAACCTGTTCGAGTACAGTAACGCCTCAGGATCCCTTGCAAGAATTTTCTGCTCTTCTTTCGGACGCTTTGGAAATGGTGGAAAACTTCCGTGTAACGCTTCGCTTTGGTTCGGGGAATGTGACAGTAAGCGGTGTTCGGGACAGTGCTAGCGGGGTTTTCTCTTTCTCTCTTGAGGGAAAGAAGGAAACTCTTGTAGAATTCTTTACCTTCCTTTTGGAGAACCTCAGAGCGTGGATTGGTAATGCAGTGGGGGAGAAACTCCAATGCCCTAGAGTTGGGTGTGGGAGAGTAGCCCCAGAGGATGGACAAAGCGAGGTTACAACTCCCTCGGGAGATACGATGAACACCATTACGCCTTTGCCTGAAAATACGACTGAACCAGAGGTTACGCCGGACGGTACTTTTCCTCTTGAAGTTGCAGCTGAACCTACGGCTTGGGATGGGACTTTTGAGGGAGATGTTCTTCCTTTGGAAAGCGCGGTTGCCGCAGAGGCATCCAGTGCTCCTGAGAAAGTTCCTGAGAAAGGAAGTCCAGAGTTCTCTCAAGATTTCGGTTCCACATCCTTTGTAGAGCGTGCTACTGCTCCTTCCTTGAAGGAGGAGACGGTTACTCGAGTTTGGGCAACGGAAAGGGATGCCTCCAAAAACAACAGCGCACCTTTTGGGGAAGAGATAGTTCCTTCGTTTGCTCCCGCAAAAAACACCGACAATGCATTACCCGAAGAAATTGAGGTTTCTGTAACTTCTCAAAAGGACTTTGCCAAGGTCTTTGAAGAGGTTCTCCGAATGGCTTCGGAAACTCAGGGTCGCAAAGAAATTGTCCTCCGCCTTGAGCCAGAGCACCTTGGTTCTATCATTGTTCGCCTTGAGGAGAAGGAGGGAAAAATCCACTGTTTCTGGGAAGTGACTAACCCTGAAACCCGGGAACTGCTTGTAAAGTACCTGCCAACTCTCGAGGCGCGCTTCACTTCCCAGGGAATGCCTTTTGCCAATTTCTTTGGGAATGGACAGGGCGCGTACAAGTTTTCACATTCCCCTTGGGTTCCATCTCCAAGGGAAGAACAAGGCGATGCAGTAGCTTTTGACGATTTTGGGGTTTTCCAGGTAAACCTCCTTGTATAGGGGTGAGGAGAATGCCTTTTGTTTCTGGAGTACAGAGCATATCTTTGCAGGCTGACGTCGAAAAAAACGTTTCTTCGAGTAACCGAAAAACCCTTGACAAATACGCCTTTTTGAAGCTTCTTGTGTACCAACTTCGGTACCAGAATCCCCTTGAGCCTCTGGGAGACCAGGAGTTAGCGACACAGCTTGCCCAGTTCTCAACCCTTGAGGGTATCCAGAACCTCAACAAAGGCATGGTTTCGCTTCTCCTCATCCAGGCGGGGAATCTTGTGGGAAAGACAGTCACTCTCAAGGATGGGACTCAAGGGGTTGTATCAGGAGTGGCATTGCGGGATGAGGCAGTATATGTCCTCCTTGGAGATGCCGCGTATCCGGTGACTGACCTTGTGGGGGTTGAGGGTGCATGATCGAGCGGGTGAGAGGAGTCTCTGAAAGCTTGGGGAGTTTCTCCCCAGTACAGAAAAGGAGTACCGTTTCTTTTGAGCGACTCCTGGACGCCGAGCTCAGTTTTTCGACTCATGCAAAACGGCGGCTTGAAGAACGGGCGATTTCCCTCTCGGAGGAAATGCAGGAAAAGCTTCGAGAAGGTTTCCGAACCCTTGAAGCGAAAGGTGGAAGAACTTCCCTCATTGTCGTTGATGGGGTGGCTTTTGTGGTCAACGTGCCCGAGCGCACGGTTATCACCTGTGTGGAGAAGGAGAATCGAGTGTTTACCCATATTGATTCTGTGCTTTTCATGAATACAGCAAGCCGGTCCGCGGAGTCGGGGGCTTGCGGAAGGGAGGTTAGGCAGAGATGATGCGCTCACTCTTTTCCGGGGTTTCCGGTCTTAAGAACCACCAGACCCGGATGGATGTTATCGGCAACAATATCGCTAATGTCAATACCGTAGCTTTCAAGGCGAGTCGGGTGACCTTTGAGGATATCTTGAGCCAGACTATCGAAGGTGCTCGGAGTCCCCAGGCGGGAGGTGCGGGTGGCGTCAATCCAAAGCAAGTTGGTCTCGGAGTACGGATAGGCAGTATCGATACACTCTTTACCCAGGGTGGTTTACAAACTACCGATAATCCTACAGATTTTGCTATTCAGGGAGATGGGTTTTTTGTCGTTAGCGATGGACGGCAAACGTACTATACCCGGGATGGAGCCTTTAAACTCTCTGCTGATGGGTCGCTTGTGAATTCTGGGGGCCTTAGAGTTCAGGGATGGCTTGCCGATGCCAATGGTGTCATTGATACCACCAAAGCTTTGCAGGATATTTACATTCCCCTTGGGACGCAAATGAAGCCGAAAGCTACCGAAAATGTTACTTTTGAGGGAAACCTTGATGCCAATGCTCCAGACGGTACCACTTGGGTCACAAGCGCCCAGGTCTATGATTCTTTGGGGAATGTGCACACTTTAAGCATTACCTTTACGAAAAACGGGACAAACACCTGGAATTGGGAAGCAACCCTTGATGGCGTGGCACCATCAGGAGGGGGTTCAGGAACTATCGTTTTCGATACTGGCGGTCTTGTCTCTTCTGGAGGGACGGGAGGAGTGGAATTCAATGTTCCTGGCGCAAATGCTCTCAATGTAGCTATCGACTTTTCCGCACTCACCCAGTTTGGTGGTAATCCCTCAGCGTATATCAGTTACCAGGACGGATATAAGGCAGGGTCACTCGATATGGTGACAACTGACTCAAACGGAATTATCACTGGGATTTTCACCAATGGTCAGTCAAAACCTTTGGCCCAAATAGCCTTGGCAACCTTTCCAAATCCTCAAGGGCTTTTGAAACAGGGTGGAAACCTCTACCAGATTTCGAATAACTCCGGCCTTCCCAGTATCGGTCCAGCAAACTCTGGAGGGAGAGGGAGTATCGCTGTTGGGGCCTTGGAGATGTCCAATGTCGATTTAGCTCAGGAGTTCACCAATATGATTGTTACCCAACGTGGCTTCCAGGCCAACTCCCGGGTCATCACTACGTCTGATGAAATGCTTCAGGACCTTATTAACATCAAGCGGTAGAGTAAGGGGGAGGGGTTTCCCTCCCCCTTTGGGGGTGAGAGGGAATGATTGAGCTTACCAGGCTCAATGGTTCGGTGTTTATTCTCAACTCTGACCTTATTGAAACCATTGAGGCCACACCGGACACGGTGATTTCTCTTGTGACTGGAAAAAAGTTCGTTGTTCGAGAAAAGGTTACCGAGGTGATCGATCGGATTGTAGAATTCCGCAAGAAAACTGGGGTAGGGAAGATTCTCATTGGAAACCTTGAGAAGGAGGCAGAAGAGTAAGCCATGGACATAGCAACTCTTGCAGGCCTGGGTATTGGCATTGTCCTTGTCTTTTGGGGTATGCTGAGTTCTGCGGGCGGAAATATGCAGATTTACATCAACATTCCCTCCATTCTCATTACTGGTGGGGGGACTTTGGCGGCAACGATGATTAGCTTTCGTCTCAACCAAGTTATGAAGGCGATGAAGCTTTTTCAAATTGCCATGCAGGAAAAACTCCCCGACCCTTCGGAGATTATCGCCACCCTTGTGGCGCTTGCTGAAAAAGCTCGAAAAGAGGGGCTCTTAGCGCTTGAGGAAGAGGCTGACCGGTTCAACGACCCCTTTTTCAAAAAGGGAATACAGCTTGTGGTGGACGGAACAGACCCACAGCTTCTCAAGAGTATCCTTGAGACCGAACTCCTCTTTATGGAGGAGAGGCACAAAACAGGAAGAGCGGTTTTCGAAACCATGGCCAGTTTTGCTCCAGCCTTTGGACTCATTGGAACGCTTATTGGCCTTGTGGCAATGCTCGTGCACCTTGATGACCCCAAAAAGGTTGGACCAGGAATGGCTGTAGCGCTTTTGACCACCCTCTATGGAGCGCTCATTGCCAATCTCTTTTGTCTTCCGGTGGCCAATAAGTTGAAGCTTCGGAGTGCTCAGGAGGTTCTTCTCAAGGAGGTTATCATTGAGGGGATTCTCTCTATCCAGGCGGGGGACAATCCAAGGATTGTTGAGGAAAAACTCAAATCCTTCTTTGCCCCAGAAATTCGAGAACAGTTTGAACGTGAGCGGGAAGGACAGGAACGGGTTATTCCTCTTCGGCAAACTCGGGAGGCATGAGGTGAAGGTGTATGCCTAGAAAACGTGAAGAAGAGGTTCCACCTGGTGCACCACTTTGGTCCCTAACCTACGGAGATTTTATGTCTTTGCTTTTGTGCTTTTTCGTCCTTCTTTTTGCTCTCTCTACTATTGATGTTGCCCGGTTTAAGGAAATCGTGTCCTCTATCCAGGGAGCCTTAGGTGTCCTTGAAGGAGGACCTCGGGTATTTCACCCCTCAGAAATTCCGGTACCTAAGCCTCCGACACAGCTCAGCCCCTCAGGGGTGGTGCAACTGAAACTTGCTGGACTCATGAAGGAAATTGAGCGTAAGCTCGTGCAGCAGGCCCAGCTCTCTCCAGAAAAGGTGAATCTTCGCATTGACGAGCGAGGACTTGTGGTGACTTTTCTTGATAACGTCTTTTTCGACATTGGTAAGGCAAACCTCCGGCCAGAAATGATCCCCGTTCTTGACGCCCTTGCCGAGGTCCTTAAGAAAATCCCAAACGCCGTTCGTATCGAAGGACACACCTGCGATCTTCCCATTAATACCCCTCAATTCCCGTCGAATTGGGAACTTTCTGCTGCTCGGGCGATTGCCGTTTTGCGGTACCTTGTGGAAAGGCAGGGAATCCCTCCCGAGCGGCTCATTGCCGTAGGGTATGGGGAGTATCGACCTCTGGTGCCAAACACGAGTGAGGAGAATCGGCGAAAGAACCGGAGGGTGGAAGTGGTTATTCTTCGGGAGGAATAGGGGGGAAAGGAATGGCGAAAAGGGCCGAGGAAGTTGGAGGAGAAACCAAAGAGACGAAAAAAGGACTTTCTTTGAAGACCATCCTTCTTGTCCTTATCCTTGCTATGGTGGGCTTTATGGGATACACCTTTCTCAAGCAAAGCGGTTTTCTTTCCCCAAAAGAGGACACCCCAAGAAAGACTCGGGCAAAGGAGCCCATTATCTATACTTTTGAAGGAAATTTTCTGGTCAACCTTGCCGATAAAGATAATCTTCGGTACCTTAAGGCAGTTATAAGCGTTGCCCTTTCGAGTCAGAAAGCTGAGGATGAGCTTCGCAAGAAAAGCGTGGAAATTCGAGATGCCATCATTATGGTTCTCAGCGCCCAGACTTCTGAAGACCTGGCAACACCAGAGGGGAAGGAGCGTTTAAAAACCCTTATTGCTGAGCGAATAAACAGCATGCTTACCCAAGGTGAAGTGGAAAAGGTCTACTTCCTTGATTTTGTCATGCAGTAGCTGAGGTGATTCTATGGGTGAGATTCTCTCTCAGGAAGAAATAGACGCACTGCTTAAGGCTCTGAGTTCTGGGGCTGCTGAGGCAGAGAAGATAAAGGGAGAAGCAAAGTCAGAAGTCCGCGTAAAGGTCTACGATTTCCGCCGTCCGGAAAAGTTTTCTAAAGACCAAATCCGGACGTTCCACATGATTTTTTCGACCTTTGCTCGTCTTGGAGCGACGAATCTTGCAGGGTTTTTGCGGAGTCGCTTCCAAATTGACCTTGTGTCCGTAGATCAGCTCACTTATGAGGAGTTTGTGCGCTCTGTTCCAAGTCCCACCTTCGTTTGTGTTTTCTCTCTCCCACCCCTTGAAGGGCGCTGTGTTCTCCAGATAAGCCTCGACGTGGTGTTTTCTATGATTGACCGGCTCCTTGGAGGCATAGGAGTGCCTCTTGGAAATCCTCGTCCACTGACTGAAATCGAGAACCGTATTATGCTTGAGGTTGTGGAGCGTCTCATGGGTGCCTTTCGAGAGGCATGGGCGAATATCTACCAGGTGGATCCTCGGGTGGAAACGCTGGAGTCGAATCTCGAATTTGTACAGATTGTCTCGGGGAGCGACATGACCGTTCTCTTCTCTTTTGAAATCGAGGTTGCAGAACGAAGTGGAGTTATGACCATTTGCATTCCCTACATCGTTGTGGAACCTATAACCCAAAAACTCAGCGCTTCTTTGTGGTTTGCTTCTCGAAAGAGTCACAGCGCCAAAGCCCAAGAAGACATCCGGTACTGGATTCAGCGAGTCCGGCTTCCGGTGTGGGTAAAGCTGGGAGAGGCTCATATTCGCCTTCGGGAACTTTTGACTCTCGAGGTTGGGGATGTGCTCCTCCTTGAGCGGAAAGCCGATGAGCCTCTTGAGATTTACGTGGGGAAGCGAGTAAAGATGCGTGGTATACCGGGGCGAAGTGGCCGGCACCTGGCGGTAAAAGTCATTGAATATGTTGAGGAGGAGGAAGCATGAAGGCGGACATTTTACGTCCAGAAGAGCGGGATGTCATTGGAGAACTTGGGAATATATCCATGGGCTCAGCGGCTACAGCCTTAAGCGGCCTTTTGGGGAAGCGGGTAGAAATCACCGTTCCCCAAGTTGAGGTTGTGCCAAAGGAGGAGGTTCCTGAGCTCTTTCCAGAGCGCCATCTCTTGGTGCGGGTAGTATACCGAGAGGGGCTGCAGGGCGAGAACGTGCTCTTTGTGAAAGAAGAGGATGCAAAGGTTATCGTCAATCTCATGATGGGTGGAGATGGTCGAAGTAACCTTCCTGAAGAGCTTGGAGAGATTGAAGTCAGCGCTGTTTCAGAGGCGATGAATCAGATGATGGGCTCAGCCTGTACGGCAATGTCCGATTTCCTGGGACGGAGGGTGAACATTTCGCCCCCCGAGACTATTTGGCAAAACATCGAAGAAGCAGAAAGAGCCTGGTTTGAGGAACAGAGAGAGCCCTTTTTTGTTGTGGTTCACTTTCGCCTGAGCATTGAGAATGTTGTCGACAGTACCATGCTCCAGATTATCCCCCTCTCTTTTGCTCAGGAGATGGTGAGTTTTCTTCTCCCTCAAGAGGAACCTTCTGTTTCTTCTGAAAAGCCTGAGTTTCAGGAGGGACCAAGGGAATCAGAGAGAGAAAAGGCAAAAGTCAAGGCGCAACCTGTGGAGTTTGTGGAATTTAAGAAAAAGGGGGAACCTCAAAAGCAAGGAAATCTTGAGCTTCTTTTCGATGTCACTTTGCCCCTGGTTGTAGAACTTGGGAGGACACGACTTTCTGTACGAGAAATCCTTGACCTTGGCCCGGGATCTATAATTGAGCTTGATAAGCTTGCTGGTGAGCCGGTTGATCTTTATGTCAACGATGTGCTTTTTGCCAGAGGCGAGGTTGTGATTATCGAAGAGAACTTTGGTATCCGGATTACGGAGATTGTCAGCCCTGAGGAACGCATGCGAAGCGTTCGGGAGACACGAACATGAGATGGAGTTTTGTGCTTCTTTTTCTCCTTGCCCCTCGCATATCCTGGGCACAGGAAGAACTTTCTCTTCCTGAAGTTACCCCTCCTCCCTCTTGGACAGAGGGGGTGAGTATTCTTCGCTTTTTCCTAGCCTTTCTTGTAGTAGCGGGAATCCTCTGGGGCACTTCCTACCTTTTGCGTCGGTACTCGGGAGGGCATATTCGCTTCGCCACGTCCCGCTACATGCGTCTCCTTGATGCTTTACCAGTTCGAGGAAACCTTACCCTGTACCTCCTTGAGGTGGGAAAGAGGGTCATTGTTCTTGCTCATACTGGAGGTACCGTCCGGGAGGTTGCGGAACTTGATGCAGAGGAGCTTGTGGAGTATCCAAAGGAAGAGGGATTTTCGGGATATCTTGAGCGCATCTTTCGAAAGCCTTCTCCCAAGAGCTGAATTCTGGAACATCGTGGTTTTCGTGGGGATTGTTCTCCTTATGGTGAGTTTTTCCTGGGGATGGGCACAGGAGCTAACTTTCCCGATTATCCCCCGCATTACTATTGAACCCCCAAAAGAAGGAACTCCTCAGGATTTTGCCCTGTCACTCCAAATTCTCCTCCTCCTGACCGTTTTAAGCCTTGCTCCGGCCTTTCTTATTATGGTGACTTCCTTTACAAGAATTATAGTTGTTCTTGGTTTTGTGCGCAGTGCCTTAGGTTCGCAACAGATTCCTCCAACCCCGGTCCTTATTGGTCTTGCCCTCTTTTTAACTATTTTTGTCATGGCGCCAACTTTCTCCCGTATTCAAAGCGAAGCTCTTTCGCCGTACTTTGAAGGAACAATCTCCCACAGGGAGGCTCTTGAGCGGGGTATCGGGATTCTTCGAGAATTTATGTTTCGACAAACTCAGGAGAAAGACCTTGCTCTTATGGTGTCACTGGCGAGGTTGCCTCGTCCACAAACCCAAAACGACATTCCCACCCATGTTCTTATCCCAGCCTTTATCGTAAGCGAGCTCAAGGCAGCATTCACTATGGGTTTTCTCATTTATGTTCCCTTTCTCGTCATCGACATGGTGGTGGCAAGTATCCTCATGTCCATGGGGATGATGATGCTTCCCCCCGTTCTTATTTCCCTTCCTTTCAAGATTCTCCTTTTTGTTCTTGTTGATGGTTGGGCACTGGTCACTCGGGGACTCGTTTTGAGTTTTCGGTGAAACCTATGACCGAGGAACTCGTTTTCACTATCGGAAATGAAGCACTTCTTGTGGTACTTAAGGTTGCCCTCCCAATTCTTGGGGTAGCGCTCCTTGTGGGGATTCTGGTGAGTATTTTCCAGGCAGTGACCCAGATTCACGAGTTGACCCTTGCTTTCGTTCCTAAAATCCTTGCGGTTCTGGTTGTAGGGGTGCTCCTTGGTCCTTGGATAGTGCGTACTATTCTTGATTTTGCTCGAGACCTTTTTTGGAACCTCCCCGCCCTTTTCCGGTGACGACGTATGGCCATTTCTCTTAGCGATTTCCTTCTTTTTCTCCTCCTCATGATGCGTTGCCTCGGTCTTTTCTTAACCTCTCCGGTTTTTCAGAGCCGCTTCATTCCTCCCCAGGTGAAAATCGGCTTCTCGGCGTTTCTTGCTTTGCTTTGTTTCCCTCTTGTGAGGGAAGAGGCACCAGTATTTACTCTCGTTTCATGGATATACGTTGTAGCCCTTTTCCGAGAAGCTTTTCTGGGTGTTACCTTTGGCCTTGTGACCAATCTCGTTTTCTCGTCCATCCAGATTGCTGGAGAAATCATCGACTTCCAGATGGGCTTTAGCTATGTGAACGTTGTGGATCCTCTCTCGGGTCTTGGGGCTTCAGTCATGGGGCAATTCTACCTTCTTTTAGCCACGATGTACTATCTTGGAATTGGGGGATATCGTCTGACGATTGAGGGGCTCGTGCGCTCCTTTTTTCTTGTGCCTCCTGGAGGATTTGCTGTCCGCGCAGATCTTGCGCCAACCTTTATACGCCTTGTGGGTGAGGTCATGCTTCTTGCTCTACGGTTTGGAGCTCCAGTTGTCGTAGCTCTTTTTCTTGCCAATCTTACCCTAGCCATTCTTTCTCGGGCTATTCCTCAGATGAATGTCTTCATCGTTGGCCTTCCATTGAATATAGGTATTGGCTTTTTCATCGCTTTGTCCACTCTTCCGTACCTTTTGCCCCTTTTTGAAGACGCTGTTACCCTTTTTGTCCAGGGGTTCTTCCGTTTCCTTCGAGGCCTCTGAAACTGGCAGATTTTTTTATCCAGGCATCTGGGGAGTACACCATGCCGGCACAAGAGAAAACCGAAGCCCCGACGCCAAGGCGCCGGGAAGAATTGCGCAAAAAGGGACAGGTTCCTATAAGTGTGGATTTTGCCAGCGGTTTTCATTTCCTTGTGCTCTTTCTTGCCCTTGCAGCATTCTTGCCCTCCTTCGCTTCAGGGCTCAGGGAGTGCTTTTTCATCCTTTGGACTGAAGATATTCCCCCTTCCCTTGACTATCATTGGGTGAGTCATGTCCTTCGTCTTGGAGGATGGTATTTTGTAAAGATTGTAGCTCCTTTCGTTGCCCTAGCGGTTTTTGTGGGGCTTTTTCTTGGCTTTATGCAAACTGGTTTTGTCGTCTCCTTTGAGCGGTTGCGTCCTCGTTTTGAGACGGTGAACCCCCTTCAAGGGATGACCCGCCTTTTTTCCCTTCGCACCGTTGTCGAGTTCCTTAAGGTTTTCCTCAAGACATTCCTTGGAATTCTTTTGGCTTACGTGGTCGTTCGGGGGTCCCTTCCGGTATTTGGTGACCTTCACACCATGGAAATAGGAGAAACTCTCAAAGTTGCTGGGGGACTAGCACGAAAACTCGGGATTTACCTTGGGGGGCTCTTTTTAGGGGTTGGTTTTTTCGACCTCTTCTACCAGCGTTTTGAGTATGAACGCAATATTCGGATGACTCGGGAGGAACTCAAGGAGGAGTACCGAAGAACCGAAGGAGACCCTCTGGTGAAGTCTCGCCTGCGGGCTCGCCAAAGGGAACTCGCTCGCCGAAGAATGATGCAGGAAGTTCCGAAGGCTCAGGTTGTAGTGACCAACCCTGTGCATGTGGCTTGTGCTTTGCGGTATGAGCGAGGGAAGATGCGTGCTCCGATCCTCGTGGCCAAAGGGAAAAGGCTCATTGCCGAGAGAATTAAAGCTATTGCTCGGGAACACAGTGTTCCTATTGTGGAAAATAAGGAAGTAGCCTGGGACCTATACCGCTTCTGTGACGTTGGACAGGAAATTCCTCAGTTTCTCTACCGGGCAGTGGCTGAGATTCTCGCTTTTGTGTACCGTCTTCAGGCAGAAAAAGGGAGGAAGTTATGAGAGAAACTCTTGAGCGGGTTCTTGAGCGAAGTACAAAATCAAGCGATGTTCTCTTTGCCTTCCTTTTCATTCTCATTATCCTCATGATGGTGGTGCCCCTTCCCCCGAATTTAGTTGATTTCCTTTTGAGCTGTAACATCACCCTTTCGGTCATGACTCTTCTTGTAACCACGTATATCACCAATCCTCTCGAGTTTTCCGTTTTTCCCTCGCTTCTTCTTTTTGCTACCCTCTTTCGCCTGGCGCTCAATATCTCTACGACGCGTCTCATTCTTCTCCAGGGTTACGCAGGAAGGCTCATTGCAGCATTCGGACAGTTTGTCGTCGGAGGAAATTACGTCGTTGGATTCATCATCTTCTTTATCCTTGTCATTATTCAATTTGTAGTCATCACGAACGGCGCAAACCGCATTGCTGAGGTTGCTGCCCGTTTTACCTTAGACGCTATGCCGGGAAAGCAGATGAGCATCGATGCCGACCTTAATGCTGGACTTATCGATGAAACTGAGGCTCGGCGCCGGCGGAGGGAAATTGAGCGACAAGCGGATTTCTACGGGGCCATGGATGGGGCGAGCAAATTCGTTCGTGGCGATGCCATAGCCGGCCTCATCATAACTCTTATCAATTTCCTTGGAGGTATTGTGGTTGGAGTGGTGCAGCGGGGTCTTACACTTCAGGAGGCACTGGAGACTTATGCGCTTCTCACGGTAGGCGATGGTCTTGTGGCTCAGATTCCGGCTCTGCTTATCTCCACCGCCAGTGGTCTTATTGTCACCCGAGCGGCAAGCGAAGAGAACCTTGGGCAAGATGTTGCCCGAGAGCTTACTCAGACTCCAAGAGCTGTCCTTTTGACGGCCCTTCTTCTACTTTTCTTGGGGGTGATTCCCGGTCTTCCCAAGGTACCCTTCTTTCTTCTTGCTGGTCTTGCCGGAACGTTTTTCCTTGTCCAGGGGAAAGAAAAACCAAAGAAAGAGCCGCCACAGCCTCCGAAGAAAGAAGAGCTTCCCAAAAGCCCTGAGGAAATTGTCCGGCTCATTGAGGTGGATCCACTGGAACTTGAGATTGGATATGCCCTTGTGCCTCTTGTGGATCCCCAAAGCGGAGGGACGCTTCTTGAACGCATAACTCAAATGCGGATTAATATGGCCAGAGAAAAGGGATTTGTTATTCCTCCTATTCGGGTTCGAGACAATCTACGTCTTCGACCAAACCAGTATGTCATCAAACTTCGGGGAGTTGAGGTTGCTCAGGGAGAGATTCTCCCTCGCCACTACCTTGCTATTCACCCTCAGGGCGAAGCAATACCTATTGAGGGAATACCAACCCGTGAACCAGCCTTTAACCTTCCTGCCTACTGGGTGGGGGAGGCACAAAAAGAAACCGCAGAAATAGCTGGATTTACCCTGGTCGATGCCGAGTCGGTCCTCATTACCCATCTTTCGGAAGTTCTCAAGGCTCATGCAGCAGAACTTCTCACCCGCCAGGATGTACAGCTCCTCATCGATCAAGTCAAGCGAGTCAACCAAGCGGTGGTAGATGAACTCATTCCTCATGCCCTATCTTTGGGAGACATCCAAAAGGTCCTCCAAGGGTTACTTGCTGAACAGGTGCCTATTCGGGACCTTGTTCTCATTCTCGAGGCCTTAGCCGATTCTGTTCGTCAAGCGAAAAGCATCGATGATCTGGTTGAAGCGGCGCGCCGGCGTCTTGGTCGAAGCATCACCCGCCAGTATCTTGGGGATGATGAGAAACTCCATGTACTCACCCTTGATGCGCATCTTGAAGCCTTTTTGGGCCGAGTTTTTGCGGGGGAGGAGGTACTTTCTCCTGAGCGTTTCCGGAAAATCCTTGGGGAGTTATCAAAGCACATCGAGCGTATGGCAAGTCTTGGATATTTCCCAATGCTTCTTGTTCCTGGTAAAATGAGGAGGAATGTTCGGAACCTCCTTGCTGGTTCCATGCCGCAGCTTGTGGTCCTTGCTTTTGAAGAGATCCCAAGAGATGTGGAGGTCCGGGTGGAGGGGGTTATAAAGGAAGAGGAATGAGGAAGTATGGAGGTTGAACGGATTTTCCGCCCCAACCGAAAGGCGAGCCTTGGCGTCCGCAGGCGCAATGAGCGGGGGGAATTTGAGGTTGTATATTACCCAAGCCGTATCGAGCTTGTCAATAGAGATACCCTTTGGTTTGCTGCTCCCCAAGAGCGAGGAACTCTCGTCCCTGTAAGTCCTGGAGAGGTTCTTGAAGTCTACATTGTAGGCGAAAACGAAGTGTTCTTTTTCGAAGGGGAAGTCCAAGACCGGGTTAAGCGGGGCAATATCGCTTATGTGGTCTTTGCCATGCCTGATAAGGTCGTTCGGAAGCAGCGTCGAAACTATGTCCGTTTTGATGCAGTGCTCCCTGTGCTCTTGAAGAAAGAGGAGAGGGCCTTTTCGGGGACAACGAAGAACATAAGCGGTGGAGGCATGCTTGTGCAGCTTCGGGAAAGTCGAGATGTTTTTGAGCCTCGGGAAGAACTCTTTTTCCTCCTTTCCCTTGATGGAAGAGATATCGTTGGTCGTGCTCAGGTAGTGCGTAAAGACGGTCCTGGTCTTTATGCCTTTCAGTTCAGCGAGATTGCTGATCAGGATCGGGAAAGCATTATTAAGTACATTTTCCAAAAGCAGATTGAACTTCGGAGGAAGGGGTTGCTCAAGAAATGAAACCTATTCGGGTGATGGTAGTAGATGATTCTGCCTTTATGCGACGTGTGGTCAAGGACCTTCTTGAAACGGATCCCGAAATTACGGTAGTGGCTCTTGCTCGGGATGGTCAGGAAGCTTTAGAAATGGTTCCGCAAGTGCGGCCTGACGTGGTACTCCTTGATGTGGAAATGCCCCGCCTTAGCGGGCTTGAGTTCCTCGAGCGCGTTCTTCCCAAGCAGCCTCTCAGAGTTATCATGCTCAGCGCTCTGACCCAGGAAGGAAGTGATATTACCATTCAGGCTCTTGAACGAGGGGCCCTTGACTTCATTCCTAAACCCTCAGGAGCGATTTCTCTAGATATCGACCGGAAAAAAGAGGAAATCATTCAGAAGGTTAAGTCGGCAAGTTCAATTCCTCTTGAGCGGGTCAAAGCGCTTTGTTTTCCAGGGAGAACGATCCGAAAGCGTCCTCATGGGAGAGAGACAAAAGAAGAGTCCTACCGTGTGGTTTTTGTTGCCTCTTCAACGGGTGGACCTAAGGCCCTTCAAGCTCTTATGCAAGGGCTCACCTCACTCGAGGACAGTGGCATGATTCTTGTGCAGCATATGCCTCCAGGGTTCACCAAAAGCCTTGCGGATCGCTTGAGTGACCTTGCACCTTTTCCGGTTCGAGAAGCCCAGGGTGGAGAGGTCATTTGCAAAAACCACGCCTTTCTTGCTCCTGGGGGAAAACATCTTCTGGTGGACGGTAATCGGCGTATTGTTCTTGACGATGGTCCCCCCCTTAAGGGTCTCAAGCCCTGCGCAGATATTTCTCTGTCTTCCCTTGTCGATGTTTTCGGCAATCGTGTTCTTGCCGTTATCCTTACGGGGATGGGAAAGGATGGTCTTGAAGGATGCCGGAAACTCAAAAGAGCAGGTGGGAAGATTATTGCCCAGGATGAGAAGACCTCCCTCATTTTTGGCATGCCCAGGGTGGTCATTGAGGAAGGGCTCGCAGATCTTGTGCTCCCTATAGAGGAGATTGGAGAGGCTATTGTTGCATGGGACCGCCATGGAGACGATACGCTCTGAGGACCTCGTGCTTTTGAGAAATGTGGTTCGGAGGCTCACAGGGATAGACCTCTCCTATTATAAGGAGAGTCAACTCCGCCGCCGTCTCTACTTCATAATGCTTCGAGCAGGGGCAAAGGACGTTGCGGAGTACGTGCGCCTTCTTGAGACTCGTCCGGAGGTTCTTGAGGATTTTAAGAACCGCTTTGCTATTAATGTCTCAGAGTTCTTTCGAAATCCTGAGCGTTTTGAGGACCTCCGAAATAGGGTTATTCCTGAGCTCCTCCCAGGAGTGGGAATCCTCTTTCGAATATGGAGTGCGGGGTGTTCAGTGGGAAGTGAGGCCTATTCCATTGCCATTCTCCTAGAGGAGATGCAAGTTCAGAAGCCGTACCGAATCTGGGCTACTGATATCGATGAGGACGCTCTTGAGGAAGGGCGACGTGGTGTATATACCCTGCAGTACCTTCAGAATGTCCCTCCTGAGTACCTCTCTCGATACTTTCAAAGGATTGAGGATGGGACATTCGCTGTCCTTCCTTCGCTGAAAAAGAGGGTGGTCTTCGAGCGACACGACCTTTTGCAAGACCCAGTGCGGGAAACCTTTGACCTTGTGGTATGCCGGAATGTGGTTATTTACTTCGAAGACCGGGCAAAAGAAGTGGCCTTTTCGAAATTAGCTGGAGCGCTTCGTCCTGGGGGGTACCTTTGGATCGGAAGTACGGAGCGAATCGCAAATCCAGCACGGTTTGCTCTTCGGTACGTGATGCCGTTTTTCTACCAGAAAGAGGGGAAGGGGTGACGATGGTTCTCTTTGAGGATTTAAACGAAATGCAACTTGATGCCCTTAAGGAGATTGGTAATATCGGTGCGGGAAATGCAGCAACGGCACTTTCCAAAATGGTAGGGAAACGGGTGAATATGGAAGTGCCTCTTGTACGCGTCATTCCTCTCAAGGAGGTTCCTGACTGGCTTGGAGGGCCGGAAAAGGAAGTTCTCGGGGTGTACTTAGGTGTCTTTGGGGCGCTGACCGGGCACATTCTTTTTGTTATGACTATTGATGACGCTCTGAAGATTATGCGTATCCTCCTTGGCGATATGGCTCCCTCCAGGGACCAGATTCTCGAGATGGACGAACTTGCTTCCTCAGCTATGGGGGAAATCGGGAATATCCTCTCTTCCTCCTATCTTTCCGCTCTTGCTGACTTTACAGGATTGCATCTCAACCACTCTGTTCCCTCTATTGCGGTTGATATGGCAGGGGCCATTGTCGATATTGTGCTCATTGAAATCTCTCAGCACAGTGATTACGCTCTACTCATTGAGACGGTATTTGTGGAAGAGGAGGACCGGATTACGGGATACTTTATGCTCATCCCAGATACGGGATCTTTGGAAATCATCCTTCAAGCTCTGGGAGTTGTGTGACATGGCACGAAAGATTACCGTTGGCATGGCTGAATACCGGGTAAGTAATGACCCAGAAGATGTTCTCTGTATCCTTGGTCTTGGGTCTTGTATAGGGGTGTGTCTCTATGACCCTGTGCGCCGTATTGGAGGCATGGTTCACGTGCTTCTTCCAGAGCATATCCCCGGCCAGAGCAATCCTTTTAAGTTTGCTGATACTGCTGTTCCAGCACTCCTTTCTGCTATCGAAAAGGTTGGAGCGAGCCGCAAGAATATCGTCGCCAAAATTTCTGGTGGGGCGAAGATGTTCTCGGGGGCCGATACCCTTTTTGACATTGGCAAACGTAATGCTGATGCGGTTCGAGAGGCTCTCAAAAGCCTTGAAATTCCTCTAAAGGGTGAAGATATCGGAGGGAATCGAGGTCGAAGCATTTTCTTCTACGTCGCAGACGGAAGGTTAGAAGTGAAGGCTCTTGGGAAGGACGTTACCGTGCTATGAGGGATGAAAAAAGGTACCGAAGAAGCCTTGCCCAGCTTTTTGCCCTCCTTGGAGGGTGGGTTTTTGCTTTGGGATATGCTTTGTGGGGAGTGTTTCGGGGGATGAGTCTTTTTGCCCTGGCGGTGAGGCTTCCCATTCTTTTTGGTTTGGTGTACGGGCTTCTTTTTGCGTACTTTTTCTGGCTTATGCGGCACGGTATCCCTCAAAATGGGTCGGGTGAGAGCTCATAATGCGTACCCTTGAGAAACCCGAGGACCTTGAGAAGCTCTGGCGGGACTTTCTCGAGCGGGGTGATCGTTCCGCTCGAGAGAAGCTTCTTGAGCACTACCTGTATCTTGTGCGGATTGTCGTGGGTCGCATTCTCTACCTTCTTCCTCCTTACATTGACCGGGAAGACCTTGAGGGGTGTGGCGTTCTTGGTCTTATTCAGGCTCTTGACCGATTTGAGCCGCGAAAAGGAGTGCGTTTTGAAACCTATGCCCTTTCCCGCATCCGGGGGGCAGTTCTTGACTACCTTCGGAGTCTTGACCCTCTCACCCGAAGAGAACGTCACGACCTTCGCCGTATTCTTGATGCCTGGCGAAAGTGGGAAGCTGAGAAGGGCGAAGAACCAACCCTTGAAGACCTTTCAGAAATAACGGGTTTTTCGCTTCAAGAAATTACCTGGCTCGTTGAGCGGGGAAAGCCGGCGCTCTTTTTTGAAGGGGAAGAAGGTTTTGCAAGAGGGGAGAATTTTGAGGTTCGTGATCCTGCAAGTGTCCTTGAGGATCAGGAGCTCCTTGCCTACCTTGGAGAACTCATTGACGCGCTTCCTGAGCGGGAACGTCTCATCGTCAATCTCTATTACTTTGAGGGCTTAACCCTTCGGGAAATCGGGGAGGTTCTCTCCTTGAGCGAAGGGAGGGTATCGCAAATTCTTGCGAAAGTCCTTTTGCACCTTCGAGTTCGCCTAGAAGAGTGGGAGGGAAAACGAAGTGGAGAGGGAAGGCGAAAAGCCCCTTGACAATCTGGAGCGTGATGGATGCTTCCAGCTTTTTGTGTCCACCGATGGGATGCGCGCTGAAATCGTTGTAAAGAAACCTTTTTCTGCAGAGGATCTTGTGGCGTATGAAGAACTCGAAGCGTATCTAAAGCGGAAGGGTATTGTCTTTGGGCTTACTGAAGAAGTGAGAACGCGGGGAAAGCTCCTTTTGACTTCTTCAGGACGTTACCTTGTGGCTGAGGGGGTTAGACCACAGCGAGGGAAGGATGGCGAAGTGCGGTACTTCTTTGAAGAGGAAGTCCACAAGCACTTTGTCGAAGATCCGGAGAGCGAGAAGGAACTCTTTGGGATTCTCCACATCCCAGAGGTTCACACAGGAGAGATAGTAGCGGAGGTTATTCCCCCTGGAGAGGGTGTTCCTGGGATAAACGTTTTCGGCAAGGAGGTACCTGCTCCTTGTGGCCGTCCAGCAAAAATTCGAGCGGGGAAAAATGTTGAGGTTCTCGAAGACGGAAAAGTCGCCGTGGCAAAAGTCTCCGGGCGTCCTGTGGTGGTGGGAAAGACCTTATCGGTTCTCCCGGTTTTTGAGATTGATGGTGATGTAGGACCAGCAACGGGAGATGTTCGCTTTGTGGGGTCGGTGATTGTTCGGGGGACAGTTCGTTCCGGGTTTACTGTAGAATCTGAGGGGGATGTAGAGGTCTGGGAGAGTGTGGAGGCGGCGGCTATCAAGGCTCAGGGTAGTGTTCGCATCCGAGGCGGTTTTTTTGGAGGGGAAAAGGGTTTCCTTGAAGCTCAGGGAAATGTTATCGTGAAGGTTGTGGAAAGTGCCACTGTGAAGGCTCGGGGAGATATCCTCATCGGAGAAGCAGCGCTCCACAGTTTTCTCTTTGCAGGGCGCAACATTATCGTTCGGGGGAAAAAGGGTCTTCTTGCCGGAGGAGTGGCAAAAGCAGGAAACCTTGTCTGGGTCAAAGTACTTGGATCCCCTATGGGGACGAAAACGGAAGTGAGTGTAGGAATTGACCCTGAAATTCAAGAGGAATACCGGAGGATTCAGGAAAATCTCAAGAAAGTCCGGGAGGTACTTCAAGAGGCGGAGAAGGTTTTCCAGCTCGCCTGGCGTAAGCAAAAAAGTGGTGCGGATCTTGAACCGAGGCTCCTTGGGGCGTTACAGCGGGCAAAGGAAAGTTACGAGCTTGCTAAGGAGCAGGAGAAAGTGTATACTGAGAGGCTTTCGGAAATTGAGGAAATCTTTGAAAGGCATGAAGGAAAGGTACTTGTAGAGGAGAGAGTGTATCCTCAGGTTCGTATCACCATCGGAAAATCCACTTACATTGTTCGGGATGAGATTGTGTATGCCTCCTTCTACGAAAAGGATAAAGACGTGGTTATTGGATCTTTTGAGCGCCCTCGGGTAAAGGAGGGATGGTCATGATTGATCCGGTGCATATGCAAAACGTTGTCACTCGAGCGCCGGAAGTTGCCCGAGTGCAGCGAGTGCAAGAGGGAGCACCTGAAGCTCAAAGCCAGGTTTTTGCTCAAGAGCTTGCCAAAGAGACGCACAAGGCAGAGGAAACTGTACCTGTACCACCAGAATCTGCTCGAACTGAGTGGAAACGTGAGAAAAAGAAAAAAGAGGAAAGGGAACGAGGGGCTTCTGAAAAAAGGGTAAAAGATGCATCCAAAGAGAAAGACCTTGGGCGCTTTGTTGATACTACGGCATAAGGTGAGACGATGCTTAAAAATGTCCTTGAAGAAGCTCTTCGTAAACTCCTACCAGAAGTGTACAAGGTAAAAAAGGACCTTTGCTCGTGTTCTCAGTGCCAGGAGGACGTTCTGGCCTTAGCTTTACGCGCCCTCCCACCTAAATACGTTTCCCGCGAGGTGGGCGAAGTTTTCGCCCGTTTGGAACTTGAGAATCCCCAAGTTCAGGTTGACATGCTTGAGGCTCTGCTTCAGGCTGCTGACATCGTTATTGCCCGGCCAAGGTGTGCAACGTCGAAGGAAGGGCAAAAAGGTCAGAAAGAGGAGTCCGATACGTAAAGGCTACAAAAAAGGCTAGAGAAATACAAAAGAGGACAAAAATCGTGCTTTGAGCTTCGGGAGTTATCCAGTTGTCTTCCATTCCCCGCTCAATGAAGCGAGCAAAAACCCCGGAGAGAAAAGTTACCACAAAAGCCCAAGTAAGCTCAAGAAAAAGAGGAAGGGGACTTTCCGTGAAAATATGCGCAAGGTACCAAAGCGAAACGATGATCCAGGGTACGGACCAGGTGGCAAGAATTCGCGACGGCCAGAATCCTCGAGGACGAGAGGGACGACCCCGAAAGAGAGCAAATTCACAAAGTGAGGCAAAGAGGTAGGCAAAGAATCCGATTTTAAGATGCTCAAAAACTGACTCGCTGGTTCCAGCAATGGGGCGAAGTATTTCCCAACCCGTTGCTTCATAGGCAAAGTGCAGGAGCACGTAAATCCCCAGGTAGAGAAGAACTTTGGTAGTAATACCTATAACCCCCTTTTTGCCTCAAATTATACTAGAAAATTCACGGATTTGTCACAAATCTTTAAAAAAGAGAAGAAACTTTCTGATACAATGACAATGGAAAAACGCAGAGGAAGGAGCATTCCCCAATGTGGAGAGTCTGGATTCTCTTCCTCCTGGGATGTACGCTCTTTTGCGGTACTGGTGCTTTAGCACAGGAGATGACGCTCAAGGAAGCTCTTGAAAGGGCACTTGTGCAAAGCCCAGAGATTAAGAAGGCTGAACTTTCTCTTCTTGTGGCTCAATCTAGGCTTCGGGGAGCTCGTGAAGACACCTTTTCTCCAACGGTTGCTATTGGGGAGCGAATCGGGCTTTTGGGGATGCTTCAGGGGGGATTCTCCTTGCGGCTTAAGGATACAATATCTTTTGATTCCTCTTTGTGGGAAGAAGCAAAAGTCAACCTTGAAAAGGCTCAACGTTCTCTTAAGGCAACACAAGACGAGGTTACAAGGAAGGTCATCGTCTCATACCTTGGGGTTCTTAAAACGGAGCGGGAGCTCTTCCTTGCGAAGAAAAACCTAGAGTTCTACAAGGCGAAGCTTGAGCGCCTCAAGGAGGAGTATGCCAAAGGAGAAGCAGCTTCTTCGCTACTGAAAGAGGCCGAGGGGAAATGGAGGGAAGCAGAAACTCTCGTTGCCCATCTCGAAGCTCAAGTTCGCCTTAGTAAGGAAACGTTTTTTGCTCTTCTGGGAGAAGCAATGGAAGGGGATGTTTCCTTTGCCCCTCTTCCAGAATTTGTACTATCCCTTCCTGAGGAAGTTACTCTTTTGGACTTTGTGGTCTTAAGCGATACCATTGAAGACCTTGAAGGGCAACGACGTGTCCTTGAGGCCACGTTTTCGCATCTTCGCCGCAAGGAACGTCCACATATTGCTCTTGAAGGTGCGTATACCAAGGATGGCTGGTCCTTTTCTTTGGCTTACGATTTCACCCAAAAATCTCTTGACGTGGCCCTTGAGAAACCTTTCACGTCTTTCGGATCTGCTTCGGAGGACTTTGGCGTTGGCCTTGTCATTTCCTGGAGCTTTTCGCCTACCCTGGGAGAAGAAAAGAAACAGATAGAGCTCCAGAGAGAAATGCTTCTTCTTGATCTTGAAAAGGCAAAACGTGACGTCCTTTTGAACATCCGGGAAAAGTATTTTGCAGTTCTCAAGGCAAAGGGGGTTTTGGAGAGCAAAAAAGTGCTCCTTGAAGCGCAAAGAGAAGTTTTTGAGAGTCGAAGGAAGCAGTTTGACCTTGGAGCACTCGATAGCATAGCTCTTCTTGAAAGTGAAATTGGGTTTCTTTCGGCGCAGAAAGAGTATGAGGATGCTCGGTGCAGTTACTTGGAAAGCTTTCTCGATTTCCTCCGAGCTATTGAGGAGCCACTTTCCTGGGAAACGCTTTTTGCTTCTTGAGGAGGAAAAGACGTGATGAGGAAAGGCTTTACGCTGATCCTTGTCTGGATACTTGGTGTTGCCTTTATCTTAAGTGGCTGTGTTCCTCAACAACAAGGAGTGCCTCAGACGAGGCGCCAGGGGAATATGCCACAAACTGTTCTGGTTCGCCGTGGGAAAATTGCTGATACTGTGTCTGAACTTGGAATTCTTGAACCCCTTTCAAAAGTCGCGATTATCCCTGAAGAAAGCGGAAAGGTTGTTGCGGTTCTTGTCCGCGAGGGGGATAGGGTTGCAAAAGGACAGCTCCTTCTTCGCCTTGACACCGAGGACCTTGAGATTTCGAGAGCACAAATTCTTGCGCAACTGAAATCTGCGCAGATTGACCTTGAGGAACTCCTGAAGCAACCTACCGAGGTTGAACTCCGTTCAAAAGAAGCCCAGTACACCGAGGCTCTCTTGGGATTTGAAGAAGCAAAAAAGACATTGACCAGGAATGAGAAGCTCTTTGCTTCCGGGGCTATCTCTCAGGAGGAGCTTGACGCAAGTCGGAATGAAGTAGTTCGTCGGGAAAAGGCTCTTCTTGTGGCCCAAGCTGAACTTGAGGAAACACGCAAAAAACCTAAAACTGAGGATGTAGAGCGGGCAAAGGCAAGAATTGCAGAGATTGAAGCTTCTCTTCGCTCTATAGAACGGCGGATTGCCAAGGCCGAGATTCGTTCGCCTCTTTCTGGTATTGTCCTCAAAGTTGATGTTGAAGAAGGAGACTTTGTCTCAAGTGGTACGAGTGCCTCTGGGGGGACGAGTCCAGTTGTGGTGGCAGATCTCTCAACGATGAAAATCGATGTTCCGGTCAATGAGGTGGATATTCCCCGCGTGAAAGTCGGGCAAAAGGTGCGAATCACCCTTGACGCCTTTCCAGGGAAGGTTTTTGAGGGCGAGGTGGCCTCTATTGCGTACCAGGGAAAGACGACGGAAAACGTCGTCACCTATGACACTACAGTATACCTTCCGAATCCTGACAATCTTCTTCGAGCGGGGATGACTGCTAATGTAGAGATTGTTGTCGAGGAAAAAGAAAACGCTCTCCTTGTTCCAGCAAGTGCCGTGCAGGAAAAGGGGGATGGAGCTTTCGTTTTTGTCAGAAATGCTCAGGGACAGCCGGAACGACGGGAAGTTACTCTTGGGGTGCGAAGTGACACCTTTGTTGAAGTGCTTGAAGGGGTCAAAGAGGGTGAGGAAGTTTTCGTGACACCTCCTGAGGCGCTTCAGGAAACGCCCTGGGCAGGACGGGCAAGCCCTCCGCAAAATGCACAAATACGCGTTGGTCCTCCGGGTCCTCCACCGGGGAGGTGAAGCTATGGAGCCCCTCATCCGGGTAGAGAATCTTGTGAAAATCTACCGCACAGGAAGGGTAGAAGTTCGGGCGCTCCAAGGAGTAAGTTTTTCGGTTTTCCCAGGAGAGTTTATCGCTATTATGGGTCCTTCGGGTTCTGGAAAGACAACCCTTATGAACATTCTGGGGTGCCTTGATACTCCCACTGCTGGTCGATACCTTCTTGATGGTGTCGAGGTATCGTCGCTTCGAGAGAATCAGCTTGCGGAAATTCGCAATCGCAAGATTGGCTTTGTTTTTCAAAATTTTCACCTCTTACCTCGTTTTACAGCCTTTCAAAACGTAGAGCTTCCTCTCCTTTATGCTGGGGTCCCCCGCTCTTTGCGGGTGCGCAGGGTGCGAGAACTCCTTGAGCGGGTTGGATTGGGAGACCGGATGCATCATCGGCCGAATGAGCTTTCGGGAGGACAGATGCAGCGAGTGGCCATTGCCAGAGCGCTGGTGAACGATCCGGCACTCATCCTTGCCGATGAACCCACCGGGAACCTTGACACTCTCTCTGGGGAGGAAATTATGGCCATTTTCCAGGAGCTCAACGAAGAGGGAAGGACTATTATCCTTGTGACCCACGAGCGAGACATTGCCCAGCATGCCCGGCGTGTTGTCCATTTTCGGGATGGGAAGATTCTCAAAAATGAGGATGTTATTGACCGTATTAGCGCCAAAAGGCTCCTTGGAGAGCTGAAAAAGGAACGGGTTGTGCAGGAGGAAGAGCCATGAACCTTTCAGAGAGTTTCCGAACAGCTCTTTTCAACCTCCTTGCCAATAAGCTTCGGTCCTTCCTTACCATGCTTGGGGTCATCATTGGAGTGGCAAGCGTGGTGGCGATGGTTGGTCTTGGGCAAGGGATGCGGGCTCAAATTGTCTCACAGCTCACCAGTCTCGGCTCCAATATCCTCACGGTGGTTCCGGGGAAGGTTCGCCAGGGTCCCGGAAGCTTTTTCATGGCACGGGGAGGCGGAGATATTCTGCAATATGAGTACTTCCGGGAACTTCGAGAGACTCCCTTTCCAGGGATACAAGCAGTGACCACCGAGACCATGGCAAGGTTTACGGTGACTGCCGGGCGAGAAAGTGTCGTGGTGAGTGTGGTGGGGACAACTCCAGAGTTCCTTGAAGTTCGAAACTTTACTCTTTTGTACGGTCGCTCTTGTAATGGGTACGACTTTACCTATTCCCGAAGGGTTGCTGTTTTAGGCCACACGGTAGCGCAGGACCTTTTTGGAAATCCTGAAGTTTCGGTAGGGCAGAGCATACGTATTGGACGCAATATCTTTACAGTTATTGGTGTTCTGGAACCAAAAACCGCCGGTGGTCAGGATTTGGGTAATCAAGTTTTCGTTCCCCTGACCACACATCGAAGGTACCTGACAGGAAGCCGCTATCTCCAGAATATTATTGTCCAAGTGGATACTAGGGAAAACATCCCTCTTGTTTCCACCTGGCTTTCAGACTTTTTCACCAGGAAGGTAGGAGATCCAGAGAAGTTCTCCATTCTCAACCAGCAGGATATCTTAGAGACTGTGGAAAGTGTTACGGGGTCTATCACTCTTTTTCTTGCGGTCATTGCAGGGATTTCCCTCCTTGTTGGGGGTATTGGCATTATGAACATTATGCTTGTGTCGGTGGCTGAGAGGACCAGAGAAATTGGCCTTCGTAAGGCCATTGGAGCAAAACCTCGGGATATCCTTCTGCAGTTTCTCCTTGAATCTTCCCTCTTGAGCCTTGTAGGGGGAGGCATAGGAGTCGTTTTTGGGGTTTTTGCTGGAAAGAGTATGGCCTCTTTTTCCCAGTTTCCCTTTGTTGTATCCCCTCAGGTTGTGGCTTTAGCGCTTTCTGTGTCTCTTGCAGTTGGACTCTTTTTTGGGATGTATCCGGCTCGGCGAGCGAGCCGTCTTGACCCTATTGCTGCACTTCGGTACGAGTAGAGGAGGGATGGATGTGAAAAAAGGATTTTTAGGAATTTTTGTAGTGCTTCTTTGTATGTTTTTCGGGTTGGGTGCTCTTGGAGAGGAGGTGAAGGCTCCTCCCTCACTTTCCCTCAAAGAAGCTATTACTCTTGGTCTTCGAGAGAGTCGGACAATCCGCCGTGCTGAGTTTGCCCTGAAACTCCAGGAAGTGGCATACCGAGAGGGGAAGGCAAACCTCCTCTTGAATCCTTCCGTTGTTTCGGAACTCCAACTTGAGAATACCTGGAGGAGTGCCCAGCGAAGCTTTGCCCTTTCCAGGATGCAGCTTGCCTTGCAAATTGAAGAAGCTTACTACAATGTCCTCAAAGCAGAGCGTGCTCTAAACCTTGCTCAGGAGAATCTTGCACGCTTGGAGAAACAGCTTGAAGATGTGCGGACAAAGTTCTCGCTGGGGGTAGTGGCAAAGATCGATGTTCTCCGGAGTGAGCTTGAAGTTGATCGAGCCCGTCTTGAGGTTGAAAGAGCAAGGGAGAACCTTGCCCTTTCTCGAATGGATTTTGGAAGGATTCTTGGAAAGGGTCTTGAGGCGCAGTTTACCCTCTCTTCAAGACTTGAGTTTACGCCTGAAACCATTGATCTTGATAGCTGCATTCAGTATGCCTTAGAACATCGCCCTGAAGTGAAGGAAAAGGAAGAAACCCTTGCGCTTCGAAAGAAAGAACTTGAAGTGGTCACATCGTATACCCCTCCTCTTGAACGGGAAAAGGCAAAAGTGAATCTGGCTATTGCTGAGATAGAGCTTGCAGAAACAAAAGAATCGATTGTTATCGAGGTACGGCAGAGATTTTCAGAACTTCTTGCCGCCCAGGAAAACGTCCCTATTGCTGAGAAAAGTGTTGCTGTTGCTCGAGAAACATTGAACATTCAGCGGGCTCGTTTTGAAGCAGGGGTTATTACTCTCCTTGACCTTCTTGATGCCCAAAATGACCTTTACGAGGCAGAGAGTAACTACCTCCAGGCGGTTTTTGAGTACAACATAGCCCGGGCAAAGTTCTTTAACGCTTTGGGAGCGGATATTGAGGATAGGGAAAAGCTTGTCCGAAAAGAAAATGGCTGAGAGGGGTGGATTCGAACCACCACTACGTGATCCAGAGTCACGTGTCCTACCCTTAGACGACCTCTCAGCAGGTGCAAGGGTATAATACCATAGTTTGCCCTGGCTTTCAAGGGTTTTGCGTTCTCCCCATGGGATGAACGGTCTTCTTGGGGTTGTGGGTGTAGGAGGGGTCAAGATATAGTGGTTTTCTAGGATTTTTTTCGTGATTTTGTTTGCTTTTTTGAGGGAAATAAGATATAATACCAAAAAATGCAGCGGGAATGATGCTCTTTGACCGTTCAAAATCTCCAAGAAATCAAGGATTGGATTGGATCTCTAGTTGGACGCGAAGCCATTGTTGAAGTCAACAAGGGAAGAAAAAAGACCATTGTCCGGAAGGGTATTATAGAGGCAATTTACCCCTTCTTCTTTATCCTTCGAGTGGATGTGGATGGCACGGTCCAGCGTATAGCCTTTAATTACGTTGATATCCTTACAAAAACCGTAGAGCTTGAAGTCCTCTAATCCTTCATGGAGCGGCAGTGCCCGTATCCTTTTGAGGTTACCCTCAAGGAAGCCTTGGCGATTCAGGAGAGTATTCGCAAGAAAATTTCTCTTGATTTCCCCCTTGACGATGCGAAGGTTACTTTCCTCGGCGGTGTTGATGTATCTTACGACCGTGAGGGACAGGCTCTGGCAGCTGTAGTCGTTCTTCGCTTTCCCTCTTTTGAAGTCGTTGAGGTTGCCTCAGGAAGGCACAAACCCACCTTTCCCTATATTCCTGGGTTTCTCTCCTTTCGTGAGGGTCCGGCAATAGAAAAAGCTTTCAAGCAGTTGAGGTACATTCCCCACATCTTTTTTTTCGATGGTCAGGGTATCGCGCACCCAAGGGGCGTGGGGTTAGCAAGTCACATTGGAGTGCTCTTTGGCCTTGTCTCCATAGGAGTGGCGAAGAAGCCCCTGGTTGGCCATTTTGTGGAGCCTGGGAAGGAACGGGGAGCCTTTAGCTGGATTGAGTATCAGGGAAGACGTGTCGGGATGGCCCTCCGGACGAAGTACGGGACAAAACCGGTCTTCGTTTCCCCAGGGCACCAGATAGACTTTGATCGAGCGAGAGACTGGGTCCTCAAAACGAGCATACGCTTTCGGCTTCCGGAGCCGGTACGTTTAGCTCATATAGTGAGTGAGCGCCTGAAAGAGGGAGGAAAAGAAGATGTCGGATCTCTTGGTCTTTGAAGAGGAACCATCGACAGAACACAAAGTGGTTATTACTGTTGTGGGAAAAGACCGTATAGGAATTATCGCTGCTATAACCTCCTGTCTTGCGGAGCACCAGGTGAACATCGAGGACATTACCCAGAAGATTCTGGGGGAGTACTTTACCATGATTCTCGTGGGAGATATCTCCAAATGCCCCATACCTCTTTCAGAACTTCGTAAAAATCTCATAAAACGTGGTGAAGAGGTTGGTGTGCGGGTTTACCTGCAACACGCCAGCATTTTTCGGGCTATGCATCGGATTTAGGAGGGATGCTGATGCTCTTCCACCGTTCAGAAATCCTTGAAACCCTGCGGATGCTGGAACTTGAGAACCTCGATGTGCGTACGGTAACCCTAGGAATTTCTATCCTCGATTGTCGGGGAAGGGATTTCAGGGAAACCGTGGAACGCATTGTCGCAAAGATTTGCCGTTTTGCTTCTTCTCTCAATACTGTGGCTTGTGAGGTTTCTGAAAAATATGGTATCCCCATTGTGAACCGAAGAGTGGCCATTTCCCCGGTGGCACTTTTACTCTCTGGAACAGAAGAGGTGGAGGATGTAGTGCACCTTGCCCGGGCACTTGATGAGGTTGCTGCAAACCTTGGTATTGACTTTATTGGTGGATTTTCGGCTCTGGTTCACAAAGGCGCAACGTGCGGTGATACCCTCCTTATGGAGAGTATCCCTGCTCTTCTTTCGGAGACAGAGCACATTTGTTCTTCGGTAAATGTAGCCTCAAGCCGCACAGGAATCAACGTTGATGCCATCCTTATCATGGCGAAGGTGGTGCAAAAGACCGCAGAACTCACTGCTCACCGGTACGGTATAGGGTGCGCAAAACTTGTGGTCTTTGCTAACGCTCCTGAGGATAATCCTTTCATGGCCGGGGCTTTCCATGGGGTTGGAGAACCAGAGGCCGTGGTCAACGTAGGGGTAAGTGGGCCTGGAGTGGTGAAAGAAGTCGTGCGTCGCCATCCAAAAGCTACTCTGGGGGAACTTGCTGAAGTCATTAAGCGGACGGCTTTCAAAATCACCCGGGTTGGGGAGCTCATCGGACGGGAAGTAGCGGAAAAGCTTGGGGTGCCTTTTGGCATTGTAGACCTTTCCCTTGCTCCAACACCAAGGGTGGGGGATAGTGTTGCTGAAATCCTTGAGGAGATGGGGCTTGAGCGATGTGGAGCTTTTGGGTCGACCCTTGCTCTTGCCCTTTTGACCGATGCTTGTAAGAAAGGTGGAGCTATGGCTTCATCTTCTGTGGGAGGCTTAAGCGGTGCTTTTATTCCGGTGAGTGAAGATGCCCGTATGAGTGAAGCGGTAGAAGTTGGCGCACTTTCCTTGGAAAAGCTTGAAGCTATGACTAGTGTCTCCTCGGTTGGTCTTGATATGATTGCTGTTCCTGGTGATACCCCCTGGGAGACTATTGCCTGCATTATGGCTGATGAGGTGGCTATTGGGGTAATCAATCACAAGACGGTTGGGGTTCGCCTCATTCCTGTTCCTGGGAAAAGGGCAGGAGAAAAAGCCTTTTTTGGAGGGCTTTTGGGGGAAGCGACCATTATCCCCGTTAACCCTTTCCAGGGAGCTCGGTTCATCTTGCGGGGTGGCCGCGTCCCCGCACCTCTCACCAGTCTTAGGAATTAGTTCTCACTCGCTTTTCTACCAGGTTCATAAGTCCCCCCGCGGCAATAATTTCCTGGAGAAGCGGGGGGAAAGGTTGTGCCTTGAAGACTTCCCCGGTTGTCTCGTTATGGATTTCGCCGGTTGCAAGGTCAATAGAAACCATATCTCCTTCGCGTATGCGAAATGCCGCCTCTTCCGACTCGAGGATGGGGAGTCCAATGTTTATAGCATTCCGAAAGAAGATCCGGGCAAAAGATGCAGCAATAACGGCGACAATCCCACACCCCTTAATGGCTAAAGGGGCATGCTCTCGAGATGAACCACAACCGAAGTTTTTCCCCGCAACGAGAATGGTTGCTCCTGGAGTAATACGCTCTAGGAAGTGAGGATCAAGTCCTTCCATGCAGTGTTTGGCCAGTTCTTTTGGGTCAGTGCTTGTGAGGTATCGAGCTGGAATGATACCATCGGTATCCACGTTGTCCCCAAGGACCACTGCTTTTCCACGAATCATAGGTTCCACCTCACAGCTTATCAGGGGCGGTAATGTACCCGGCAACAGCTGAGCTTGCCGCAATGTAGGGATTCACAAGGTACACTTCGCTTGTTTCGTGTCCCATCCGACCAATGAAGTTGCGATTTGTGGTTGAAGCACATCGCTCAAAGGAGGCCAAAACTCCAAGATGTCCTCCAAGACAGGGACCACAAGAGGGAGGAGCAATGACTCCTCCAGCCTCAAGAAACACACGAATAAGTCCCTCTTCTTCTGCTTTCCGGAGAACCTTTGGGCTTCCAGGGAAAATAAGGAGGCGAACTCGTGGGTGCACTTTTCGCCCTTGCAGGACCTTTGCCGCCATGCGGAGGTCCTCGATACGACCATTGGTGCAGGAACCAATAACCACCTGGTCGATTTCTATTTTTGGGATGCTGTAGACGGAACGGGTGTTGCTGGGAAGATGGGGAAAAGCGACCTGAGGCTCAATCTTGGTGACGTCAATTGCAAAGACCTTTTGCCATGTGGCATCGGGGTCTGAAGTGAAAATTCTTGGTTGACGCAAAGCCCCGCTTTCCCGGACGTACGCTAAGGTTTTTTCGTCTGGGGCGATGATGCCATTTTTTGCTCCTGCTTCAATCGCCATGTTCGTCATGGTGAATCGTTCATCCATGGAGAGGGACGAAATCACTGGTCCTTCAAACTCCATAGCACAGTAACGGGCTCCATCGACCCCAATCTCTCCGATGATGAAGAGAATAAGATCTTTTCCAGTGACGAAGGGGTGCCGTTCGCCAGAGAGGACAAACTTCAGCGACTCCGGTACCCGGAGCCATGTTTCTCCCAAAACCCAGGAAGCAGCAAGATCTGTACTTCCCATGCCAGTAGCAAAAGCACCTAAGGCTCCGTAGGTGCAGGTGTGGGAATCGGCGCCAATCACCAGGTCTCCTGGAACAACAAGGCCAAGTTCTGGCAAGAGTACGTGCTCTATGCCGACATTTCCGCCTTCGAAAAAGTAGGGGATGTTATGTTTTTTGGCAAACTCTCGCATGAGCTTGACGTTTTCCGCAGAGGGAATGTCCCGGGCAGGGGTGTTGTGGTCGGCAACAAGAACAATGCGCTCCGGATACGGAATGGTTGCAATACCTCGCTTTTCGAGTTCCTTGATGCTTAGAGGGGCAGTGATGTCATTAGCCAGCATGACATCAACGGTGACCTGAACAAGTTCTCCCGGAACCACCTTTTCCTTCCCTGCATGGACGGCGATGATCTTCTCGGTTATCGTCATTCCCATGGATGCTCAGCTCTCCCTATAGTCTCTTTGTGGATTTAAGCGCTTTTTTTTCTGAGCCATTCGGTTGATAGCCGAAAGGTACGCCATGACGCTTGCCACCACTACGTCTTGACTTGAGCCCCGCCCGATGTACTCTTCGTCTCCGTCAAAAATTCGGACAATGACTTCTCCAAGCGCTTCTGTTCCGCCAGTTATGGACTGGAGGGTATAGTTCACCAGGTTCGAAGAAATACCAAGCATCTTGCTTATGGCCTTGTATGCTGCGTCCACTGGTCCAACACCTGTGGATACTCCTTCGAGGATTTCCTTTCCCTCTTTTACCAGGCGTACTGTGGCGGTGGGGAGGATGTTGTTTCCACAGCATACATGGACAAAGTCAAGGTGGTAAGTTTCTTCAGGCTTTGCTGCTTCCTCAGAGACAATGGCTTTGAGATCGTCTTCGGTGATTTCCTTCTTTTGGTCGGCAAGTTGTTTAAAGCGCTGGAAGGCCTGATTGAGTTCCTCCTCAGAGAGCTTGTACCCGAGCTCTTCGATTTTCTTCGCAAAGGCATGGCGCCCAGAGTGTTTCCCAAGAACAAGAACTCGGTCCTCACGGCCGATAAGTTTTGCGTCCATGATTTCATAGGTGAGTTTTTCTTTGAGGACACCATCCTGGTGGATACCTGATTCATGGGCAAAGGCGTTCTGCCCTACGATGGCTTTATTCGGTTGCACAAGCATTCCGGTTCTCTGGCTCACAAGGCGGCTGGTACGGTAAATTTCCTGGAAGTTGAGGCTTGTTTCGGCCTGGAAGAAGTCCCGACGAACATAAAGGCTCATAACAATTTCCTCAAGTGCAGCATTACCTGCCCTCTCTCCGATACCGTTTACGGTGCATTCCACCTGCCCTGCTCCGGCTAAAACTGCGGCGAGGGAATTGGCTGTAGCAAGGCCAAGGTCATTATGGCAATGGACGCTCACGATTACTTTTTCAATACCCTTTACATGCTCAAAGAGGTACTTGATGAGTTCCCCCATCTCAAAAGGGGTTATGTACCCAACGGTATCGGGGACGTTGATAATGGTTGCTCCAGCTTCGATGACCGCGGTGTATACTTGGCTCAAGTATTCCCAGTTTGAACGGGTAGCGTCTTCAGCGGAAAATTCTACATCAGGGACATACTTTTTGGCATATTGTACCGCCCAAACCGCTTGCTCTAGGGCCTCTTCCCGAGAGAGGCGGAGTTTGTGCTTTAGGTGGATGTCAGATGTGGCGATGAAGGTGTGAATGATGGGATGTTCAGCGGACTTTAGCGATTCCCAGGCAATGTCAATATCCTTCTCCTTTGCACGGGCAAGGGCGCATATGGCAGGTCCTTTAACATTTTGGGCAACGAGTTTGACTCCTTCGGCATCTCCCGGTGAAGCGATGGGAAAACCTGCTTCGATAACGTCAACCCCAAGACGAGCAAGCTGCAGAGCGATTTCAAGTTTCTCTTGGGGGTTTAAAGCTACCCCCGGGGACTGCTCTCCATCCCGAAGGGTGGTATCAAAAACGCGAATGCGCCGCACAATTTCACCCCTCTTTCTTGAGCCAGGGCATCATACTCCGCAGAGTTTTTCCAACCTTCTCGATGAGGTGTTCAGCATCTTTTTTGCGAAGCGCATTGTATACTGGGCGGTTTGCCTGATTTTCGAGAATCCACTCTCGAGCAAAAGTCCCATCCTGGATTTCCGCAAGGATTTTCCGCATTTCTTGCTTCACCTGGTCGTTGATGATTCTTGGTCCCCGAGTAAGGTCCCCATACTCTGCGGTATCGCTTATGACCTGCCGCATGTGGGCAAGCCCACCCTCATACACGAGATCCACGATGAGCTTCATTTCATGAAGGCACTCAAAGTAGGCAACTTCTGGCTGGTATCCGGCTTCCACAAGGGTCTCAAAACCTGCCTTAATGAGAGCAGTAAGCCCTCCACAGAGCACAGCTTGTTCCCCAAAAAGATCTGTTTCGGTCTCCTCGGCAAAGGTTGTCTCTAAAACTCCGGCCCGCGTTGCCCCAATACCCTTGGCGTAGGCGAGAGCAATGTCCTTTGCTTTTCCTGTAGCATCCTGGTATACCGCAACAAGAGCAGGTACTCCTTTTCCCTCAATGTACATTCGCCGCACCAGGTCTCCTGGACCTTTAGGAGCAACCATGACCACATCCACATCGTGAGGCGGGATGATTTGGTGATAGTGAATGTTAAACCCATGAGAGAACATAAGAGTTTTGCCTTTGGTGAGGTGGGGAGCAATGGATTCCCGGTAAATGACTGGTTGGTACTGGTCTGGGGCCAGCATTTGGATGATATCACCTTTTTCTGCAGCCTCTTTCGCACTTACCGGCTTGAATCCCGCTTTTTGAGCCTTTTCAAAGCCCGGGGTTTCGGGGAGTTCTGCTACAATCACCTCAAGACCACTATCTCGCAAGTTCTGTGCTTGAGCACTCCCCTGGCTTCCAAAGCCGATGATAGCAATGACTTTCCCTTTGAGGATGTTAAGATCCGCATCCTGGTCGTAGTACATTTTGGCCATAGGGCATCCTCCTCTTAGAGTGATTTGCTTCCTCGAGCCAGGGCAATGCGCCCCGTTCGAGTCATTTCAATGATACCGTACTTTCGCAAGAGTTGCTCCAAGGCATCGATTTTATCTGGAGTTCCGGTAACTTCAATAATAAGGCTTTCCTCGTCTACATCCACAATACGGGCTCGGAAGATTTCTGCCGTTTGGGCTATCTCGCCTCTCAGATTCGAAGGAGCATGGACCTTAATGAGAGCAAGTTCCCGATCGACCACTGGAGTATCCGAAAAATCGCTCACCTTAATGACCTCGATGAGTTTGTACAGTTGTTTTGTGATTTGCTCAAGAACGCTTTCGTTTCCAGCGACGACCAAAGTGATTCGGGAAATATTTGGGTCCTGTGTCGGCCCCACCGCGAGACTCTCAATGTTGTAGCCCCGCCGGGCAAAGAGTGATGCTACCCGGGCAAGGACCCGAGGTTTGTTCTCCACAAGTACAGCGATAATGTGCTCCACAAACCCACCTCCTTTACTCAAGAATCATTTCGTCGAGAGACTTACCAGGAGGCACAAAGGGCAAGACGTTCTCCTCTTCAGCAATGTGGCAATCGACAAGAACTGGGCGGTCGGTAACCTTCAGGGCTTCTTCAATAGCCCGATCGAGGTCCTCTTTTTCGGTCACTGAAATTCCAAAAGCCCCAAAAGCTCGGGCTACCTGAGCGATATCGGGATTCACCAGGCGGGTACAGGAGTATCGCCCGCGGTACAGGCATCCCTGCCACTGGCGAACCATGCCAAGATAGGAGTTGTTCATGACAAAGATTTTGATGGGGAGACAGTAGTTCACCGCTGTTACCAGCTCCTGGATTTTCATGAAGATGCTCCCATCACCACTTATGAGGATAACGGTTTTATCAGGATTTCCAATCTGGGCACCAATGGAAGCCGGCAACCCATATCCCATGGTTCCAAGTCCTCCAGAACTTGCCCAGGTTCGGGGCTTTTCCCGAGGGTATTTTTGTGCTGCCCACATTTGGTGCTGACCAACGTCTGTGACTACGATGGTATCAAGGTGTTTTGTTTTTTCGTAAATCCGCTCAATAACATGGTGGGGGAGGAGTCTATCGCTTTCCCGGTACTTTGGAGTGTATTCCTTTTTCCAGGCGCTAATTTCCTCATGCCACTCAGGGTGGGTGATGGGTTCAATACGTTTTACGATTTCTCCAAGAACCATGCGAGCATCCCCCACAATGGGGATGTGAGGTTTCACGTTTTTTCCAATTTCTGCTGGATCGATATCGATGTGGATGATTCTGGCGTGGGGTGCAAATGTATCGAGTTTTCCGGTTACTCGGTCGTCAAAACGCGCTCCGACGGCGATAAGGAGGTCACAGCGCATCACGGCTTTGTTTGCCCAATACGTCCCATGCATTCCGAGCATCCCCAAAGACAGAGGATGACTCTCTGGGAAAGCCCCCTTACCCATGAGAGTGTGGACAACAGGGATGTCAGCTTTGGTGGCAAGCTCAAAGAGAACGTCCGATGCTCCTGAAGCAATAACCCCGCCTCCAACGTAAAGAAGTGGTCTTTTTGCCTCTTGAATCGCCTCGGCAGCAAGTTTAACCTGCTTTGCGTGTCCTTTATACGTTGGTCGGTACCCTGGGATTTTGATTTTTTCTGGATATACAAGCTCAATCATTTTCTGCTGCACGTCCCGGGGAAGGTCAACAAGGACAGGCCCAGGGCGGCCGGTTGCAGCAAGGTAAAAGGCCTCCCGGATAACATAGGGAAGGTCTTCAGCCTTGGTAACCAGGAAGTTATGTTTGGTGATAGGCATAGTGATACCGGTTGTATCTGCTTCCTGGAAGGAATCCTTTCCAATGAGGTGCGTAAAGACTTGCCCGGTGAGAGCAACAATAGGAATAGAGTCCATATAGGCTGTGGCAAGACCGGTCACAAGGTTTGTAGCTCCCGGGCCAGATGTGGCAATACACACCCCAACCTTTCCAGTGGTACGGGCATACCCATCGGCAGCATGAGCTGCGCCTTGCTCATGGCGTACAAGGATGTGGCGGATTTCCGGAGTATCAAAGAGGGCGTCGTAGATGTCAAGCACTGCTCCCCCAGGGTACCCGAAGATGACTTCTACACCTTCCTTTTTGAGGAGTTCCACAAGCACCTGAGCACCTTTCATGCGCAAGGGTTTTCACCTCCTTTAGCCCATACTTGCCCCAAGAGAGGCTGAGCGGGCAAGCTTTGCAAACCTCGCCAGTATTCCCTGATGGTACTTCGGTGGAGGGGGAGTAAAGGCCTGAGCCCGCTTTGCCAGTTCTTCTGGGCTCAAAAGAAGCTCGAGTTTTCGGTGAGGAATATCGATGAGGATTTCGTCGCCATCCTGAACGAGAGCAATTGGTCCTCCCACTGCGGCTTCAGGTGCAACATGTCCCACACACGGTCCTCGCGTTCCTCCTGAAAACCGTCCGTCGGTTACTAAAGCTACGTCCTTGGCCAATCCCATTCCTACAATGCTTGAGGTGGGGGCAAGCATCTCGCGCATTCCTGGGCCACCTCGAGGCCCTTCGTAGCGGATGACAAGAACCGAACCTTTTGCGACTCTTCCAGAGGTTATGAGCTCCATAGCCTCCTCTTCACTGTTGCAGCATAGAGCCTTCCCTCGGAATACTCGTACGCTTGCGTCTACTGCTCCTTGTTTCACTACCGCGCCTTCTGGAGCAAGAGACCCAGAGAGTACCGCAATACCTCCCTCCCGGTTATAGGGGTTTTCAAGGGGGCGAATAACTGAGCGGTCGATGTACCGAACGGCATTCTGGATTTCCCGGATGGTTTTTCCTGAGACAGTTGGGGCATCCTCAACGAGTTCTCCAAGGGTAGCAAGAAGGGCAGGAACACCCCCGGCGAAGGCGAAATCTTCCATAAAGAGGTCTCCCGCGGGCTCAAGGAGTACAAGGTGAGGTACTTTGTGAGAGAGCTCGTCAAAGGTCCAGAGGGTAATGCTTTTTTCTCCAAGTTCCTGCGCCAGAGCAAGGAGGTGGAGCACCGTATTGGTTGATCCTCCCAAGGCAAGGTCAACAACAATGGCGTTTCGCAGAGCTTGAGCGTTGAGAATTTTTCGTGCGTTCCATCCCATCCGCACAAGGTCTACGATGCGTCTCCCACTCTCATAGGCAATGCGCCGCTTCTTGGCAGAAACCGCTAAAGCGGTACCACATTCCGGGAGGCTCATACCCATAGCCTCTACAAGACAGGCCATGGTGTTTGCCGTATACAGTCCTTGGCAGGACCCGCCTCCAGGGCAAGCCTCTTCCTCCAAGGCAGAGAGTTCCTCTTCGTCGATGTCCCCTTTACGGTAGCGACCAACGGCTTCAAAGGTATCTCGCACGAAGGCAAGGCGCCTCCCCCGGTACCTTCCAGAGAGCATTGGACCAGCGGTAACGAAGATTGCCGGAATATCAAGACGGGCAGCAGCAAGGAGCATTCCTGGAGTTATCTTGTCGCAGTTTGTGAGGAAAACAACCCCATCAAGAGCGTGAGCCTCAACAACCGCTTCAACGGCATCGGCAATGATGTCCCGACTTGGGAGCGAAAAGCGCATACCTTCATGTCCCATGGCAATTCCATCGCAAATTGCTGGAACACCAAAGACAAAGGGTGTTCCTCCTTGGGCTTCAATTCCTCGTTCGATGAAGCGCTCAAGTTCCCGCATATGGATGTGTCCAGGAACAAGATCTGAAAAGGCGCTGGCAATTCCTATAAGGGGTTTTTGTAGCCCCTCTCGAGTAATTCCAGTAGCGAAAAAGAGCGACCGGTGTGGGCAACGATCAATGCCTTCGGTGACCCTGCGACTCCGCATACCATCTTCCTCCTTTCCTCAAGAACAAAAAACCCTCGTCCCAGAAGGGACGAGGGTCACCCCGCGGTACCACCCTTGTTACCTGCCAAAAGCAGGTCACTCCTTTCCCCGTAACGGAGGGATTCCGGGCCGCTTACTTTCCTTCAGCCAGCCACTCAAGAGGCGAGCTTCGGTGCTGCTTTGGGCCTGCTTCCACCGTCCCGCAGGCTCTCTGGACCGCCACAGGCACCTACTTTTCCCCTTCGTCGCTTTGCAATTTTTGCGTGTTGTAGGAGAATATAGCACAGAGCATCCTTTTTTGCAATGGGGGATTTTTTATGGCACCAAAAGCTTTTGTATCCTTTAGCGGGGGCAAAGATTCCCACCTAAGTCTTTGGAAAGCAAGGTCTGTGGGGTTTGATGTTGTGGCTTTGCTCTCTATGGTTCGGGAAGACGGAGCGTACTCTGCATCGCATCGTATCCCCAAAGACGTCCTAAAGCGTCAGAGTGCAGCTTTGGGTATTCCGCTTACGGTTTGTCCTACATCTTGGGAGAGGTATGAAGAGAACTTTTCGCGTTGCCTTATGGAATTCAGAGAACGGGGTATCACTTTTGGGGTCTTTGGAGATATTGATCTTGAAGAACATCGGGAGTGGGTTGAGGGAATTTGCAGTCGCTGTGGCATTGTGCCTTTCCTTCCCCTTTGGGGAAAGGACCACAAGGAGGTGGCGCTTGAGGTGATCCAGGAAGGGTTCGAGGCCTATGTTACTGTGGTACGAAACGATGTTGTACCGGTGGCGTTTCTTGGACGTCGGTTTGATAAGGCTCTGCTTGAGGAACTTATAGCTCTTGGTATCGATCCCTGTGGAGAGAAAGGAGAGTTCCACACCCTTGTTGTTTCTGGACCTTCGTACCGCTTTCCTATTCCTTACACTTTTGGAGCAGTAGCCTTTGATGGAAAATGTTATTACCTTGAGGTTTCGTGAGGTGAGGTTACATGAAGGATAGCATTCGCTTTGTGACGTATACAGCGGTGCTTTTTGCCCTTACTCTTGTGGTGCAGATTCTGGGATTTCCTCAGATGGTTACTGGGCCCCTGGTAAATGCCATGCTGCTTCTTGCGACAATCTTTGCAGGTATTGCCAGTGGCGTTCTTATTGGCCTTTTTACTCCCTGGGTTGCTCTTTTACGGGGTATCCTTCCTGCGCCTCTTGGTCCTGTGGTGCCTTTCATCATGCTTGGGAATGCAGCGCTGGTTGTTGTCTTTGGTCTCTTCAGACGAAAAGGCGGATTCTTCCTTGAGGTCGTTGGCATTGTTCTTGGGGCTTTTGTGAAGTACCTTATTCTTTCCCGAGCGATCCAGTTCCTTGGGGGTCTTCCTCCGCGGATCGCTCAAATGATGCAGACACCGCAGCTTGTCACCGCTCTGTTGGGAGGGGTCATTGCCCTTACACTTGCCCAAGCTCTGCGACGGATGCACTTTGGAGGGTGAAGAAAAATCGGCTTCCTCCTTGGGGTCTATTCACTACCCCAACCTTCCCTCCGTGGTGCTCCACAATTTCTCGGACGATGGCAAGACCAAGTCCCATGCCTCCACCTTTTCGGGAACGGGATTTGTCGACCCGATAGAATCGTTCAAAAATGAAGGGAATATCTCCTTCAGGAATGCCTGGACCCTCATCAAGAACTGCGATCGTTGTTGTCCCGTTGTTTTCCTCACCCTCGAGAATGATAGTGCTTCCCTCCTTTGAAAAGAGGATGGCGTTGTGGAGGAGATTTGTAAGGACCTGAGCAAGGCGGTCCCGGTTACCAAGCACCAAAAGAGGGGAGGGAAATTTGGTAGTAACGGTAATCCGTTTTTCCTGGAAAAGGGGGGTGAGCGTCAAAATGACTTCAGAGGCGAGGGCTCCTATGTCGATAGGTTCCATGTCCCAGTGAACTTTTCCTGATTCCATAAGGGAGAGGTCAAGGAGGTCCCGGATGAGTCGGGAGAGGCGCATAGTTTCTTCGTGAAGGAGGGGTAGGTACTTTGATTGAAATTCATCCCACGGAATGACCCCATCAAGGGCTGCTTCGATAAATCCCTGGATAGCAGTCAGGGGAGTCCGAAGTTCGTGGGAGACATCGGCAACAAACTGGCGGCGAAGTTCCTCGAGTTTCCGCAGGTCGGTTATATCCTGAATAACCCCTAGAGCTCCATAAGCTTTTTCTCCCTCTCGGAGCGGAGCGACCTGAATGGCGAGGTGTTTCTTCTGAAAGGTGCATTCCCCACGAGTAGAAACCCCGTCACGTAAGGTTTTGAGAAAGAGCTCTTGGGCACTTTCGGGGAGAAAGTCGGTGACTTGCATTCCCTCTTTGAGGGGAACCCCAAGGAGTTCCTGGGCAGCAGGGTTTACTAGAAATACTCGACCTTCAAGGTCTAGGGCGATGACTCCTTCTTGAAGAGCAAGGAGAATGTTTTCAATTTCTTCTTTTTCTTTTCGAAGAGCTTTGATCGTTTTCTCAAGTTCTTGGGAAAGGACATTAAAGTCCTGGGCGAGATTCCCAAGCTCTTCCTCTTTGGGGATGTCCATGCGCTGGGTGTAGTCTCCTGAGGCGATGGCTCGGGCAATAGTACGCATGCGGTGTAAGGGTGCAGCAAGAGATCGGGAGAAAAGGAAAGCAAGAAGCATTGCAAGAGGAAAAGCGAAAAGACCAGACAGAAGAAGGAAGTACTGGACAGTCCGCACTGTTGTCTTGATATCGGCAAGGGGAGTGGAAAGAAAGAGTACTGCCTGAGGTAATGCTTGAGGAGGGAGTGGTATGGCCACGACCAGCATCTCTTGCCGGAGAAGCGGAAGGAACCCCTGAAAGGTTACTGTCTCCCCTTGAAGAAGACGTTTTTCGAGTTCTTGAAGGGGAAATTCTCTTCGGAAGAAACCCCCAGGATGCATCATCTTTGGTCCCCGCCTGAAAGGCGAATCTTGAGCAAAAAGCTGAGGCAGGGGTACAAGAAACACCTGGACGCCCTCGCTAAGCCTGTGTATCGTTTCTGGAATCTCAGGGGAGGAGGATGCAAGGAGGCTTGCGATGGTTTCTCCGCGTTTTTTAAGCTCCCGTTCCTTCAACGAAAGGTAAAACTGGTTGAAAAGCTGCGACATGCTTGCAAGGAGGACTACATATGTTACACTGAGGATAAGGAGAGACGAAAAGAAGAATTTTCCAAAGAGTGTTCGTCTCATGATGCACCAGGGTCAAATTTATACCCAAGACCCCATACCGTTTTAATGAAGGGTGGAGCACCTGCTTCTTCAAGCTTTTCCCGGATGCGTTTTATGTGAGTATCTACCGTGCGGGTATCTCCTAGGAAATCGTATCCCCAGATTTCTTCAAGGAGGTTTTCCCGGGTAAAAACTCGCTCAGGATGCAGGGCAAGAAGGTACAGAAGTTCAAATTCTTTGGGGGTCAGGTTCACCAAGTTTCCATGCACGAGAACTTTTCGTGCCTCATAGTCAATATGAAGTGGTCCAAAGTCAATTACCCGGTGTTTCTCATTTTTTTGAGCCTTGCTTCGACGCAACACTGCCTTGACTCGAGCTACAACCTCTCTCGGGCTGAATGGTTTTGGAACGTAGTCGTCGGCGCCAAGCTCTAAGCCTAGGATTCGATCAACCTCTTCACCTCGAGCAGTGAGCATAATGATAGGAACGGAAGAGAAACTTCGAATCTCTCGACAAACTGTCCAGCCATCTTTTTTGGGGAGCATAAGGTCGAGGAGAATAAGGTCAAAAGAATGACGTCGCACTGCCTCAAGGGCAGCTTCTCCATCTTGCACTACAGTGACTGCAAACCCTTCCCGCTCAAGGTAGAGGCGGAGGATTTCACCAACGCTTTGCTCATCGTCGACGACAAGGATACGGTCCATGGCAATTTCTCATTGTATGAGAAACTCCACCCCCGGAGCAAGGGGGGAAGGAGGGGACCCTGGGGGTGGAGTTCCAAGGAGGGAGTACTTTCAGAAGCATCTTCGTCCCATACCCCACCCGAAAGGTGGAACGTTTTTGAGTTGCTCTGGAGTAAGAACATTAAGTACCTGTTGTATCATATCCTTTCTCAAGGCAAAAAGTTCCTGCTTAAGGGCAAGGATTTCTCCAATTTTTGTCCGAATATTTTGGGCATTTTCTTCAGAAGCTTCTTTGAGCTGGAGTTCTCGAAGCTCAAGAATTTTTGTTCGGATTTGGGCCTCGAGATTAGCAACTTTCGTGGTGCAGTCCTTTTCAATTTCAAGAATTTTTGTCCTCTGTTCCTCAGAGAGGTTCACCCCTAAGAAAGCTGGGAAGAATTCTGGTCCTGAGCCTTTAAAGCCAGGGTCATTCCACATACCTTTTCTGAAGTGTGGTCCAGCGTACGCAGAAGCGGTGGCCAAGAGAAGAAGGGTGGCCACAGTAACCACAAGAAGGGTTTTCCGTGTCATGATTCTAACCTCCTTTCCTCATTTTGTGCTTGTAAGGTACCTCGAAAGTGTGGCGATTCCTTGGGGAAATTGTGACAGTTTTGTGAAAGATACACTCTGAGCTTGGCGAGAGCTCTCCTTTTGTGGACTCGAACGGATCGGCGAGAGATTTGGAGGCGCTTTGCCGCTTCTCCCTCGGAAACCCCTTTGTAGAAGAGAAGCTCTACTACTTCGCGCTGCTTAGGGGAGAGAACCTCAAGAGGAAGGGATTTGTATCCTTTTCTTTTCCGGTACAAGGGGCGAGAGAGCCGATCCATTTTCTCTGGAGGGAGAGGGATCTCTTTCCAGGGCCGCGTCACTCCAAGTCCTTCCTCCTTAAGCCGCTTGTTCCAAAAATGCAGTAAATGCCGTGGTACCATTGTGTCACCTCCAGTGTTTTATGCCCTGGATTATACCAGATGGAATTTGAATATGACAAGTGGAATAATCAATGGAAGGAGAGACTCAAAATGACCTTGCCTACGATCCGAACGGGGCGATCTGTGAAAACCAAAGGAGGGTAAGCGGGATTCGCAGACTGAAGGATAACAGTACCCCCCTGGAAGATAACCTGTTTTATGCAGAGCCCTTCATCCTCAATGTCTACAACGCCGATGTCTCCAGATTGGACCTCGAGGTCTGGTGAGAAAACCACAAAATCGCCCTCGGCAATACCCTTTCCAATCATAGAGTCGCCCCGGGCTCGTACTGCAAAAAGCCGAAGACCTGCCTGATACGCCCGGCCGATACGAAGAGAAAGAAGCGACTCATTGAGAGGAACACTCCCCACAATGTACTCCTCAAAACCATTTACTGGTGTCCCACAGGGAATTTCCCCAGAGAGAAGGGGAACGGCAACGTCTTTTGCTTCCAAAGGAAATACAAATCCCTTTTCAAGACCAAGAAGGAGAGCAATTTCCTCCTCACCCGCGCCAAGGGCCTTTGCCACTTTCACTATGGATGCTTCGTCTGGTTCCCGCTCTCCTCGAATCCAGCGAGAAATCGCCCCCTGGGACACACCTGAGCGACGTGCCAACTCAAGCTGGCTTAAGCGTTTTTCCCTGAGCTTTTCCCGAAGCCATTCTCGAAAGATCATAGTTATCTGGGTGCAATTGTACCATATTTTTTCTTTGGCCCTCTTGACAGGGAGGAAAAAATTTTCCTACAATGGTTTTGGGCAATTGTTCAGGACAAATGCTCAAGGAGGGAACGTTTTTGGAAGAAAACAACGACCTTTCCTTGCTTTATGAAGTCGCCTACCTCTACTATGAAGATGGTCTCACTCAAGAGGAAATTGCGGAGCACCTTGGTTTTTCTCGGTCTCGCGTGCAGCGCCTCCTTGAAGCAGCGAAAAAAGAGGGTATTGTGGAAATTCACCTTGTAAGTCCAGCAGTTTCTTTTGTTGACCTTGAAGAAGAGCTTGTGAAGCACTTCTACCTTGAGAAGGCCATTGTAGTCTCTGCGCCACTGCACTCCCAGTATCTTATTCGCCGAAGCATTGGTAGGGCCGCTGCCCGTCACCTTGAATCTGTCCTTCGCGATGGAGATGTTCTCGGTATTGGTTGGGGACGGACAATCTATGAGACCTTAAATGCCTTAAAGCGAAAGGTAACCGTAACAATTGTTCCCCTTATTGGTGCTGTAGGTCAGGTTGAAATGGACTTTCAGGTCAATGAGTTAGGGAACCAGCTCGCTAGGAGAATTGGAGGGTTCTTTGTCCCCTTCTATGCTCCAGCTCTTGTTGATTCTGAGGATATCGCTCGAGCGCTCTTTTCAGACCAGAGTGTTCGTCGGGTGGTGGAGTTGTGGGATGAGGTTACTGTGGCTCTTGTTGGTATGGGAGACCCTCGGCGTGAAGGGTCTATTGTTCCCAAGTTTTTCCTGAGCGATCCGGCTTCAAGGGCGGTGCTTGCAAGGGAAGACGTTGTAGGGGATCTTCTCTACCACTTCTTGAAAAAAGACGGGTCCCTGGCGGATGAGGTGTTTGACCGTCGGGTCATGAGTATACCCCTTGAGCGACTTAAAAAAATCCCCCGGGTTGTGGGTATTGCTGGTTCTCTAGAGAAAGTTGAGGTCTTGGAGGCAGTTCTCAAAGGTGGATACATTAATACCCTTGTGACGGACCAGAACGTTGCAAGGGCGCTTCTTGAGCGATTGGAGAAAGGAGGTGAAAGTAGCAAGTAAAGAGTAAAGGGGGTTTTCCAACGGTCCGTATGTTTTTGTAGCCTATTGAAAGGGAGGGAGATGCCATGAAGCGAATCGTTCCTTTGGGAGTTTTGGTGTTTTTGCTCTTTGTGGTAGCATTGGCCTATGCTGATATCACCTTGACTAATGCTTCTGGCGAGTCTATCACCTTCACGGAAGAAGAGCTTGGAACTATTGCTGCCTCTGGAGAGAAGCCCTTTGAAGGCATAACCATTACGGTGACAGTAAATCAGGGCGGTCCTAAGGGGGGTATTTCTGGACCGCTGTACGAGTGGCGTGATGCGTGGGAACAAATCACTGGTGCAAAACTCAATATTGTCGAAATCCCTTACGCTGAACACTACCCCAAAGTTATGACGGATCTTATGACTGGTACCGGTCAGTACGATGGGTTCTTCATTGGTTCCGACTGGATGGGAGAACTTGTTGTTGGCAACTATATCGTCCCCATTGATGACTACATGAAGGATCCCCGTTTCCCAAAGTGGGACCCCGATTCTCTTCCCCCTTCTATTCGTACTCTGTACACCTGGGGTGACAAGTGGTATGGTCCCCTCAACGACTGCGATGGCCAGATTCTTTACTATCGCAAGGATATTCTGACGAATCCCGATTACCGAGCAAAATTTAAGGAGAAATATGGATACGAATACAACATCCCACCAAAGACCTGGGACGAACTTTACGACATCTCAGAGTTTTTCAATGGGTGGGATTGGAATAATGACGGAGAGCCAGATTCGGGAATCGTTATGCACCTTAAAGTTGGTGCTCAAGGCATGTACCACTATGCTTCTCTTTCTGCACCTTTCTGCATCCTTCCAGGCGAAAAGGTTGATAAATACCATAACGTCTACTGGTTTGACCCCGAGGACATGACTCCCCTGATCAATAGTGAAGGCCATGTGAAGGCTCTTGAGTTCCAGCTTAAGCTGCAGAAAACCGGCCCTGACGCTCAAGTTGCTTGGAGTCTTGGTGAAGCTTGGGATTACTTCCTGCGGGGGAAAGCAGTATTCACTTTTTCCTGGGGTGACGTAGGGTCCCTTGTACAGGACGAAACTCGCTCCAAAATCAAGGGTAAACTCGGATGTTCCATTCTTCCTGGAAGTTACGAAGTATATGACCGTTCTCAAGGGAAATTCGTAAAGTTCGATACCCCTAACGTCTGGGGGAACACGACTGGTGGTTCCTGGCATGGAGTCATCTCCGCACTTTCCAAGCATCCTGAAGTGGTGTACCACCTTCTCGCCTTCCACGCTACGAATAAGATCAGTCTCTGGAATGTCCAGCGAGGTTGGACTGGTGTTGACCCCGGAGCTCGTTTCCATTTCTTGCCACCCTATGGCACAGCAAGCCTTGAGGATTATGTAGCCAATGGTTTCGATCCTGAGGATGCTAAGGAATACCTGAAAGCGTACTATGACAACTTCTTTGCGCCCAATGTTGCTCCATACCTTCGAATCCCCGGTGGTAACGAGTACTGGGTAGCCTTGGACCGTCACCTTTCTGAGGCATATACAGGCCAGGTTTCAGCTAAAGAAGCGCTTGATCGAGTAGCGAGAGACTGGGAAGAAATCACCGAACGTTACGGACGAGAAGAGCAGCTTAAAGTGTACCAGGAATCCATTGGTTACGGAAAGTAGAAAAATACCCTGGGGGAGGGGAAACCCCTCCCCCGGAGGAGGACAAAACATGAGCAAGGGGAAACGAATTAAGTACTTTTTTATTGTGCCTTCGATTGGGTGGGTACTTGCCTTTACCATTTTCCCTCTCCTGTATTCTGCAAGTTTGACCCTCTTTCGGGTTCGTCTTGGAAAGCCTGCCCGCTTTGTAGGCCTTGCTAATTTCGCTCGAATTCTCAGTGATTACAAAATGTGGAATTCCCTTCGGATTACTCTTGTATATGTTGCGGTTACTGTGGCACTCCAGGTTCTTCTTGGTCTTCTTATTGCTCTCCTCTTCCACCAGGAAATGAGGGGGAAATCGATTTTTCGAGCACTGCTTATCCTTCCCATTTTTTGTACCCCTGTAGCTGTAGGATACCTGGGACTTACGGTTTTTTACGAAGAGGGTGGACCAATAAATAGTATTCTCATGAGTCTCCTGGGAACTAAGATTCCTTGGCTTTCCAACCCCTTTTGGGCGTGGGTGGCGATTCTCCTTCTTGATATCTGGCAGTGGACCCCATTTTGCTTTTTGGTAATTCTTGCGGGATTGCAGTCGCTTCCTGAGGAAATCTACGATGCGGCGTACATTGACTCATCTTCTGAGTGGGAGATTTTCCGAAAGATTACTTTTCCCATGGTGCAACCGGTAGTTATCATTGTTCTTCTTTTACGACTTATTGAGTCGTTCAAGATTTTTGACGTTGTGTACAGTCTTACTGGAGGAGGACCAGGAACTTCGACCGAAGTGTATTCTCTTTTCACCTATCGGACGGGTCTCAAATTTTTCGATTTTGGATATGCTTCGGTTCTTGGGTACCTTCTCCTTGCCATGGTTATGGTGGTAGTGAACATCTTCTTCCGCCGGGTTCGGGAAGTGTACGAGTAGGAGGTACAGTTTATGGGGGTTGTGCGGAAACGCTCAAAAGTTGCCCTTATTTTTCGGTATGTTCTTGTTGGTATTATCCTTTTTTGGGCCCTTTTTATGATTTACTGGGGTGTGGTGACTTCTCTTAAGCCACCGGCAGAAACCTTTACAGTAACTGGTCTCTCCGTACCCTTTATCCAGTTCAGACCTACTCTCGAAAACTGGCGCACAGAACTCTCTGTTCGAGAAAGCCGCATGTCCCTTGTCAATAGCATCGTGGTAGCTATCTTTGCTACCCTTATCGCTGTGGCTTTAGGAATTCCAGCAGGGTATGCTCTTGCCCGCTTTAAGTTCAGAAGGGTTAAAAACCGAGACCTAACCATATGGTACCTCTCCCAGCGAGTTTTACCCCCGGTTGTGGTCGTGATTCCCTTTTTCCTCATCATGCGGACGTTGCGTCTTCTTGATACCCGTCTTGCTCTTATTCTTGTAAACGCGACTTTTGTCTTGCCTTTTGCAGTGGTCATCACCCGTCAGACCTTCCAGGAACTTCCTGTAGAGCTTGAGGAGGCAGCAGCAGTTGATGGGTGTTCTGAATTTGCCGCCTTTTGGCGCATTGCTCTTCCTCTTGCCGCTCCTACCATTGTTGCTGTTATTGCCATTTGTGTTGCTTTTACCTGGAATGAGTTTCTTTTCGCCTTGTCCTTGACCTCCCTTCGGGCGAAAACGTTCCCGGTGTACCTGGCTGGAGCTGAGGATACCCGGGGGGTACAGTTCTGGTTCATGGCAACAAGGGCTATTCTGGCTCTCGGATTGCCCGTAGTTCTTGCTGTGGCTATTCAGAGGTATATTGTTCGGGGCCTGACATTTGGGGCGGTTAAAGGATAAGGAGCACTTTTATGCCTCTTGTTCCCACAGCCTCTCTCCTTGCCCTTGCAGAGAGTAGGGGATTTGCTCTTCCGGCCTTTAACGTTCCTCTTCTTGAGTTTGTTCTCTGGGTTCTTGAAGAGGGAGAGCGGCTTCGTGCTCCGGTCATTATCCAGGTAGCTCCAGCAGAGTACAGAGCGCTCGACATTCGTCTGTTCCACGGCATGCTTCTTTCCCTTTCAGAGCGGTTTTCCATTCCTTTCTCGCTTCACCTTGACCATGCTCATACGTGGGAAGAAGTACTTTCTGCCCTGCGGTACGGTTTTTCTTCGGTTATGGTTGACGGTTCCCGTCTGCCCTTTACCGAGAATGTTCAAGTTACACGGGAGGTCCTTGATCTTGCCCATTCTGTAGATGTCCTTGTTGAAGGGGAAATTGGGAGAGTCGGTGGGCTTGAGGGGGATGAGAGCTGGGAAGGGGAAGAGGAGGAATTCTTCACTTCTCCAGAGGAAGCAGAACTGTTTGTACGGGAAGTACCAGTGGACCTCCTTGCCGTGGCAGTAGGAACGCGACATGGATTCTACCGTGGTACTCCAAAACTTGACCTTGAGCGTATTGCAGAAATTCGAAAAAGGGTAAAAATACCCCTTGTCCTCCATGGGGGAAGCGGAACACCGAAGGAAGAGCTGAGAGAGGCCGTTGCTCGGGGGGTTCGGAAGATCAACTATAGCACAGCTTTGCGGGTGGCATACCTCAGGCGGTTTCGAGAAATCCTTGAGAGCCGTCCAGAAGACGTTGCAGTGCACCAAATGCTTCCTGAGGTAGGACGAGAAGTTCAAAAGGTTGTTGCAGAGTGCATTGTTGCCTGCTGCGCTTGTGGGCGGGTTTGATATAATTGGTAAAAACGTGAGGGAGAGAACATTGCAGTCATTTTCCGAATTCCTTAAGACTACACGGGTTTGCCTCTGTGACGGTGCGATGGGTACGGAGCTCCTTCGCCGTGGGTACCCTAAGGATGCTCCCCTTGAGCTTGCCAATCTCACGGCTCCAGAGCTTGTTGTGGAAATCCACCGAGAGTACCTTACTTCTGGTGCGAGGCTTCTTGAAACGAATACCTTTGGAGCTAATGCCCTGAAGCTCTCCCCTTTTGGTCTTGAAGAGAGAACGTCTGAGATTATAAAACAGGGAGTGCGGCTTGCCCGAGATGTTGCTGGAAGGGAAGCTTATGTTCTTGGAAGCGTTGGTCCTTTGGGGAAACCCGTTGGAATAGGTTTTGAGGTTGGCGAAGAAAAGGCAAAAGAAGTCTACAAGGAGCAGATTGGAACGCTTCTTGAGGCTGGAGTTGACGCTATTCTCTTTGAGACTATGGCTTCAGTACGGGAAGTAGAAATTGCCTTTGAGGTTCTGCGGTCTCTCTCCTTAGATATCCCCTGTATTATTCAGTTCTCTTTTCTTCCTGGTGGAGTTACCCGGTACGGCGAATCCATGGCAAAGGTTATCGCCTTTCTTAGGAGTTTCAGTGCTTGTGTTGTGGGTATTAATTGTGGGAGTGGTCCTCATGAGGCTGTGGCAGTGCTTCAGGAGTTCTCCCGTCACTTGCCCGGTCCCTTTTCGGTGCAACCAAATGCTGGATACCCACAGATTGTCCAAGGGCGCATGGTGTTTGGAGCTTCTCCGGAGTACTTCGCCTCTTTTGCTGGGACCTTTGTGCGCCTTGGGGCAAAAATCCTTGGGGGATGCTGTGGAACGACTCCAGAGCACATTAAAGCTCTGGCTGAAGCGGTGGAGAACCTCTCTAGTGGGACCGTTGTTGAGGTGGTAGAGGAAAAAGGGGAAGAGGTGAGCTTTTCGACGCTTCCCCCTTCGAGTTTCCGAGAGAAACTTGGAAAAAAGTTTGTCTTTACCGTGGAAATTAGTCCTCCAAAAGGGACAAATCTTGAGAAAGTAAAGGAGGGTGTACGCCTCCTGCAAGAAGCCCAAATTGACGCAGTCAACATTTCTGATTCCCCTATGGCTCGGGTTCGTATTTCCCCCATCGCTCTTGCCCATATTCTTAAAGAAGAGCTGGGGATAGAGTCTATTGTTCATTTTACTTGTCGAGATCGAAACCTTATCTCCTTACAATCGGAGCTCCTTGGTGCTGCTTCCCTGGGTGTGCAGAATATCCTCGCCCTTACAGGAGACCCTCCTTCCATAGGAGACCATCCCTTTGCTCGGCCAGTTTTTGAGGTAAACTCTGAAGGTCTTGTACTCATTTTGAGCCGACTTAACCGTGGCTTTGACTTTGCCGGAAACCCTCTGGGACAGGCAACAAACTTTACCATAGGCGTTGCCCTAAACCTTCATGCTTCCGATATGTCCCAGGAGATTGATCGTCTCAAGCGGAAAATCGACAACGGAGCTCATTTCATCCTTACGCAGCCAATTTACGAACCGGAGGCTCTTGAGCGATTTCTTGAGTGCTTCCGGGACCCTCTTCCCCCCATCCTTGGGGGAATCTTACCTTTGCGCTCCTTTCGTCACGCTGAGTTTCTCCACAATGAGGTTCCAGGAATTGTCATCCCTGATTATCTCCGGTCTCGTATGGCTCAAGCAGAAAATCCGGTGGAAGAGGGTATTACTATTGCTTGTGAAATTGCGCATCGTATCGCATCTCTGGTGGCAGGAATTTACATCATGCCACCTTTTGAGCGATACGATATGGCTGTAGCTATTGTCAAGAGTTTTAGGGAGGAGGGAAAGGTGCGTGCTTGAGTGGTCTGACCGTTTTTCTGTTGGTGTTTTGGAGATTGATGCCCAGCATCGAGAGCTTTTCCGCCAGGTGAACCGTCTCCTTGAAGCTTGTATGCAGGGAGGAGGAAAGAATCTCCTTCCAGAAATTTTCGATTTCCTTGGGAAATATGCTGTGGAGCATTTTGCTACCGAGGAACAGTACATGACCCGGTACGCGTATCCGAAGCTTCCAGAGCACAAGCAAGCTCATGAGAGCTTTGTACAGACCTTTCTTGATTTTCGAAAGAAAGCCGAAGCTCAAGGGCCAGGGGTGGATCTCATAGTCCAGGTCAATAAAACTCTGGTGGATTGGCTCAAAAACCATATCCTTAAGATGGACCAGGAAATGGGGAAGTTTCTGCAAGGAGTCATGGAACGAAAGTGAAGACCTTTGGAGCGTTTCTCTTGTTTTTTGTGTTTTTTTCGGTATCTTCTCAAGCCCTTGGAAATCCAGCATCCTTTGCTCTTGCGTATCTTTCGGCAATACGGGAAGGTCGCTATGGAGATGCTTGGGAAATGCAAGACGCCACGATGCGTTCTGCCCTTTCCCAGGAGGCTCTCGAGAACATGTGGGGGGGAATGGTACGGGATTTTGGTGAGCTTAAGGATTTCAGAGTGGAAAGAGCAGAGAACAGGGAACCATATACTGTGGTTTCTGTCCTCTCTCGCTTTGCCAAGATGAGTCTTCTTGCCGAGGTTGTGGTTGGTGAGGGTGGAACAATCGCTGGTCTCTTTTTCAAGCCGTATACTTTCTCGGAATACACCCCTCCTCCTTATGCTCCTCAAAAGTTTGTAGAGCGGGAAGTTACTTTTGGTCGTCCTCCTTTTGTGCTTCCTGGAGCGTTGACGCTTCCTGAGGGCTCTGGTCCCTTTCCCTGTGTGCTCCTTGTGCATGGTTCTGGCGCCAACGACCGAGACGAGACGGTGGGTGCGTGCAAACCTTTTCGGGATATTGCCCTTGGTCTTGCAGGGAAAGGCATTGCGGTTTTCCGGTACGATAAAAGAACCTATGTGTATGCTCAGGAGATTGGACAGAGCCTCCCTTCTTTCACCATCGAGGACGAGGTCATTGAGGATGCCCTAGAGGCTCTTAAATTTTTGCGGGCCATACAGGAGGTTGATTCCAAAAGAATTTTCCTTCTTGGGCACAGCCTGGGGGGGTGGCTTGCTCCAGAAATCGCCCTTCGAGATGGAAAAGTTCGGGGTGTCATTCTCCTTGCTGCACCGGCGCGGGTACTCCACGAGCTCGTTCCCGAACAGGCTGAGTACCTCTTTCGCCGGGATGGAGTTGTAGACGAAAGTGAAGCGCGACAACTTGAGGATATTCAGAGAGTCGTTGCGCGCATCAGTACAAGGGCGTTGCAAGAAGACGAACCTGTACCGTATCTTGGAGGATATGCCCGGTACTACTATAGCCTTATGGACCTTACACCCCAAGAAAGCGCCCGAAAACTTCTTTGCCCTATTCTCGTTGTTCAGGGTGGTCGGGATTACCAGATAGGGGAGAAAGATTTCCGTGTCTGGAAAGAAATCCTGAGTACCCATCAAGATGCTACCTTCTTGTGGTATCAAGCCTGTAACCATCTTTTTGTCCCTGGAGAGGGTCCCTCAACGCCAGAAGAATACATGAAACCAGGTCACGTTGATGAAAACCTCATACGGGACCTTGCTCTGTGGATTTTAGCACATTAGCGCAAATAGGGCGTTTCGAGTCCTTTTGCGATTGCTCTTGTAGGGCACTTCTTTCTTCGTTTTATCCCCTGGTACTCAGGATCCATGTATCCCCCTGTAGACGCTTTCCCCTACTTTTGTGAGAGGGCTTGAAAAAGTACGGTCTTTTCCCTAAAATATATGCGTGATTGCGCATACATGAATATGAAAAAAATGGAAATAGATGACCTTATCGGTCTCTTTAAAGTATTGTCGGACAAAACGCGTCTGCGGATTATGCATCTTTTGGTTACCTCACAAACGGGTGTCTGTGTCTGTGAAATCATGGATGCCCTCTCAGAGAACCAGTACAACGTCTCGAGGCACCTCAGGGTTCTTAAGTCAGTTGGCCTTGTTCAGGAAAAAAGACTCGGTAAATGGGCTAACTATGCACTCGCCAAACCTGAAAATCAACTCCAGAGGTTGTGCATTGAGATAGTATCGAGCCTACCCAAGGAGCTTTTTGCTCTTGATGCCCTGCGCTTGGAGAAACGATTAGCTCTGCGGGTTAATGGGAAGTGTGTTATCGGGGTCAAAAGCCCGGAATGGCAAAAAATCGTAGCTCAGCTGTCTCAGGAAGGAGGTAGTTAAATGTTGAGGAAGCCAAAGAAGAAGGAATGGGTGTATCTTGTGGCTGTGGCGCTTCTCTATTTAAGCGGTGTCCTTTATGTTTACGTTACTGATCTTTCGTTTACTGCCCTCTTTAAGTATGGACTTTTGCAACCTAAGGGTGTAACTGGGGCTGAGGCGAGGATAGCTGAGATACCCACCTCCCTTTCTTGGAATATCCCTCAGGTTTTATGGTTCATCTACATAAAGGGTTCGGCTGTTTTAGTAGAGTTATTCCAGTACTGGGTTGTGGGCATGTTTATTGCCGCAGGACTTGTAGTATTTGTCCCTTGGGAGAAGGTAAAACAGAAAATGGGCTATGGTGGATTTAAAGCAAACCTTGCTGCAGCGGTTGCTGGAGCAGTTATTCCCATCTGTTCTTGCGGTATCGTACCAGTGCTTGCTGGTATGGTACAAGCAGGCATTCCTTTAGGGCCAACGATGGCCTTTCTTATTGCTGCACCAATGCTCAATGTCCCGGCCGTGTTTATAACCGCTGGAATACTGGGTTGGAAATTGGCAATTGGGAGAATTCTTGGAACTTTCTTTATTGCCCTGAGTGTTGGTGGAGTCCTATCGTATTGGCAGAGAAAGGAGAGGTTACTACGGAGGTTTATCAAACTTGCTGTGACACCCAATCTTTCACCAGAGTTGCAGCAATTTGCCTTCAAGGTTGCCATGGCGCTTTCCAAGAATCCTACTAAGCTACCCACTGAGAAATTGGCGCCAAATGAAGAAGAGAAGCTATACCTCTTAGGTGAAGCAGGAATTCTTGACCGTGACAAGGATGGGTTGTGGTATTTGCCTGACGTTTCTGAAGCGAAAGTGGATGTCACCGGTGCCTGCTTTGTCTTGCCAACTGGTGATGTGCAATTGAGTCTTTCTCAGAGAACGAGAAGGCTCTTGGAAACAGCATGGGATTTCTTTTTGCAACTCAACTACTATCTCGTCTTAGCGGTACTTATTGCCGGGGCGATTAAGGTTCTCGTTCCCACAAATGTGGTTGTTAGTTTGGTTGGAGGGAAAGCTCTGAGTTCCGTTCTCGTTGCTTCAGTCATCGCCATTCTTGCCTATGTCTGTACTTACGTTGAGGTGCCGACCGCTTTGGCGTTAATCCAAAAGGGCATGGGAGGCGGGGCGACTCTGGCCTATCTTTTGGGTGGGCCAGGACTGTCGCTGCCGTCAATTGTTATGCTTTCTGGCGTCTTTAAACCGAGGGTCCTTATGCTCTACGTGGGGCTCAGTTTTGTTGGTTGTGTTGTAGCTGGCTCTATTTTTAACCTGTTTTAAGCGAGGGGCATGGAGTAACCATGAATTTACCGCATACTTGAAAGGGGTGTAATATATGTCTCAGAACAGCGGAGTTGTAAGAATCTTTATGATGCCACAGCAGTTCCCTTGTGGTCCTCAGTCTTCCTGCTGTGGGCCAATCGGGCAATCGGAAGAAGAGATTGAGGGTCTTAAGAGTGCTATTGAAAGGGAATTGGGGTTACAGGTTGAAGTTGTGAACATCATTGAGGACAAGAGCATGAAAAATCATCTTGGGGTTTTGCGTCTTATTCAGTCTTTTGGGCCTATGGCGTTGCCGATCATCACCATTGGCGAAGAAGATGAGGTTGTTTCTATAGGTACCCCAACACCTGAGGAAGCGGTTTTAGCGATAAGAGAAAAGGTTGGAGTCTAAGGGGAGGTGGTTCTATGCCCACATATGAATACATTTGTACCGAGTGCGGCGAGAGAATAGAGGTTTATGCCACAATTTCTGAAAAGGAAAAGGGGTTGAAGGTCACCTGTCCCAGGTGTGGAAGTGCAAAGGTCGCACGAATTTTTAGCAGCGTTATGGTTATAGGTGGTTCTAAAGGTGGTGGGTTCAACCCAGGCTCTACGTCGTGCTGTGGGCCAACCGCAGGTCCAGGGTGTTGTGGATGAGGGAAGGAATGTAGAAATGTCGTCTCAGGATTGGGAAAAGGGGGATGGGCGTTGTGGATGCAAAGACCAAGGAGTTAGTGGGAATCGCAGCAGCGGTTGCTGGTCATTGCCAAAAGTGTTTTGCCTATCATTACGGTGTGGCAAAAAGAATTGGCGTAGACGAGGCAGATATTAAGGAGGCTATCGAACTTGCCAAAGCTATTCGTGCAGCAGGAGACCAAGGAATGGATGAATTCGTGAGACAGACGATGAGTCAAGGAGAGGCGACCTAGGCATCTTCTGGCCACGAATAGACATGGGTAATAAAGTTCTTGTGAGGATATTTGGTATACCTATTAAGGGTTGTAAACCTGGAAAGAGTTGGGAAGACGCAGCACGTATTACTCGAGAAATCCTCACCTCAAAATTCGGTGAGTCTGTTGATGTGGAGTATATAGAATTCCTTCCTTCGAGGTGGAAGCAGTTTCCAGAAGTGGTTGATTTAATACGCGCAGGGGAAGCTCAAATCCCTATTGTTATGGTGAACGATGTAATGATATCCTCAGGTGGCAAGATAGACGTGGGGCGGATCGAAAGGTATCTTCTTGGTATGGGCTTAAAAAAGCTCTGATTGGGAAGAAGGTGGTACTGATGGGTGAAGTGCAAGGAGTGGACGATCTCATCAAGGGTTTTGAGAGTTTGCCCATCGATGAGCAGAAGGAGGCCATAAAGAGGCTCATGCCAAAATTTTGTAAAATAGTAATGCAGGACAAAGCTATGATGCAGGAGATGATACCTGAATGTATGGGGATGATGAAGGAAATGGATTTTCCAATGTATTGGATGATGTCGATGATGCCTCGGATGATGAGTAGGCCTTGAATAGGAAAAGCATGACTTGAAGATTTTGGGAGAGAGTTACCTGTCACCTATCCTCGTGATAT
>CALAIW010000004.1 GCA_937922705.1 uncultured bacterium | reverse complement strand
TTTCCGTGGCCAATTTCCAGAGGATATGCTCTTCTGGTACCAAAAGAAAGGGTTCACGGTACCACCTTTCTCTTTAGAAGAAGCAGAGCTTGTCTCCCAGCCCCTTGATTTTCTGGGCATCAACTATTACTCCCGACATGTGGTCACAAGTGGAACAGAGCCAATTCTTGATGTTGCTCCTGGAGACAACGAGTACGCGGAAAAAAGCGACATGGGCTGGGAAGTGTACCCACGAGGGATGTACGAAATCATTGAGCGGGTGGCTTTGGAGTACCACCCCAAAGCCATATACGTAACGGAAAATGGTTTTGCCTGGCCTGATACCCCAGAAGATGGTTTCGTAAACGATGAGCGCCGGATACGTTACCTTCGAGATCATATTCTGTGGCTCTACCAGGCACTCGAGGCTCAATATCCTGTCCGAGGGTATTTTGTCTGGAGCCTCATGGATAACTTTGAGTGGGCCTTTGGGCTCTCAAAGCGCTTTGGCCTTGTGTATGTGGACTATGCAACGCAAAAGCGCATTCCCAAAAAGAGTTTCTTCTGGTACCAGGGCGTGGTGAGAGCGCGTACCTTACGTTGAAAAAAATCGAGTTGCAATCCTTCTGGAGACTTGACACCGCTCAATTTAAGTATTAAAGTACTGAAAAGATGAAAGGAGGAGAAACCATGCCGGTGATAAAGACCATTGAAATTGATGAAACACGATGCAATGGATGTGGACAATGCGTTGCAGCATGCCACGAGGGCGTTATAGCCCTGGTCAACGGCAAGGCAAAGGTCGTTCGACCCGATTTCTGTGACGGTCTTGGAAGCTGTGTACCCTCTTGCCCACAGGGAGCCATACGCCTTGTGGAAAAGGCTGTTGCTGGTTGTCCCCATGAGGCAACACACCGTACAGCTCCCCACTGGCCTTTGCAGATTGCCCTTGTCTCGCCACTCCACAGCTTTCCAGAAGAAGAACTCGTTATCGCTGCCGACTGCACCGCCTTTGCCGCGCCTTCGTTTCACGAGCTCCTTAGGGGGCGAAGGGTACTCATTGCCTGTCCAAAGCTTGACAGCAACATCGCCGGATACATTGAGAAACTCGCTACAATCTTTCGCCACAACAACCTTCAAAGCATTGAAGTCTTTCGCATGGAAGTCCCATGCTGCTTTGGCATTGTACGCCTTGTAGAAGAAGCCATACGAAGAAGCGGGAAAAACATAGAACTCCGTGTAACCACGGTGTCAGTTGAGGGGAAGGTGGCAGAGACGACAGAAACCCTTTCCTTAAAACACCAATAAAGAAAGGCTTTGGAGAGGACAGTTTTCCCGTACCTTAAAAGCGTTTTCTAAGATATAATGGAGGTATGAAGCACAAAACCTTCCTCATCGATATGGATGGAGTGCTCCTTTTTGGTGACCAAGCTATCCCTGGAGCAAAGGAGTTTATTGAGCGGCTTAAGGCGGGAGGGCATAAGTTCCTCATTCTTACCAACAACTCTCGTTTTACCCCTCTTGACCTGCAGCACCGAATGCGCAAAGCGGGTCTTGATATCGAGGCAAGGTACTTTTTCAGCAGTGCCATGGCCACGGCTCATTTTGTGAGCTCCCAAAAACCCAAAGGGTCTGCCTTTGTCCTTGGGGGCACAGGACTATACCAAGCCCTTATGGAAGTGGGATACTCCTTTACCGACTACCATCCAGACTTTGTTATTCTCGGCGAGATGGAGTCCTATCCCTACGATGGTATTATCCGGGCGTGCCAACTCATCATGGCCGGTGCATCGTTCATTGCCACCAACCCCGACCCTACTGGACCAGGGGTTCATGGCATCGTCCCAGCCTGTGGAGCTGTAGCCGCACTTATTGAAAAAGCCACGGGATGCGCTCCCTATTTCGTAGGAAAACCAAATCCCCTTATCCTTCGCCTTGCCCTTCGCCACCTCGAAGAGCACTCTGAAAACGCGGTGATGATTGGTGACCGAATGGATACCGATATCCGCGTTGGCCTTGAGTCAGGTTTAGAAACCATCCTGGTTCTCACGGGGGTTACCAAAAAAGAGGACATTCCCCGTTTCCCGTATCGACCTCATCGGGTTGTAGAGTCTCTCGTTGAAATAGAACTATGAAGAGGCGGCGATTTCCTCAAGGACGGCAATATTTTCGCCTGGAGTTCCTGGAGATACTCCACCACCTGCTGAAAGAAGCAATGTAAGACCACTGAAGTTTTTTGCTTCCTCAAGGCAGGACAGAGCGTTTTGCCGCACTTCCTCTGGGGTTCCCTGCGCCAGGACCTCAAGGGGCGGAATGTTCCCCATGAGACAGATTTTTCCTCCGGTCTTCTCTGCAAGGTCCCTTATGCTTACCGTATGACTGAAGTTGAGCACCTGAAGCCCTGTCTCCGGGAGTAAATCGGCAAAGGGGAGAACGTTGGCATCGTTGTGATAGACCCGAATCATATCAGGAAACGCCTCAAAAATCGCTTTAAGATACGGATGAGCAAACTCTTCGTAATCCTTTCGAGAGAGAAAGCCCACCACATCGTCAAGAACCATGATACCTTCACAGGTGGATACAACTTGAATCTGTGCCTTGAGCCAGGCAATGACTGTTTCTGTTGTCACCTCAAGAAGTCTTTTCGCTTTCTCTGGCTCTGTTTTGAGGTCGAGAAGGAATTCAGTGAGCCCACGTAGGTGTGCCGCGGTAACAAGCGGTCCGCGAGCCGCCACCATGCGGATGCACCTATTCCGGTCTTTAAGAACATCCTGAGCTTTCCTGTACCACCACAGTACAAAGGGCATAAGTCCATCTCGCTCAGGGTCAGGAACAGAAAGCGTCTCTCCTTCCTCAATGCTCCGAAGCACTGGATTTATGGTTGGAGTGCTTCCACTATACCAGTTGATTTTACAGCCGAAACCTGAGGGCTCCGTGGCCATGCCGTACTCTACCCAGAAGCCAGGGAGGAAGATAATATGGGGATACGTCTCGTACACTCTGAGGTTTGCCTCAAGCCAAGCATCAAAAGAAAGATAGTAGTCAAAATGGGAAATACCTCGCCATCCTGGAATCCAAGGACTATCAACAATGAGGGCCACAAGAGGATGACGCTCTGTTGCACCAAAAACCTTTTCCTGAAACCAACGCCAGCGTACCTCGTCCATGTTTCTCCTCCTTACTTCATAAGTCCTGCAAGAGCAAGAGAAAGCTGTGGAACAAGAATGAGGGCAGTGACCTTCTTTTTTGCCTCTTCATGCGAAGTACTCAGGATACTCCCTTCGTAGCCGCTCAAAACCTGGGTCATTTTGCGGAAGATGTACCTCAACGAGCTCTTCAATCCGTGTTGCGTTGTGGTCAAAAATCGCTCCCGCAATCTCCCGGTGTTGTTGCACCACTTCTCCAACCCCAATCCCCAGGGAAAGCTTTAAAACCCTAATACGCCGAAAGTCTGCATTGATTTGAGCAATAAGGTCCCAAATACGCTCCTTTTTGCATCCTCGGTAAATGAGGCGATGAAATTCCTCATCGAGCTCGAAGAGACGGATAAAATTTTGTTCTTCAAGGCATACTTCCTGGAGCGCAAGGTTTGAGCGCAACTCAAAGGCAAGATCCGAAGGAAAAGATTCACAGGCAAGACGAAGAATGGCTTTCTCCAAGGTCCGGCGCATGAAACGAGCTTCATCCACCCGCTCCAGGTCAATGAGGGAAACCACAGTCCCCTTTTGAGGATACGTTTCAAGTAACCCCTCCTGAACAAGGCGAATAAACGCCTCTCGAACAGGCGTACGGCTCACCGAGAGTTTTTCAGCAATCTCCTGTTCAGTTATGCTCTGCCCTGGCTTTAAGGAGAGAAAGATAATGCTCCGTTTGAGCGTCTCATAGACATACTCTCGAGCTGAAGTGCCCCTTTTGGGTACCGAAAGAAGTTCCACCGTATTTTCCCCTCCTTTTGCATACTACCATACTAATATATTCATGTCAACCCTATACTCCAGCATACGCTAAAAATCCCCCATCCACAGGAATAATTGCTCCGGTAACAAAACCAGAAGCTTCATCGTCACAAAGCCAAAGAAGTGTTCCGATAAGCTCTTGGGGCTCTCCAAGCCTTCCCATGGGAGTATGGGCAAGGATCTTTTGCGCTCGGGGGGTAAAACTCCCATCCTCAGCCACAAGGAGACGGTAATTCTGCTGTGTCAGGAAAAACCCCGGTGCTATAGCATTAACTCGCACACCCGATTTCCCTAGATACACAGCAAGCCACTGGGTGAAATTGGCTACTGCTGCCTTTGCCGCTGCATAAGCAGGAACCCGAGTTAGGGCTCGAAACGCAGCCATAGAAGCAATGGTAATAATGACACCCTTACCCCTTCTTGCCATCTCTCTCCCAAAAACCTGTGTCGGGATAATGGTACCAAGAAGGTTGAGATCGAAAACGAAACGGAACCCCTCAAGATCGAGATCGAAGAAAGTCTCCTTTTGTTCAAGATCCCCAGGTTCAAAAAACTCTCGAGACAGGGTCCCACGAGGATGATTCCCCCCAGCTCCATTGATAAGAATATCCCACTCTCCAAAAACCTCTTGTACTCTTTCAGCTGCCTTTAAGACACTCTCCCGACTGAGCACATCGCACTGCACCGCTAAAGCTTCGCCACCGTTTGTCCTTATATCCTCGGCAACCCTTTGTGCCGCTTCGAAATTCAGGTCAAGAACGGCAACCTTCGCACCATAAGAAGCCAAGGCTCTTGAGAAAATGCTGCAGAGGACTCCGCCTCCACCGGTAACAACCGCAACCTTCCCAGTAAAATTGAACACTCTACCCACCTCCCTCTAAAAGGAGAGAAGAACTTTACAGGTTTCCTCCGGATAGTGTTCAAGAAGCGCAAAGGCCTCATGAACTCTCTCAAAAGAAAACACGTGGCTCACAAGTTTTCCTGGCTGTAGCTTTCGTTCCTCAAAGAGCGCTACAACCTGGGGGAATTTGTGCGCCTGAAGCCTTGAGCCCACAATGGTAAGCTCTCGAAGGGTGATGGAGGCCTGAGGAATAGGAGAGGGTGCGGTGTGAAACCCAAGAACCACAACTCTTCCTGCCCGGGAGGCAAGTTGCACCGCCTGTGCAAAGGTTTCGGGAAGACCAGAAGCATCAATCACCACATGAGCTCCACCTGGAAAGTGGCGCAAAACCTCTCTTTCAAGATTTTCTTCTCCGGAATGCACCACAAAATCTGCTCCAAGATTTTTAGCTCTCTCCAAACGCTTTGGAATAATATCCGATATCCCACACTGTGCTCCCAGGTATTTAAGGTACGCAAGAATACAAAGGCCTATGGGACCCGCCCCTATAATAAAGACTGTGTCTGAAGAGGCGATGTTTCCCCTATCAGCAACCTGCAAAGCAATGGTAAAAGGCTCCATAAGAACGGCTTCTTCCCAGGAAATGTCCTTGGAAAAAGGGTAGACATTACGTTCCGGTACTACGACGTACTCCTGAAACCCCCCATCCCGATGTACCCCCATAACCTCAAGGTTTTCACACACATTAGGTCTTCCAATAGAACAGGGGTAACACTTCCCACAAAAAAAGATTGGTTCTACCACCACGTGATCTCCCTCTCGTACTCGCGTAACCCCCCTTCCTCGCGCTACCACCTCTCCAACGAACTCATGCCCAATGACCCGTGGATATGTGGCTACAGGAGAAGTCCCATGGAATATGTGGAGGTCTGTTCCACAGATTCCCCCGGCTTTAACCCGCACGAGAACTTCGGTACTCTCTCTAATGATTGGCACAGCTTTCTCAGCAAGAACAAGCTTTCCCGGCTCTGGCACAAGCACCGCTCGCACCATCGTACCCCCCTATCGTAAAAGATTTGGCAAGGTAAGGCTCAATGATGGTACATAACTCACAAGAAAGAGCACCGCAAGAAGAACAAGCAAAAACGGTACCATGGCCTTAACCAGCTCACCAAGAGAGATTCTCGCAATATTTGCAGCTACAAAAAGGCACACTCCCACAGGGGGTGTCGTGAGACCAATAATGAGGTTTAAAACCACCATAACAGCAAAATGAATTGGATCCATACCAATTCTTGTGGCTACAGGAAGCAAAACCGGAACAAAAATGACCAGAGCCGCTACGGTCTCCATAAAACATCCAACAAAAAGGAGTATAGCATTGATGAGGAGAATGACTACATAAGGATTTGTGGAAATATTGAGTATTCCCTGGGCAACAATTTGAGGAATCCTTTCGGTGGTGATGATCCAGGCAAAAAGACGTGCCAGGCCCACGAGAATCATGACCGAGGTCGTCATCCGAGCCGATTCAATAATAATGCGAGGAACATCTCGGAGCTTCAATTCCCGGTATACAAAAAGACCCACAAGGAGCGCATAGACTACGGCAACCACTGAAGCCTCGGTAGGAGTGAAAACACCACCAAGAATACCAAAGAGGATGAGCACAACCATACCCAGTGCAAAGGAGGCGTCAAGAAAAGCGCGGATAATAAGCCGCAGAGGTAGTTTTTCCTCTTTGGGGTACTTCCTCTTCACTGAAAGGTAGTAAGTAATGGCCATGAGAGCAAAGCCGAGAATAACTCCAGGAATGGCTCCTGCAAGGAAAAGACGGGTAACTGAGAGTCCTGTGAGTGTTCCAACGATAATCATAGGAACACTCGGGGGAATAATTGGCCCAACGGTTGAAGAAGACGCCGTAACTGCCGCTGAAAAGTCGGCATCGTACCCTTCGTCCTTCATTGCCGGTATGAGGATAGCACCTATGCTTGCCGTATCCGCAAGAGCCGTCCCAGATATCCCGGCAAAAATCATAGACGCAGCAACATTGGCAAGAGCCAGTCCCCCCCTAATGAACCCCACAAGGGCATTCGAAAAGTTAATAATACGTCGGGTAATACCAGCAGTGTTCATAAGGTTTCCCGCAACGATAAAAGCGGGAATGCAAAGAAGGACAAAAGAGTCAATTCCTGAGTACATCTTCTGAGGAATAATACTGAGAGGAATTCCTTTGACCACAAGGTAGAAGAGGGATGCAACCCCAAGGGAGAAGGCAACTGGGAAACCCAAAAGGAGAAGCCCGACGAACATAAGGAAAAGCACAAGGGCCATCATCGTGCATCACCCCTTTGGAAAAGGAGCACAAAGGCGTACAAAGCAATGAGGAAGGAAGTGACGACCATACTGAGATAGGCAAAGACCATAGGAATGCGCATAGTGGGCGACATCTGCAGAAAACCAAGCCGTGCAAACTGGAGGCTAAAAAAGAACACAACAGTAAAGAATCCCCCGGTAATACCGTAGAACACAGACTGAAACCATTTTCGAAACCTTTGTGGGAAGCGACCCATAAGGAAATCCACGCTCACAAATTCTCCACGTTTCAGAGCGCAAGGTGCTCCTAAAGCTACCATCCACAGGAAAAGAAAACGTGAAGTCTCCTCTGTCCAGGAAAAGACCACAAAAGGGAGAAAAAAACGCGTGGTAACACTGAGCATAACTACCCCAACAAGGATAAGGAAAGATACGAACATCCCTGTCTCAAGAACTCGCTCAAGCATATCTCCTTTTCCCTTCATCCTTCCTCACCTCAAAAAGAAAAGCCTCGGCACATTCGCCGAGGCTTTTTCCCACATCCTCACCACCTCAAGCTTACTCGAGCTCTTGAATTCTCCGGTAAAGATCTGCCTGTTCTGGAGTCAAAACCCTCTCCACCGCCTCGGACATGATCTTCCGGAAAGCTTCCTTGTCCACATCGGAGTTGATCATCATACCCTTCTCAATAAGCTTTTGCTTGAAGGTGGGCATCTCCTGCCAGAAAAGGAGATCGGCGTATTTCTGCGCTTCCTGGGCAGCAGCAAGAACAGCATCCTGAAGCTCCTTGGGAAGAGATTCAAACTGCTTCTTTCCAAGAACTACCCACACCCACCCGATAACGTGCTCTGTCTCATTGACATATTTCTGAACCTCATAAAAGCTTGCGTTATAGATAAGGTCATAGGGATTCTCTTGAGCATCGATAACCCCTTGCTGGAGTGCGGTGAAAACCTCACTGAAGGCCATGACCTGGGGACTTGCCCCCACCGCTTTCCACGCCTCCACAAAGAGGGGGACATTGGGAAGACGCAGACGGAGACCCCGAGCATCCTCCGGCTTGGACACGGGTTTATTCGATGTAAGGTTTCGAGGAGCCCGGATGTGGTAGTACAGAGGAATAACTCCAACTTTTTCGATGATTTCTTGGCGAATCTCGTGACCAATGTCGCTATTTATGGCCCGTATCATGTGGTCAATGCTCTTAAAGGCATATGGAGCGGCAATAAGGGCAGCCTTTGGAGCCCAGTTTTGCATAGACTCTCCAGAGATGGTAAGGTCTGCTGTTCCAGCCTGGATCATGGTAAGAACCTCGATTTCCTTCCCAAGTTGTTCATTTGGATAAATGGCAATTTCAATTGCCCCATTGGTTTTTTCTCTCACAAGTTCGGCAAACTTCACTGCTGTGCGGTGCCACATATGCTCCTCATTCACAAGATGTCCGAACTTCCAAACGACCTTTGCTTCCACTAGCGCAGAAAGCATTACCGCGCTAAAAAGAGTGAGGAAGACAATCAGAAAGAACCAGCGCATCCACTTACCCCCTCTCTTTTGGGATACTACGATGGTAGCATCCCAAAAAGGGGAAGTCAAGGACGAGCGTCATGCAACAACTCCTTCTCCTCCAAAGTTCTCCTTTAGGACTCAGCCACTTCTTTACCCAGGGAAAACAGCCTGTTATACTTACTTTAAGACAATTCATTGGGGGAGTCTTCTTTTTGCGGAATCGTACAGCCTCTAGGAGCAGAAAAAGATAGGGGAGACTTCCAAAGTGGAGGAAATAGGCGTTGTTGTTATGGACGCAAAAGGGGCGGTCATTGCCGCCAGTGAGGGAGCTTTTCACCTCCTCTCCCTCGCTCCTGGTGATACTGTTGGGCTCAAGAGCATTCTTTCCCAAATCCCCCAGGATACCTCATGGAAGGTAGGCGAAAAAACCTTAGAACTCACCATGCTCTCTTTCGAAAAGGAGGGATCCTGGAAGGTTCTTGTCTTTTGGGAAAAACGTTTCGAAGAACTCCAGCGATACCTCAAGGAAAAGCGTCTCTTTCTTGCAGGTGTTAACGCTCTACCCGAGCACGTTTATGTGAAGGACCGCAACCACCGCTTTACCTTTGCCAACGCGGCTTTCGCTCACCACCATGGGTTCACCTCCCCTGATGAAGTGCTTGGAAAAACCGACTTTGACCTTTATCCGGAGGAGGTTGCACGTTACCTCTGGGAAAAGGAAGAAGAGCTTTTGCACAATGGAACGCCAATGCTCCATGATGAGCGGGAGGTTCTTGACTCTTCTGCCGGAGTGCCACGAAAAATCTGGATGGTCACAAACAAGGTTCCCCTTCGCGACGAGAAAGGAGATATTGTTGGCCTAGTAGGAATAAGCCGGGATATCACTGAGCAAAAGAGAATAGAGGAAGCTCTGAGAGCATCAGAAAAGGAAAAGGTGCTCATCCTTAATGCTCTTGAGGACCGGGTGGTTTACTACGAGAAAGGACCAAGAATCGTTTGGGTGAACCAGGCAGTACTTCGGAGCCTTCACCTTGAACCCAAGGAGGTTATTGGAAAGTACTGCTTTGAGGTTTTCGAAAAACGAAATACTCCCTGTCCTGGATGTGCGACGGTGAGAGCCTTTGTTACTGGGAAAACGGAAGAGGCCGAAGTTACCTCCCATGATGGCACTATCTGGCACCAGAGAGCGTATCCTATTCTTGACGAAGAAGGTCAGGTTTTTCGGGTAGTTACCATCTCCTCCAATGTTACTGCGAAAAAACAAGCCGAGGAACGCATTCTCTACCTTACGTTCCACGACCCCCTCACTGGCCTCTATAACCGCCTTTTCTTTGAGGATGCCCTGAAGCGACTCGACGTTCCCCGCCAACTCCCCCTAAGCGTTGTTATGGTTGATGTGAATGGCCTCAAACTCGTAAACGACGTTTTTGGGCATTCCCAAGGCGATGCGCTTCTCAAAAAGGTTTCTGCAATCCTTACCCGTGCATGTCGAAAAGAGGACATTGTCTGCCGTTTCGGTGGAGATGAATTTGTCATTCTCCTTCCCAAAACTCCCTTTGCTGCTGCACAAGATATCCTCCAGCGCATTCAAAAACTCTGTGATGAGGAGTCCAAGAAGAGAGAAACTCCTTTTCCTGTAAGCATGGCCTTGGGATGTGCTACAAAAGAGAAGGAACATGAAGACATCGACACCATCCTTAGCGAAGCAGAAAATCGCATGTACCAGAGTAAGACTGCCAAAACCAAAAGTTCCCGCACTGCTTTCCTCCTTTTCCTTGAGCAGTACCTCCGAGAAACCCCAGGGGAAATGGAAACGCACCACGAACGCATGCGCATCCTTGCCCAGAAAATGGGCGAGGCTCTTGGCCTCTCAAAGGCAGAAACCGATAACCTTGTCCTTCTTGCCCAGTTCCACGACCTAGGAAAGGTAGCCATCCCCCAAGCTATCCTGGTGAAAACCGAATCCCTCACCGAGAAAGAGTGGGCAGAAATCCGCAAACACCCCGAAGTTGGATACCGCATCGCTCGCCTTTTCCCAGAACTCCTCCCCATTGCTGAGGGTGTTTTGGCCCACCATGAGCATTTTGATGGCACAGGATACCCTCAAGGACTCAAAGGCAAGGACATTCCCCTTTTTGCCCGCATCATTGCAATCATCGACGCTTTTGTAGCAATGACAAGCAACCGTCCGTACCAAAAAGCCATGTCTTTCTCTAAGGCTTTAGAGGAGATTACCAAAGGTGCAGGGACACAGTTTGACCCAGAGCTCGTTCAAGTATTTCTGCAGGTGGTCAAAGAGCAAGCGCTTAGCCTCGGCCACGATACCCTTAACGAAGTTTCAAAAATTTTTTAAAAAATTTTCCTTGACCCCTTGACAGATTCAAGAAAGCCAATATAATACCCTTTGGAGTTTCGGAAAGATTTCTAACGAGCGAAAATCCCCTCCTTGCACCTATAGGGGGGCTGCCTTCCCGCAGAGAGGCGGCTCCCCTATAGGTGTTTTTAGGGCTCAAAAACCAAGGTCCCAAAGAAAAATGACGCTCCGTACACCCCAGGCATTGGGCTCCAGCTTGAAAATGCTCCCAAAGTTACGTTGTTTCGGCAAAAGTTCACACCCCACATCTCGTTTTCTTTCGGCACCTCTTTGGAAAGCGTAACAAAGGGTATCATCATCTCTATAACGGTTTCATCACCTTCGCTCTTTACGCCTACCTCCCATGCCCCCTCAAAACGAGCTCCAAGAAACGACGACGCATCGTATTTTGTGCCCAGGGCATTTGTGGCAAACTGAAGGAAGAAACTCCGACTCAACCAAGGGTCGAGGAAAAGCTCTACAGAGTCATCGTAAAACACTGGACCATCATAGGCGGTGATGCGACCTGGGGCAAAAGAGCCCCTGATAAGGTAGGCAACGTAGAGATTATGCGCATCGTAAAGACAAGCAACCCTCGTTTCCTCCTGCGCTCTTTCCCCAAGGATAGACACGAAATCCCCTTGCCAGTCGGCATACTGCCACACATCCTCAAGAACCCCATCGATAGTTACGGGAGAGGCAGCGTATCTTGCCACGATAGTACGTCTCCGGTTCAGAAAATCTTGAGGAGCAAGGGGCAAAGCCAAAAGATTGGGGAAATCCTCCAAAGAAGGGGGTGCAACAGATCCTGCAAAGACGCTTGCCAAAAGGTCTTCAGAAAGGTACGGTAAAGCAAAGAGCACCACACCTAAAGGGGTGTGCTTCCAAGCTCGATGAACTTCATCGAGAACTTTTTCTTTCTCCATCCCAGCGCACCAGACACCAGCGCAAAATGGGGTTTCCCGCAGGAATGTTCGAACCCAGAGGAGAAGCCCTTCAAACTCTGCTGGTCGCGAACTGTACGTCATAGGAACAAGGAAATCGAAAATTCTCTCTTTCCCCCATCTTGGCCAGTCCTGGAGAAAACCTGGATACCCCAAAAGAGGGAAACCAAAGGGTTTGACTGCGCAGGAGAGGAGTACCTCTGGGCGGACCCTGCGTACAGAATGTGCTAAAGATGCGGCAAAGCGCGAAAGAGCATCTGCTCGAAAGGCAATCCACTTTTGGTGCTTTTCAAAATCCTTTACAGGGTCGAGGAAAAGGGGGTCAAAACCATAAGCTCTCCTAAAGGTTTCTCGGCAGTTCTCGCAATAGCAAGCATCGGCAAGGGTGGGGTCGGGGAAACGAAAGTAGTCAAGGTGAATGCCGTCAAGGTCATACTTTGTGGCAACTTCCTCAAGAAGCCCCTGGTAAAACTCAAGCACTCCCTCATGCATTGGGCAAACGAAAAAGAAACGTTTCCCACCCTGGACGTACCCGGCAGTTCCATCGCGGTTTCGGGCAACCCACTGGGGAAAGCGAGAAAGTATCGGTCCAGGCGTATCAAGCCCCACATAGAACATGTGGTACCAGGCATGAACCTGCATACCCCGCTTTTTTGCCTCTTTTATAAAAACGGCCAGAGGGTCAAAAGAAGCGGAACGGAAAGGTTCCATTTGAGGGGAGAGACCCTGCGTGGCACAAAAGGAAGATGGGTAAATAGTCTCCCCACGGTAAAAGGATTCCACAAAAAGGGCATTACAGTGAGCTTTGTGCAAGTGTTCCACGAGGTCTCGTATGCCCTCTGGGGTTTGGGGAATACTCCGAACGTCAATCCACACCCCCTGGATACCCCTAAATTCTGCGGCACAAAGGCAAGAAACCCAGAAAAGGCAAAAGAAGACCACAAGCACATACCGCATAGCTTTCACCTCCTCAAAATACGGGGACGAACACCAAGGAGGGTCAAGGCTACAAGAATCCCAAGGATTCCCGACACTTCAAGAACAAAAGTTACTCTATCGCCAAAAGCACTTGCAAAGGCAAAACTGAGAAGGTTTCCAAAAGACCAGGCTAGACCCATAGCTACAGAAGAGGCAAAGACCCGGTGTTCAGGAAGGATTTCCTGCGCCTCGTGAACATTGGCACTCATGGTGAGGAACGCAGAGAAATCGGCAGAAAGGGAGAGAAGAAAAAGAAGAGGGATACTCTGGGTCATGGGGAGGAAAAGCAATCCTATTCCAAGACCAATGAAGGATAGAAAATTCATAACCCAGATAGGAACTCTCCTCAAAAGAGCAACACCAAGGAAGTTGGCAAAAAACCCAACCAGAACCCCCAGGGAAAGGAACACTCCACCCCAAAACATAGGAGCAAAGGAAGCGACATAGAGGGGTAAAAAGGTGTGAAAAAGAGAGGTGAAAAACGTTCGCACTCCCACTAGGAGCCAGATAGGGAAAAGAACGGGAAAAAGACGCAAGGAAAAGGACGCAGAAGGAACACGAAGGGTAACCCCTCGAAAGCGAAAGAAACCGATACTGAGAAGTCCCCAAAGCCCCAGAGCAATCCAGGAAAGTGGCTCCAGAGAAAAGCGCAAAGCAAGCCAGGTAACACACAAGGGTCCTATAACTCCGCCAGCAATACCCCCCGCCGTAAAGAACGCTACACCCTGGGCTCCATTTTGTACCCCAGAGAGTGCTGCTCCCACAGGATGGAAAGAGGCATTAGCGAGGAAGAGGAGAAGAAAAACCCCAAAAAGGAGCACAAAAGAGAGGGGTAGAGAAAGAAAAACCACCGAAAGGGCGGCCAGAGACAAGGAAAGGTAGAGACTCACAAGGTGATTCTTCACCCTGCCAAGAAAGAGAGCAAAAACCGGCTGGGCAAAAGATCCAAGAAAACCGAGCGCCGTGATAGCCACAGAAACCGTTCTGGTATCCAGGTTGTATCGCTCTACAAAGTATGGACCAAGAGGTGCGGGGAAAGAGCTCGCCCAATCGATAAAAAAATGAAACAGAAAGAGCAATAAAGCCATAAGAATCCACTCCCCCTGAGACCTTCAGTAAGGCCTCAGGGAGAAGCCTCTTTACGAGAGCATTCGAGAGAGAACCGGGTGCTTTCGAGAGAACACCACAACACCTTTCCAAGCAGAGAGAATCGCTCCGGTGATGATCGCTCCAAGGAGGAGATCCCAGCCAACGTTCTCAGAAATAAGGAAGAGTTCACCGTTGAGCAGGTGATCGATGACCCCAAAGAGTGCCCCACCCCAGAAAAGAAGGTTGAGCCAGAATATTTTCACATTTCTTGCCTTCCGCCAGAGAACCGAGGTTACAATCGCTCCCGCGAGGGGTCCTACGTAACACATAATCTCGCCTCCTTACCTAACGTACGCAAGCCAGTGTTCATACTTCGGCTCCTCTCCCCGAACAACTCGGAAAAAGACCTCCTGGAGCTTGCGGGTGAGAGGACCGGGTTTCCCATCACCAATCCTCCGTCCATCAATCTCCACAATAGGGGTGATCTCCGCAGCTGTACCCGTAAAGAAAGCCTCATCTGCAAGGTAAAGGTCATCACGGGTACAAAGAGTCTCTCGAACAGGTATCCCAAGGTCCTCGGCAAGACGCATTACCGTATCCCGAGTGATGCCAAGGAGAATAGAGTAGGGGTGCGGTGTGTAGAGGATACCATCCTTAACATAGAAAATATTTTCGCCGCTCCCCTCAGCCACAAAGCCGTGAGCATCAAGAAGGATAGCTTCATCGTATCCCAACTCTTTCGCTTCCATCTTGGCAAGAGCGGAATTCAGGTAATTCGCACTCGTTTTCGCTCGAGGGGAACCAGAATTGGCATAAATGCGAACATAGGAGGAAATCTTTGCCCGTATACCCTCTTTGAGGGCTTTGTCCCCCATATAGGCACCCCAGCACCAGGCAGCAATAGCACAGTCGACCTCGCAGCGGCTTGGGTCTACTCCCATCTCCCCATATCCCCGAAAGACAACCGGACGAATATAGCACTCCTCAACCCCGTTAGCCCGTATGGTCTCAAGAACCGCTTCTTCAATCTCCGAAGGAGTATAAGGAATACTCATTTTGATGATGTGGGCAGAGTCAAAGAGGCGCCGTATGTGTTCCTTGAGGCGAAAAACCGCTGGACCCTTTTTGGCCTTGTAGCAACGAATACCTTCGAAAACCGCAGTTCCATAGTGGAGGGCGTGAGTCAGAATGTGAGTCGTTGCTTCCTTCCAGTCGACGAGCTTCCCATTTCGCCAGATGAGTCGGAGCTCTTGCATGCGTCCCACTCCTACCTTCCCTCTTCCCTTTTTGCTGTCTTTATTGTATTGTACACCATGAAAAAAGGAAGGGGGTGAAGCCTACGTTCTGGGACGAATATTTTGAACTCTTGCCTCGCGAAGCAATGGAAAAAATCCAATTGAACCGCCTGAAAAAGGTTCTCGTCCGAGCATATCACAGCCTCCCGTACTACCGGAAAAAGCTTGAGGACGCAGGAATCAACGTCTACGATATCAACTCTCTTGAGGACCTCAAATACCTTCCCTTTACAACTAAGGATGACCTTCGAAAAGCATACCCCTTCGGGGCCATCGCTGAACCTATGCGAAACATCGTTCGCCTCCACTCTTCTTCCGGAACCACGGGAACAGCAACGGTTGTAGGGTACACTAAAAAAGATATCGACACCTGGGCAGAGCTTATGGCCCGGACTCTATGTGGCTGTGGGGTCACGGCTGAAGATGTCATTCAGGTTGCCTTTGGTTATGGGCTTTTCACCGGAGGGTTGGGTGTCCATTACGGGGCAGAAAAACTTGGGGCTACCGTCGTTCCTACCTCAACCGGTAATACCCTGCGGCAGATTCAGATCATGCGGGATTTTGGGGTTTCGGTACTCTGCTGTACTCCCTCGTACGCACTGTACCTTGCTGAGGTGGCAAAGGAGAACAACATCGACTGGACGAAAACCCGTCTTCGCCTTGGAATATTTGGGGCTGAACCTTGGTCAGAAGAGATGCGCGCTGAAATCGAACGCCAACTCCCCATCCGAGCCTATGACATCTATGGACTCAGCGAAGTCATCGGACCAGGGGTAGCTTTTGAATGTGAAAAGCACTGTGGTCTGCACATCTCCGAGGACCACTTCCTTCCAGAAGTCATTGACCCCACTACTGGAAAAGTGCTCCCTCCAGGGGAAACTGGAGAACTCGTCTTTACGACACTCACGAAAGAAGGAACTCCAGTCATCAGGTACCGAACAGGGGACCTCTCCGCTCTCATGTACGAGCCCTGTGCATGTGGTCGCACCCTGGTACGCATGAAACGGGTAGCTTCACGTACTGATGATATGCTCATCATCCGTGGCGTCAACGTGTATCCCTCGCAGATTGAGAGTGTTCTTTTGAGTGTTGACGGTGTAGAACCACACTACCAGATTGTGGTGAAACGCGAGAACTACCTTGATCTTCTTGAGGTCCAGGTTGAAGTTGCTCCTCACTTTTTCTCCGATGAGGTTAAAGTTCTTGAGCGCCTGAAAAAGGCGATTGAGGAGCGCCTCAAAGCAGAACTCAACATTCACTGTGAGGTGAAACTTCTGGAACCCAAATCTTTGGCCCGTACCGAAGGGAAGGCCAAGAGAGTTCTTGATCTTCGAAAAAAAGAGGGGATGGTATGAAACAAATCTCTGTCTTTCTTGAAAATAGGCCGGGGAGCCTTTATGCGGTACTGCAAAAACTCAAAGAGTGGGGTGTGAACCTTCGAGCGTTGTCCCTAGCAGATACCGCAGAGTTTGGGGTTTTACGGTTCATTGTTGAGCATCCTGAGGCCATTGTGGCCAAGCTCAAAGAAGAACGCTTCGCTGCAACGCTCACCGAAGTCCTCGCAGTAGGGGTAGAAGACCGTCCAGGGGGACTCTGTGATGTGGTTGCCATCCTGACCCAAGCTGGGATTTCCATTGAGTACCTCTATGCCTTTGTCTCCCCAAGGGGAGATAAGGCATACGTTGTGTTACGTGTTGAGGACCTTGAAACAGCAAAGCGTCTCCTTGAAGAGAAGGGTGTTTCCATTCTCGAAGAACTTCCTCTGTAAAATACTTAAAGACCAGGGTTTGTACCTTTTCCCATACTTTTTCGGGGAAAAAGAGGTCTTCTTCCCTCTGTGGAGTCCTGGAAAGTGGTTCATTGGCCTGTGTACTGATGGTGAACCACGGTGGGAAGGGGGTAAGTTTCTTGGAGCGTTCTCTGGAAAGCACCTTTTCGCCTTTCCTCTAACCCTTGAAAACCTCGAGCACCTCAGGGAGGCTATCCCGGAACTTACCCCCCAGGCACCCGGGGAAGAAAACGCCTCAGGTATCCTCGATGTGAGTCCGAGTTTCTTTCCAGAACTCTTTAAGGTCCTTTGGGAGAAGAATTTTATGCCTTTTGCCTTTGCTCACGGGGCAGAGACCTTAGAGGGAGGAATTCTCTTTGCCTTTTGGGGAGCCTTTGCGGGAGGAAAAAGCGGTCCTTTTGGAGCAGCATTTCTTGGGGGAGAGAAAGACCTCCTTGTGAAGGCTTTGCGACTTGGATACACTCTAGTCATCCTTGAAGCTAAAAACTGTATCTCCTCTGAGGTCTTCCTGTGGGATACAAAGAAACTTGCCGATGCCTTTTTTTCTCTTACTTCCCGGCAAAAAGAACTCTGGAAGCGGTATGCTGAGCGAACCATTAGATTCTCCAAGGATTGCATCCTCAGCTTTTCTGAGGAACCATTCCTGCGAATGCTTCTTGCTTACTCTCCTCTTTTGGACGTTCTTGAAGAATGCTTTGTCGTCCTCTCGGGATACCGTGTTCCCTTTGCATTTGGGGTGTCTTTTGGGGATCTCTCAAAAGAGGCACACTTTTTCCTTGCCGAAGAACTCCACCGCCGGGGTGTGGACTTTAAAATCCTTCTTTTTGAGTCCCAAGCCGAAGAACACCTCCTTCTCTCCCGCACCATTCAGGGGTACCGCCCCGGATTTTGGACCGAAAATCCAGCATCCCTAAAAGAGGAGTACTTTGTTATCCTCAAGTACCCTGGGTTTTCCATTTTTTGCAACCTCCTCGCCACAAAAGACCCCAAATCCCTCCGCGAAAAGTTTGGTCCTTTGCCGCTTGTACCATCCTCCTATAAAGAACATCGAGAAACCTTTGAAGCACTTCTTTTCCATTCTTTCGAGGATTTTGTCCAGGAACTGCAAGCACGCTTTTCATAGGCGTGGAGATGGTTATGTCTGATCTTCGCATCACAAACCTCACCGAAGAAGAACTCCATCGTTTCATGCCGGACCTTGTGCGCCTCTACGAGCGGGCGTATGCCCACCTCCCCGAGTATGGGTACCACCTCCCCCAGCGTATCGAGGGATACATTCGATGGCTCTTTCGGGGAGACCCAAAGGGATTCTTTGTTGCCTTCTTAGGAGAGAGAATCGCTGGATTCATCGGGGTTCATGCCCAGTGGTGGGAGGGTAGAGAGCTGTTTGGGGAAGTCCACGAATTCGTGGTGGACCCTGACTTTCAAGGTAAAGGCATCGGTAGCACTCTCTTTAATCATGCGCTTGCCTACCTTGAAAAGGCTGGACGAACAAAAATTGGTCTCTGGGTAGGAGAGAAAAACGAGCATGCCATTGCCTTTTACCTCCGGCGGGGCTTTCAGAAAGCTAGCCAATATGGAAAGTGGGTTCGCATGATTAAGGAGGTGAGCACTCCTGTATCTCCTCGAGATTCTCGAGAAACTCCTTCGTCTTCGGGGAGCAAGCGGTGAGGAACTCCCGGTGCTCCAATGGATTGCCAGTTTCCTCGAAGACTGCGGATTTGAGGATATCCACTGGCAGGAATACGATCCGGGAAAGTGGAACCTCTATGCCCGGAGAGGGTCGTCTCCCTTTCTCCTTGCCACCCATGTGGACGTTCACTACGCAGGAAGGCAACCGAGTTTTTCAACGCGAGACGGTTTCATTTTCGGTGCCGGAGTCCTCGACACGCGGGGACAGATTGCCGCCCTTCTTGATGCGGTGCAGCGGACAACAAGTCCAGTAGAACTTGTGTTCTTCTCAGAAGAGGAAACAACTGGTGCAGGCTCCTGGCACTTTGAACCCCACCGAAGTTTTGAGGGTGCCGTTGTCCTCGAACCAACAAGCTTTAGCCTCTGTACTGCTTTAGCAGGAGACGTGGAAGTGCGTTTTGTAATCGAGAGTTTGAGTGGGCACGGAGCATACCCCCATGCAGCGCAAAACGCCATTGCCTTAGCCATGGAAATCGCTCGAAAGTGTGAGGAAATTGTCGCTACTTTTGCTCCTCATCCCCTTTTTTCTCCACCGCTTCGGCTCATGCTTGGGAAGATTGAAGGAGGCGAATCGAGTTACGTTATTCCCGAACGTTGTTTGCTTGAATGCGCCCTTCCTTTTCCTCCACCTCACGGAGTAGAAGAGGTGAAAGAAAGGGTTCTCGCTCTTGAGCGGGAGTACCCAGTGCGAGTAGTCTTTCTTGACACCAACCCAGCGTTTTCTATTCCCTGGGAAAGTCCAGTGGTCAAAGGCCTTGCAAGAGCCATTGAACGCGTTGAGGGGAAAAAGGCAATCTATGCGGGAATGCCCTCTTGGACAGATGCAACCTACCTCGTCATGCGGGGTGTGCCAAGCGTGGTTTTCGGAGCAGGAGACCTTGCCCTTGCCCACTCCGAACGGGAGTGTGTGAGTCTTGCCGAACTCGAACGACTTCGGGAAATCTTTTTGTCTTTTCTCGGTTCTACGGTATAATAGTGGTACCTGAAAGGAGGAAAGCTAATGCGCGTCGGTATTCCCCGGGGATTGCTCTTTTACCGATTTTTTATCCTCTGGAAGACGTTTCTTGAGGAACTTGGGGTGGAGGTGGTTGCTTCCCCACCTTCGAACAAAGCCATTATTCAGCATGGCTTGATCTACGGGGTTGAGGAAATTTGTTTCCCGGTAAAAGTCTTTTTGGGGCACACGTATGCGCTCCTTGGGAAAGTCGACGCGCTTTTCATCCCCCGGATAGTGAGTTTCCACAAAAGAGAGTACAACTGCCCAAAGATCCTTGGACTCCCAGACCTCGTGCGGAACATCTTTAAGGTAGATAACGTTATTGACGATGAGGTGAACATGCGGGATCGAGGAATCCGAGGATGGTGGGAGGGTTTTCTCCAGATTGGTCGACGCTTCACTTCAAACGAGCGGAAAATTGCCCAGGCTCTGCACAAGGCCGAAAAGGCACACCAGGCGTATCGGGAAAAACTCCGTGAAGGGTACCTTCCCGAAAACCTTATCGATGGGCGACCACCCCTTTCGCCAAGAGAGAAAAAAGTTGTCCTCCTTGGGCACACTTATCTTCTCAGCGACAGTTACATCAACATGAACATCGTCCGCAAAATCCATGACCTTGGATACTCGGTTATCACTCCTGATATGGTCCCAGAAACACAAACTCGAAAAGCCCTTCAGAAACTCCCCAAAGCAAGCTTCTGGACCATATCGAACGAAATTGTAGGAACAGCCTTTACGTTCCTCGAAGAGCAAGACTCAAAGGTGCGAGGATTTGTACACCTTGTGTCCTTCGAATGTGGGCCAGATTCTCTGGTTGGTGAAGTTGTTGAACGATACATAAAGCGCAGCAACCGTTCTTTTCCCTATCTCCGCTTAGAAATTGACGAACACACTGGGGAAGCTGGTCTTGTTACTCGCCTTGAGGCTTTCGTTGACATGATGGAATGGAGGAATGCTCACCATGCGGGCTACATTCCCACATCTTTTGCACCTTGACATCGCCTTAGGGATCCTCTATCCAACCCTAGGCATCGAAATCGTCCCGCCTCCTCCTATAACCCAAAAGACTATAGAAATCGGGGTAAAACTTGCACCCCAAAACGCCTGTTTTCCCCTTAAGGTAACTCTAGGAAATTTTATCGAGGCAATTGAAAAGGGCGCTGATACTATCTTTATGGTTGGTGGTGTGGGGCCATGTCGCTTTGGCTATTACGGACAGATGCAGCGCCTTATTATCGAGGACTTAGGATACAAAGTGCGTTTTGTGCTGCTTGACCATCCCCGTTACGGAATCCGTCCCTTTCTTGATGCCCTCCGCACCATGGCAGGAGGGCGCATCTCCCTTCCCCGAATCATTAAGGCAGTGCGCTTGAGCTGGGGTGTTCTTCGTTTCACCGAAGAACTTGAGGCACAAAGACGTGCTCTTCGCTGTCAAGTGGAAAACCCCCAAAACCTTGACCAGGTGATTGACCAAACTCTTGAAGCATTGCGGAGTGTTGCAAGTCTTGAAGAGCTTGAAGCCTTAAAAAAAAGAGCCGCAGAAGAGATTGCTTCCCTTCCCCGAAACGGAAGAAAAGATTTCCTCCGAGTAGGCATTGTGGGTGAAGTGTACATTGCCCAGGAAACCCGGGTAAACTTCAACGTGGAGCGGCTTTTGGGAGACCTTGGAGTGTACGTACACAATTCGGTTTCAACCGTCGAATACATTCTCCACACCCTTCGGCCAATCACAAGGTCCAAGGAAAAAATAGAAGCCTGGAAGCTGGCCAAGCCCTATCTCAAGCGATTCGTAGGCGGTGAAGGCATTGACAGCGTTGGAAGCGCTATACGATACGCCCGGGAGGGTTTTGATGGAGTAGTGCACCTGTATCCTTTCACCTGCATGCCAGAAATCGTGGCCAAAGGCGTCCTTCAAGCCGTGAGCAGAGACTTTGATCTTCCCATCCTCCACCTTGCTATTGATGAGCACTCTGGAGAAGCAGGGCTTGTCACGAGGGTGGAAGCCTTTGTAGACGTTTTAGAACGAAGAAGGTGGGAGAGAAAACGGAGGCTGGAGCACGATGGAGCTTTTCCTTGGCGTTGATGTAGGTTCGGTAACCACAAAGTTTGTTCTTATGGACAAAACCAAGCGGATCGTTGCTAGCTGTTACCTCCGCACAAGCGGTGACCCCATTGCCGCCTTAAAAGAAGGCTTGCGCTATATTGAACGGCACATGCCAGAAGGTGGCGTTATTTGTGGTGTGGGTACCACAGGAAGTGCGCGCCATCTTGCTGGAGTCATCGTAGGGGCGGACATTGTGAAAAACGAGATTACCGCCCATGCAGTTGCAGCCATTACCAAGGTTCCTGATGTACGGACGGTTTTCGAAATTGGGGGACAGGATTCAAAACTCATCATCATCCGTAATGGTGTCGTTGAGGACTTTGCTATGAACACCGTTTGCGCTGCGGGAACGGGGTCGTTCCTTGAGCACCAGGCAGTGCGGCTCAATGTTCCTATTGAAGAGTTTGGCAAACTTGCCCTTCAGGCTAGGCAATCAGTGCGCATTGCTGGGCGCTGTACTGTATTTGCCGAATCGGACATGATTCACAAGCAGCAGCTTGGTTTTGGTAAGGCAGAGATTGTCAAAGGCCTCTGTGAGGCTCTGGTTCGGAATTTCATAAATAACCTTGCAGCCAGTCGGGAAATTGAAGATCCCATTGTCTTTCAGGGTGGTGTCGCTGCGAACCAGGGTATGGTCCAGGCATTCCGGGATTTCTTTGGAGGAAAAAAGCGCATTATTGTCCCGGAAGAACACGGTGTCATGGGAGCCTGGGGAGCGGCAATTCTTGCCATGGAGTACGCTCCTGAAAAAACTGCTTTCCAGGGTTTCTCAGTGGTGGAGCGCAACTTCACAAGTCGAAGCTTCACCTGTACCGATTGTCCCAATGCCTGCGAGATTGTAGTCCTTAAAGAGGACAATCAAGTCAGGGCCCTTTGGGGGAGCCGCTGCGGTAAATGGACTCCGGAAACAGCCACAAACCGTCTCGAGGAAGAAGAAGACACAGTACCCTCTCTCGTGTTTCCTACTGAATGTGTACCTGGAAGGTGCGCGATGCATGGATAAAAGCAGTGTGGGAAAGGTCATTGTTGTTGACGATTCCCAATTTATCCGTTACTTAGTGCGAGATATCTTGGAAAAGGAAGGGTTTTCAGTGGTAACCCTTCCAGACGGGCAGGCACTCTTTGCCTGTGAGGAACTGAAAGACGCTGATGCACTGCTTCTTGACGTTGTTCTCCCTGACACCGATGGTTTTACCCTGTGTAGAAAACTTCGCATGCATCCTGAATTTACCCATCTTCCAGTAATTTTCCTCACCGCCTTTGAAGCCCAAAATACTCGAATACGGAGCTTTGAGGTTGGAGGCAACGATTACCTCGTAAAACCCATTCATCCTCAGGAACTCCTTGCTCGGGTCCGGATACATGTGCGATTGCGGCAGTACGTAAAAGAACTTGAGGAGAAGACCCGCAAGCTCGAAGAGCTCGCTGCAGAACTTGAACACTTAGCCTTCTTCGACCCCCTTACTGGCATTCCAAACCGTCGAGCCTTTGACCAGCGCCTCAACGAGATGGAGGCAAATTACCTCCGTTACCAAACTCCTTATACCCTGGTGGTTATTGATATCGATCACTTTAAGCTCTATAACGACGCCTTTGGCCACCATAAAGGAGATGAGCTTTTGCGTTCTCTTGCTGCAGTTTTTGGGGCCTCCGTCCGTGGAGGAGACTTTGTTGCCCGATTCGGGGGCGAGGAATTCGTGGTTCTTTGTTTTGGGGCAAAAGAAGAGGAAGGAGAAAAGGTTGCGGAGCGCCTGCGAGAGAAGGTCAAAGAGTGTTCTTTCCCGCACCCTAAAAGCCCCGTTGCCCGAGTGGTAACCGTATCCTGCGGGGTTTGTGGAAGGGAAAACGCTGCAAGTGCAACGGACCTTTTCATTTTTGCGGATCGAGCGCTGTACTTTGCGAAGCAAACCGGAAGAAACCGGGTATGTGCGTTTTCAGATATCCAAGAAAAGGAGCGTGCCTTTAAGGAGCGTGACGCGTGATGCGGAGACTCATAACCCTGATGGTTCTTTTTGGGTTCATCCTGTGGACTCTGGGAGCACAGGCACAGGAAGGAAAAGTGGTCTCACCGATTGTTCGGGACGTTGAGGAAATGGAAAAGGTGCTCTATGGGACCCCCCAAAGTGGGAGCGTCCTTGCCCGGGTAGAAAAAATTGAGCGAGACCTTGTAGGAGATACCCTTTCTGGAACCTTGATGGAACGAGTGGCAAAACTCAAGACGTTTATCCTCGATGGAACAAAGGACGAACCATCGCTTGCCTTTAAAATGCGGGCTATTCGTCTCACACTGCGATCCGAACCCCCCAAAAGTGGTATCCTCCTTGCAGAACTTGAGGAGTTGGAACGCTTGATCTTTGGTGTGGTAAGCAATGATCCCATTGGCGTGCGGGTTGACCGGCTCTATCGGACGTGTGTCGACCCAAGACAAGCTTCGAGTTTCACCGTCCTTGTCCCCAAGGGGACCCTCGTCAAGGTGGCCCTTGAGACTGACCTCAACTCAGAAAAGAGCGACGAAGGCGATCCAGTTCCCTACATTGTTCTTGAGGATGTGCGCATAGAAGGGGTACTGGTCATTGCGAAAAATGCTCGAGGGGAAGGAAGAATCACCAAAATCCGGAGGCGAGGAGCCTTTGGACGACCAGGGCGCATTGAGATTGACTTTGGTAAGGTGGAGGCAGTCGATGGAACTTTTATCCCTCTCACTATGGGTGAGCGGGCAATCCAGGAGAACAAAGCCCTGGCATATGCGGTGGGTGCAAGTATTGCAGGACTTGCCATCTTTGGTCCGGTGGGGGCAGTAGCAGGAGTTTTTGTTCAGGGCGAGCCGGCAAAAGTGGAGAAAGGAAAAGAATTTTACCTTGAGGTTGCCGAGGACAGAGAAGTAGCTGGTCCCCTTGAAGGGCTTGAGGGCATTCTTAAGAAAGAGGAAACCACAGAGATTCCTTTCGAGGGCGCTACTCCTGAAGAAGGAGAAGCTTGGGAAGAAACTCCTATCGAAGAGACACCACAGCCTGAAAAGGAAGTTGCTCCCTGGGAAACCCCTCAGGTGGAAATAGAAATCCTTCCCTTTGAAGAGTGGTGAAAGGAGTGGATACTGTGAGACGAATTGCTGTTTTTGGAATCATAGCGCTCTGCATTCTTTTCGGATTCTCGATTCTCTGGGCTGAAACCAAAGATTACGAGAAAATCTACAAAGATACGGTAGCTCGATGGACCCGCTCAGTGACCGTCCGGGACAGTTTCAGTGTTTCAGCTCTTTTTTGGAATGAAGAGGTGACCCAGGCCTGGGTGGCAAAGTACGGAAAAGAAAACCTCCTTTCCGCAGAGGAGGAACGAGCATACCATCGGGATTTCATCCAGCGAGAACGCCTCAACCGATACCTCGTTTTTGAGGTGACCTTAAAAAGGCTTAAAGGCGCCCCTCTGTATCCTTTGCGATTTGCCAAAAACACCTACCTCGTTGACGATAAAGGGCAAAAAATTTTTCCCGCCGATTACGATAAGGGCTTTGAAGAAAAGATTCTCCGGGAATTCACTGGGAAAATCTACTTCCCTCGCTTCGATAAAGACGGTAACCCCTTCATTACTCCAGAAACTCGTTACATCATCCTCCACCTCACCCAGCTTTCCCCTGAGGCATCCCTGATTTCCTACGAAGTTGAGCTCCGTTTTGACGACCCTTACATACCTCCTGATTTCTCCCGACCTGAATGGAAGCCGGTCCTTGAAGAAGAAATTCTTCGCCTTGAAGAACGCCTCAAGGACATAGAGTACCGGAAGAAGCAACTTGAGGAGAGCATGAAGCGCCTTGAAGACGAGGAAAGGAGGGTCAGGGAGCGTCTCGAAGAACTCAAAGGCATGCGGCGTGGGGAATAGTTTTTCTTGTTCTCATTTTTAGCGCTTCTGCCTTTGCCTCTGAGGGTGTACGCATTCGGGCAGAAACGCTCCTTTACGATGCAACCCAAGAGGTTGTCGAGGCCTCGGGGAAAGTTGAGGTCAGGTGGCAGGATTTTACCCTCACCACGGAGCATTTGCGCTTCTCCATTCTGACCTCTGAGGTCTTTGTGGATACTTCTTTTTCTGCCTCCTTTGGGGAAGCAAAGATTGAGGGAGAAGCTCTGTACTTCTCCTTCACGCGCCTCGAAGGATGGATGGAAAGGGCAAAACTTTCCTACGTTCTTCGAGGAAGAGGAGAACTCCTCTTTCGGGGAAGACGCCTTTCGTACCTCCAGGGGACCTGGAAAGGCAACGATATCCTCTGTACTGGATGTCGCAAAGACCCTCCCCTGGTAAGCCTTCGGGCAAAAGAGATTACTGTCCTCCCCGAGGGAAAGGTGGTCATCGAAGGACTCGCTTTATATGTTCGAGACTGGAAGGTCCTCGAAATCCCCTGGTACACAAGAACCCTTGGACAAGGTGGCGGAAATCTCCTGCCCGCTTTGGGCTTCTCCCGCCAAACGGGGTGGTACACAGGTTTTCGTTATGAGTATGCACTGACGCCAGATACCCTTTTCCTTGCTCGCTACATCCTGACAACACAAAAAGGCCAGGAACTGAAAACTGACTTTGTCTTTGAAAGCACAAATTTCAAGGGACAAATTTTTTGGGATACGCGTTTTTCAGGGGATGACGCTTTCGGTGTGGCAGCAAAGCTCCGAAGCGACACAATCTCTCTCCTCTTTCTCTCCATCCACAACGAACGGATTGACTCCCACATGCTTTCCCGCTCTCCCCAGCTTGTTGCCTCTTTCACCGAGCACCTTACAGAAAACACCGAACTCTCTGGACAACTCAGCTACGGATACTTCGTTACGGAAGAACTCTCTGGCCTACGCTACGATGCTCGCCTTCTACTCTCCTTTGCAAAGGAAAACTTTGAGGTGAAAGCCTTCGGATGGATGACCTTCTTCGAAGGAGAGTACTTTAACCGCATAGGAATCGAGGCGTTCTGGGAAAAAGACCTCTCTCCGAGCTTTTGGACGCGTCTTTCCTGGCGCTTTGTCGAAGGCGATTCCTCACCCTTCTTCTGTGACCCTCAACCGGAATCCCTCCTTTCCTTTGAATTCCTCTGGGGTAAGGAAGAGGCAAGTTTCCTCCACCTTCGTGGGCGGTACGACCTTAAGGTGCAAGACTTTCGAGATTGGACAGTGGGAATTGGCCTGGGAAACGAGGATTTCTCTTTTGGCGTTGAGGGAGTGTACTCATGGAGTGAGAAATCTTTTACAGAACAACGGTACTTCCTGCGTAAAAACATTGAGGATTGCATCAATGTGGAAGTGTCATTCCTTGAGCCCGAGGAGAGTTTCTTTGTAGCGGTGAATTTCCTTGGTTTTGATAAACCTCGTCGGGCAGAGAGCCTCTTTGACGAAAAGGCATCCTTCGACCCTCTGGACTTTAGACGAGACCTTAGCGTACCATGATTCGCCACGTTATACGCATCGGAGCTCTCATCCTTGGCCTTGTTCTTGGGGGAACCTTCGGATACACCCTCCTTGAAGGTTGGCCGTTTCTTGACTCTCTGTACATGACGGTCATCACGCTTACCACAGTAGGGTTCCAGGAAGTCCGCCCACTCAGTGTAGCCGGAAGGGTATTCACCATCGGTATCGTAGGGTCAGGCGTTCTCCTTGTGACCTATGGAGTCACCTCTCTTGTGAGCCTTCTTTCTGAGGGGAAACTCGGTGAGTACTTGAAAAAACGCGAGGTGAAGCAAATGCTTGAAACCCTAAAGGGACACTTCATCGTATGCGGATGTGGGGTTGTGGGAAGCGAAGTTGTAGCCTACTTTGAACGGGCACGAGCTCCATATGTGGTCATCGAAAAGGACCGGGAGAAAATCAACCGGGTTCTCCTTATCCACCCAAACCTCCTTTTTATTGAAGGAGACGCGACAGAGGAAGAAATCCTCAAAGAAGCAGGCGTTGAACGGGCAAAAGGGCTTTTAGCCCTGGTGGGAAGTGACCCAGAAAACGTCTACATTACCCTTACTGCCCGGCAACTCAACCCCCATCTGAGAATCGTTGCTCGGGCTATTGCTCCCGAATCGGTAGATATTCTCCGCCGGGCAGGAGCTGACTACGTCATTTGTCCACAAAAAATCGGGGCTCTTCGTCTTGCCTCTGCAGCACTCAGACCACAGGCCTCATTTTTTCTTGACCTTCTCCTCCGAAGCGAAACTTTGGATTTGACCATTGAAGAAATTGAAGTACAACCTAACGCTTCCATCTGCGGGAAAACCCTTGAAGAGGTGGATTTCCCCGGGAAATTCGGGCTCCTGGTCGTAGCCATAAAAGGCAAAGAAAAGGGAGACTTTATTTTTAACCCTGGTAGGGCTACCCGCCTCAACCCCCACGATACTCTTATTGTTATTGGAAGAGTCGAAGAGATTCTAAAACTTCGAAAACTCGCCCTTTAGTCCTTTTCAAGGGTTCCCTTAAGGTCCTCAAGGGCGTATTTTTCTTCTTTACTCAAGACTTTCCCAAGGTCAAGAAGAATGAGGAGTTTCCCCTCGAGCTTCCCCACGCCTTTAATGTACTCAGTGTCAATGGAGGCAATAAGTGGCGAGGGTGGTTCGATCTTGTCCTCGCTGAGGCGTAGAACTTCATCAACGCTATCCACAATCATACCCACGGTATGAGGTGGAACATCAACAACGATAATGCGAGTGGACTTGGTTTCCTCACCCTTGGGAAGGTGGAAGCGCTTGCGCAGGTCGATCACCGGGATAACCCGACCGCGGAGATTAATAACCCCCTCGACAAAATCAGGAGCTCCTGGAACTTTGGTTATTGGTTGCATGCGAATGATTTCCTGCACCTGGGCAATATCAACTCCATACACTTCCTGAGCAAGCTGAAACGCAACAAGTTGCAACTCTTGAGGCATGAGCCTCACCTCCTCTTAATAATCACGGTCTTTCTCTGCCAGGAAAAATAGGTAATTTTTCCCTCCTTTTCCAGGCTAAGAACAGCATCCCAAACTACCGGAAGGGGGAGCAAAACACGGTCCACAAGGTCTTGAAGGAAAATGACTTCGTCAAAAGCCTTGTAGACCCGCTCTTTGGGGTTCACAATTTCCTCCCCGTTCTCCACAAAGAGCATAAGAACGCCTCTTCCCTCCAGAATATATCGGACGCAACTCTCAAAACTTTACCTGTATTGTAACACGCCCCTTTGAGGATTGTGTGCTATAATACTCTCTGGTTGCGCAATTTCGGGAGGGAATACCATGACACCACGAGAACGGGTTTTACGGGCACTCAACCATGAGATACCGGATCGTATTCCCCTGGATCTTGGAACGACAAACTGCACTACGCTCACGCGTAAGGCTTACGAAAACCTCAAAAAGTACCTCGGTATCGAGAAGGAAACTCGCCTTATGATGGAGAATTTTCAAATCGTCTTTGTTGATGAAGAAGTTCTTGAAATTCTTGGTATCGACACTCGTGGTATCCATCCTACTCCGCGACCAGAAAAACGCATGATCGATGAGCGCACGTACTACAACGAGTTTGGTATCAAGTATCGGATGCCTGAAAGTGGCTTGTACTACGACATGGTGGAACACCCTCTTGCTGGGAAAACCCTTGAAGAACTCAAGGATTACGAGTGGCCAGATCCGGCAAAGACCATGGACCTTACGGGTGTGCGGGAACGGGCTCTAACGCTTGCACAGGAGGGAAAATACCTCCTTGTAGGGGACATGATTGATACAGGAATTTTTGAGCCTTGCTGGTACCTGCGAGGTTTTGAAAATTTCCTTGTCGACCTCATATGCAACGTAGACTTTGCCACCACCCTGCTCGAGAAAATGTATGAGTACCAGCTCAAACGGTATTCCCTTTTCCTTGCCGAATGTGGAGAGTTCCTTGACGTGATTTTTGTCGGTGATGACCTGGCAACTGCCGAAAGCACCATCATGAGCCCTAAGACCTATCGGGATATTGTAAAACCGTACCATAAAGAGTACTTCAAAAACCTCAAGAAGATGGCCCCACGAGCAAAACTCCTTTACCATTCCTGCGGGAGCATTGTACCCTTTATCCCGGACTTGATTGAGATTGGTGTTGACATTTTGAATCCTGTACAGGTTTCCGCCCAGGGCATGGATACAAAAGCTTTAAAAGAGCGCTTTGGGAAAGACCTGTGCTTTTGGGGTGCCATCGACACAACATTCGTCCTTCCACGAGGAACAGAAGACGATGTACGTCGTGAGGTACGTCGCCGTATCGACGATTTGGGCCCTGAGGGTTACGTGCTCTGTGCGGTGCACGACATTCAGCCAGATGTTCCTCCCCAAAATATCGTAGCAATGTATGATGAAGCTCGACGCTTCGGGGTGTTCGGATAAGAAGAAGGCGATACGGTGATAGCTCTAAAGAGCTTTTTGGGAAGGACTTTTGTACCATCTTCCCCCGCTTTTCCTATTCTCTTTGGATTTCTGACGCTCATCTTCATTGGTACCCTGTTTCTCCTTTTACCCTTTTCTGTTGCTCCTGGAAACACCATTCGTTTCATCGACGCGCTCTTTACCGCAACATCAGCAGTATGTGTTACAGGTCTTGTCGTCGTAGACACAGGAACATTTTTTTCGATATGGGGACAGATAGTAATCCTTGTCCTTATTCAGTTTGGTGGTCTTGGGTACATGACCGTGGCGACTCTTCTTGCTTTAACCTTGAGGCGACGCATAGAGTACCGGGACCGTCTGGCTATTCGAGATTCCTTCAGTCTCGACGTTCCTGGGGGAATAGTACGGTTTGTCCTTGACGTCCTTCGGTACGTCCTCTGGATGGAAGGAATAGGATTTGTGCTCCTTTTTGCTGCTTTTTTGCGGTATTTGCCCGTCAGCAAAGCCGCCTTTTCGGCTTTTTTCCATTCTATCTCCGCCTTCTGTAACGCTGGATTTTCGACTTTTTCCAACAACCTCGAAAACTTCGTCCTCGACCCTTTGGTGAACTTTCCCATCATAGGCCTTATCGTCACCGGAGGCATTGGCTTTGTGGTCATTCGCGAGCTTGTTGAAAGGCGCCATATTGCTTCTCTTCACGCCAGGACAGTCATTCTCACAACGCTTGCCCTCATAAGCACCGGTACGATTGTCTTTTTGGCACTCGAATTCCACAACCCCCTGACCTTTGGACCACTCCCAGGATGGGGAAAGCTTATGGCTGCACTCTTCCTCTCAGTAACCCCAAGAACTGCCGGATTCAATACTGTCCCAATCCGGTACCTCCATCCTGCGTCGGCACTCCTTGCTATGTTTCTCATGTTTATTGGTGCCTCTCCAGGAGGAACCGGAGGAGGCGTGAAAACAACAACTTTGGCCATTATTCTTGCTCTTATCCGTAGCGCCCTTCAGGGTCACGATGGAGTGGACCTTCTGCACCGAAGGGTTGCCCGAAATGCCGTTCGTCGCGCCCTTACCGTCTTTTTCCTTGCCCTAGGACTTGTATTCTGCTCGGCCTTTCTTCTTCTCGTTACTCAAAAAGGTACACCCCTTGACCTTGCTTTCGAAGCAGTGTCCGCTTTCGGGACGGTAGGGCTTTCCCGAGGAGTAACGGCAAACTTGTCAGACGCAGGGAAGCTTGTTATCATTGTAACGATGTTTCTTGGACGGGTCGGTATCTTCACGGCGCTTGTAGCCATGGGCATTGCTCGGGAGCGAAAAGAACTCCTGGTATACCCCGAAGAACGAGTGCTCATCTAGGAGGGATTCCCTTGTTCTCCAAAGTCCTCATCGCCAACCGTGGGGAAATTGCCCTGAGGGTCGTTCGAGCTTGTCGAGAATTAGGCCTAAAAACAGTAGGAGTGTTCTCAGAGCCTGATGCGAACCTCCTGCATCTTCGCTTTGTGGACCAAAAAGTAGCCTTAGGGGGCAGTTCGGCTGTTGAAACCTACCTGAATATCCCTAAAATTATCCGAGCTTGCGAGGTTACCGGTGCTGACGCAGTACACCCAGGATACGGTTTCCTTGCAGAAAATGCTGCATTTGTTGCAGAACTTGAAAAGCGAGGTATTACCTTTATTGGTCCTGAAGTTTCAGTGCTCCAAAAAATGAAGAACAAACTTCAGGCAAAGCGCCTCATGCACGAAGCAAATGTTCCAGTCATTCCTGGCTCCCTTGAACCAATCAAAAGCTTTGCCGATGCCCATGACATTGCTAAAGAAATCGGTTTCCCCCTCCTCTTGAAGGCCTGTCTTGGAGGAGGAGGACGGGGCATCCGCGTCATCACCAGTGAGGAAGACCTCAAAAAGTCCTTTGACAGTGCCCGCCGGGAGGCTCAGGCATCCTTTGGGAACGACGAACTGTACATCGAAAAGCTCATTAACTGCGCTCGACACATCGAAGTCCAGGTTCTTGCTGATCGGTTTGGTAACGTCATTCACCTTGGAGAACGAGAGTGCTCTCTCCAGCGTCGCCGCCAGAAAATTCTTGAAGAAGCCCCAGCGGTAAACCTCCCTGAATCCTTGCGCTCCCAGATTCTTTCCGCTGCCGTTCGGGGAGCAAAAGCCATAGGGTACACAACCTGCGGAACTTTTGAGTTTCTCGTAACCCCAGAGGGTGAGTTCTACTTTATGGAACTCAATGCCCGTATTCAAGTGGAACATCCGGTAACCGAGGAAATTTCTGGTGTTGACCTTGTGCGAGAGCAAATTCGCCTTGCTGCCGGGGAAAGGCTACTCTTGCGCCAGGAAGATATCCTCCTTCGAGGACACGCCATAGAAATGCGGATCAACGCTGAAGATCCAGAAAAGCAATTCGCTCCTTCTCCTGGGCGTATCACGCAGTTTGAGATTCCCCGAGGTCCAGGAATCCGAGTGGATTCCCACTGTTACAGCGGATACACCGTTCCACCCTACTACGATTCCCTTGTAGCCAAACTCATTGTTTGGGATTGCAACAGAGACTTTGCCATACGACGATCTCGAGAGGCCTTGCGGGCATTTCTCATCGAGGGCATTGCCACAACCATTCCCTTTCACCTGAAAATCCTCTCCCACCCTAATTTCCTCGAAGGTAACCTCCACACTCGCTTTGTCGAGGAAATGTGGCAGGAGGCAAAAGGAGGCGAAGGAAAGAGATGAAACTTCGAACATTTCCTCAAGGAGTCTTTCTCCCTCACCACAAAGAAGACACAGCACACCTTGCGATTGTTCGTGTTCCCCCTCCATCTCGGGTAGTTCTTCCCCTCTCCCAGCACACTGGTGCCCCCCTCAAACCCCTTGTGCAAAAAGGAGACACGGTGAAACGGGGACAGAAAATCGCCGACGTCGATGCCTTTGTCGCCGCACCACTTCATGCTCCTGTGAGTGGAAAAGTCGCTGGGATTGAGGATTGGGCGCATCCAACCTTAGGAAGATTCCAGGCTATTGTCATTGAGAACGATGGAAGTTCTGAGGAATTCCGCTACGATCCCCTTCCCGAAGATATCGAAAGTCTTGAGCCCGAGTCCCTCCGCCTTTTCGTTCGCGAAGGTGGATTTGTCGGACTTGGTGGAGCCGCTTTTCCAACCCACGTGAAGCTCTCCCCACCTCCCGACAAACCTATCGATGCTTTCATTCTCAATGGCGCTGAATGCGAACCGTACCTTACCTGTGACCATCGGGTGATGCTTGAGCGAGCCGAAGACATGCTCCTTGGGCTTCGTATTATGGTTCGAGCCTGTGGAGCACAAAGGGCCTACATCGGCATCGAAGACAATAAGAAAGATTGTATTACCCATCTCACCCCCTTGGTGCGCGACCTACCTTTCCCCACAGAAGTCATTCCCCTGAAAACAAAGTACCCTCAAGGGTCTGAGAAACACCTGATCCTTGCTATCCTCAGCCGAGAAGTTCCTCCAGGAGGGTTACCCCTTGATGTGGGTGTTGTGGTAAACAACGTCCAAACTGCTGCAGCCCTAGGTCGAATGGCCAAAGAGGGCATCCCCCTGGTGGAACGGGTTATTACCCTCTCCGGAGACTGCCTGAAAAAGCGGGGGAATTTTGAAGTTCCCTTGGGAATGCTCCTTGAAGACCTCGTGGCTCTCTGCGACGGTTTCACCACACCCCCTCGTAAAGTCGTTATGGGTGGACCGATGACTGGCATTACCCAGGCAACACTTGCTGTACCAGTGATTAAAGGAACCTCGGGGTTCCTCTTCTTTGCTCAAAATGTGGGCAAACCTGAGCATTCTTGCATTCGCTGCGGTCGCTGCGTTCTCCATTGCCCCATGCGCCTTTTACCGTATCTTCTTGGGAGGCTTGCGGAAGAACACCTCTTTGAAGAGGCTGAGACGAACCGGGTTCTTGATTGTGTCGAATGTGGTTCCTGTGCTTACGTGTGTCCAGCAGGAATTGCTCTGGTACACCTCATAAAGCTTGCCAAATTTGAAGTTATGCGTCGTCGAAAGCGAGGAGGGAAATAAACATGAAGGAATCACGCTTCATTATTGCCCCCCCGCCACACATGAAAAGCACCACCACCGTCCCCTGGATTATGCGCCAGGTCGTTTTTGCTCTCCTCCCTGCTGCAATCTGGGGAGTGGTATTTTTTGGAGTACGATGGGCGCTCTTACCTCTACTTCTCTCTGTCCTCTCCTGTGTAGGGTTTGAAGCTCTTGACTGTCTCCTCTTTCGTCGTCCCCTTACCATAGGCGACTGGAGTGCCGTGGTTACCGGAATGCTCCTTGGGCTTTCCCTGCCCCCTGGATGCCCCTTTTGGATCCCCATCATAGGTGGGGGTGTGGCCATTCTCCTTGGGAAACAAATGTTTGGGGGACTTGGACAGAATATCTTCAACCCGGCACTCGTAGGCCGAGCAGTCCTTCTTATCTCCTGGCCAAAAATCATGGCCACTTGGCACGTCCGCTCTCCTTTTGCCCTCGGAGTAACAACCTATCCTACCCCTGTTGATGTAGTAACCAGTGCCACGCCCCTTGGAATCGTGAAAGCCTATGGGTACACCGCGGTATGGGAAACGCCAAATCTCCTCTTCCGACTCTTTGTAGGACTTGTGCCTGGGTGCATTGGAGAAATCTCGGCATTGCTCCTTCTTCTTGGCTTTGTGTACCTTCTTGCCCGGGGTGTGGTACAGTGGGATATCCCGCTTTCTTATGCTCTTGGCCTTGTAGCTATAGCCCTTGCAGCAGGGCAAAACCCTCTCTTCCATCTTTTTGCTGGTGGGGCCATCATGGGAGCGTGTTTTATGGCAACCGACTATACCACTTCCCCTATGACTCCAAAGGGACGTGTCATTTTTGGTTTTGGAGCGGGAGCCTTAACCGGCATCATTCGTTGGCTTGGAGGGTACCCTGAAGGGGTCACCTTTGGCATTCTCACTATGAATGCCCTTGTACCTCTTCTTGATCGGATGCTTCCACGGCGATTTGGGGTGAAAAAGGTATGACTAAAATCCTCCGTACCGCCTTAGCCCTTACTGTGGTTTGTGGTGTTGCCGCCCTCGCACTGTCCTTTGTGTACGTGGTGACGAGAGAACGAATCGCTAGCGAGGCTCGAAAAGAACTCGACGAAGCCCTCGCTTTGGTTTTCCCCGAGGGAGAGAATTTTACCCCTATAGACCTTGCCACCCTTGGACCTATTCCAGAGTCAAAAGAACTCCAATTCCTTGAAGCGTACGAGGCCATAAAAGGCGGGAAGCGACAGGGCATAGTGGTGAAAGTTGCCAGCACCGGATATGGTGGACCTATCGTACTCCTTATCGGGGTAGATACTGAGAAAGGCACAATTACCGGCATCAGGGTCTTAGAGCACCAGGAAACTCCGGGCCTTGGTTCCAACGTCGCTGCAGAGCCTTTTCTCTCCCAGTTCCTGGGTAAACCCCTGACAAGTCCTTTCACCATAGGGGAAGACGTGCAGGCAGTGAGTGGGGCGACCATTTCGAGTCGAGCAGTAGCTCGAGCGTGCGGGAAAGTTGCAGAACTTCTGCGGGGTGAGAGGGAATGATGCGGGAGTTTTGGCACTACTTTAAAAATGGCCTTTTGGGGGAAAACCCCGTCTTGAAACTGATGATTGGATTGTGCTCGGTTTTGGCTGTCTCAGTACGGGTGGATAACTGCCTTGGCATGGGGATGGCAGTGATTTTTGTTCTAACGTGCTCGAGTCTCGTCATATCCCTTATGCGAAACTTTGTCCCCAACGAAGTCCGCATCCCCATCTTCATTGTCGTTATCTCCACCTTCACCACCATTGTGGACCTGGTCATGAAAGCATATCTTCCACCCCTCTCGAAAGCCATGGGCATTTTCATTCCTCTTATCGTTGTCAACTGCATCATCATGGCCCGTGCAGAAGCCTTTGCTTCTCGTAAACCCCCCCTTTATGCCGTTGCCGACGCTTTGGGGATGGGAGTTGGGTACACCTTGGTCATTACCGCAATAGGGGTGGTGCGAGAACTCTTTGGGTATGGGGAATTCCTCTCGCATCCGGTTTTCCCTGAATCCTTTCAGGGAATGATGGCCATGATTCTGCCCCCTGGGGCTTTCCTTCTCATTGGCATCTACATTGCAATTCTGAACTGGTCACTGAGGAGGGCCAAACGATGAGCACAGAATTCCTTACCATTTTCAAAATCATTGTGAGCGCTGCTTTTGTGGACAACATCATTCTCGCCCGCTACATTGGCCTTTGCCCTTATATTGGCATGTCCTCAAGTGTAGCAAACTCTATCGGTATGGGTATGGCCGTAACTTTTGTCATGGTTCTTGCCTCCATTGTGACTTGGATTCTCTGGAACTACGTTCTTGTTCCTTTCGGCCTTGAGTACCTCCGCATCATGGTGTTTATCCTGGTTATCGCCACTCTGGTGCAACTTGTAGAAATTCTCCTTAAGAAAAACGTTCCAAACCTCTACCGGGCAATGGGCATTTACCTTCCCCTTATCACCACAAACTGTGCTATTCTTGCCGTAACCTTCCTGGGGGTGGACTATGGGTACCCCCTCTTTCAAGTCGTGATCTACAGTATAAGTGTTGCTTTGGGATTTACCGTTGCTTTGATTCTCCTTGCTGGAATTCGGGAACGTCTGCGTCTCGCCAAGGTCCCCAATTTTTGGCAAGGATACCCAATTGTGTTCATAGCTACATGTCTTTTGGCTATTGCTTTTTTAGGCTTTAAAGGGCTTGTGAAATAGAGGTGAGCTTCTATGAATATTTTCCTACCAACAATCCTTGTAGGAACTTTAGGTCTTGCCTTTGGACTTATGCTTGCCTTCTTTGCAAAGAAGTTTGCCGTTCCAACCAACCCCCTGGTGCAAGAGATAGAGCGTCTCCTTCCTGGGGCAAATTGCGGTGCCTGTGGTTTTCCCGGATGCAGTGGTCTTGCAGAGAAAATCGCCTCGGGAGAAGCTTCTCCCAATGCCTGCCCCGTTGGTGGACCCCGGGTCTGGGCAGAGCTCTCAAGACTCCTTGGGCAGGAGAGCGGGAGCTGGGAAGCTAAGAGGGCTTTGCTTCTCTGTCAGGGAGGAGAAGGCATAGCGCAAACCGTAGCTGAGTATGAAGGGGTTGCCGACTGTAAGGCGGCGCATTTGCTTCCTGCTTCCTTTAAGGGCTGCCGTTTTGGATGCCTTGGCCTTGGAAATTGCGTGAAGGTGTGTCCTTTTGGGGCCATTCACCTGGACACAGAAAGCCACCTCCCCGTCATTGATTGGGAAAAATGCACTGGCTGTGGAAAATGCGTAGCCGAATGCCCCCGGAATATTATCACTCTTGTTCCCAAACGTGAGCAGGTCACCGTAGCCTGCGTATCCCTTGACCCAGGGAAAGAGGTAAGGAAGCTCTGTAGCCGAGGTTGCATTAAGTGCCAGCTTTGCGTGCGCACTTGCCCTGAAGGAGCAATAACCTTCGAAAACGGGCGCATTGTCATTTCTCGGGAAAAGTGCACTCTCTGTGGACTCTGCGTTGAAAAGTGCCCCACCCACTGCATTATCCGGGTAGGAGAGAAGCTTGCGCTTCTTGAGGTGAAAGGGTAATGGCCCTCCTTGGCATCGATATCGGCACAACAAACACCAAGCTCAAAGTGTATGACGAAAGAGGAAACGCCCTCGCTGAAACGAACTTTTCCACACCGCTTTTTTCCGACTCCAATGGTCCTTACTACGACGCAGGAAGGCTCTTTGAGGTACTTTGCGACGCCATTTCAGGATTTCCAGAAAAAGTGCGAAAGAGTGTCACTGCGCTTAGCGTTTCAAGTTTTGCCGAGGTCATGGTAGGCCTTGACGAAAAAGGAAGGCCCATTACCCATTGCATCCCCTGGTACGATGAACGGACAAAAGGAGAAGCGGAGAAGTTACTCCTTGACCCAGCCTTTGTGTATGAAACAACAGGACTCTCTCCTCACCACAAGTACTCTCTGTACAAGCTCCTCTGGCATTACCACCACGAAAAAGAGGTATTTCAGAGCGTCCGTGTTTGGACTTCTATGTCAGGATTCATCCTCTTTACCTTAAGCGGAATTTTGTCTTTTGACTATTCCCTTGCATCCCGCACCATGCTTTTCGACCAGAGGAAGCGCTCCTGGTCCCAAGAACTCCTTGCACTTGCGCACCTTGAGGAGAAAAACCTTGCGCCCCTCGTGCCCTCAGGGGTAGCTTTGGGGCGGGTGAGAAAGGAAGTGGCCTCTGTCACTGGCCTTGCACCAGAGACCCTTGTAGTTACAGGAGGACATGACCATCCTTGTGCCGCCTTGGCAAGTGGTGTCTTTGAGAGGGGATGGGGGCTTATTTCTACCGGAACAACCGAGTCCCTTATGGTCCCTTTAGAAAATGCGCCAAAGTTCACAGACACAAAAGAAGGTAAGCCATTTTCTTTTGGGCACCACGTGGTCTTCCCTCTCTACTACGCCATGGGTGGCATATATAGTGGGGGCTACGCCATCGATTGGGCACTTCAAATACTCAAGGAGTCCTATGATGTTTTTGATCACATGACCCTTCGCCCCTCTCGGCACACGCCAGTCTTTTTCCCATACCTTCTTGGGGGCGAATACGAGGAGGCAAAGGGGGCTTTTTTGAACCTTTCTGGCGATACAAAAGAAGAAGACTTTCTGAGGGCTGTCCTTTTTGGGTTGTGTGCCGAGTATCGAATTATCTGGGAACGGATGGAGAGGGACCTCTCGTATACTGTGACACAGGCAGTAAATGTTGGTGGAGGGGTCAAGAACACATCCTGGATGCGTCTTAAAGCCACATTTTTGAAGCGCCCCATCGTGGTTCCAAAAGAGAAAGAAGGAAGCTGCCAAGGAGCCGCGCTTCTTGCCGGCCTTGGAAGTGGAGTATACCAAAGCGCTCAGGAAGCTTTCACGCAGACATTCCAGGCAGAGTCTACCTTTGAGCCTATTCCAGAACTCGAAGAGGAAGTGGAGTGTTGGTTTTCCATGTATCAGAGCCTTCGGGAGGTTCTCAAAAGCGCTAATGTGTGCATCGCCCGGGGAATCGAAGAATAGGGTTGGGGTTATTGGTATTATTGTGACAGACCGGGAAAGACAGGCTGAGCGAGTGAACAAAATCCTCGGAGAATTTGGAGACATCATAGTTGGCCGCATGGGTATTCCTTACCGAGAACGTAACATTTCGGTTATTGCCCTCATCGTCGATGGAGATACCGATGTCCTTGGAGCTCTCACTGGACGCTTGGGAAAAATCCCTGGGGTTCGGGTCAAATCGGCTCTTGTACCGACCGAATGAGAATCGAGAAAGAGCGTATCCATATCCGTAATGAAAAACCAATACGAAAAGGAAAGTTTGTTCTCTACTGGATGCAGGCTTCACAACGTGCCGAATGGAACCACGCTCTGGAATACGCTATCCTAAGAGCAAATGAGCTCAAACAACCTCTTTTGGTGTTCTTCGGTCTCACCGAATCCTTTCCCGAGGCAAATCTTCGCCATTTTGCTTTCATGCTTGAGGGACTCCACGAGACCCAGAGAAAACTTGCCAAGCGGAACATCAAAATGGTGGTTCTCCACATCTCCCCGGATGAAGGGGTTCTTCGCCTTGCTCCCGATGCTTCACTTGTTGTGACTGACATGGGATACCTCAAAATTCAGAAAAAGTGGCGAGAGAAGGTGGCAAAGGAACTTCCTTGCCTTTTCGTTGAGGTAGAGAGTGATGTGGTTGTCCCCGTTGCAGTTGCTTCGTCTCGGGAGGAATACGCCGCCCGAACCATCCGTCCTAAGATTGTGAAGCACCTTCCGCGCTTTCTCGTACCTGTTGAGGAAACCCCGGTAACTCTCTCCTCCTTATCCTTCCCCCCTATCCCTGGAGAGCTGGACCTCTCCCACCCTGGTCGAGTACTCTCGCTTTTGCAAACCGATACATCCGTTGCACCTGTAACTGCTTCCCAAGGAGGCACAGAGGAAGCTAAGAAACGACTCCAGGCATTCATCAGCCAAAAACTTTCTTCTTACGCCTTTTCTCGAAATGACCCTGGTTGTGATGGACTCTCTGGGATGAGTCCATACCTCCATTTTGGCCAGATTTCCCCACTCTATATCGCCTGGGAGATTACAAAGGCCCAAGTTCCTCAAATCCATAAGGAAGCGTACTTGGAAGAACTCATCATACGTCGAGAACTTGCGGTAAACTTTGTCCATTACAACCCCCATTACGACTCCTTCCAGGCGCTTCCCAGGTGGGCTCAAAAGACCCTGATTGCTCACGCCCAAGATCCAAGACCTTATCTTTACTCCCTCGAGGTCCTTGAGAGTGCCAAAACGCATGACCCCCTCTGGAATGCCGCTCAAAAGGAACTCTTAGTCCGAGGCATAATCCACGGATACGTTCGTATGTACTGGGGGAAGAAGATTCTTGAATGGACAAAGGACCCTGAAGAAGCCTTTGCGATCGCCCTTTACCTGAACAACAAGTACGCCCTTGATGGTCGCGACCCAAACAGTTTCACCGGCGTTGCCTGGTGCTTTGGGAAACACGACCGACCTTTCCAGGAACGCCCGATATATGGGAAAGTTCGCCCCATGAAAAGAGGGGCACGAACGGTAGCCTCCCAGAAAAAGTACATTGAGAGGGTGTTTGCTCCTGACGTTACTCTTTAAAGGCCCCAGCGGTTAACCCTGCAACTATGGATTTCCCAGCAAGTAGTGCTACCACAAGAGGAGGTATGGTATAAATCATGCTCCCAGCCATAAGTTTATTCCACTGGACTCCGTACTGGCCTATGAAAACATAAAGACCAATGCTTACTGGGCGCATGCTTTCTTCCTTAATAAAGGCTAAGGGGACAATAAAATTGCCCCAAGCAAGGAGAAAAACAAGAATTGCCACAGAAGCAATACCAGGAGCCGAGAGGGGGAGGAAAATGCTTGTAAAGATTTTGAAATACCCCGCCCCATCTATAAGGGCAGCTTCTATAAGGCCAGAAGGGACAGCAACCATATACGATCGGAGAATGATGACCGCAAAAGGCACAAGGAAAACGGATAATGCAAGAATAACTCCAGAATACGAGTTAATGAGTCGCAGTCTTGTAAACATGAGGAACAAGGGAATAACGACAGCAGCATAGGGCAACATCTGTACGAAAGCGAAAAGAAAACTCCAAAGCCCTTTGGCTGGAAATCGGAACTTGGTAAGAACAAAAGGTGCGGGCAAGGCAATAGCTAAGGTCAAAAGAAGGGTTCCAAAAGCAATGATAAAGCTATTTTTAAGATAGGGTAAGAGCGTTACAAAGGCTTCCCTGTAGTACTGAAAGCTTGGCCGTGGTGGGAAGAAGTAAGGAGGTTTATAGAAAATTTCCTCCGTCGACATAAACCCTCCAATAGCGATAAAGTACAAGGGCGATACAATGAGCGCAACCACTCCAGCTACTAAAATACTCCACTTCCACCCTCTTTTCTTCCTCACCTGGTGTCACCTCTCTTCCCACTGAATTCGGCTTGAGAGAAGGATAAACAGAACGACAATAGCTTGCATAATCACAAGAACGGCCGTGGACTTTCCAAATTGAAACCGATCGAAGGCAAGAGAGTACGAAAAGGTACTCAAAAGGTGTGAGGTACCGCCGGGACCTCCTTTGGTTACTATCCACACAAGGTCAAAAACTTTAAAAGTGAGAATACATCCAAGTACAAAAGTTGCCACCACTACTGGCCGCAGCATGGGAAGGGTAATATACCACACTTTTTCCCAACCCGATGCCCCATCAATACCGGCACTTTCGTAAAGCTCCTCAGGGATTTGTTGCATCCCTGTATAGAGAAGAATGAAGTTGAGGGGTATTCCCAACCATATATTGACCCCGGTTAGAGAATAAATAGCTGTTTTCTCGGTGGTAATCCACCGTATAGGTTCTTTGATCAATCCAACTGCGTTCAAGAAATTATTCAGGAATCCATTGTCGCTCAGAAACCACCGGAAGAAGGACCCTGAGACCATGATCGGCATGACCCAAGGAATCATAACAAAAGCCTGAAAAAGCCCTTTAAGAGGGAATTCAAAATTAAAAAGAAGGGCAAGCAAAAACCCTACAATCATCTGAAACACGATAGATAAAAGGGTAAAAATAATAGTGTTGAAAAGTGCCCGCCAAAAGAGCTGGTCCTGAAGTATGTCCCTGTAATTGGCAAAACCCACCGGCTTAGCCGTTCCACGAATGTAACTGATAAGGTTCACATCCCGCAAGCTCAGAAATACGTTGTACACTATAGGGTAGATGCCAAAAATAAAAATCAGCGCAAGAGAGGGCAGAAGGAAGAAAAAAAGGGTAATCCGCGCTCCTTTCATTACACATCCCCCTTACGGCACATAACCTATACAGGTAAACAAGAGAAAAACAGAAAAAAAGAGCTGGGGAAAATTTTCCCCAGCCCCAAAATAGCCAAGATACGTTTACCACTGTTTCGTTCTCTCAAGAACCCCTTTCAAGACACTCGCCGCAAATGCTCTGTGCTTCTCATACTCTTCAGGGGTGAACAGGTTTCTGATATTCTGTGCCGCCTCCTTAAAAGCCACCTCAGGGGTTTTGCTTCGGTTAATGCTTTCTGCAGAGCTAAAGCAACCTCATTGGAAACATCGGGATATTTCTCCATACCGCCCATGGGCGGTCGCGGCAGAGCAAATTGAGCCTGCTCGATAAAGATCTTGAACTCTGGCCGAACATCCGCAATCTTTGCCGAGTATGAGGCAAGCGTTGGAATATGACCTGTCCATTTCTTATAGTACTCATCAAGTTTCTCAGCAAACCAAATACGAATAAGTTCCCACGCGTACTGTGCTCTTTCACGATCCGCAGTGGTGACACCTACACACTCTCCACCGAAGGGTAAAACAGCTGAACGCATGCTTGCATCCGGCACGGGGAAGGGGGCTACTTTTACGTCACCAAGTCGTTCCAAGACATCTGGCAAAAGATGCCATCCAAATTCCCAGTTTCCATTAACCATCATTGCAACCTGGCCATCCATAAACCAAAGACTTTCGTCGCCTTGGTCCTTCAAATTCATTACATCTCGAGGAGCATATCCCTCTTTCACCAGCTGTGTAACAAACTCAAGTGCCTCTACAGCTTCAGGTCGATCAAGCTCCAAAAGGCTTCCCCCGTTCGACCACAGGAAAGGTTGAAATTGCCAGGTTCCAGCCTCATCCGCCCCAGCGTAAAATAAAGATATAATATAGATATGGAAAGACATCATGAGAAAAGGAGCAGAGCTATGCGGTACCGAAAATTCGGCCCTCTTGACTTTGAAGTGTCTATTCTTGCCTTTGGCGCTATGCGCCTTCCCTTGCGCAACCCGCAAGATGAAGGTACGGTAGACGTAGAAAAGGCCGTAAGCCTTATCCGATACGCCATCGACCACGGCATAAATTACGTCGATACCGCTTATCCTTACCACCAAGGGATAAGCGAGACAATCGTTGGAATGGCTCTCCAAGGAGAGTACCGACACAAAGCCAAAATAGCCACAAAGCTTCCAACCTGGCTTATTGCTTCTGAAAACGACCCCGAAAAGTATCTTAAGGAACAACTTACCCGTCTCAAAACCGACCACATCGACTTTTACCTTCTCCATGCCCTGGATCGCAACCGCTGGGAAACGATGCAAAAATATCGAGTTCTCGAATGGGCTGAAAAAGCTCAAAGACGAGGAGATATCGGACACCTTGGTTTTTCCTTTCACGATGACCTCCTTACCTTTAAACGTATTGTCGACGCTTATCCTTGGGTGTTCTGCCAGGTGCAGTACAACTACCTCGACATTGATTTCCAGGCAGGACAAGAAGGAGTACGTTACGCTGCCTCCAGGGGGCTTGCTGTGGTTGTCATGGAACCCCTAAAAGGGGGACAACTCACCCGCCTTCCCGAGAGAGCCAAAGCACTCCTTGCCTCTCATAATCCCCAGAGGACTCCTGCTTCCTGGGCGTTTCTTTGGCTCTGGAACCAAAAAGAGGTTACTACAGTTTTAAGCGGTATGAGTACCATGGAAGAACTCGAAGAAAACCTCAATACCGCTTCCCTTGCCCAAGAGGGATGCTTGAGCGAAGAAGAGCTCGCTCTACTGTCTGAAGTTCGTGCTATCCTCAAAAACGTTGCTCCTATTCCCTGCACCACATGCCACTATTGTCTTCCCTGCCCTCAGGGTGTTGCTATCCCAATGCTCTTTGGCCTCTATAATCAGGTCTTCCAATTCGGAGACTCCGAGGGAGCACGAAGGACCTACTTTGGTTTCCTGAAAGAATCAGAGCGCCCTGGAAACTGCATAGAGTGCGGACTCTGCGAAGAAAAGTGCCCACAGAAGATTCCTATACGGGAGTGGTTGCAAAGA
>CALAIW010000003.1 GCA_937922705.1 uncultured bacterium | reverse complement strand
AACCTTTTTTGTCGGATCCGGTAAGAGTTTGGATACCTCCGAGCGAACTTGGTGTTTTAAGAAGTTACGAGTTCTTGGTTTTGAATAGTTTTGATCGTTGAAAAAAGGAGGTTTTAGGAGTGATGAAATCGATTGGTGGTTGGCTGATTCTTGTATTCCTTGTGGTTTTGTGTCTTCCCGGCGTTGCTGCCGAGAAAACAGAAATTGTTTTTATCGGTGGCACCTGGCGTCTTGACAGGGTTACTGTACCAGGTGATTTTGTCGTCACCAGAGCCATAGAACTTTTTGAAGAAGCAAATCCAGACGTAAAAGTTAAGGTGGAGGTTTATCCGTTCAGAGAGCTGTTTCAGGTTTTAGAGGTGAAATTTGGGGCGGGATCGGAAGTCCCTGACGTCTATGACCTTGACTCCCCCCTGAATGCTTCCTACGCGGTCAGGGGTTATTCTCTGCCATTGAACGAGTACGTTACCCAGGAAGAACTCGAAAAATTCTACCCAGCAACAGTCCAGGCCGCAACGTGGGATGGAAAACTTTATTCTCTTCCCCTGGGAAACTTCTACCCAGGTGCTGTTTTACAATAAAGATCTTTTCCGCAGAGCAGGTGTGCCTGAACCCCCAATGGATGTGACAAAAAGGCTTACCTGGGAAGAGGTCGTGGAAATTGCCCGGAAGGTGCAAGCCGTAGCAAATGAAGGTAAACCGACCACTGAGTTCTGGGGGTTTACGTTTGACCAGGTGAGCAGACTCTATCAAATACAAGCCCTGCCTGAATCCTTAGGAGGGGGCTCGGGGGTTGGTCCTGATGGTCTCACGTTTTCAGGGTATATGAATAACGAGGCTTGGGTAAAGGCAATGCAATTTTACTATGACTTATTTAACACCTGGCAGATAAGTCCTAAGGGGCTGACACCTGAGGAAACGCCGACACTGTTCTCCAGTGGAAAAGTGGGCATATTCGTTGGAGGAACCTGGAACATCTCTATGTTTATGGCAGCAGAGGGCCTTGAATGGGGCATGGCACCACACCCTTACTTTGAAGGCGGGGAGGTTATGACTCCTACTGGGAGCTGGCATCTTGGAATAAATCCTAAAAGTAAACACGTTGAGCAAGCGGTAAGGTTTGCCAAATTCCTGGCGCTGAATGATGAACTGATGCGGGATTGGTTTAGGAAAATAGGGCAGTTGGTAGCAAACAAAGTTATGATTGATGTCATTAAGGAAGATCCGATGTATGGGGGTTCCCCTACAATATTTACAGAGAGGTGGTTCTTTACGAGTTAGAGCACACTGCAAGACCAAGGCCTTTGACCCCAGCATATCTTGAGATGGAAGATCTCCTGAACAAGGCTTTTGAGGACATTAGGAATGGAGCCGATCCCAAGGAAACACTGGATAGGTACGCCATTATGCTTGAGGGGGTGGCAAAGAAATATAGAAAGTAAGAAGAGGAAGTACAATGGTGCCAGAGAAATATTTGTAGGTCTCCAAAACTATATTTCCCTAGTCAACGACGCTATCTTTTTGAATTCCCTGAAAGTCACACTTGTGCTTAACCTGTTCATTAATCCTATCCAGATTGCTATGGCTCTCCTGTTGGCATTGCTATTAAACAGTAACACTCTGAGTATAAGGGTTTTTCGCACTCTCATAATGATTCCTATAGGTATATCTCTGGCTATTGCTTCCGTTATCTGGGGGTTTGCCCTTAATCCTCATGCCGGTTTAGTTAATAGTATGCTTAGCCTATTCGGTATTCCTCACCAACCATTTCTTACTAGCAGTACTCAGGCTCTGTGGTGCGTCATTCTGATTGCTACTTGGAAGGGGTTAGCTTACTGGATGGTAATTTTCCTGGCAGGACTACAGGAAATTCCGGAACAGCTTTATGAGGCAGCAATTATAGATGGAGCTAACAGCTGGCAATGCTTTTGGGGAATCACTCTTCCTCTGTTGAAGAGAGTCCTTTTGTTCGTACTTGTGGCTGATACAACCGCGAATTTCTTGCTTTTTGTGCCCATTTTCGTCTTAACCCGAGGAGGACCCCAAATGTCTACAAACGTTCTTATGCATGAATCCTACAGCAGAGCTTTCGTGTACTCGGATATGAATTCTGCTTTGACTATAGTCACGGTAATCTTGGTTATCCTCCTATCAATAATAGGCATCCAATTCAAGCTCTTGAAAGCGAGTGAATAGGTATGTTTAGCCGCAGGGTAAAAGGTGTCATACGTAAAGCCCCCCTGTACGGAGTGTTAACTCTCTTTACTCTTTTTTCCTTGCTGCCACTCATTTGGGCCTTTTCTTCCTCTTTTAAACCTACGGAAAGGGCCATGGCAGATGTTACCAGTTTCAGCCTGAAAGCCTTTTTGCCAGTACCCTTTACCCTAAGAGCCTACTCAGCTCTGTTTAAAGCCGGTTTTGGCCGTTCTATCTGGGTTACTTTTATCGTGAGTCTATCAACTATGGCACTCGGCATAATAGTTTGTTCTCTGGCAGGCTTTGCTTTTGCTAAAATACATTTTCCCTTCAAGAATGCCCTGTTTATTTTGGTTCTGATTTCCTTTCTGATTCCTTTTGAAGCTATTGCTATTCCACTGTACCTGGTGGCTGAGAGACTTGGAATTCTGAATACCCTGTACGCACTGGTGCTCCCTGGAATAGCCAACGGACTCGTGATCTTTCTATTTCGCCAGTTTTTCATGGGAATACCCAATGAGCTATTAGAAGCTGCGTTCGTCGATGGAGCCAGCTGGATTAAGATCTACTCGAAAATAGTTATGCCTCTATCGAAACCTGCCCTTGTTAGCGGGAGCTTGTTTCTTTTTGTCTTCCAGTGGGAGGCTTTCATGTGGCCCCTGATAGCCGTTCACGAAAGGGATCTAAGGGTTATCCAGGTAGCTCTCGCTTACTTAAGAACCCAGTATTTCGTGGCATGGGATCAGGTATTCGCTGGAGTGGTGATAAGTGCCATAGTACCTCTTGTTCTCATCTTCCCGCTCCAGAGTTATTATATCCGGGCCATAACCTTGACTGGCTTGAAAGAGTAGCCAGAAACTGTTGAAAGGAGGACCCTTCAGGATGGCAAAGACCAAGGTGATTATTGACACTGACATAGGTGATGATGTCGATGATGCCCTGGCCCTGGCTTTAGCAGTGAATTCGCCGGAACTTGATATAGTTGGGGTCACAACTGTCTTTCGGAACACTGCCCTGAGAGCTAAGCTAGCTAAAAGGTTGCTACAGGTCTTTGGCAGACCAGATATCCCTGTGATAAAGGGAATTGAAAAACCTCTGGTTAACGACTGGGACAAGACGCTTGTTCCTCCACAGGTGAAAGCGGTAGAGGGGGACATCGAAATTGACGAAGCGATCAATGCAGTTGATTTCATCACGGAAGCCATAGTTAACTCGCTCGATCAAGTTCTTCTTATCACTCTGGGCCCATTGACAAATGTAGCGACAGCTCTAGCCAAAGAACCTCGCTTGAAGGGAAAAACCCGGATTTGTATGATGGGTGGTATGTATTCCCAGGCTTTCCCGGAATGGAACATTTACTGTGATCCCGAAGCTGCAAGAATAGTTTTCGACTCAGGTATACCTATAACTATGGTGGGTCTCGACGTCACCCTGAAGTGCAGGCTCAACGAAGCTGATATGAACAAAATCCGCTCTTTTGGCAGTAAAAAAACCCGTTTTCTTTCAACCCTCATCACGATATGGCAGGAAGGAAGTGGACACAAATACCCGATACTTCATGATCCCTTGGCGGTAGCAAGCATTATTGATCCCACGCTGGTAGTGAAGAAAAAAATGAATATCAAGGTGGAGACCAGAGGGGAATTCACCAGAGGAGTAACGGTAGTAGCAAATAATCCTTTTCAGGGGAGCAAGGACGAAGGTTCTGTAGATGTGTGCGTAGAAGTTAAAGCGAGAAGATTTCTAGAGTTCTTTTTGTCAAGAATATTGTCGTAAATGAAAAACTTGTCTTTACCCTCTGTTACAAAAGATTTTTCTACTCCCTAAACAGAATAGTTGTTTCGAGAAGCTCTCGAATCGTGAATTTTTGTTTCAGCGGCTTTTTGTAAAGAGGGCAAGTGATGGATGTAGTCTACACGAATTTTAGAGACAATGCGGAGCCTCAGAGTCTACCTCCTCTCTCTGGAAGATATGCCAGAATCCTTGTAGATGGTATGGAGAAAGAGGCTCCTTTAAGTATCATTGTATTCCGATACGCACCTGGGCAAAAGGGTCCTGTTCACAGCCACAAGACTGAGACCGAAACATATATCACGCTAAAAGGCAGGGAACTGTGGATGTGGGTGGCAAGACATATCGCGTTGTTCCAGAGTCGGTACTGTGCATTCCTCCAGGTGTGGTACACCAGCCGAGCAATTTGAAAAGAGGACGAGGAACGGATTTTCATCACAGTGTTCATTTTTCTGATGGATCTGGGCGAATTTAGGAAATGATTTTGTGTTCCAGCATAGGACGATAGAGAAATAAATTTTTCCTCTTGAAATTTTAATTACGATGTTTTATCATGTTAGCAGTTCCATAGTTTGAGTAGCGCAGTCCTAACTGGAGGCCACAGTCGCGATAGGGAGGAGTTGGTAATGTTAGGGGGCAAGAGAGTCAAGTGGATTTTAGTTATTCCTGCCGTTGGGATTTTAGCATTTTTCGGACCATTTATGTTCGCCTATTCCTTAAGGCTGAGTTTCTTTCATTGGCCGAAAATTCCTACTGAGTCTCCGAGTTACAGTGGTTTAGAAAACTATCGGGCAGCTCTGATTGACCCCAATTTTAGACGTTCTCTTTTGGTTACTCTTAAGTTCGCTGGTTTTGGGATCCCTCTACAGTTCTTTGCAGGTTTAGGTATTGCGCTTGCCTTGAACCGTTTAGGAGAGATTGGGAAGAAGCTTTGTGTTCCTCTTATTGCTGGGTCAATGATTCCGGATGTTGGAGCTGGAATTATGTGGTATCTTATCTTAAGTTACCAGTATGGGCCTGTAAGTTATTTCTTGGATCTTCTTGGACTTAGAAAGATCGATTGGTTAGGAACCACTGCTGGTTCGTTTTTCGCTATTGTTATTGGTGATTCCTGGGCAGCAATCCCCTTTATGATGATGATTCTCTACGCAGGATTGATTAGCCTTCCAAAAGACGTTCTTGAGGCAGCAACAATAGATGGCGCTTCTGGTTTACAGATGCTTTGGAGAGTTACTCTTCCTCTTTTAAAGCCAGTAATCCTGGTGGCTTTAGTTTTAAGAATCTCTGGTGCCATCAGAACCTTTGGATTAGTAAGAGCCCTGACAGAAGGGAGACCCGGAGGAGCAACTGAGGTGGTGAGTTATTACATTTTCAACCAGGGCTTTACCTATTGGAACCTTTCTTATGCCTCCGCCCTAACCTTTCTCATCTTGCCCATCATTATGTTTGTAATTATTGCTTTTATGAAAGTTATGAGGGGAGGGATTGAGATTTGAAAAAGAGTGTTATCGCCGTTATTCCATGGTTTGTGGTGATTCTGGCTTTATTTTGGGTTTATGGTCCACTATACTGGTTAGTTCGTACTTCCTTTATGAGAGAGGGGGATGCTCTTCGGTATCCTCCTTATTTCTGGCCCCCGAGGGTCACCCTGGAGAATTTCAAGCATGCTCCGGAGCAGCTTGCAGCTGGCATCCAGCTAATATTAGGCGGGATGAAAAACAGTCTTATCGTTTCTAGCATGAATGCGTTAATTTGTATTGGGGTTGGTTTGCTGGCAGCATACAGCATTGTAAGGTTTAAGACTGGAGGTTCACGTCTATCCTTTTGGATACTCTCCAATCAGTTTTTGCCTCCCGTGGCTTTTATAGTCCCTCTTTATCTTGTCTTCAAAGCATTAGGACTTTATGCAACGCATGCGGGTTTGGTGCTTGCTTACCTTTTGGGGAATATCCCCTTTGCTGTGTGGATTCTCACGGGTTTTCTTCAAGAGATCCCTGAAGAGTTAGACGAGGCAGCAGTAGTAGATGGAGCTTCGATTTCGCAAGTAATTTGGCGAATCATCTTCCCATTGATGATTCCCGCTGTTGCAGTGGTGTTTGTGTTCACTTTTGTAGCTTGTTGGAATGAGTACTTATTTGCCTTTCTTCTTTCAGGTCCTAAGTGGGATACGTTAGCCGTGGTTGTACCCAAGCTTAGGTGGGGTAATACTCTATCCTACCCTCAAATTGCTACGGCCAGTTTTCTAAGCGTTATTCCTGGTATTGTCTTTGCAACTATTTTCCATCGGTACTTAGTGAGAGGGCTTACTTTTGGTGCTATTAAGTAAGTTCTTAAAGGAGGTGGTGTACGAGCGATTAGGGAATTAGTTCTGGAGATACTTCAGAGTTCAACGGGCATTTTAAGGTTTCAAAATAATGAAGTTCGGAGGGAGGGAGTTTGAGAATGAGAAGGAGAATTAGAGGAATTTGGATTGGGATAGTGGTGGCTTTCTGCCTCCTCGGGAGTACGTCTTATGGGCAGAAACCTTTCGAGGGTGTCAAGTTAACTGCGCTTATTGGTGCAGGCGGAGAGGCTCCTTTGTTGACATACCACGTTGACTATCTCAAGGAAGTGCTTGGTGTCGATTTCGAAATTATAAACGAGCCCGACCCGAACCACTACCAGTTGTTGATGAAGGACTGGATGACAGGAGAGGGTGCTTACGACATCGTGACCTCAATTCCCCGGTGGAATGGAGATTTCATGGGAGGAGGATACTTTCTTCCTATTACAGAGTATCTTAAAAAAGATCCTGAAGCGATGAAGGACTACGAGGACATAGTTGAGACTTACAGAAAGATCTACTGCGAGTGGGGTGGGGAGATTTATGGAATAGTTGTTGATGGAGATGCACAAATTCTTTACTACAGAAAAGACATCTTTGAAAACCCAGATTATCAGGCCCGGTTTAAGGAGAGATACGGCTATGACCTTCCTATTCCTCCTCAGACCTGGGATCAGTTCCGGGATGTTGCAGAGTTCTTTACCGGATGGGATTGGGACAACGATGGTGAAGTCGAGTACGGTGCCTCTTTCAGTGGGATTGACTTCCCCCAACACGTTTACATGTATTGGGCACCAGTCTTTGCAAGCTACAGCAACGGTCTGTATCCCTTTGACAAGGAATTACGCCCTCAAATCAACAACGAATTTGGGATAAAGGCCTTACAACTCTTCAAAGAAGTTTGTACAAAGTATGCTCCTGAAGGCTTTATAGGAATGACTATAGTTGCGACGTGGCAAGCCTTCTGGCAGGGTAAAGTTGCGATGGCCTTGGACTGGGGTGATGTTGGCAAATACCTTCTTTGCGATGAGCGCGGAGAAGGTTGTGGCTTGCACTGGAAGGGCAAGGTAGGATACGCACTCTGGCCGGGGGTGGAGCATGAAGGGGCACTGGTACAGTACAATACTCTGTCCTATGGGAGAATAATGGCGATTCCAAGGTCGACAAAATATCCTGATGCGGCCTACGCTGTCTTGAGGGAACTCCTTCGTCCGGAGAGAAAAATGATCTCTCTCAGTGACTGGGTAAGTTGTGCAGATGTTTACGCTTATTCTGCCAGAGACGCAAGTAAATGGACAATTCCGATTGAGCAGGAGTTTATCGACGCCTATCTAGGGGCTTTAGCTCACGGAGTTCCTGACTTGATGATACCTGGAAACGAAGAATATTACATGGAATTTGGCAAGATAGTTACTTCTTACCTACTTGGGGAGTTTGACGAAAAAACGGCTTTAAGCAAGGCTGAAGAAGCATGGGAGAGGATAACTGAGAGGTTAGGGAGAAAGAAACTTGTAGAAATATGGCAAGCATATGTCGAGGGGACATTAGAAAAGCTGGGCTTTAAGTTTAAGCTCTAAGGGGAAAGCTGAAATCAATGCGACCTTAGCCTGAGAATGGGCTTTTGCCCATTCTCAGGCTCCTATTCTGCACTTTGTGAGTTGTTAAAGAAGGAGAGGTGTTTTTTATGGGAAAAAGTTTGAGAGAACTGATCGAAAAAGATGTCTCCCTAAGGAGAAGCTTATTCCTTGGAGAGAAACCCACTCCTGAAAACCCTCGCCGGGTTATCCTCAACACCGATGCTCACAATGAGATTGATGACCAGATGGCTATTGTTCATGCCCTTCTTTCCCCAGAGCTTAAAGTTGAGGGCATTATTGCCGCCCACTATGGAATCCATACCCACGAGGATAGTATGGAAAGAAGCTACCAGGAGATTCAACACCTCCTGAAACTCCTGGGAATGGAGGGAAAAGTCCCGGTTCTCAGGGGAGCACCTCTTGCCCTGGAAAAGGTTGATACTCCTCAGAAATCCGAGGGTGCCGAGTTCATCATTGAACGTGCAAAGTCCTCCCCTGAGCCACTCTATATCCCCTTTCTTGGTCCACTCACCGATATAGCCTCTGCGTACCTTATGGCTCCAGAGATCGCCGAAAAAGTTGTAGTCCTCTGGATTGGGGGTGGCTGGTGGCCTACAGGAGGTCCAGAGTTCAACGCTTTCAACGACTGGATGGGGGCTGATGTCGTCTTTGCCTCCAACCTCCCCTTTATCCAGTATCCCCGTTCAACGTACCGGATGATGCGGGTAGGAGTGGCTGAAATGGAGCGCTTTGTCCTTGGGAGAGGGGCGGTAGGAGATTACCTTGTTTCCCTCTTCAAGACCTGGAGGATTGAGACCCCAGGTCCCCGAACCTGGTGGGTGTACGGTGATTCTCCGGCTATCGGTACTCTGATTAATCCAGAATGGGGATACTACATCCAGCTTCCTGCCCCTCGGCTGAATCCTGACCTTTCGTACCGCCACGAATCGAAAAATCGGCGCATCGAAGTATGCGTAGAAGTCCAGGCAGGGGAAATTTTCAACGATTTCTTCCAGAAGCTCAACAAGTTTGCCAGTAACCTGGTTGTTGCATGAAAGTCCTTGTCATCGGTGGTACGGGAATCATTGGGTCTTTTGTGGTTCGGGCACTTCTTGAGAGGAAGTACTGTGTTACTGTCTTTTCCCGTGGTGTGACAAAAAGGGGCATCAACCTTGATCTCGAGGCCAGGTTCATAAGGGGGGATAGGAGTGATCCCTCATCTCTTGGAAATCTTGCTGCACAGGGATATGACTGTGTGATTGACCTTGCCTGCTTTGAACCTGGTGACGCTTCGAAGGCGGTAGAATTTTTTAAAGGAAAGGTCAATCAGTATATCTTCGTAAGTACTGTCGATGTGTACACCAAGCCCGCCAGGACCTACCCTGTGGATGAGAATGCCGAAAGAAAGCCCAGACCCTCTTTCCCCTACGCTCTCAAAAAGTTCCAGTGCGAAGAAATCTTTTCTGCTGCACACGTTGAGAAAGCTCTGACTCTTACTATTTTTCGCCCTGCCCATACCTATGGGGAGGGGGTAACACCACTTCTTGAGGTCTTTGGCTGGGGAACATATCACCTGGACCGTCTCAGGAAAGGGAAACCGGTCATTCTCCATGGAGATGGTAATACTCTGTGGAGTTCCTGCTACGCTGCAGATGTGGCCGAAGCCATTGTTTCGGCAGTTCTCAACGAGAAGACCTATGGGAAGACGTACAATCTTGCCAGCGAAGAGATCATGACCTGGCGTGGACTCTATGAAACTGTTGCTGAACTCCTTGATGCACCTTCTCCCTACTTTGTGTCTATTCCTGCTTCGGTTCTTGGGCTCGTTTTCGGTCCAAAGGCCCACTGGTGTGTGGAAAACTTTCAGTATTCTAATGTTTTCTCGGTGGAACGGGCGAAAAAGGACCTGGCCTTTTGTTCTAGAACTTCTTTCCAAGAAGGGGCAAAACGGTGCCTCGAATGGTTGATGGCCCATGGTGGATTTGAAGACAGTAGTTCTCAGGAATTCAACTTCTATGACATGTTTTTGCAAAGCTGGTCTTCTGTAGTTCCCTCTTTAAGGGCGTTTACCTTGTGATTTTGAGCTCGGAGGTGAAACACTTGTCTTCTCTTACCATTGCTCCTTCGAAGAATTTCTTTCTTAAGGATGGGAAACCCTTTTTCTGGCTTGCCGACACGGTATGGAGTGCCTTTACCAATGTCACAAAAGACGAGTGGCACGAGTACCTAAAGTACCGGCGTTTCCAGGGGTTCAATGTGTTGCAGATTAATGTTCTTCACCAGTGGGACGCAAGTACTCCGTACCTTCGTTTCCCTTTTAGGAGGGATGCTCAGGGGAATTACTCTTCTTTTGAGCTGGATGAAGAATACTTTGCCTTTGCTGAGGAACTCCTTGAGGCAGCCACTAACTTCGGGTTTATTCCCGCTCTGGTGCTCCTTTGGTGTAATTTTGTTCCTGATACCTGGGCTGCAAAGCGTGGTATAAGCCCGGTTATGCCCCTTAAAACTGTTGAAAAGTACCTGCAGTTTGTCGTACCCCGCTTTGCTCGTTTCAATCCGGTCTTTGTCATCAGTGGGGATACCGACTTTGGTTCTTCAAAAACCGTGGAATATTATCTGAAGGTCCTGGAGATTGCAAAGGGCCTTCTTCCCTCGTCCCTCACTACTCTTCACCTTCAGCCTTATGCAGTACTGCCAGAGGAGATTGTCACTTCTCCGCACCTTGACTTCTATATGTACCAGTCAGGACATATGAAATCGGAGCAAAACCTCCCCTATGTCCTTGCGAAGCGCTGCCTGGAGTATAGTGTCAAGCGTCCTATTGTGAATGGTGAACCCTGTTACGAGGGGCATCCATACGGGTTTACAAAAGAGGGCCGCTTCCGGGTTTTCGACGTTCGGAAAGCAATATGGCAGAGTTTACTCTCTGGGGCGAGTGCTGGAGTAAGCTATGGGGCCCATGGCATCTGGTGCTGGCATCGGGAGGAAGCTGAGTTTAAGGGAGTGGAATTTTCAGGAGAGCCCTTTGAATGGAGGGTGGCTCTTTCTTTTGATGGTGCCTGGGAGGCAAGTTTTGCAAAGTTCATTTTTGAGCGTTTTAAGCTTTTTGGTCTTGAACCAGCAAACGAACTCCTGGTCGGAGTACCTGAGGAGATTCGTCTCGGAATAACTCTAGATCAAAAACGCTTTGCGCTTTATGCACCCCTGGCTCAAACGGTGACTGTGTCCTTTGACCTTCGAGAGTACGATGTTCTTGGAGTAAACCTTGAAGCAAAACGGTTCTTTAGTCCCTTGCTGCGTTTTGCCAAAGACTCAACGACTCTCTTCCTACCTCCTTTTCATAGTGATATACTCTTTGTCGGTATTCGATATTAGAAATAAATTTCGCCTGTTGAAATTTTAGGGTTTATTTGGTAGAATTCTCTTGGAGTTCAAGGAGGTTGTATATGCGTCCAACACCTGATAACGATCTTGTGATTCGAGTGGCCTGGCTCCACTATATTGAGGGGTATAATCAGAGTGATATCGCCGATATGCTTCGGCTTTCTCGTCCAAAAGTTACGCGCCTGCTTGATCGGGCACGAAAGCAGGGTATCGTAAAATTTTTCATTAAAGCTCCCGAGGCTAATCTCTTCTCCTTGGAGAAAAAGCTGAAGGAAACTTTTGGGCTCCAAGACGCCGTTGTAGTGCCTACGGGGAAAAACGACGAGGAAACAATTAGGAATATTGGTGTCGGTGGGGCTATGTACTTTGCTCAGAACGTGAAGAAGTGGCGTCTTGTGGGTTTCAGCTGGGGAAAAACTTTGAGAGCCTTTGCGGAAAACCTCTTCCCAGTCGATGGAGTTAAGGATATTCGTTTTGTCAGTCTTGCCGGTGGTCTTACCCTTGGAGCTTTTATGAATCCTTTTAACATTGGTGAACGCCTTTCTCTTACCTTCAACGGTCAGTGTTACTACATCCATGCACCGGAAGTAGCTGAAAACCCTGAAGTTCGAGACCTTTACCTGTCGGAACGCGTAAACCGAAAAACCTTTGAGATGGCAAAGCAAGCAGAATGTTCGCTTTTAGGTATAGGTGTTGCCGATGCGGAGCGTTCTACTTACATCCAGGCAGGGTTCATCGACCGTCAGGATATGGAGCTTATTCGAAGAAAAGGTGGGGTGGGAGACATTCTTGGACAGTTCTTCGATGTCGAGGGACACATTCTTGATCTTGAACTCCATCGGCGAACTATCGCCGTTTCCCTTGAGGAGCTTCGACAGATGCCAAGCGTCATTGGTCTTGCGGGAGGGCGACACAAAGTAGAGGCTATTCTTGGAGCCCTTCGAGGAGAGTTCGTTAAGATTCTCATAACCGATGAAGACACTGCTCAGGAAGTTCTCAGGAGAAAGGGGTAAAGGGTATTGAAGGCACTAGTCTTTCTGGAACCAGGGAAGATGGAAATTCAGAACGTTCCAGATCCTCTATGCCCCGAGCGGGGCATGATTGTTGAAGTTGAAGCCTGTGGTATCTGTGGCTCAGACCTTCGAACGTTTCAGAATGGTCACCCTCGGGTTACTCCTCCCTGGATTATTGGGCATGAAGTGGCTGGTGTTGTAGTTGAGGTGGGAAAAGAGGTAAGGGATTTCCAGGTGGGAGACCGTGTTGCGGTGGCTCCTCCGGTATACTGCGGGAAGTGCTGGTACTGCAAGAGAGGCATTTACTACCTTTGTATAAACCAGCGAGAACTTGCTCAGGCGTGGCCAGGGGGGTTTGCCGAGTACATGGCCATTCCTGAGGAAGCTTTAGCTTTTGGAAGCATTCATCGCATTCCTGATGGTCTTTCTTTTGAAGAAGCGGCCATTTCAGAACCGGCTTCGTCCTGCGTTAATGCTCATGAAATTGCCGGTACATCCCTTGAAGATACAGTGGTTATTATCGGGGCAGGACCCATTGGCTGCTTTCATGTAGAGATTGCCCGGGCCCGGGGAGCGAGAAAAATCATCCTTATGGATGTTCTTGAGTCAAGACTTGAGCTCGCTCAGAGATTTGCTCCCGACCATCTCATTCAGAACGCCTCGAAGTCGAAAGAGTACATTAACGAGGTGAGAGAACTTACCGATGGACTTGGAGCCTCTGTTATTGTCGTTGCCTGTCCCTCGGGAGAGGCTCAGAAAGACGCCCTGGCTATGGCGGCAAAAGGTGGTCGGGTGCTTCTTTTTGGGGGGCTCCCCAAGGACCAAAGCCAAGTTCTTTTTGACAGTAATCTCATCCATTATCGGGGGCTTCACGTTATTGGAGCAACGACATTCTCTCCCAAGCATCACCAGATTGCTCTTCAGATGTTTGCTCAAGGGAAAATCCATGCTAAGGAGTACATTACCCATGTTTTGCCTCTTGAGCGCTTTGCGGAGGGCATTGAGGTACTTCTTCAGGGCAGAGCGCTAAAGGTGGTTTTAAAGCCATGAAGGAGATTTTTATTTCGGCATCCCTGGCGTGCGCTGACTTTGGGCACCTTGCAGATACGATACAAGAACTTGAAGAGGCAGGAGTTACCTTGTTCCACTTTGACGTTGTTGACGGACATTTTGCCCCTACTTTCATTATGGGACCTCCAGTGCTTGCCTCTTTGCGGAAGTATTCTCAAGTTCCCTTTGAAGCACACTTAGCATGCTGGCACCCAGAACGGTATATCGAACAATTTGTGGAAGCAGGGGCAGACCATATCGCGTACCATCTTGAGGCTACTGAAAGACCAGAGTCCCTTGCCGATGTGATTCGTGAGAAAGGCGCGCGGCCAGTGCTTGCCCTTCGTCCGGAGACACCGGCTGAAGCGGTCTCGGATATGCTTCTTGAGAAAGTTGATATGGTCCTTGTGTTGACCGTTCACCCAGGATTTGCAGGACAGAGATTCATTCCCGAAACGGTGGAAAAAATTCGGAAAATTGCGCAGCGAATACAGTCTCTTGGAATACACTGCCTCATTGAGGCCGATGGAAATATCTGCGAAGATACGGTGCCCAAGGTTGTCCAAGCAGGGGCAAGAGTCCTTATTGGGGGCACATCGGGTCTTTTTCGGAAAGACCGGAGTTTTCGAGAATCAGTAGCAGCCTTGAAAAAGCGAGCTTATGAAGCTTTGGAGGAAGAGGTGGAAGTGTGAGTACGTACTTTCTAGAAATGCGGAATATTTCGAAGAGTTTCCCCGGAGTCCAAGCACTGAAGAATGTGACATTCTGTGCGAGGAAGGGGGAAATCCACGGACTTGTAGGTGAGAATGGAGCAGGAAAGACTACCCTGATGAATATTCTGGGAGGGGTGTTGCAACCCGATAGTGGGGAAATCTTCATTGACGGACAGAAAGTCGTTATTCGGAATCCCCACGAAGCCCAACAGCTTGGCATCGCTTTTATTCATCAAGAACCCACCCTTTTCCCTTTCTTGAGCATTGCCCGTAACATTTTCATTTCTAATCTTCCTACCAATGGGAGAGGACGAATCGATTTCGCAGTGCTTTACAAGCGTTCTTCTGAGCTCCTAAAACTTGTTGGGTTAGACAAGGATCCCCGCACACTGGTCAAAGACCTTACTCTTGCCGAAAAGCAAATGGTTGAAATTGCTAAAGCTTTGTCTTTTGAGAGTAAGATCTTTGTTCTCGATGAACCTACCTCTCCGCTGACTGATAAGGAAGTCGAAGACCTCTTTAGAATCATTCGCGACCTTAAAGCTCGGGGAGAAACTATTATTTACATCTCTCATCGACTGAACGAAATTTTCGAGATTTGTGATACTGTAACGGTCATGCGGGATGGCGAAGTTGTCGACACTATGCCCGTTTCTCAGACCAACAGGTTTGAGCTTATTCGAAAAATGGTTGGGCGAGAGCTCTCGATGATGTTTCCAAAAAGAAAGAACACGGGAAAAACAAGAGTTGTTCTTGAGGTACAAGGTCTCACGAAGGAACCCTATTTCCGGAATGTAAGTTTTTCCCTGAGGGAAGGAGAGATTCTTGGCATTTTCGGCCTCGTAGGAGCTGGTCGCTCAGAAGTTGCCCGAACCATTGTAGGGGACTATAAAAGAGACGGTGGTCGAATCTTCCTTGATGGAAAGGAAGTTGTTTTTACTCACCCCAAAGAGGCTATCGCTCATGGTGTTGGGTTCCTCACAGAAGACAGGCGCGGAGAGGGTCTTGCTCCGGAAATGGAAGTCTATAAGAACATCACTATGGCTATGTTCTGGCATAAACTGCGAGATGGAATAATACGTCTTGACCTCAAGCGCGAAAGGAAGGTCGCTGAAGAGTACATAAAGGAGCTCCGTATTGTTACGCCAAGCATCTACCACCTTGCCAAGAACCTAAGCGGTGGCAACCAGCAGAAGGTTGTTGTAGCAAAGTGGCTCTGTACGACTCCGAGAGTACTCATAATGGACGAGCCAACCCGGGGAATTGACGTTGGAGCCAAAGCAGAGATTTACCATATTGTTTCTGATCTTGCTGATCAAGGAATGGGGATTATTTTCATATCCTCGGAAATTGAGGAAATCCTTGGTATCAGCGATCGTATCCTTGTCATGTACGAGGGTGAGATTACTGCGGAGATTCCCCGAGAAGAAGCGACACAGGAACGTGTTATGTACTACGCTACGGGAGGAGAGAAGGTCCATGCCGAATAATGTTGTGGTTTCTATTCCCAAAGCGAGAAAGAGGTTAAGCGACGTATTTATTGATTACGGTATCTATACAAGCGTTGTACTTCTCTTTTTTGCTTTTGGTCTTTTCTTTCCCCAGGCTTTCTTTTCTATCACGAATGTACGGAATATTCTTGTTTCCGCATCGGTCGTTGGCACAATGGCTATTGGAATGACCTTTGTTATCCTCACGGCAAATATTGATCTTTCTGTTGGTTCCGCAGCGTACTTTGCGGTTGCTTTGGGAGTTCTCGCGGTTAAAAGAGCAGGTTGGCATCCTCTGCTTGGGATTCTCATTATCGTGGCTACAGCAATTGGTATTGGAGCATTTAATGGTCTCCAGATCAGTCGCCTCAAAATGGTCCCCCTTATTGCTACACTGGCATCTCTTGGCATTTTCCGGGGCCTGGCATTGCAGTTTACCGATGCTGCATCGATTTATGGTATGCCTCCAATCATTTCCCGAATCGGTATTGGGTATGTTGGGTCTGTGCCTATTCCAATTATCATGCTCTTTGTCCTTTACATACTCGCTTACTACATTCTTGAGAAGACTCGCTTTGGGACTTACGTGTACGCTGTAGGTGGGGACAGGGAAGCTGCATTTAAGGCAGGTATTAACGTCTCAAACATTATCCTCTACGTGTACCTTCTGCACGGCTTTTTCGTGGGTATGGCGAGTCTTATCCTTTGTGCCCGCATGGACGGTGTGGTACCTGCTCTTGGTGCAGGAATGGAGTTTGATGTCATCACGGCGGTTATCCTTGGGGGAACGAGTTTCTCCGGCGGGGTAGGTAATATCTGGGGAACCCTTGCTGGAGCAATTATCATCACGCTTATCAATACTGCGTTGACCATTCTCAACGTCTCAGCATTCTACTATGACATCTTCAAGGGTACTGTCATTCTTTTGGCGGTAATCCTTGATACGTTCCGGCAAAGGAGAAAGGGTATCATAGTCTAATCCGTAAAGGAGGTGAGAAAGTAGCGAGAAAATCTTGGTTCTGTACAAAGGCAGTCTCTCTATTCCACGAAAAACTCTGAAGGGAGGTTTGAAGGATGCGGAAGGGCATTTTGTGGGGTGTTGTGGTGTGCCTTGTGGTGATGTTGGGAGCTTTAGCCTTTGCAGAGAAGGAGATTCACATTGGGGTTACAATACCTGGTCTCTTCTCCCCAGCGTTTGTTGAAATGAAGCGGCAGGGCGAGCTTAAGGCGCAGGAACTTGGTGTCAAGGTTACCATCGTTAGCGCTGAAAACGACATTGATAGACAGTTCGAGCAAGTTCGGGACTTTATCGCTGCCGGGGTTGACGGTATTGTCATTACCACTATCGATTCCTATGGTATTGTGAAAGCAGTTGAGGAAGCGAATAAGGCTGGTGTTCCAGTTATTACTGTCGACCGGAAATCTTACGGTGGAGAAGTCTTCTACCATGAAGAGACCGATAACTTTAACGCTGGAAGACTTTGCGCAGTGTACGTGGCTCATCTCTTTAAAGACAATCCTGGACCAATTGAGATTTTCATCGAGCGCCTTGACCCCTCAGTAGATTCTGTAGAAGACCGGTTCCAGGGATTCATGTTTGAGGTCTCCCAGTGGCCGAATCTTAAGGTTGTTGCTGCACCAAACCTTGGTATGGACGTTGGCAAAGCTTTTGAAGCGACCATCAATGCATTCCAGGCCAACCCCAACATTAAGGTTATCTTTCTCCCTGGTGAGCCCTGGCTCTCTGGTACTGTCAGCGCGCTGAAACAGCTGAACAAATGGTTCCCAAGAAATGACCCCAATCATATTGTTATGGTTGGTGTCGACGGTGACCAATTTGCTGTAGAAAACATGATTGCAGGGTACTATGATTTCAGCGCTGTCCAGGCAATCGACAAATTTGTAGCTAACGCTATTGAAGTCTTTGTGCAGTACTTCAGGGAAGGGAAGAAGCCTCCGGTGAAAGAACGCTATGTTCCAGTTCTTGGTCTCTGCCCTGAGAACTTTGACTACATAAAGGATCGGGTGTGGGGTTACCGGGTCTATATGGAGCAGAAGGGGAAGCAATAACTGAGTTCTCGAAGCTGCTGCGGCTCTCGAGAGCCGCAGCAGCGTCTTTTTGAGGATTCTCTTCTTGTAGGAGGATGTCCATGAAAAAAGCCAAGACACTTTTTGGAGAGCAGTTCATTTTTCTCTTTATGGTTGCCTTTTTTGTGTTTATGGCTTTCGCTTCTCCCCAATTTCGGACGCATTACAACCTCTTTAACCTTTGGCTTGATGTGGTTATTACGAGTATTCTTGGTATTGGTATGACCTTTGTCATTATTACCGCGGGAATCGACCTCTCGGTGGCTTCGAGTCTTGTGCTCTCAGCAATGATTGGGGCTATCCTCATGTCCAAGGGTCAAAGCGTCTTCTTTTCTTTCCTTGTTATGCTTGCTGTTGGCTTGGGTTTTGGGCTTTTTAACGGTGTTATGATTACTCGCCTTAAGATGGTTCCTTTTATCGTGACTCTGGGAACCCTAAGCCTTGGGCGAGGGCTTGCTATGCTCTCAACCAGGGCTAAGTCTGTGTATGGTTTCCCCGAGATTGTTACCCGTATTGGTTCGGGTGAAATTGGGTACTTTCCTATAGCTGGCCTTATCGTTATCTTTCTTTACATTGTTGCTTGGTACATCCTTAGCAGGACCGTTTTTGGTCGTTCAGTATACCTTGTGGGGAGCAACCCACGAGCTGCCCGCTTAAGTGGTATAGACGTGGAAAGGGTAAGGAGTTTTGCGTACCTTCTCAGTGGTCTTTGCGCAGCTATAGCAGCGTTTATCCAGATGGGTCGCCTCAATGCGGCAAAGCCCAATATGCTTTATGGCCTTGAGCTTGATGTCATATCCGCTGTTGTTCTTGGCGGAGCAAGCCTTTTTGGAGGAAAAGGCAATGTACTTGGAACGCTTTGGGGTGCTATGGTTATTGTTCTCATTCGAAACGCCATGGTGCTTTTTGGGGTTAGTGTCTACTACCACCAGGTAGTGAAGGGTCTTGTTATTCTCGCAGCGGTCTTTATCGATATTCTCCGCTCAGGAGTTTTGAAACGGCGATAAAGACTTGAAAGAAGGGGGTCAAAAAGGATGGCACAGGTTTTTGGGCTTATTGTCGGAAATCGTGGATTCTTCCCCGATGCTTTGGCGGCAGCAGGAAGAGAGCGGATGCTTAGGATACTCGCAGAAGAAGGCTTTGAGGTGGTGTGTCCTTCTCCAGAGGACACAAAACTTGGGACCGTAGAGACTTGGGAAGACGCGAAGAAGTGCGCAGCGCTTTTTCGGGCACATGCTGACCGTATTGACGGTATCATTGTGACCCTTCCGAATTTTGGCGATGAAAAAGGAGTGGCTAACGCTATTCGCTTAAGCGGTCTTGAGGTGCCAGTTCTTGTACATGCTTTCCCAGATGATCCAGAACACCTTGATCTTGCAGGGAGAGGAGATGCTTTCTGCGGGAAGATTTCAGTGTGTAACAACCTCGTTCAGTTTGATATACCTTTCTCCCTTACCCGATTTCATACGGTGTGGCCTGAAGAAGAGGCGTTCCGTCAAGACCTTCGCTGGTTTGCCCAGGTGTGTCGAATTGTTCGAGGTTTAAAAAATCTTAAAATCGGAGCCATTGGAGCGCGTCCGGCAGCTTTTAACACCGTCCGCTTCTCAGAAAAGATTCTTGAATCCTATGGGATATCGGTGGAAACCATCGATCTTTCTGAGATCTTTGGGATGATGGAGAAGGTGTCCGGTGAGGAAGTAGAACAAAAACTTGAAGAAATCCGTTCCTATTGCGATGTAAGCGCCGTTCCCGAAGAAAAACTCCGCACCATGGCAAAGTTTGCCTTTGTAGTTGACCGCTGGATGCAAGAAAATGACCTTAAGGCAACGGCCATCCAGTGCTGGACATCAATGGAGTACACCGTTGGCATTACCCCTTGTACTGTTATGAGTATCATGGGGGAGAAACTCTTTCCCTCAGCTTGTGAAGTCGATGTTATGGGCGCTCTAAGTATGTACGTCTTGCGCCTTGCTTCGGAGAGACCCTCAGCGCTTGTGGATTGGAATAATAACTTTGGCGACGACCCAGAAAGATGTGTTCTCTTTCACTGCGGAAACTATCCGAAGTCAGTTTTTGCGCAGATGGAAATGCGATATGCTGATGTCATTGGCGCAACGGTGGGTTTTGAAAATGCTTATGGGAGTTGCCGGGGCAATATCAAGCCTGGTCCTTTCACCTTCCTAAGGCTTTCGACAGATGACAAGCGAGGAACCCTTAAGGCTTACACTGGAGAAGGGGAAATTACTCAGGATGTGGCCAAAACTTTTGGTGCTTGGGGTGTAGCCCGTGTTCCGAGACTGCAGGAGCTACTCCAATTTATCTGTAAAAAAGGCTTTGAGCACCATGTAGCGATTAATCTCTCTCAGGTAGCTCGTGCTGTTTCTGAGGCTCTCTCTACATACTTTTGCATCGAAGTGTACCATCACTTGTGAAACTGGGGGTGACACGGTGGCTGCATACCTTCTGGGTATAGACTATGGAACTGGTGGAGGAAAAGCTTGCCTCATTGATACTCATGGTAAGGTCCTTGCCCATGCTTTTCGCGAGTACCCAATCATCGTTCAGCGACCTGGTTGGTCAGAACACGATCCGAACTTGTACTGGAAAGTTGCCTGTGAAACTGTCCAAGAGTGTATCGCTAAAGCGAAGATTCATCCAGGGCACATTCGAGGAGTCGCTGTTTCCTCAGCACTACCTAACCTCGTTATGGTTGACAAAGACGGGAACCCAATCCACCTTGCGTACAACCTTATGGATCGGCGAGCCGTGAAAGAGGTTGCCTGGCTTAAGGCAACAATTGGCGAGGAGAAGATGTTTTCCCTTACTGGGAATCCCGTTGATGACCATCCCATGCTCGTCAATCTCCTTTGGGAGAAAAACAATCGTCCTGAGTCTTTTCGAAAGATAGCTTACGCCCTGACAATTGATGGGTTTATTAACTTGAAACTTACTGGAAAATCTACGGTAAACATTGGTTCGGCGGCGTTCTATGGAGTGGCATGGGATATTCGCAAGCACACCTTCGATGGGGATATCTTGCGGGAAATAGGCCTTCCTCTTGAGATTTTCCCTCCGGCGTACTCTTGTGAGGACATTATTGGTGTGGTTACCAAAGAAGCCGAAGAGGCAACAGGTATTCCTGCAGGGACCCCAGTATGCGCAGGTGCGGTGGATTTCTGCGTGAGTTGTGTGGCAAGTGGCACGATTTACGAGGGAGACATCCAAATGAATCTTGGAACTTGCGGGAATTTTGGCATCGTTCACAAGACGACAAACTTCCTTAGAGAAATGCTTGTCTGTCCCCATGCGGTAGAATCACGAACAACGTACGTAACCATTCCAACGACGATGACTGGGGGACAGCTCATGCGATATGTTCGAGATGCCTTGTCTCATTTTGAGGTTGAAATTGAGAGGGTTATGGGTGTCAGTGCGTATGATCTTTTAAACCTTGAGGCCGAAAGGGTTCCCCCTGGGAGCGATGGCTTGGTTGCTCTTCCCTACCTCATGGGAGAACGAACTCCAATTTGGGATCCTCACGCTCGGGGTGTGCTCTTTGGGCTGTCCCTTTCCCATACTAAGGGGCATATCATAAGAGCCCTGATGGAATCGGTTGCCTACGCCTTGTACCACAACTTTGAAATCGTACGGAATGCAGGATGGAGGGTTAATATTCCTATTGTCTTCAACGAAGGAGGAGCACGGAGTAGGCTCTGGCGACAAATTATCACCGATGTCTTTGGGGTTCCTACGGTTTTCCTTAAGAATCGAGCCGGTGCCCCTTATGGAGGAGCAATTCTTGCTGGGGTTGCTACTGGAGAATTTCGGGATTTTTCAGTGGCGAAGCAGTGGGCTGAGTACGTGGATCGCCTTGAGCCGTCCTTGGAAAACCATGAGATATACATGGAGTACTACAAGCTCTACCGAAGGCTCTACGAGCATCTCAAAGACGACTTCCAAGAACTTGCTCGCCTCAGAGAGCGGTACGTGAAAGGAGAGTGACGCTTACGAAGCTTTCGTATAACATTCTCGTTTTTGGTGGTGAGCCGGTGGAAAAAAGCATCGCTCGTCTCAGTCGTTTCGGATATGACGCTGTCGAATTTGTAGGAGAACCAGACCAATACGACTTTGCTGAGGTGCGAGCACTCTTGAAAAAATATGGTATCCGGGCGGGTTCTATTTGCAATATCTGGACGAAAGATCGGGACTTCACAAGCGCTGATCCAAAAGTCCGAGAAAATGCTATACGGTACACCAAGGCAACTATTGATATGGCAGAACAGATTGGAGCCGATGTCGTTATTGTTGCACCCACTGCGAATATGCGCATTGTCCGGGAACTTCCGGAAGAAGAGGAGTGGAAGTGTGCTGTCGAAGGTTTGCAAGAGTGTGGTTATTATGCACAGCCTAAAGGAGTAACCCTGGTTATTGAGCCCTGGAATCGCTTCGAAACGTACCTTATCAATCGTCTGGAGCAAGCTATACATTTGGCAAAAGCCGTAGGTCTTCCCAATGTGAAAATCATGGGGGATCTTTTCCACATGAATATTGAGGAGGCAAATATACCTCAGGCTATCCGGAATGCCCAAGGATGGCTTGTACACATGCATGTGGCAGACAATCAACGAGATCTCCCGGGAAAAGGACATCTCGATTGGCCAGCGATTATTCAAGCTCTCAAGGATATTAACTTCGGTGGATATTTTGTTCTTGAGTACATTCCGCCACATGCCGACCCATATTTTGCCTTTCGTCGGGCTGTAGACGAATCGGTGTACGATGAGCATGCCCGGTACGCTATAGAGTTTGTTAGAAAATTCCTGTAGTGCTTGGGTTTCGAAAGCGGAAACCCGATGAAGGCTGTCGTTTTCACCGATTGTTTTTTTACGAGAGAGGTTTTTGAAAAAGCTATCCGAGAGCTTTCTTTTTGGCAAGGCGTGCGTTGTGTGTATTTCGACGTAGGATGGCCAAAGATACCTTTTTCGCACGATACTCGGTTGAGGGAGTATGTCCCATATCCACGGGAGGTCTTCCAAGAAATACAGGATGCTGAGATTCTCATTACCCAGATGGGACTCGTGGACGAATCGTTACTTGCTCATGCTCACTCTTTGGAGGTTGTTGGATGCCTTCGGAGCGGACCAGTGAATATCGATGTGGAAGCATTGGCAAAAAGGAAGATACCCCTCTTTACGGTCCCCGAAAGGAGTGTTGAAGCAGTAGCAGAGTTTACCTTAGGTCTTTTCATTGCTGCTCGTCGGAAGATTCTCCAAGCCTGTCGAGAGACTCAGAGAGGGATATGGAGCCAGAGTTTCTATTTCACCTATGAGTTTGCCCCACCTTCCCTTTCAGAAACTGTTGTTGGACTTGTTGGTTTTGGTCGCATTGCTCGGAGGGTGGCGGAGCTCCTTAAACCATTTCGGGTTCGGGAAATTTTGGCATATGATCCATATGTTGACCAGGAGGTTATGACCCAATACGGGGTTACAAAAACGACCCTCGAGGACCTCTTGACGAACTCGGACGTTGTTTCTCTGCACGTCCGGTACACAGGATCAAACGAGAAAATGCTTGGCGAGCGAGAGTTTCGCCTCATGAAGCCAGGTTCGATCTTTATCAATACCGCTCGGGGTGAACTGGTTGATGAGGAAGCCCTCTACAGGGCGCTCAAGCGAGGTCGACCCGCTTTTGCCTGTATTGACACTTTCTGCTGCGAACCCTGGGAAGGAAAGCACCTTCTTGCGGAACTTGACAATGTTCTTCTGACGCCCCACATTGCTGGCGCTTCTCGAAGCACTGTTGAGGTGGGAGCACGGGAAGTCGCAAAGTGTGTCGCAGCGTATTTTGAAGAGCGATATAGGTAGGATGGAGCTGAAGGGAGGGAAAGAAGTGTATTATATCGGTCTTGATGTTGGTACAACTCGTTGCAAAGCCACGATTTTCGACCAAGAGGGTAACCCTATTTGCAGGGCCTCTCGAGAGTATGGATACACGAGTACCGTTCCAGGATGGGCAGAGCAAAATCCAGAAGAGGTCTGGCAAGCTGTACAAGATGTACTTTTTGAAGTTGCTCAGAAAGGAAAGGTACAGCCAGAGGCTCTTGCTGTTTCTGCGCAAGGAGAGGCGGTGATTTTCCTTGACGCAGAAGGTCGTGTGCTTCGTCCTGCCATTTTGGGAATGGATATGCGAGCAAAAAGGGAAAGCGAGGAGCTTGGAGAGCGATTTGGGGCAGAGTCGCTCCTTGACATGGCTGGTGTTCCGGTGCATCCCCTCACAAGCGCTGCGAAGATACTTTGGGTACGCAAAAACGAACCAGAGGTATTCACAAAAAGCACACGAATTTTCTGCTATGAGGATTTCATTCTCTGGAAGCTTGGGAGATGCGCTGCTATCGATTACTCTATGGCAAGTAAAACTCTCCTTTTTAATCGCCATACGAAGCAATGGGTTCAAGAAATTTTGGAATACATTGGTCTCTCTCCGTCACAGCTTGCCACCCCTTTCCCTTCTGGACAAGTTGTTGGAACCATTTGCAGAGACGTTGCGGTATCCTTAGGTCTTCCAGAGTCCTTGAAGCTGGTTACTGGAGGGCATGATCAGTGTTGTGCTGCTCTTGGTGCAGGGTCTACAACACAGGATATTGCCTTTGACAACGCTGGGACAGCTGAGGTTTTTGGTGTCCCGGTAGACGATGGGAGTCTTGTGCTTCGGATGCAACCCCAAACCTTTTCCTGCTACAACCATGTCTTACCGGAAAAGTTTCTCCTTGCGACACTGAACCAGACTGCGGGACTTTTCCTCCGCTGGTATCGAGACACCCTAGGGCAGCACCTTGTTGCAAGGTATCCAAGCCGTGATCCGTACGAGGTTCTTATTGAAAGGGCTTCTCCCGAGCCCTCACGCATACTTGCCTTGCCTCATCTTGTGGGCAGTGGAACTCCCTGGATTGACTCTTCTTCAAAGGCAGCTTTTGTGGGGATAACTCTCTCAACAACAGAAGGAGAAGTCATTCGAGCGATTCTTGAGAGTGTGGTGTTTGAACAGAAACTCAACGTTGAGTTGTTTGAGGCACAGGGGGTAACCTTTAGAGAGATTCGAGTGACTGGTGGTTGTTCTCGTTCTCCCTTGTGGCTTCAGATTCGAGCGGACATTTTTGGTAAGCCAGTGGTTACCCTTGCATGTGAAGATGCCAGTGTCCTTGGTGCTGCTATCCTTGCAGCCTGTGGGAGTGGTGGGTATGCTTCACCCGAAGACGCGGTTAAGAGCATGGTTCGGGTAAGGAACGTTTGGGAACCAGACAGAAATCGACATGAGGTTTACAAGGAGCGGTTCTCGATATATCGGGATTTGTATGGTGCTTTGCGAGCAATTAACCATCGTATCAGGTAGGAAGGGGTGTCACTGTGTACAGGCTTTTGCAAGAACTTGAAAAGCGAGAGGCGGAGAAGCGGCACATTCAAGTTGGCCTTGTAGGTTGTGGACAGATGGGAAGTGGCATGGTGAACCTAACGTACAAAATGCCCGGCCTTCGAATTACAGCCATTGCTGATCTTGAGGTCGAGCGGGGCGTAAAAGCCTTCAAAGAAGTTGGTTATGGAGACGAGGATATTGTTGTTACCGAGCGCGTACAAGAAGCTCAAGAAGCCCTAGAAAAGGGTCGGGTTGTAGTAACCCCTGTAAGCTTGCTTCTCCCCAAAATCGCAGCCCTGTCTGCTCTTGTTGAGGCGACTGGTTCGCCTGAAGTTGGTGCTCAAGTGGCTTGGGAAAGTATCCTCAATGGCAAGAATATCGTTATGCTTAATGTTGAAACAGATGTCACTGTGGGGTGGCTTTTGAAGCGCGTTGCGGACAAGGCAGGAGTTGTGTACACCGTTTCCGCAGGGGATGAGCCTGGTGCTGTTATTGACCTTTACCGTTTTGCGAGGGTCTTGGGGTTTCAGGTCGTCTGTATCGGGAAAGGGAAAAATAACCCTGTTGACTTTTTCGCCACTCCCGATATGTGCAGGGAAGAAGCCCTTCATAAAGGGATGAATCCTAAGATGCTTTGCGCATTTGTTGATGGAACAAAAACCATGGTTGAAATGGCTGAGGTCTCAAACGCAACAGGGGCTTTGCCAGACATTCCAGGAATGCATGGAGCAAAAGTGGATGTTCCTGAGCTTGCCAAGGTGTACATTCCAAAAAAGGATGGGGGCCTTTTTGAGAAGGATTTTGTCGTAGACTATTCAACGGGTAAAGTTGCTCCAGGAGTTTTTGTTGTTTTCACCACAGATGTGCCCCATCTTCGGCAGGATCTAAAGTTCTACGCCATGGGCGATGGTCCATACTACACCTTGTATCGCCCGTATCACTTGTGCAGTTTTGAAACGCCTATTTCAGTAGCAAAAGCGTGCCTCTTTGGCGAGCCTACGATAAATTCTGTGTCTCTTAATTCAGAGGTTGTTGCTGTTGCTAAGCGGGATCTCGCCCCAGGGAACATCATTGACGGAATTGGAGGATTCGATGTCTTTGGAAAAATCTATGCCTTTGCAGAGGCTCGAGTAAAACAAGCAGTTCCAATAGGTATTGTTCAGAAAGCAAAGGTACTTCGACCAGTACGGAAAGGTGAGGTCCTGACGTATCAGGATGTAGAGCTCGATGAAAGCTCTTTCGTGGTTCAGCTTCGTAAGATTCAGGATATCCTTGTCGCTCAGGAGGAAAGGATTAGGGTATGAGAATCGCCATTGGTTCTGACCACGCCGGTTTTGTCCTTAAGGAGAAAGTTGTTGCGAAGCTCTATGAGGAACACTACGAAGTCTCCAATCTTGGGGCTTATGGCCCTGAACCTACAGGGGTAGGCCCCTTTGTCCGTGCCGTGGTCCACGAGATCCTTAGTGGAAGAGCTGAACGGGGTATTCTTATCTGTGGTACTGGTGGTGGCATGTCTATCATGAGCAACCGGTACCCGGGTATTCGGGCCATTCTCTGTTTCGACGAATTTACTGCTGAATACGCCCGCCGGCACAATGACGCAAACATCCTCATCTTGGGGGCTCGAACCATTCCAGAAGACCTCGCCCTTCGCCTTGTAGATATCTTTCTCACTACACCCTTTGAGGGGGGTAAGTATGCCGAACGCCTCAAGTATCTCGAGGTTATTGAGAAGGATGTTTGGCAGATGCTGCAGGAGCGTTTTCTTGCGTCACCTGAACTTCTGTAAGAACTTAATTACAGGAACTTTCCTTGTTTTTGCTCTGGCGTGAGGATTAGAAGTGGTTTTCTTTTCCAGGCACTGAGGAGGCTCATGTACGTTTCTCTCAAGCAATACAAATGACTCCCTTAATGAACCCTTTCGGTTTTGTTTCAAGATCAATAAAGGCTTGGTCAACTTGGTCGAGGCTGTATTTGTGGGTAATAAGAGGTTCCATCCTTATTTTGCCCGCTTTTAGGAGGTCAAGGCCTCTCCGCATACAATCCATTTGGAAATCAACTCGCCTTTCGTGGGCATTAATGACACTTATGGCTTTCCAGTTCCAAAGTTGCATATCAATAATCCTTGGACCCTCCTGGTGGTACCCTACGATAGAGAGGATTCCGTGTTCTCTGACAATCTCACTTGCCAGGGTTAAAGCACTCTGAGTCCCTGAGGCTTCCACCACAACGTCTGCTCCGAAACCTTTCCCCAGGTTTTCCCAGTGCACCATCTTTAACTTGGGTGGGATTTCCTGAGGTGTGTACACCTCATCGGCTCCTAAAGATTTTGCAAGCTCGAGAGCCTCTTCTCTAGTATCAATGGCGATAATCCTTGCTGGTCCCTTGAAACGAATGGCCTGAAGGGTGAGCAAGCCCATGAAACCAACTCCGACTATGGCTACCGTATCCCCAAGCTCTAGAGGGGTTCGCCTTACTGCGCTAATAACACAGGAAAGTGGCTCCCCAAGGGCAAATTCGAAAGGCACCTCCTCAGGAACAGGAACAAGATGGGTCTCAGGAGCCACAGCATACTCAGCAAAGCCTTGCGAGACAAGGCCTGTAACCACCATTTGGGGATGAAAGTCCTTAACTTCCTCCCCAACTTCGACCACTTCTCCTACTACTTCGTGGCCCATTTTCCAGGGTAAAGAAGGGGGATTTTTCCAGGGTCCATGAAGTTCCGAAGCACAAACACCGCACACTCTTACTCGGATGAGGACATCCCTTGGGCCAATAGCTGGTATAGGAACCTCCCATACTTCGCTTTTTTGAGGTTGAACAAGAACAGATTGTTTCACTTGTCTTCGCCTCCCATGAGGATCTCGAAATGATAGTCCCCAGAGCCAATCTCAAGCACGACGGAGTCTCCTTGCGTGTTTCCCCCTCGTATTCCAGGAATATTCCCCATGTAACAGCCTTTCTCCCAAATCACACAATTGCTTTCCTTAATGGTGACTTTCTGCAAATTCTTCTGGCCTACAGGTATATGCACTTGAGCAGTAGCATTCCAGGGAATTGCGATTCTCATAATGAGTTTGTCCCGGTTCTTCCTCCAGCTTGATCGAACAAGGCCCTTTATGGTTTTGAGGGAGCAATCAACAAAGTCTAAGTCTTTAGGAATGTAAGGTTTGATGGTAACGCGGCCAAAGCCGGGTTCTTTTTCGTCAGGGATAATACCACCAAGGGCCTTGAAAAACCACGCACTGATTGTAGCATTCATGGGGTGACAATGGGAGGCCATTTGAACTTGTGGACCACTTGTAACGTATTCCCACCGCTCCCACATGGTGGTTGCTCCCTGCATCACCATGTATCCCCAGCTTGGATACGTTGTCTGCGTTGCGAGGACGTACGCGACGTTGGCAAAACCTGATTCGGTAAGTGCGTCCATAACGTATTTAGAACCAATGTTTCCCGTGGCTAAGTGCCCCTTTCGCTTTTCCATAATTTCTTCGATAAGGTTCTTCAGAACGTCCTTTTTATATTCTTCAGGCACAATGTCTAGGAAAAGAGGCAGCGCGTAACAGGTCTGGCTTCCAGTAGCATACCTTTTCGTTTCGCAGTTGAAAAAGGTTTGATTGATGGCCTCTTTTATTCTTATAGCAAGCGCAGCGTACGCACCTTCTTCTTCCTTTCTTCCAAGAACTCGGGCTATCTTTGTGAGAAGGAGGATACCGTAGTAAAAGAGACACGTAGAAACGAAAATACCCGGTGTTGTAGCCGAAAGGGCACTTGCTCCTATGCTTCCAGGTACTGCTTCAGAGAGTGGTGGAGCCCAATCGCCATAGTAACTGTACTGGACGATTCCATGTTCATCTGTAGACCTCTCAAGATAAGCTATCCATTGCCGAAGACCCTCATAATGCTTTTCTAAAATGCGACGATCGCCATAGAAAACATAGAGAAGCCAGGGTACGAGTAGGTAACTCATTGCCACAGGGTCAGCAGGCTTCCGACCGTACCTTCTGAAAGGAGCAGTGTCCGCAATGGCTCCAGTGGTGGGGTCCTGGGTGTCCTTGATATCGTCCATCCATTTAGTATAGAGAAGAGCCAAATTGAAGTTGTAGAGAGCGGCTTCAGCCCGTACGGTCATATCGTTGAGCCATCCCAGTCGCTCGTCTCGCTGAGGACAATCCGTTGGGATTCCATGAAGGTTGTTTGCCTCTGTCCAGAAAGCATTGTGTTGGATTTTATTGAGGATTTCGTTACTGCATTGGAAATGTCCTACTCTTTCTACAGAGGAGCGAACCACCCTCCCGATTACGTTCTTGTGGGTAGGTTCCCCGGGAAAACCCTCAACCTGAACGTACCGGAATCCGTGGTAAGTAAATCTTGGCTCGTAAATTTCAACTCCCTCGCCTTTAAGAATGTAGGTATCTGTAGCTCGGGCAGTTCTAAGGTTTTCTTGGTTAACTGTTCCATCTTCGTAGAGGAGTTCAGCGAACCTCATAGTAACTTTAGTACCTCGAGAACCTTGGACTGCAAGCCGTACCCAGCCTGAGAAATTTTGGCCAAAGTCAAAAACGTATATACCAGGTTTCGGGGAAGTGATATTCACCGGCTCTATGTCCTGTATAACCTTTATGGGCTCTAAGATTTGAGCAACCATAATTCCTCCCGGTGGTTCGGCGATGATGGAAGGAAACCACTCGTTTGGGTCCATTCTATAACCAGGCATATCCCAGCCAGGTTTCTCAAGACGCGCATCATACGTTTCTCCATTGTAAATGCTGTTTTCAACTATAGGACCGTTGACAGAAACCCAGAAATTCCGATCACTTACGATGCATTTCTCAACACCGTCTTCGAGGGTAATGTATAACTGAAGGATAAATTGCGGGAGGGGATGCATCACCGTTTGAGAGTAAGCAAACCATCCGTTTCCTAAGATGACTCCAATTACGTTCGAACCTTCCTGAAGGTACGGCGTTACGTCATAAGTGGTGTAGAGAATGCGTTTCGTATAATCCGTCCAAGGGGGATCAAGCACATGATCACCCACTTTTTGGCCATTTATTCTCAGCTCATAGTATCCCAAGCCAGAGATATACGCCCTCCCTCGTATAGGCTTCTTTTCAAGGAAGAACTCCTTTCTGAACATTGGTGCAGATGGTTTCTCTAAAACGAGGGGTGGGGTGATCCATACGCTTTTTTCCCACTCTTCCTGTGCAAGTAAGGCCGTTTCAAACCAAGCAGGGGTGCTGTAAGAACTTGGAAGTCCTTCTTCATCCCAAACTCGGACTTTCCAATAGTACCTTGTTCTGCTCTCTAGGGGTTTTCCCGCATATGGGATATTTGTAGATTCTCTTCCTTCCACCTTGCCCGAGTCCCACATATCACCTGTGTTACTTTGGAGAGCCTCAAGGGTTCTGGAAACGAGAATCTGGTACGCTGTCTGATAACTCCCCCGCTTTGGGGTGAAGACTTTCCAAGAAAATCGCGGGCAAGGTGTATCTATTCCAAGCGGGTTCAGCCTGTACTCACAGAGCAATTCTTCGAAAGACAAAGAACATTGAGGCTTCAACTTTTCGCTCATGGCGATCTTCCTCATTTAAACGCTCCTTGGGTAAGCCCTTGAACAAACTGCCGCTGAAAGACAAGGAAAAGGGCAATGACTGGTCCAGCAAGAATAAGCGCTGCCGCAGCAGAACCTCCTGGATCATGGGTATGGAGGCCTTGGAAGAAGAGTAGACCCACCGTAAGTGTTCGCAGGGGATCCTTAGTGAGAAAGACAAGCCGAAGGAGAAGGTCGTTCCAACTCCATAGGAATTCAAGAAGTGCTACTACCACGATCATAGGTTTTGCCAATGGGAACATAACATTCCAGAAAATCCGCAGCTCGCTCGCACCATCAACTTTCGCTGCGTCTCTTAGCTCAGCAGGAACATTAAGGAAGTAAGCCCTAACAATAAAGATGAAGAAGGGAAGTGCCAAAGCAAGGTCTGCCGCTATTACTGCAAGATATGTGTTTACGAGGCCGAAGCTATTCATAATGGCGTAGAGAGGGAGAATAAGCGCTGTTACTGGAGCCATTAACCCAAGGATAAGAACGATGAGAAGAATTTTCCTTCCAGGAAAACGGAGAAAAGCAAAAGCATATGCCGCCGTGGTGGCGATAAAGACCATAAGGAAGGCGTCAATTGTAGATTCAATTATAAGATATGATGACGCTTAAAGACTTTCACCCCTTCAGTCCAGTACTCGCTAAGCCCTCTATGAACCTTCTATGCAAGAGGGCAAAGAGGATGGCGATGGGCAATGCTCCTGTTATGGCACTTGCCATTATGAGTTCCCATGCTGCACTCCATTTCCCCATGAGCATTCCTAAACGGACAGTAACTGGCATAACCTGTTCCTGATTAAGGAAAGTTAGAGGTAAGAGGAAATTGTTCCAGCTCCACATGGATACGATAACAACTGTTGTGATGACTCCGGGACGGGCCACGGGGAAGACAACTCGCCAGAAAGCCTGGAACATAGAGGCTCCATCAATGAGAGCCGCTTCGATGAGTTCGTTCGGTATACCCACAAAGTACGAACGCATAAGAAGAATCGAAAAAGGAGAAAAAACGGCAATGTAAATGAGAATAAGTCCCAAAAGGGAGTTAGTAAGACCAAAACGGGAGAAGGTAAGGTAGAGGGGAATAATAAAGAGCTGTTGTGGAATTGTGGTGCAGAAGAAATAGTACCCCACAAGAAGCGAGTTGCTCTTCAGGGGAATCTTAGCCAGTGCATAGGCAGCGGGAATGGCTGTGAGGAGAATACCCAGCACGGTTCCTGCGGCGAGTAAACTACTGTTGAAGAAGGCCTGTTTTAAGTTTCCTGTTTCAAAAGCTTTTGCGTAATTGGAGAGGTAAAGTTCTTTTGGCAATCCCAAGGGGTTCGCGAAAAGATCGGCTCGGCTTTTTAGCGACGCACTTACAGCAATGTAAAGCGGAAACAGGGCATACAGAGCAAGGAAAAGAAGAACGAATCGCGTTACATAATCGGTAGAACTTGATTTTCTCGTCCTATTCATACCTCCATTCCTTTCTGGCTCAGGTAATAATACAGCCCTACTCCAGCAAACCCAAAAAGCGAAATGAGCACACCAATGGCGGACGCCTCTCCCATCTTATAGGCATAAAAGGCCTTTTTGTAGAGTAGTGTAGCCAGAAGCTCTGTAGAGCCAGCAGGACCTCCTTGAGTGGTAACCCAGATCCAATCGAATACCTGAAAAGACCAGATAATCGTCATCACTTCCATAAAGATGAGAGTAGGCGCGATTTGAGGCAGGGTTATGTACCGGAATTCTTGCCACCCTGTAGCTCCATCCAGTTTTACTGCTTCATAGAGGTCTTTTGATATGCTCTGCGTGGCACTATAGAAAACCGCGCAGAGAAAACCCCACCACGCCCAGATGTTGGCAAAAGCAATGGCATAAAGCGCTGTCGACGGCTGGCCTAAGGGAGAGACGCCAAACACTTTTCCCAGGCCCCTTGTGGGATGGTAAATGTATCGCCAGATAAGGCCAATGACGACAACTGGAAGGATGACTGGGAAAAAGTAGATTGGTTGAAAGAGTTCTTTTCTGGTTCTGCGGAGAAGCTCTGCTCCAGCAAGTCCCATGGCCACAGGTACGGTAATAAAGATAGCTGTCCATACAATATTATGTGTGAGGGATTTTAAAAAGAGTGGATCGGCAAAAACGGTAACAAAGTTCCTAATGCCTACAAACTGGGGGATATCCAGTCCACTCCACTCGAAAAAAGCCAGAAAAACAGTAGCCATGGATGGCAACATGATAATCCCAATATTTAGAATCAACGCGGGAGCCAAAAAGGGAAAAGCTGCTACCCACTTTTTCGATTTTTTAAGCTTTCTCATGTTTCTCGTAAGGGGAGGTAGCATCTGTCTACCTCCCCATCGTCCCTCCTTCTTATTTCCTCGGTGGTACAGGCGGAACAACTCCTGCTTGAAGCTCCTTCTGGAAAACCTCGTTCCACTTTTTCATGTATTCTGGGGCACTGATATTGCCAAACCAGACTTCCTCTATGCCCTCGTAACACCATTGCCAAGTTTCTGGTCCAAGGAATGTCCAGGTTGTGTACCCGTAGGCTCCCTGTTTCAAGAGTTCGTTTTGGGTATCCACATGTTCAAAGAATACAGGGTCAACCTCAGGAGGAACAAGTTCTTTAGGGATGTCTACAGGTACGATCCATTCCCCTGGAAAATCTTTCAACATCTTTGCAATCATTTCTTTGTTGGAGAGCATCCAAATGAGGAAACGGGCTGCCTCTTCAGGGTATTTCGAGTTTTTATTTACAGAAAGCGTTGTACCTATTCCTATGTCAACGAAGGGATACTCCACGCCTTCTCTGAGGGATGGAAAAGGAGCCCATCCCCATTGGTCCTCGGAAGGCCAGTATGCTGGGTCTACAAGCCATTGGAAAGCCCAGCTTCCCACAACAAGCATGGCTGCTTTTCGGGTGGCCACCATGGGAACAAAATCTGGTGCATCGAGTGCCGAATAGGTTCCAAACTCTGGCCAGTAGGTAAGAAAGTCATTCTTAAACATTTCGATGGCTTCCACAAAGAGCGAGTCTTCCCAGCTTCGCTGTCCTATGAGAGCCTCGTAGACAACCTGTGGACCGGGATAGTGGTTAATGTATACAGTGACATAGTGTTCGTTTGTTGGTCTCCAGGCTACGTTGCCACCAGCCACCGGCAGGATGCCCTTCGCCTTAATCGCCTCGCAAAGGGCAACCCATTCATCCCGATTTGTTGGTGGTTTCCACCCATATGCATCGAAAAGACTCTTGTTGTAAATAATCCCCATGCTCTCAAAGGTTTTAGGGAGAGAGTAGGTTTTTCCTTCAACTTTACCTACGTCTAAGGCCAATGAAGGAAATTCCTTGTCCAATCCTGCCTCTTCGATAAACGGATCCAGGGGGAGTAGGAAACCACCTTTAGCATAGCGATTTGCCTCCGCTGGTCCCATGGTCATAACGATATCTGGTCCCTCTCCTGCGACAACGGCAGTCCTTAGGACTTCGAGAAGATTCATTTTTACAACAATTTCAACGTCAATATTTGGATTCAACGCTTCAAAAGGCTTCGCGATGTTGTTTTCCATAGCTTCCAGATACTCCGGCGTTACCGACTCGTACCACCAAGTAATTTTGATCTTCTCTTGAGCTATAGCCACAGTCCACATCTGGCTAAGCAGAAACACCACCAAAATCCCCATCCATAACCCCTTGGTCATACTTACCCTCTCCTCCTTTCAGGCCATTTTAGCAACCTGTTAGGTTGCCGTTACACCTTCCCTCACTCAGAAGCCCTTCCTTTTTCGTAAGAGTCATGGTCGTCTCTACGAGGCTTTGAATACTGGTTTCGCAAAAGCCAAGGACAACACTTCGCACCGTATTGTTGAAGGGAAGATACATTTCTTCTGGAATGCCTTTCTTCCCAAGCAGGGCGCCAATGATGGAGCCAGCTGTAGCTCCATTGCAGTCCGTATCTTTGCCACACATGACTGCAATCGAAACAGTTTTTCTGAAGTCTCCTTCTCCAAAGAGGAGCGCGATAAGCACGTAAGCAAGGTTTGGCAAAGTATGTACCCAATGATACTTTCCGTAGCGCTCTTCAACTTTTTCCCACACCTCAAGCCAATTTTTTGCCTTTTTACTCCATTCCATCACCTCCTTCACCATTTCGCTGAGTCGAGAACGTTGGGGTACCTGGGAGAGACCTGCTGCGATGACTTCGTGGATGTCATCACTGACAAGGGCTGCGGATATAGCTCCTGCAATGAACATCTCCCCATAGATACCGTTTTTGGTGTGGGAAAGCGCGGCATCCCGATATGCTAAGGAGGCAGCAAGCTCTGGACTTCCAGGAGCAAGGTATCCAAAAACATCTGCCCGGATTTGGGCTCCAATCCACTCCCGGAAGGGATTCCAATATGTGGCAGTAAAAGGAGGCTTCAGGCCCCGGACGAGGTTTGCGTAAGCCTGACGTTCAGCGGTATATACCATGTTGTAGGGGAGGTGGGAGAGCCACATGTCCCCAACATCTTCAGAATTGAAATCAAAGCCATTTTCCTGAACAAGCTTGAGATTAAGAATCGTGTAGTCTATGTCATCGTCTCGAGGTACCCAGGAGATGTTTCCCTTGGTTGCCTCGATGGCAGAGGGATGGAAGGGATGTCTCCCTTCTTCAATCTTCTCAGGAGCGTACACAAAATAGTCAGCAAGGGGGTACGAATCGGTAGCCTTCAGGTAGACTTCAATGTCTTCTTTGGACCATCCTTCAACCGGTTTTCCCAAAGTGCAACCGATGCATCTTCCAAGCCATGCTCCCTCGATTCGTTCTCGGAGGAGACTAAGGTCAATCTTTGTAGTAATCTTAAAACTCTCTTTAGGCCTCTCTTTTTGGATTGTTTCCCAGTCAGAGGGTTCAAAGTATGGGTAATTTCGTTTTTCCCCTAATCCAGAGAGAGCGATGTAGAATTTTTCAATCTGTTCAAGAGAGTTCGATGCTTGTAATTTTGTGAGCTCTTCTTGAGCTGATGGAGGAACATCTTTACCTTCTTCCTCAAGCTGCGTCAGCTCGAACTTAAGAAGTTCGAGCATTTCTTCCTTCTGGAAATGAGCAAGATTCCCAGTAGGACTTTCTCCGTCTTTCATCACGTACGCACCTCCTCCAAACCGAAACCGAATCCATCCCTCGCCCTCAAGAATTCGCAATGCTTCTCTAAGTGTGGGTCTTCCTACACCAAGGGTTCGAGCAAGCTCGTTTTCTGAGGGAAGCTTATCTCCTCGCTTGAATACCCCGTGGAGAATGTCTCTTCGAATCTCTTCGGCAACTAAGACAGCAAGCGTTTCTCTTCGTACAGGTCTCATAGTACCACTCCTTTGTAATACAATTTTACAAACATACATACAACTTGTCAAATAGTATCGTGCACACTTTCTAGAAGAAAATGTACCTCATTGCACTGGAAATGTAAAAAGTGCACTCACCTCTGCTGGTTCATGAGAAGCATTTTCCTCCAGTTTCGTAACGTCCTTGACCTTTTTCTGTGAAGGGGGGTTTCTTGGCATTTTGGCGCTAGGCGTACACCTCGTTGACAGGCTATTTTCTGTAACCTATAATGGTTATACTTTAAAGCAGGGGAGGAATAGCAGTGACTGAGGTTCGTATTGGGCAGGGTGAAAGCCTTGATGAGGCGTTGCGGCGTTTTCGAAAGAAGTGTCAGCGGAATGGCATCATTTCCGAGATGAAGCGTCACGAACACTATGAGAAACCGAGCGAGCGCAGGAGGAAGCGAGAACAAGCCCGAAGGAGAAAAAAGCGATGACTGAAGGTGGCACGGGTATCAAGGCTCGCTTACAGGGGGTAATGAAGGAAGCCCTCAAGGCGAAGGACCGAGTGCGTCTTGATACAGTGCGTCTTCTTCTTTCCGAAATACGCAACGCCGAGATAGAAAAGCGTGCTCCCCTTGAAGAAAACGAGATTATAGCTATTTTGCGCAAAGGCATAAAGAAGCGAGAGGAAAGCCTTGTTTACTTTCGCAAAGGTGGACGAGAAGATCTCGTCAGACAAACAGAGCAGGAAATAGCGGTGATTGCCGAATTTCTTCCTCCTCCTATGACAGAAGAAGAACTCCTGTCCCTTGTTCAAGAGGTGATCGCTGCTTTCCCCGACAAACCTGCCTTTTCGGTGGTGATGAAGGAGGTTATGCGCCGGGTGGAGGGGAGGGCAGAGGGCAAAGTGGTGTCTGAGGTTGTCCGAAAACTTTTAGAGGTGGGGTGATAGAGAGGCTTGTCTCCAGAACTATCGATTCGGGATGAGGAATTTCGCTTAACCCTTGGGGGTGTTAAGGAAGCCCGGAAGTTTTTTGGTTTCCTTGATGCCAATGTGCGGGTTATTGAGAGTGTGTTCGAGGTTGATGTAAGTATTGAGGGTGACACAATCGTTGTTAGGCGAAAGGGGAAAGAAGATCTAAGTCTTGTTGAGCGATTCCTTACGGAACTTGTTGATTTCCTCAAGGAAGGCGCGGAACCCACGCCTGAAGACCTGCGTCGAATGGCCACAAGTTTTCGGGAGACTCAAAAAGTTTGGTGGAAGGACGAAGAAACCATATTTGTCACCGCTTCCCACAAGCCAATTCGAGCAAAAACTCCGGGGCAACTCCAGTATGTCCGAGCAGTACGAAGTTCTGACATCACCTTTTGTATCGGTCCTGCAGGAACAGGAAAAACATACCTTGCTATGGCTATGGCCTGTGCAGCACTGCAGCGTAAAGAAGTTGGCCGCATTGTCCTGGTGCGTCCTGCTGTGGAAGCAGGGGAGAGTCTTGGGTATCTCCCTGGAGACCTCAAGGAGAAGATTGAGCCTTACCTTCGCCCCCTTTACGATGCTCTTTACGAGATGCTCTCCCCTGAGCGATTCCAGCGGTACACTGAACGAGGCGTCATCGAAGTCGCTCCTTTAGCGTATATGCGGGGACGGACACTTAATGATTCTTTCATTGTTCTTGACGAAGCACAGAACACGACTTCTGAACAGATGAAGATGTTCCTTACCAGGATGGGTTTTGGCTCAAAGGTCGTGGTTACAGGGGACATCACTCAGATTGATCTCCCCTCGGGAAAGCGCTCTGGGCTCATAGTAGTTCAGGAAATTCTTCGAGATATTCCTGGAATCTCCTTTGTGTACCTTACGGAAAAAGACGTTGTACGACACCACCTTGTGCAGAAAATTATCCTTGCTTATGAACGCTTTGAAGCGAATATGGCCAGGCGATAGGAACATCTCCTCTCTACGCTTTGTCCATCATGTCGTTCATGGAGCTTCTCTTTTTGTTCTTCTTGGCATTCCTCTTTTCTTTCAGGGTTTGGTTCTTCGGGAGGGGCAAGTAGCCCCTCGAGATATTGTCGCTCCCCAAACGGTTGAAATTGTTGATGCAGTGGCAACAGAAAAGCGCAAAAGGGAGATTCTTGCTACGGTTCGCCCAGTGTATCGGGTTGACGAAGCCTTGGTGCACCAGATTAAGGAAGAAATAGAGGAATTTTTTAGTACTCTTGAGAGTGTTCGTGGTGCAGCGCTTCCTCCCCCTCCTGAAATAGCTGAAAACCTCGCTCGAAAGTGGAACATAACCCAAAAGACAGTACTTTGGCTTCTCAGTGTCCCCCAGGATACCTATGAGTCCCTTCGTGGATTTCTCTATGATCTTTTCACCACACACCTTTTTCTTCAACCTGTGCCTCGTGAGGATGCAGAACGGGTACTCCTTACGATGAATGCTCAAATAGAGGAAAGTGGCTTCTCGGAGGAAGCTATGTGGGTTGCGGGGCTTTTGGTGGCACGCTTTTTCCGACCAAATGCCATTATTGACGAGGTGAAAACTGGGGAGTTGCGAGCACGTTTACTCGCTTCTTTTGAGCCAGTGCGGCGAGTCATCCGCCGGGGGGAAGTACTTCTTCGAAAAGGAGACATCGTAACCGAGTCTCATGTCCAGGCTCTTGAGGCTTTAGGGTTGCTTGGAAGGCAACGGAGTTTCTTGAGGATAGTTGCTCTGTTCTTCTTTGTTGCCGGTGTAGTGTTTCTGGAATACTTCTACTTTTCTCGTTTTGCGCCGCACTTCCTTGAAGACCCGGTAGGGCTTCTGATACGAACGATAGCTGTGGGAATAGCCATTACTTTGAGTCTCCTCACCACCCGCATTTTGGGAACTTTTCTTGTGATAGGTGCTCTTCCTCTTACCCTCTTTACTCTTTTTGGGCGGGAAGTAGCCCTTGGAGAATCGCTCCTTCTTTTCCCTCTCCTTCTCTGGGCATGGTATACAGACCTTACAGGAAGCATGCTCCTTTTTGTCCATCTTGTGCTTCCTGTCTTTTTTGGAATATCCCTCAAGCGCCGATATCTTGTTCAAGCGGGGGGAGTGCTTGCCCTCCTTGGGGTGGCTACTGTAGCCCTCACTTCGGTGCACGAGGGTCTCCCACGGCTTCAGCTTCTTGCTGCTCTGGCGTATGGAGGATCTGGAGGTCTTGTGGCTTCAATCATTGCTCTTGGAAGTATCTCTTTGTTTGAGCATCTTTTCTCCGTGACCACTGATGTTCGCCTTATGGAACTTCTCAACCCGAATCACCCACTTCTCAAGAGGCTTATGTTTGAGGCGCCAGGAACATATAGCCACAGCCTTGTTGTGGCGAATCTTGCTGAGGTGGCAGCTGAAGAGATTGGAGCTAATACTCTTTTGGCACGTGTAGGAGCCTATTACCACGATATTGGTAAGCTTAAGCGGCCTCAGTGGTTCATCGAGAATCAGGTAAACCCTGAGCGGAACATCCATAACCGTCTCTCCCCATATCTAAGTGCTCTTATCATTGTGAACCATGTTCGTGATGGTCTTGCAATTGCTCGGGAATTTCGCCTCCCCAGAGAGATACAGAATATTATTCGGTCCCACCATGGACGAAGTGTTGTTCGATACTTCTACGAAAAGGCGTTGCGAAGTGGAGAAAAGCAAGTGAGCAAGGACATTTTCCGTTACCCTGGACCTCTGCCCCAAACGCCGGAGGAGGCCATTGTTTTTCTTGCCGATAGTGTTGAAGCAGCAGTGCGAAGCATGAAAGACCCAACTCCTCGCCGGGTAGAAATGGCAGTGAGGAATATTGTAAAAACGTACCTTGAAGATGGACAACTGGATGATTCCTTGCTCACGCTTCGGGATATTAACCGCATTGCTCACCGATTTGTTCTTTTTCTCAATGGCATGATTCATGCACGAGTACCGTATCCGGAGCTTGCTCGGGAGGGTAGCCATGGGGAAGGTTGAGGTAGTAAACAGGACAAAGTATCGGGTTCTTTCCCGGGCTTTTCTTGAGAATCTCCTGGAATTTGTTCTCAGGGAGGAGAAAAAGGAGGTACAGGGGCGAGTTGTTTTTGCCTTTCTTGATGAGGAGTCTATGCGGGAGGTGAAGCGAAGATTCTTCAATGTGGACGAAGTAGGGGACGTGGTCTCTTTCTTCTACGGGGAGGATCCTGATGGAGTATGGGGGGAAATTCTGGTTTGTGTTCCTGTGGCTTTGGAAACGAGTAGCAATAGGGGGGTTCCCCTTTCTGAAGAACTTGCCTTTCTTGTTATTCATGGACTTTTGCATCTTTTGGGGTATGACGATAGTACTCCTCAAGAGCACAAGCAAATGATGGAGCGGGGTGAAGCGCTTCTTCGAGGGTATCAGAGAGAGCGCATGTACCAAGAGCTCCTCAAAAAGGCAGCAAAAGCACAGGCCTTTGCCTATGCCCCATATTCCTCCTTTCATGTGGGGGCAGCGCTTCTTGCCCGGGATGGCCGAGTGTTTACCGGGTGCAATGTGGAGAACGCCTCTTTCGGGGTTACCTTGTGTGCTGAGCGAGTGGCTCTTGGGAAGGCAATTTCGGAAGGGGCGAGAGAATTTGAGGCTATTGCCATTGTTGCCAATGGGACATCATTCTGTTTTCCCTGCGGTGTTTGCCGGCAAGCTTTGGCAGAATTTGGGCTTGATATAGAAGTCCTTGCTGGAAATCAGAGTGGGGCTTATGTGGTACAGTCGCTACGTGAGCTTCTCCCACATACTTTCACTTTTGCAAAGGAGTGAGTTGCGTGGCTTTTCGTTCTGGATTTGTAACCATCTGGGGACGGCCCAACGTTGGGAAATCCACCTTCCTCAACCAAGTTATCGGGCAAAAGATAACCATCGTCTCGGATAAGCCACAGACTACAAGAAAGGTCATCAAGGGTATCCTAAACCTTGATGGAGCACAAATTGTCTTTCTTGACACCCCTGGTCTCCATACCCCAAGGGATCGTCTTGGAGAGATTATGATGCGGGAGATTGAGGACACTCTTCTTGACGTTGACCTCCTTTGCTACATGACTGACCCCTCTTTCCAGGAGGAAGAAGAAAAAAAGTATCTCAAGAAGCTCTCTGGTTTTACAAAGCCTGTTTTTCTCGTCCTTAATAAGAAAGACCTGCTTAGCGAGGGAGAGGCTGAAGAAATCCTTGGGCGTTTGGGACAATATTACCCTTTTGCCGAGCGTTTTGCCATCTCCTGTGAAACTCGCGAAGGTATTGATGCGCTTATCGAGAAGATTGTGGCTTACCTTCCTGAAAATCCTCCGTACTATGAACCTGGAGTTGTTTCTGATTCTTTTGAGCGGGATATCGTGGCAGAAATTATCCGGGAGAAAGTTTGGTGGAACGTGCATCAGGAGGTCCCTTATGGGGTTGAGGTACGGGTAGAGGAATTCCAGGACCGCGATGCTCTCCTGTATATCCGGGCAATTATTTATGTGGAGAAGGATTCGCACAAAAAGATTGTTATCGGTGAAGGAGGTCGCATGATTAAAAAGATTGGTGAGGAGGCCCGCAAGGATGTTGAAGCGCACTGGGGAAAGAAGGCGTACCTTGATCTCTGGGTGAAGGTGGAAAAGAACTGGCGAAAGCGCGACGAGGTTTTGCGTCGCTTTGGTTACAGGGTGCGGTGAGTCGATATAGCCTCGATGAGGGAATCGTTCTGAAAACGGTGGACTTCGGAGAGATTGACCGCATCGTTACTCTTTTCACGAGAAAGAAGGGGAAGGTGCAAGCCATTGCTAAAGGTGCTCGGAAGATGGGCAATCGTTTTGGAGCTTCTTTAGATTTTTTCTCTTTTTCCGAGTTTCTTCTCTACGCCACACGGGGAATGCCCCTTATAGTCCAAGGAAAGATTAAAAAGACTTTCCGGGATCTTGTGCGGATACCACTTCGCTGGATGGCAGGAGAATATGTGCTCCTTCTTGTGGATCGTCTCTTTCCCTTTGAGCGACCGGAGGAAAAAATACTTGAAGAAATCCTCTTTCTCTGGGAGACCTTTCTTCGGTGTGGAGGCTCAATCCAACCTCTCCTTCTTCGCTTTCGGCTTGATGTGGCTCGCGTTCTTGGAGTGTTTCCGGAGCTTTTGGAGTGTGTCCTTTGCCATCGGGAGCTCCACAGTGCGTGTGCCTCTTTTAGTATCTCTTTGGGGGGTATAGTGTGCGATACTTGTGCAACAAAGGCACAGGAGCTCTCTTTCCTTTCTTGGCAGGAGCTTCAGCTCTTGCGTAACCTCGTTGACGTCCCCTTGGGGCGTGTGGTCCAGTCAAGAGTGAATTCTCAGGTTTTTCAATCTCTTGATATGCTTCTTTCCCGGTACCTCTCGTACCATGGGGAGGGAAGGGTTCCAAGCTTCACTTCTTTTGCGGGATGTGAGTTTTCATGGTGATGCGACGCGTAAGGAGAATCCGCATACCCCTGCGTCAACTTGAAGCAGGTGTTACTATGCCTTTTACCCTTCTTGACGAGAACGACCGGGTTCTCCTCTTTCAAGGACAAACCGTTACGGAACATTTTCTGAAACGCTTAAAACAAAGGGGCCTTACAACGGTTATAGCAGAGATTGTTGAGGAGATTCAAGAAGAAGCGGCAAAGGAGGACGTATCCTTTGAGACTAAAGTCAAGACCCTCTCATGTCTTGAAGATACCATGGAAAATCTAGTAAAGGGTTGTTCCGTATCTCTTGAACCTCTTGAGGAGAACGTTACCTCTATTCTTGAGGAGGTTCGTGCCCATGAAGAACTCGTCATTCCCATTGTACAACTCAAGCGCCACGATGATTATACCTTCACGCACTCTTTAAATGTTGCCATTATTGCCCTCTTTATCGGGAGATTTATTGGCCTTGAGGAAGAAGAGCTTGTGCGTCTTGGTCTTGGGGCCCTATTGCATGACCTTGGAAAGCTCAAGATTCCCCAAGAAATTCTTCGAAAGCCCACGACTTTAAACCAGAGTGAGTGGCAAGTGGTGAAGCAACATCCCCTTATAGCAAAGCAACTTCTCGATGAGCAGAAAGGTGTTGAAGACCTTGTCAAGTTTGTGCCTCTTGAGCACCATGAACGTCTTGACAAAAGTGGGTATCCTTTGCACCTTGACCCCTGGGAGATTCACCTCTTTGCCCGAATTGTTGCCGTAGCTGACGTATATGAAGCACTGACTTCAGAACGGCCGTATCGCAAAGCCCTTCCCCTTACCGAGGTTGTTGAGTATCTCATGGGAAATGCGGGGTATAAGCTTGATGATATAGTTGTTCGGACTTTTGTTTCGCGCCTTTCACCATATCAGGTAGGTGACGTGGTGCGTCTTTCGGACGGTCGAGAGGCAGTGGTGAGCCGTTTGAATCCTGTTTTGCCTTTTCGCCCTTATGTTCAGGTTCGTACTCCCGACGGTAAAGGCGGCTTTGTGGTTGAGGAGATCGACCTTGCAAGGTCGCTTACTTTGACCATTGTAGAGGAACTCTCCCTGAAAAGCCGGGTTATTCTCCCTGAGTAAACGTTTGTATTTTTTGTACCACCCGGGTGAAAACTTCCTCTCGGTTTTGTGGGGTGAGAAAGAGCAAAACCGTCTCTTCCTGAGTGAGGAATTCCTTAACCTGGGGGATTGCAGGAAAGCGAGTTGTAGCAAGAAGGAGAGGCACCTTTTCCCAAAGAGGTTTCAGAATCTCCATAAAGCGTTGTGAAAAGAACTCCATCTTGCCAAGTTCGTCGATGAGGCAAGGGGTACGAAACTTTAGAGCTTCTTCAAGCTCGGGAATGGCAGTGTTTTCGAATTCCTGGACAAAGACAGCGTACTCTCCTACCCGAAAGGGCGACGATGCTCCCCGTGCAGCAAGCGTCCCTGTCCTCCCTGAGAGCGTTACAATGCGAAAGCCCATCCGTATACCCTTTTCCCTGACTTCCTCAGTGTAAAAGCCTCGAAAGAGTTTTGGAAAGCACTCGTGCACTTGTCGCACAAGAGTTGTCTTACCCACTCCAGGCCTTCCGGAAATAACAATGCGAAGGTTCATCTTTACGCTCCACCTCTTTTCCAGTATAGTAGTCGTGATGAAGGACTTCGTAAAGTTTCTCGGAACAGCAGGAGCACGCTTTGTGGTTATGAAACAACTCCGAGCTTCTGGGGGGGTATGGATTGATTTTCAGGGGGTAACAGTCCACCTTGACCCCGGACCTGGTGCTCTAGTGCGGGCGCTTTCGAGTCGTCCTCCTCTTGATCCAGCAACGCTTTCTGGGGTTCTTCTCTCCCACCGACATCTTGACCACGCCAACGATGTGAACATTATTGTCGAAGCCATGACTCAGGGAGCAACAAAGGTGCGGGGACACCTCTTTCTTCCCCGAGATGCCCTTGAAGAGGAGCCAATTGTTTTGCAGTACCTTCGAGAACATCTTGAAGGGATTCATATCCTTGAAGAAGGTGGCGAATACACTCTTGGCCCTCTACGCTTTGCAACACCCCTTCGCCACATCCATGGAGTGGAGACATACGGATTCAAGTTTTTCTTTCCTCAGGGTGTCATTTCCTTTGTCACAGACACACAGTTTACCGAAAAACTCTTTTCTGCTTATGAGGGAAGCGATGTTCTTGTGGTACATACCTTGCGGCTTGAGAAGAGTGACAGCCCTGATCTTCTGCATCTGAGTGTCCCAGAGGTGGAAGTTCTCCTTGTACATCTTCGCCCCCGTCTGGCCATTCTCACCCATTTTGGTATGACCATCCTTCGTGCAAAACCTTGGGAGGTCGCCAATCGCCTTACGGAGAAATGCGGTTTCCCGGTTATTGCTGCTTACGATGGGCTCGTTCTTGACCTTGCGACGTTTTCGGTTCAAAAGCGTGAAAGCCCGAGGTAGAAACGGCTGAGAAGCACGGAAAGGTAGGCAAGAATTGCTCCTCCAAGGATGGTGTTTATTGCAATTCCAACAAGTGAGGCAAAGCCAAAAATCCAAAAGAGGAGGTACCCTATAACGAGAAGGAAAAGGGCTAGGACCGTAAAAGTGAAGCACTCCCCAAGGTTCTCTATAACGAGGTGAAAGCTTCGGCGAATTGCTCCGAAGGGATCATCCCCTTCGACTACTACTGCAGGAATAGTGAACATAAGGAGGAATCCAAAAACGAGCCCTGGGAGGAAGAACCAAAAAGAAAAGAAGCCCACGAGAAACCCCACAATGAGTGCAGCAAAGAAAATCTCGTAAAACCTTCGAGAGAACATGCGTAAGGATCGCCGGAAACGTATCTCACCCCGAACTTCAAAATCCCAGAAAAGAAAGGTTATGAAACCTAGGGTAAGAAGGGCGAGGAAAAAACCGCAAAGGACAAGGAGTATGCTTGTCCCCCACTGAAAAAAGAAGGTGATTCGAGAGAACCTTCGGTCCCATACGAGGAAGTTTGCAACACTCACAAGGAAAGCTGAGGGAAAAGCGGCAAGGATAATCTGGGGGTATCGCATGAGAAGGTCGACGCTTTTCCGCATCTCTCGCCAGAGGTCAACTGTCCCCATGAACGACCTTCCTCTCTTCTCGTTTTCTTTTATCTTACCTTCTTTTCCTGGGGAGAGCAAGGATGTACTTTTTTCAGCGCGATTTTTGAAGTAGAATGGGAAAAATGGGAAAGGAGGGGTGGGAATGGGAACTTTTCTTCGCGTTGTGGGTATTGTCACCATGTGTTTTGGGGTTGCTTTTGCTATCCTTGTCCTCTCTGGGGTAGGGGGTTGGATAGGGGCGCTTAACCAATCAACCGTGCCCGGTGAGCCCTTTATGCCCTTTTCCGGCATGCTTTGGGCTGGAGGTTTTGGTGGGATACTCGGAGGTTTTGGGATTTTCGTGGGAGGAGCGTCGCTTTTTTGCCTTGGGACAATCTACAATGAGGTGAAATCCTTAAGGAGCCGGTAAAGGGGTGGTAGGTATGGGGAAGCGGGTGGTTATCATCGGTGGTGTAGCGGGTGGCCCGAAAGTCGCGGCAAAGCTTCGTCGTCTTGATCGTGATGCGGAAATCACTATTATTGAGCGAGGAAAGTTCCTGTCGTATGCTGGGTGTGGACTCCCCTACTATGTGAGTGGAGAGGTTAAGGAGTATCGGGAGCTTATGGAGACTCCTGTTGGTGTCCTCAGAGATCCAGAGTTTTTTGAAAAATCAAAAAGCATTAAAGTGTACAATCGTACGGAGGCTCTCCGAATCGACCGAGAAAGGAAAATCGTTGAAGCTCGAAGGATAGACACCGGAGAAATTCTCACCCTTCCTTATGACTATCTCGTCCTCGCCACCGGTGCCAAACCCTCTTTCCCACCCATAAAAGCGGTAGACCTTGAGAATCCTGAGGCAGTGGTGAGCGCAAGAGACCTTGGACATGTCTACACCCTCCATGGAATTGAGGATGCAGAAGCAATCCGCTGGACCATCGCAGAGAAGCTTGCTAAAAAAGCCGTCATTATTGGCGGCGGACTCATTGGTATGGAAATGACTGAAAGCCTGGTTAAAAGTGGCCTTGAGGTTACGGTTATAGAAGTTCTTTCGGAAATTCTCCCCATTCTTGATGAAGATATGGGAATTCTTGTGCGCCGATATTGCCAATCCCAGGGGGTTCAAGTACGTGTTGGAGAACGGGTAGAAGTCCTTGAAGGCCAAGGAGGCGTAGTTCGAAGGGTCATTACCGATAAGGGTGCATATGAAGCGGATATCGTTATCGTAGCCACTGGATTCCGTCCCAATGCTGATCTTGCTCAGCGAGCGGGCCTGGCTATAGGGGAAACGGGAGGCATTAAAGTTGATTGCCTCATGCGTACCAGTGATCCGTATATTTACGCCGTGGGAGACTGTGTTGAAATTGAAAACCTTGTCTGTGGGAAGGCAGCATACATGCCAATGGGGTCTTTGGCTAACAAGGAGGGGCGAGTAGCAGCGATTAACATCGCAGGAGGCAATGAAGTCTTCCGGGGTGCTCTGAATTCGGCCATTTTCAAGCTCTTTGACTATACCATCGCTCGTACAGGTCTTACCGTTCGCCAGGCACAGGATCTGGGATACGATCCAGAGTATGCCCTTGTCCCTGCCCCAGACAGGGCTCACTACTTCCCTGGAGCAAAGCAAGTTATTACGAAGCTCATAGCAGATCGGAGAAGTGGAAAGCTTCTTGGGGCCCAAATCATTGGTCGGGGCGATGTGACAAAGAGTATTTATACTATCGCTACAGCACTCTACTATGGAGGTGTTGTTGAAGATCTCTCAAGTCTTGATATCCCTTATGCACCTCCTTATGCTTCAGCAATTGATAACGTCTGTGTGGCAGCAAACGTTTTGCGGAATAAGATTGAGAGGAAGATGGTGGGCATTGCACCCCATGAAGTCGAACGCAAGCGGAAGCGAGGCGATGACTTTGTGCTTCTTGATGTGCGGACACCTAAGGAATACGAAAAAGTTCGCATTCCAGGGAGTACCCTAATACCCCTCGGGACGCTTCCCGCAAGACTCCACGAGCTTCCTAAGGACAAAGAGATTGTGATTTTCTGTGCTACGAGCTTGCGAGGATATGAGGCATCTCTTATTCTCCGGCATGCCGGTTTCAAGGATGTGAAAGTTATGGATGGAGGTATTGCCTGCTGGCCCTATGAGCTTGAATCATAGATGGCCCGTAATTCTTCTTTTCTGTGGAGTGGGGTTTCTCCTTGTCTTTCTCCTTCTCTCTTCTTCTCCACCCCGTTCGATGTCCTCTAGTGAGGAAGTCGGGGCTTCTGAAGAAGTCGCCCCGGCTTCCTTTCCCATTGTGAGCGAGAACATTCGTATCCGGGGTTGGGAGAAAGGGGTACTCCGATTTCTCCTTGAGGCTGGAGTCATGGAGCTTGACAAGGGGGGAAATGTTGGGAAATGCACAGGAGGGGTTGAACTTTTCGTCTTTGAAGACGATGGAACTCTTCGGGCTAAGCTCAAGAGCAAAAGAGCATTAGTCAATCTGCACCAAAGCAACATTCGGCTCCTTGAGGAGGTTACGGCTATATCCTCCTCAGGGGACCGTCTTGAAACAGAGGAGCTCTTGTACTTTAACGAGGAAAAGGTGGTGCACACGAATTCCCGGGTTCGAGCGTATTTTAAGCACCACTTTCTCGAGAGTGAGGGTTTTCGAAGCGATATAGATTTTACCAATCCTGAGTTCTTTAAAATCGTTCGAGGCACATTTCGTCTGGAATCCGCTTCGCCGTGAAAAGCGCTTCAGGTGTCAGTACACCTTCCCGGTAGCGACAGAGTTTCGGAGGATTAGCCTCAAGAAGGTGCAGGAGCTTTTCGGTGGCTTTCCAAGATTCCTCGACAAAGGAGGAACTGGGGAAAAGCGTTCGGTCATTATGGAGAAAGTCGTAGAGGATTTTTTCGTAAGCTTCAGGACTTTTAGCTTGAAAAGTACCCGAAGCAGCGAAATTCAACCGCACAGGGAGAGAATCGAGGTTTCTTCCTGGTTTTCGCACAAAGAGCATGAGGTCAATCCGTTCCTCAGGCTGAATTTCGATGGAGATTCTGTTTGGTGGGGAAACTGCAGAATGAAAGAGAACCTCGATAAATGAACGCTTTGCCTGTAATTTCTTCCCGCTTGCAAGGTAAAAAGGTACGCCCTTCCAGCGTTCCGTATCAAGAAAAACAGGGAAGCAAAAGAAGGTTTCTCGTCGAGACTCTGTGTTTCCCACCTCATCCCGGTATCCGGCGTACTGCCCAAGCTCTATGAGATTACTTTCTGGAAGGCGCAGGAAGGTAAGGAGCTTTGTTCTTTCCTCGGCGAGTTGCATGAGGAACCGATTGCATTCCCTCCGATCTTCGTCACAGAGAGGCGGGATATCTACGGCAAAGAGGGTGAGGATTTGCAAAAGGTGATTTTGGAAAATGTCCCGAATGGCTCCGGTTTCCTCATAGAAGGCTGCCCGTTCTCCCACTCCCTCTTCCTCGAAAATGGCGATGCGGACCTCGCTTACGAACTCTCGGGAAAGAAGCCGCTCAAGGAAGAGATTTTCAGCCTTGAGGATAATGAGGTTCTGTACGGTACCCTTGCCTAAGTAATGGTCGACGTAAAAGATGTGGTCTTCGGGGAAGACACTTCTTAGGTCTTCCTTAAGACTGAGGAAATCTCTCCTGTCTTTTCCGAAAGGCTTTTCAAGGGCAATGAAAAGTTCTTCTGGGTTTCTCAAGGCGACGAGTTCCTTAATGGCGGATAGCGCCAAGCGATAGAGCGATGGAAGCGTTGCCAGGTAAAAATAGATTGGCCCCTCTTGAAGCAAGGGTGAGAGTTTTGGAATGAGCTCTTTAGGATTGAGGATATCTCCCTGAAGGTACACAAGACGTTCAAGAAGTGGAGAAGAATCGGGCAAGAACGGCAAAACAAAGGAGCGGTACGATGCAACGTCGTTGAAGCGGCGACCTAAAGCAATGACAGTGAATTCCTCCTCCCGGGAGAGGTTAGCCAGAGCTGGGAGTATTCTCCGAGTAAAGAGATTTCCTGTAGCACCAAAGAAGACAAGCGTCCGCATGGCTATATCCGCACAAGAAAGGCCCGGGCTGGAGCCCCGTCTCCTCCCCGGATTTTAAGGGGAAGGGCAACAAAAAAGTATAGCCCTTGAGGGACATCGCGCAAGAAGAGTCCTTCTACCACAACAAGACCACCCTCAAGGAGTATCCGGTGTGTTGGATGTCCTGGTTGATTCCGCTCAACTCCCAAAGCATCAACGCCAATGCCTTTGAGGCTTTTCTGGGAAAGAAAAGTTGCCGCACTCTCTGTAAGGTATACAAAGTCATCTCGAGAGAGGTCTGTAAAGGAGTTATCCGTTTTGAAAAGCACAAAGTGTCCAGGAAGTAAAAAGTGTTCAAAGGGTACGAGGTCTTCTCGATTGATGGCCGGGCGGTTACGGATTTCAAGAACCACTGCTGGCCCAATGAACTGAGAGAGGGGAATCTGGTCTATAGATGTGGCAAGGGGGAGCATATGGAGTGGCGCATCGATGTGGGTTCCTGTGTGGGTTTCGAGGGTGAGGCGAGTTTCGTTTGCTCCTTCCTCAAGAGTTCGGACACGTTCAATCCTGGGTTTTTTTTCCTTTCTCCCTCGGTATGTGGGCATGTCTTCAGCAATCTCAAGGGATATATCAAAGATTTCCATCCCTTTCCCTCCCTTAAGGGGCATATATCATCTTTACGGTCATGCCTCCATCAACGACAAGGTTTGCCCCAGTGATGAAGCCCGCTGCAGGAGAAGCAAGAAAAAGGCACGCCGAGGCGATATCCTCGGGAGTTCCTACCCGTCCTACAGGGTGCTGCAAGTGGTCAATGGGTCGAAGTTCAGGTTCTTTTCGCAAAGACCGCTTCTTCCAGGTGGAAGTCTCAATCCAGCCAGGGCTTATGGCATTCACCCGAATCCTTCGCTCGCTTAAGGAAATGGCTAAAGCGTGGGTAAGGGCGAGAACGCCGCCTTTTGAGGCTGAGTATGCCTCAGTATGCGGCTCAGACATGAGGGCCCTGGTTGAAGCAATGGTAATAATTGCTCCTCCTTCTCGAAAGAGAGGAAGAAGGTACTTCGTGACCAGGAAGATGCTTTTCAAGTTGACCCCTAAGACCCTATCCCACTCACTTTCAGTAAGTTCATCGATGGGTTTATTGAGAAAGATTCCTGCATTGTTGACCAGGATATCAACCCTTCCTTGGGTTTCTTGGACCCTTTGTGCTGCTTTTTCCACGTCTTTACTGGAAGAAACGTCGCAGGCCACCAAGGTGTACCGTCTCTCCCATCTTTGCCATTCCTCGTTAAGCTCTTCAAGGGCTTCTTTGTCCACATCCCACACCGATACAAAAGCAGAAGCCTCAAGGAACGCCTGAGCTATTGCCTTTCCTATTCCCTGGGCTCCTCCGGTAACTACAACGCTCCTTCCTGAGAAGTCATACATTACGATCACCTTCTTTGAGAAGCTTTTGCATTTCGAGGGCATTCCGCACCGCAAAATCCCGGTAGCAGTTGTTGAACATAATAAAGGTCTCGGTGTTTTGTGGGAGCCTTGCCAGGATTCGTTCTCTCCACTCAATGAGCTCCTCCCGGGAATAGAGATAGCGAAACTTTTCTGAAACCGGGAGATTTTTCTCCTGCCATGCTGCTTTGTTTCTTCCGTGGAAACGCACAACGGCCACCCGGTGTGTTGTTTCAAAGAAGGGTGGAATTGTCCAGGAGAGAGCAGGTTCATCTACGCACACCAGAGCAAAGCCAAGGTCTTTGAGGAGTTTCAGGGTATGGGGGAGGCGAGGCCTCTCAACCCAGCTCCGGTGGCGGAATTCTATGGCTGCAGTGATGCCCTCGGTGTGCTTGCGAAGCCATTCGAGGTATGCTAAGGATTCGGGTTCAGGACGGAACCAGGGAGGAAATTGAAAAAGGATGTAGCCAAGCTTTGCTTTTTCTTTTAGAGGATGTAGGGTCTTGAGAAAAGCAAGAAGAACTTCCCCAAGCCATGCTTGTGGAACATCTTTGGTGAAGAGGTCTTCTGTCTTTTGCCATTCGGAACCAAGCTCCTTAAGGAGAAAGAGGGGTAGGGCGTTCCTTGGAGTACGGTGGAAAGTGAAAAGGGATAGGGCTTTCACGTTGAAGAGAAAACCCTGTGGGGTCCGCTCCGCCCAGAGGACGGCATTCCTTTCTGGAGGAAACGCATAGAAGGTGGAATCGATTTCTACCGTATCAAAGTGCATTGCATAGAAGCGAAGTCGCGCAGCTGGCGTCTTTGCCTCCTTAGGATAAAAGTCACTCTCTTCGATAAGTGTTTTATCCGTCCATGAGCAGGTTCCCACATGGAACACCCAAGTCACCTTCCTGGGGAAAGTATATCATGGTAGAATTGAAGAAAAAAAGGAGGCCACAGCATGGGATACGAAAGCATTCCCAATCTTCCTCGCACTATGAGAGCTATTGTGAATCATGCGCCGTACGATTTCCGCCTTGAAGAGGTTGCAGTTCCGGAGATTGGTCCTGAAGAAGTCCTTATTCGGGTTGGGGGATGCGGTATTTGTGCGGGTGATGTGAAGACCTTCCATGGGAATCCCCGGGTATGGGGTGGCAATGGACATCCCCCTTATGTTGTAACCCCGGTTATTCCTGGGCATGAATTCTTTGGGCAGATAGTCGCTTTGGGAGAAGGGGCAAAGGAAAAACACGGGCTTTCTTTAGGGGATTGGGTGGCCGTGGAGCAGATTATCCCCTGTGGGGTGTGTCGCTTTTGCCAGGAAGGAACGTACTGGATGTGCGAGCGGCACTATATTTTTGGCTTTAAACGAGGGGAAGCTGATGGAGGCTTTGCCGAGTACATGCGTTTGCCTCGCAATTCCCGAATTCATAAGCTTCCGGAGGGTTTTCCTCTGCGAGTCGCTCCGTACATTGAACCTCTGGGATGTGCAATTCATGCAGTGGACCGGGCAGAAGTCACTTTCCGAGACGTGGTAGTCATTGCTGGGATGGGAGCTATAGGCCTTGGGATGCTTCAGGTTGCCCGCCTTAGGAATCCTCATCTTCTTATCGCTATTGATGTGGTGGAGAAGCGTCTTGCCTTAGCCAAGGAGCTTGGAGCTGATCTTACCTTGAATCCGAAAGTTGTGGATGTGGTTTCTGAGGTGAAGCGACTTACCGGTGGGTACGGGTGTGATGTTTACATTCACGCAAGTGGTAATCCTCAAGGTGTCATTCAGGGGATTTCGATGCTTCGCCGCCTTGGTCGGTATGTAGAGTTTAGTGTTTTTGATGCCCCGACGACTCTTGATTGGAGTGTCATCGGGGATGTAAAGGAACTTGATATTCGTGGAGCTCACCTGAGCCCTTGGACGTATCCTGTGGCCATCCGCTTCCTTCACGAGGGCTTGGTGAAGGCAGACAAGATTATTACCCATGAGCTTCCTCTTGAGGAGTTCCAGAGGGGCCTTGAGCTCGCCAAGAAGGGTGACGAGGCTATTCGGGTGGTTCTGAAACCCTAAGAGGTGGGCGTTTTGCCAAGGCGCAATATCGATCGTGTTTTGATGACCGAGGTGGCAAAACTCTACTATTATGAGGACCTCACCCAGGACCAGATTGGTGAGGTCCTTGGCCTTTCACGACAAAAAGTCTCGCGACTCCTTCGCCGAGCCAAAGAGGAGGGCCTTGTGCAGATCCGGATCCTTGAAGACCAGGAGAATACGAAAATTCTTGGAGAGCGGCTTCGAGAACGGTTTGGTCTTCGGGATGTTCGGGTTGCGACAACCTTTTCCCAAGAAGAGGATATGGTTACAAAGCGGGTTGCCCAGATGGCAGCATCGTACTTACGAAGCATTGTTGAGCCATATACATCTCTTGGAGTTGCTTATGGAAAGACTCTATTTGCTATGGTACCGTTTCTTGTGCCGAAGCCTGTTCCTGGTTTCCGGGTGGTACAAATTATGGGGGGCTACGGAAAGCTCAAGGGAGATGTGGTGGCTGTAGAACTTGCCCGTGCTCTAGCGCAGAATTTTGGAGGGGACGCGGTGTACCTTCTTGCCCCAGCTTTTGCCAAAGACGCAGAAACGAGAAACGCCCTTCTTGGGGATGAGCGCATCGCCCGAGTACTTGAGCTTGCTCGAGAAGTCGATATCGCTCTTGTAGGCATTGGAGGGGTAACGTCAAGCTCTACGCTTCTGGACACGGGGGATATTTACCCTCACGAGGTGGATGAACTCGTTGCTAAAGAGGCAGTGGGCAATATCTGCGGGAATTTCTACGATGTGGCGGGGAGAGAAGTAGCTTGTCAGGCTGATTCCCGAAGAATTTCTTTGACGCTTTGGGAGCTTCAGAGAATCCCAAAGGTTATTGGGGTGGCTGGAGGAGAAGGGAAACTTAAGGCCATTCTTGGTGCACTCCGTGGAAAGTATGTTAATGTTCTCATTACCGATGATGCAACAGCCTTAGCCCTTCTCAAGGAAGGGGGAAAAGGAGTATAATTAGTTCAGAAAAAACACTAAGGAGGGGTTGGTATGCGAAAGTTCCTTCTTGCTCTTTTTATCCTCTTTGTGTTTGCTGGTGTCGTGTATGGTGCTTCGGTAAAACTCGTTGTGGTTGGTGACGCAGGACACAATCTGAAGCCCTTTGAGTGGTATGCCCAAGACTTCAAGGAGAAGTTTGGTGTTGAACTCGAAGTCATTGGGGTTCCCTTTGGAGAGTTGTATGAAAAGGAGAAAGTAGAGCTCATTGCTGGAACCGGGGCCTTTGATATTATGATTGTCTTCCCCAAATTTCTCGCTGAGTTTGCTGCGAATGGCTGGCTCTATCCTCTTGATGAATTTGCCGCCGAACTTGACCCCCAGCTTGACGATGTTACTCCAGGATACCGAGACTTCTACTGTAAGTATGGTGGAAAGCTCTACGCTCTTCCGTATGACGGGGATGTTCTGAGTCTCTATTACCGAAAGGACCTTCTGGAAAACGAAGAAGAGCGCAAAGCATTTAAGGAGAAATACGGGTACGACCTTAAGGTTCCAGAGACCTGGGAGGAGTACCTTGACGTAGCTGCGTTCTTTACAAGGAAAGCTGGAGAAAAACTTGCAGGAGAAGTTTTGCAACGCGACTTCTACGGTACTGCCTATTACGGCCAGAAAGACCAGATTTTTGCCTGGTGGGGGAATATCTTTGCAAGTCTTGGTGGCGTGTATTTTGATGAGGAGACGATGGAGCCAGCAATTAACTCCGAAGCAGGGGTTAAGGCACTGGAGATTATGAAGGAAATCCACAAGTACTGTCCACCAGATGTTCTTGCTTATGGGTACGAGGAACTCAAGGATGTATTCCTTCAGGGTGATTGCTTCATGGTCATCCAGTGGCCATGTGTCGGGAAGAAAGGAGCTGATCCCGCCCAATCAAAGATTGTCGGAAAGATTGGAGTCTCCCATGTTCCAGGGGTTAGAAAGAATGGTGAGATATACTACCGTGCTATGATGCCCTGTGGGCGAGTACTTGCCATCGCAGCACAGTCCAAAGACCCCAAGAAGGCGTATCAGGTTATCCATTACCTCTCTGTAGTGACCAGTCTTGACGATGTCTCCACCCCTGAAACTGGTCTTGACCCGTACCGTTACTCGCACTTTGCGCATCCTGAAGCTTACGAGATGTTTGAGAACGTTGAGGACGCAAAAATTTACCTTGCTGGAGTGCAGAAGAACATGGAAAAAGGGTATCCAGAGATGGTTCTCCCTGGGACCGTAGAGTACGAGGAAACTCTTGGTATGGCGATTATTAAAGCTCTGAGTGGTGAGGCCGATCCAAAGAGCGCTCTTGACGAGGCAGCGCAGGCCTGGAGAGAAATCCTTGAACGCTTCGGAAAGGAAGAGCAAAAAGCTCTGTACCAGGAACTCGTGAAGGGCTGGAGAGCAGTAGGTCTCTGGTGAAATGCTGGGGCTGGGGTTCTTCCCCAGCCCCTTTTCTTTAGGAGGAAGGCAATGGGAGGCTTGCGACGGAGAGATTGGTGGATAGCATTCTTCTTTGTCCTTCCTGTAGTGGTTATACTCCTTTCCATTTCTATTTTCCCCATGATTTATTCCTTTTACCTTAGTCTCTGTAAATGGGACATCGGCATGGGTGGGCAGAGGGTTTTCATCGGAGTGGGTAACTACCTCCGACTGTTTTCCGATGCTCGTTTTGTGAACTCTCTGAAGAACACCGGTCGGGTGCTCCTTTTTGGTGTGGGGACGCAATTCCTTCTTGGCCTTTCCCTTGCCCTGCTTTTGAACCGGAGTTTTCGAGGGAGGAGCCTTATAGTGACTCTCTTTCTTCTCCCTATGATGATTTCCCCTGTCGTTGTGGGATGCATCTGGAGAATTATCTACCACTACCAGTATGGCCCCCTAAACTATCTCTTGAATCGTTTTGGATTTCGCTCGGTTAACTGGTTGGGGAACGGTAGTGTCAGTCCATATTCTATTATTCTTGCGGACATCTGGGAGTGGACTCCGTTTATGGTCATCACTCTTCTTGCAGGGCTTCAGGCTATTCCTGATGACCTTTATGAAGCGGCGCGGGTTGATGGCGCCAATCGGTGGCAAGTCTTTTCAGGCGTTGTCTTTCCTCTGCTTCGCCCAGTAGTCATTGTCGCCGTCCTTATCCGAGTGATGGACGCTTTTAAAATCTTTGACCTTGTAGCTCTTCTTACTATGGGTGGTCCAGGTCAAGCCTCAGAGAGTATAGCCTTCTACAACTACCTTACAGGGTTCAAGTACTTTAGCATGGGGTACGCATCGGCCATGAGCTATTTCCAGCTTGCAGTTATCGTGGCCATTGCTAATGTTTTCCTCCGGTCCTGGCGAAGGAGAGAAGTGGTATGAGGCAGAGAGATGGAGTGACGGTAATGATCTTTGTGGGGGTATTTGTCCTTCTTGCCATTGCCCTTGCTCCTTTTGTGTGGAACGTGTTGACCTCTTTTAAGGACAAAGGAGAGTACTTCACGTATCCTCCAGTTTTTATTCCCTCGTCCTTTGACCTTGAGCACTATATTCAAGGATTGCGGCTTGGAGGGGCAAAGGGAATCAAAGACAGTTTCATCATTGCTTCATTTACCACCCTTCTTGCTATTGTTTTTGGATCGCTTGCAGCGTACTCCCTTTCCCGTTTTCGGATTGGAGGGGAAAACTTCGCTTTCTGGATTCTTTCGGTGCGAATGATGCCTCCTATTGCTTCGGTGCTTCCTCTTTTCCTCTTTTTCCGATTCTTGCGCTGGCTTGATACTTATCAGGCACTCATTCTGACCTATTCTCTGGTTAACCTCCCCTTTGCGGTGTGGATGATGAAGGGCTTTTTTGACGAGCTTCCTGTAGAACTTGAGGAAGCGGCGCTCATCGATGGATGTGGGCGGCTTGGAGCGTTTCTCCGAGTAGCCCTTCCCTTAGTTGCCCCGGGGCTTGTAGCTACAGCGCTTTTCTGCTTCATGTTTTCTTGGAACGAGTTCCTCTTTGCTCTTATTCTTGGTCGTTCCAGAGTCATTCCTGTTACGGTGAACATTGCTGGACTCATTGGAGGACACGAAATCCTCTGGGCAGAAATTTCGGCAGTGTCTATTGTGGCGAGCGTTCCTATTATCGTCATGGCCATCATTCTTCAGAGGTATCTTGTCCGAGGCTTAACCCTTGGTGCTGTCAAAGGGTGAGAGTAGCTGACTTTTTTCTCGCTCTTTTGAGCCATTCAGAAAACTCTTCTTGAGTGGCAAAAGATTTTTGAGTACCTCGTTTTTCGGTAGAGAGCGCGGCATAAGCGCAAGCAAGATCAATAGCTTCAGGCAGTTCCTTACCTTCTGCAAGGAAGTAGGCTAAAGCTCCCAAAAAAGCATCTCCGGCTCCGGTAGTATCAATGGCTTCCGCTTCATAGGCGGGAAAAAACGTTAAGGTTCCTCCTTGGCCGAGGAGAGCTCCCCGTTCCCCAAGGGTTACAAGAACGTTCTCGACTCCAAAGTTCCAGAGGATTTCTATGGCGCTCTTGAGGTCATGGTCTTGAGAGATAGGAAACCCTACAAAGCCCTCAAGTTCTCTTTCGTTAGGCACAAAGAGATACACACCTTGGATTTTATCCCAGGCTAAGGGTCGAAAGGGAGCAGGGTTGAGAATAACGCGCAAACCAAGTTCCCGAGCAAGTTCTATCGTGGCATAGACTGTCTCAAGAGGAATTTCAAGCTGTGTGAGGATGAAGCGGCACCGTTTTAGGGCCTCTTTGGCTTTGAGGACATCTTCAGGGAAGAGGTGGGAATTTGCTCCAGGAATGATGAAGATACTGTTTCGGCCTTCAGGGTCGACAAAAATCGGAGCCACACCGCTTGTCTTTCCAGGGACGACCTTGACAAAACTTGTGTCGATACCATAACGGGAAAAGTTCTCCCGAACAAGCGGTCCAAAAAGGTCATCGCCTACCGCGGTTACAACGACAACCTCTCCTCCAAGCTTTGCTACTGCAACAGCCTGATTTGCCCCCTTTCCCCCAAAGCCTATCTCAAAATCTTTTCCAAAAATGGTCTCACCAACCTTTGGGAAGCGGTCTTCGTAATAGGTAATGAGGTCCATCATGTTACTGCCAACCATACCAATGGTGGGCGGCATCGCGTTCCCTCCCCTGTACCTTTTCCTCCTCTTTCCCCTATAATACCATAGGGCTTTTTGGAAAAAATTTTCTGTACTAGTGGCGTAAGGCGACAAATTTTAGCTAGAATAACCCAGGATGTTCTATGGCCCGTATACGTGTTATACCCCTGGAGAAAATCGTTGAGGGACAGGAAGGGGAGACTCTTTTTTCCGTTCTCCAGCGAGAAGGAATCCCCCTTGAGTCGTACTGTGGGGGAATGGGGTCTTGTGGGAAATGCGTGGTTCGTATCCTTGAAGGAAAGGTTGCCCCTCCCACGGCTCTCGAAGAGGAACACCTTGGAGGACGCGAAAAAGCGGGGTTTCGCCTTGCTTGTCAGGTCGTGGTTTTAGGGGACATGTCTTGTGACGTTTCTCCCTCCTTGAGAGTGGCTTCCTTTACGCTTCTTGGAGAAGAGGAGGAGTATCACAAGCCAGAGGATTTGCCGGTACGGCGAAGAATAGTCCACCTTCGTAAGCCATCCTTACCCTTGAGGACTTCCTTGAAGGAAGAGTTAGAAACGATGGTACCTCTTTCGTCTTTCTCTCCGAGAGCCTTGCGGGGTCTTTCCCTTATTGGAGAAGAGAATGAAGTGACGCTTGAGGTTTTGTGGGATAATGAGGAAGTTTTTGCTATCTTTCCGTTCCCAAAGGAAGGATTCTTGGGGGTTGCTTTTGACCTTGGGACGACAACAATAGCCTGTGCCCTTATTGACCTTACATCGGGAAGAGTTCTCGCTCAGAAGGGGGCGCTCAATAAGCAAGTGCGCTTTGGAGCTGATGTGATTTCTCGCCTTCGAGCAATTCAGGATCACCCTGAAAATCTTGAGATTTTACAGCAAGATGTTATCGAGACAATGAACGCTCTTATAGTGGATCTCTGTAAGCAGGAAGAGTGCAGGAATGACCGTATTTTTGCAGTTACTGTTTCGGGAAACACCATTATGGAGCACCTTTTCCTTGGAGTTTCTCCTTTGAGCATCGGTGTGGCACCATATGTGCCAGTGTTGCGGGAGGGATACCTTCTCCGGGCAGAAGACGTAGGTCTTTTGGTGTATCCGGGGGCCTCAGTCTATGTTTTGCCCTGTGTTGCTGGATACGTCGGAGGGGACATTGTTGGAGGCATTGGAGCCTTTCGAGTCCATGAGGCACAAAAAACGACTCTTTATATTGACATTGGTACGAACGGGGAGATTGTCCTTGTCGCTCGGGGGAAGATTTTTGCCTGTGGTACTGCAGCGGGGCCGGCTTTTGAGGGAGCGGGAATACACTTTGGCATGCGAGCTTCGGAGGGAGCGATTGCCACAGTCTTCTTTGAAGACGGAGGGGTCACCTTTACAACCATTGGGAATGTTTCCCCTCGGGGTATTTGCGGAACAGGTCTCATCGATACCATGGCTGGGCTTTTAGAGAATGGGCTTCTCTCCCCGACTGGAAGGTTTCAGGGAAACGCGCTCTGGTCTCCGTTCCTTGAGGGTGAGGGAAGCAACAGACGCTTTGTTCTTTCAAGGAATCCTTATATTTTCGTTACCCAGAAAGACATTGAAAAGCTCCAGCTCGCCCTTGCCGCAATACGAGCAGGGAGAAGCATTCTCTTGAAAGAAGCAGGGCTTGAGGAAGAAGATGTTGAAGAGGTGGTGCTCGCTGGGGCTTTTGGAAGTTACATCCGTCCAGAAAGCGCAAGACGCGTTGGACTCATTCCAGAGGGTGTTCCGGTACGCTCGGTTGGAAATGCTTCGCTCTCAGGGGCTCGAAAAGCGCTCCTTTCTCAGCGCTTTCGAGAAATCCTTGAGCATCTGGCTTGCCGGATAGAGTACATAGAACTTTCGGCGCGTAAAGATTTTGAAGAGGCCTTCGTTGAAGGGCTTATATTACCAGGAACAAAGCAATAGGAGGGTTGGTCATGGCAGTGGTTAAGCCCTTTTTGGGGTACCGGTATGCAGAGGAATACGTTCGAGAACGGGGAATCGGAAGGCTTGTTGCTCCTCCCTACGATGTTATCTCGGAGAAGGAACGGCAACGTCTTGCTGCAGAAGAGTACAATTTTGTACACCTTATTCTTGGCAAAGACGAGAGTGGGTACGGAAACACTGCCCTTCGCCTCCGCCACTGGATTGCAAAGGGCGTGTTTGTACGTGACAGTGTTCCGTCCCTGTATATCTATGAGCAGGAATTCTCTCTGAATTCTTTCGGTCGGAAGAAACGCACAGGCTTTGTGGCTTTGGTACGACTTGAGGATTTTGAAAAGCGGGTTATCTTTCCTCATGAACGTACCATGCCTAAGTACTCTCTGGACCGTTTAGAGCTTCTCCGGGCAACCCGAGCAAATCTTGAACAAATCTTTTGTCTTTACAATGACCCGCAAAGAGTTGTTGACACCCTCCTTGAGGAGCACAAACGCCCTGATACGGAGCTTTTGAGTTTTACCGACCGTCATGGAGTAGTGCATCGCCTTTTCCGGCTTTCTGATGCAGAAGCCATCGCCCGCATCCGGAAGGTTCTTAATCCCCGTACCCTCATTATTGCCGATGGGCACCACCGTTACGAGACCTGCCTCATGTACCGGAAGGAACGGAGAGAAGCTTTAGGAGATCCCCTGGAAGATCTCCCCGAAGATTACACCATGATGTTCCTTGTAAACATTCACAACCCTGGGCTTCTTATCCTCCCCACACATCGCCTTGTGCATAGTCTTCCTGAAGAGCGTTTGGCCAATTTCTTTGAAAAGTGCAAAGCGTACTTTGAGGTGCGATTTTTCTCCAATGAGCGGGAGATGGAGGAGTTCCTGCAAGGAGCCCCGCCTTTCACCATCGGTGTGTACGAGAGAAGAGGCGAACGGTGGGGAACCATAACGCTTAAAGATCCAAAGATTATGGATGCACGGCTTGGAGAGGAAGATGTGAATCGACATCTTGATACGACCATACTCCATGAGCTTGTCTTTCGAGAAATTCTTGGTCTCAACAAGGAAGGTCGGGAAGAAAGCGAATTTGTCGACTACCTCCGCGGGACAAAGGATGTTTTTGCCATTGCTCGAGAGGAGAGTAAGTACCAGCTTGTTTTTGTCATGCGTCCAACTCCCATTGAGCAGGTTGAGAGGGCAGTGGCAAAATTCCAGCGAATGCCTCAGAAGTCAACGTACTTTTATCCCAAAGCATGGAGTGGGCTCGTTTTCCGAATGTTGGAGGAGTAACATGCCACTTCTGCAAATCGCTTTGGATTTGTGGAATGGAGAAGAAGCCCTTGCCCTTTCCCAGCGTCTTCTGCCCTATGTTGATGTCGTGGAGGTGGGCACTCCTCTTCTCCTTTCCTGCGGTTTATCTTTGGTGGAGCGCTTTAAAGAAGTGGTTCGGGAGAGGCTTCTCTTTGTGGACGCCAAAATTGTAGACGCAGGAGAGGAAGAAGCTCAAGAGGTCTTTAGACGAGGAGGGGATATGGTTTCTGTTCTTGGGGGAGCAGCCCCTTTTACTCTTGAGGGAGTGCAAAGGGCGGCAAGGCGCTGGGGTAAACGATGGGTAGTCGATACCATTGACCTTGTACCGACCTCGCCGAATGTGTTGCTCCTTGAAAAGTTGCGGCCTGATTTTCTGGCACTTCACATACCTCATGACGTGGTCTTGAAGGATCATGGAGCTTGGGAAAATGTTCCTCTTCCCTTGAATCTTTTGGACAAAATGCCCCTCCTTGTCGCAGGGGGAATAACGCCGGATATCCTTCCCCGGGTGCTTGAGCTTTTGCGACCAGAGGTTGTGGTTATTGGCTCAGCAATTACCCGAAGCCCTTTTCCTGAAAAGGTGGCAGAGCAAGTGCGGAGGATACTCGATGCCTTTGCGGGAGAGAATTCTTGAAGTTCTTGAAGAAGCCAGAGCACTTCTTCTTACTTTAGACGAGAGAGAGCTTGAAGCCTTTTGTGCAATGCTCAAGTCCTGGCAAACAAAGCGACTCTTTTTCTGGGCGCGAGGACGTAGTTTCCTTGTGCTCAAGGGGTTTGCCATGCGTCTTATGCATCTTGGGTATACGGTTTTTGTGGTGGGTGAAGTAACGTGTCCGGCGATACGGGAGGGAGACATTCTTATTGTGGCTTCTGGGTCAGGCCAAACGTCTTCGGTACTTCTTCTTGCCGAAAAGGCTCGTTGTCTTGGAGCTTTTGTCTTTGCTTTTCTTGGGAAAAAGGGGACTCCTCTTGAGGGTATAGCCCATGCGTCTCTTGCCTTTGCCCCAGAAAGAGCCTCTCTAACACGCCAACTCTTTACTGGTGGTGGGGGAACACGCTTTGAGGATGCCCTCTGGCTTCTCTGCGATGCCCTTGTCCTTTCCCTTGTGGAAGGCAAGGAAACCGAAGCGTACCGCTTGATGATGGAACACCATGCAAACCTTGAGTAGGGAGGGAGAACATGCAGGACCTTGAGAAGCTTCGCGAGAAGGTGGAGGAGGTTTTAGGGGTTGAAATCCCCATTAAGGAGCGTTTTCCAGAACGGGAAGAGATTCCGGACAAGGAAGAAGACCTTCGAAATTTCCTTGCCCGGCACACGGATATAACCCTTCTTCGTCCTACGGCCACAAAAGAAGAAATTCAAGAACTCTGTGAAGAAGCAAAGCGTTGGGGATTCTACAGCGTTATTGTGAACCCATATTACGTAGCTTTTTGCAGTGAACTTCTTGAAGGAAGTGGGGTTCTCGTTGGTGTGGCTGTAGGTTTTCCCCTTGGGCAGAATAAGCCCGAGATAAAAGCTCGAGAAGCACGCCTCGCTTTCCAGGAAGGAGCAAGAGAGGCAGACATGGTGATGAATCTTGCTGCCCTCAAAAATGGCGATTGGAAAATGGTGTACCAAGATATTCGGGGTATAGTGGAAGAAATGTCTCCCTGTGTGGTAAAAGTGGTCCTTGAGGCAGGATACCTCACTGAGGAAGAAAAGGTTATTGGATGCCTTATTGCCCAAGCAGCTCGGGCGCACTTTGTCAAAACGTCAACCGGTTTTGGCCCCTCTGGGGCAACTGAAGCCGATGTTCGCCTTTTTCGAAGAGTTGTGGGTTCATCCCTTGGCGTTAAGGCAGCAGGGGGCATTAAGACTCGAACACAGGCTTTGGCTCTCCTTAGAGCTGGAGCGAATCGCTTAGGAACCTCAACTGTAAGTATTCTCACAAGCGAAGAACCACAAAATCCCTCCCAATTTCCTTATTGATCGTATCCTGCAAGAACTTAAGGAATGAAGCACTGTAGGGTGTAACGTCTCGCGCTTCTTGGGAAAGGTTTTTCTCCCGATGGAAGTTCTGCCAGTACCATACTCGTGCGTCCTGGATTGTGCGTGCCATTGTGCGAAGGGTCTCAAGATTGTGAAATGGAGGGTAAATGGTCGTACGGATTTCAACCCGATCTGGATGAGAGAGAGCTTTTTCCAGAACCTTTTGTACCGATTCTTTCTTTTCTCCTCCTCCAACAAGATGGTACTGATTGAGAGGTACTTTGAAGTCAATACCCCAGAGGTCCACCCAATCCCAAAGGGCTGTAAATTCTTCGAAAAAACTCCCATTGGTGTCAACCTTAACGAGATAGCCAAGTCCTTTCACTTTCTGGAGGAAGGATTGGCATTCTTGGGAGTAGAGTAGGGGCTCCCCACCTGTGATACAGACAGCATCGAGGAGCCCCCGGCGTTTTACAAGATAGGAGAAAACCTCATCTTCTTCAATGACTGGAAGGCCGTCTTTCTGGAGAACAAGTTCCGGGTTGTGGCAAAAGGGGCAACGGAAGTTGCATCCTGCAACAAAGAGGACGGTTGCGATTCTTCCTGGATACTCGATGTAGCTGACCTTGTGCCACCCCCGGAAGACCATACTATCACCTCAGGATGTACTCTTTCCGTTCGGCAAATTCTTCCTGTTTCCCTCGGTTCCACCGCTGAACGGGACGGTAGTATCCTACGACTCGGGAGTAGACCTCGGTTTCCTCACCACACTCGGGGCAGACAGTAACTTTTCCCTTAAGGTATCCGTGTCTTGGACAAACCGAAAACGTAGGGGTGATGGTGAGGTAGGGAATGGGATAGTTCTCAAAGACACGGCGAACAAAAAGCTTCACTGCTTCAGGGTCGGGCATCTCAGAAAGGAAAGTATGGAAAACTGTGCCACCAGTATAAAGAACTTGGAGGTCTTTCTGGTGTTCTAAGGCTTCAAAGGGGTCATCCGTGTAGTTCACCGGGAGGTAAGTGCTATTGGTATAGTAAGGCTCGTCATCTCCCGCGGTGATAATGTCTGGGAAGCGTTGTCGGTCATGGCGTGCCAGGCGGTAGCTTGCGCTCTCAGCAGGGGTCGCTTCAAGGTTATAGAGGTTGCCTGTTTCCTCTTGGAAGTCAGCAAGCCTTTCCCGCATAAACTGCAAGACTTTAATAGCAAAGGCTTTCCCTTCTGGATGGGCAATAGAAACCCCAAGGAAATTGAGGCATGCTTCATTCATACCCACAAGACCAATCGTGGAGAAGTGGTTCCGGAAAGTACCAAGGTAGCGGCGAGTGTAGGGGAAAAGGCCGTTTTTAAGGTTCCGCTCAATGACTTTTCTCTTGATTTCAAGAGCGGTTTTGGCGATGTGCATCATTCGCTTGAGACGGGAGAAGAACTCTTCTTCGGTTTTACTCAAATATCCAATGCGAGGGAGATTAATGGTAACCACACCAATGGACCCTGTTTTGTCTGCAGAACCAAAGAGTCCTCCACAACGGTTCCGTAGTGTTCGCAAGTCAAGCTGCAGGCGACAGCACATAGAGCGCACATCCCCTGGACGTAGGGAACTGGAAATGAAGTTCTGGAAGTAAGGGACACCATACTTTGCAGTAAGCTCGAAAAGGAGCCAAGCGTTTTCAGAATCCCAGGGAAAATCAGAAGTGATATTGTAAGTGGGTATGGGGAAGGAAAAGACCCTGCCTTCGTAGTCGCCTTCAAGCATGACTTCAAGGAAAGCGCGGTTTATCATGTCCATCTCTTTCTGGTAATCGCCGTATGTCCCAAGGTCTGGTCGTTCCTCTCCACCAACAATGACCGGGCGGTCCTTCATGTCTTCGGGGACAATCCAGTCGAAGGAGAAGTTGATGAAAGGTGCCTGGCTTCCCCAACGGGATGGAACGTTCATGGCGAAGACCATTTGCTGGATGAGTTGTTTCACAGCCTGGTATGAGAGGCGGTCGTATCGAACAAAGGGGGCAAGGTAAGTGTCCACAGAGTTAAAGGCTTGAGCTCCAGCAAACTCCATTTGCATAGTTCCCAAAAAGTTCACCATTTGCCCGGTGAGTGCTGAGAGGTGTTTTGCCGGTCCAGCGGCAATTTTGTCCTTTACCCCTCCAAAACCCTCTCGGATGAGTTCCTCAAGAGACCACCCTGCACAGTATCCAGCAAGACCATAAGAAAGGTCATGAATGTGGATGTCTCCGTTCATATGGGCATCGCGAACCTCATCAGGATAGATACGGTTTAGGGTGTAGTGGGCCATCACTGATCCAGCGACATGGAGGACGAGGCCTGGATACGAATAAGTAGTGTTGGAGTTTTCCTGGGTCCGCCAATCGGCCTTAAGAAGATACTCTTGAACAATTTTTTCCACATCTACCACAACTTTCAGTGCTTCTCGGGCTTCCTGGCGCTTCCGACGGTAGAGGATGTAAGCTTTGGCAACTTTGGCGAACCCATTTTCGATAAGCGTTTCCTCTACCACGTCTTGGATAGTCTCAATGTCGACCACAGTGTCCTGGCCGAATTTTTCGAAAAGCTTTTGGGTCACGATGATACTCAATTCTTTTGGCGTTGCTTCGTTTTCTTCACCAACAGCCTGAAAGGCTTTGTAAATGGCTCGCTCAATCCGTTGCCGATCAAAAGGGACAACACGTCCATCGCGCTTTCGAACCTCCCGAGGAGCAAGGAGATTGGTAATGTCTGTCATACTCTATTCCTCCTTTGGCACACTTTGTTCTTTACTCAGCGAGAGGACAATATCCATGAACTGATCAATGTCTCGAAATTCTCGGTATACCGAGGCAAAACGAACGTACGCCACCTGGTCAACCTTTTTGAGTTTTTCCATGACTTTTTCCCCAATACGAGAAGAAGGAACCTCTTCGTATCCTTCTTCTTGGAGTTCTTTTTCGATTTCGTCTACCAGGTGCTCAAGTTCTTCCAGAGATATCGGGCGCTTTTCACAGGCCTTGAGGAGACCATTGAGGATTTTCTTACGATCGAAGAGTTCTCGCGTTCCGTTCTTTTTTATGACCCGAAGGGGCTTTCGCTCGTAACGTTCGTAGGTCGTGAAGCGTCGGTGGCACGTAGGGCATTCCCTACGGCGGCGGACCTCTGTTCCCCCCTCGATTTCCCGAGAATCGATAACCTTTGAATCTTCTGCTCCGCAGTACGGACAGCGCATAATGCTCACCAACATGTAGTATTTTCATTCACCATAAAGCACTAAATGTAGTATACACCATGAGGAAAGATTCTGCAAGAGGTTATTTAGTACCAGAAAAAGAGGTATAATTCTTGAAAATAGGGAGTGATGTGCTATGACGGAAATTAATGTTGCGATAAGTTTTACCGCTGGGCTTTTATCCTTTCTCTCGCCTTGCGTTCTTGCTATTGCTCCAGCATATCTTGGGTACATCGCCGGGGTGGAAGCTCTTCAGGAAAATCGTGGAAAGATGGTTTTCCACACCTTGCTTTTTGTGTTTGGTTTCACCGGGGTTTTTGTCCTTATGGGTGTCGGGGCTTCCATGGTTGGAGGGTTCCTCTTCCAGCATCGGGTATGGTTCAACCGTATTGCAGGTGCTATTATCACTCTTTTTGGGCTCCAGGTTTTAGGGGTTGTGAAGATTCGAGTGCTTTATGCCGAACGACACGTGCACCTTCCTTTTTCCTTTGGGATGTTCCGCAGTCTTCTCCTTGGCGTCTCTTTTGGTCTTGGCTGGACTCCCTGTGTTGGTCCAGTGCTTGGGTCTATTCTCCTTTATGTTTCTGCTCTTGGAAGAATGTGGGAAGGGGGATTCCTTCTTTTTGTATACGCCTTGGGGCTTGCTCTTCCCTTTGTATTCCTTGGTGCTAGCTTTGGTCGGGCTGCAGAAATTCTTCGTCGTATCCAAAGGAAAGGACGAACGATGGAACTTATAAGCGGTATTCTTCTTATAAGTTTAGGGGTTATTCTTCTCCTTGGAAGGATGGGTGTTTTCTTAAGCCTTTTTGGTTCGTTCAACCCTGAAGCATGGCTTGCTCGGTAAGGAGCTGAATACAGTGCCTCTGGCCAAAAGGAGTAACCAGCCAATCAGAGCTTTTGGTGAGATTTCAAAAAGGCTCAATCTCTCTTCTCGGGTGTATCGTGGCGTGCATCCTATTCCTGTTGACCGTATTGTGGGGAGTGTAGGAAGAGCTGCGGACCTCTTACCGGGTTTCCGGCTTCGCAATCCTGATGTTCGATACTACCGGATTCGACGAGCCATGGAGCGAGGAGAGATTCTCCCTCCGATTATTGTGTACAAAGTTGGTGATGAGTACTATGTCCTTGATGGGAACCATCGAGTAGCAGTAGCGAAAGAGCTGGGCATGGAGTTTATCGATGCAGAAGTTATAGAGTTCTTTCCAGCGGAGCGTCGGGAGAGTAAAACCCTACGGGCGAAGCGAACAGAATTTGAAAATCTCACCGGTCTTAAGGGGATTGATGCCAGTGAGCCTCGTCACTACGATGCTTTCCTCAACTACATTAAGGACTATGCTCAGCGTATGGAACTCTTTTTGGGGCGAAAAGTTCCTCTTAAGGAGGCTGCGCTTAACTGGTTTCTCTGTGTGTATACTCCGGCAGTCCAGGCTATTGTCGAAAAGGGGCTTGAAGAGGCTTTTCCGGAAAAGAGTCTCGCGGATATTTTTGCCTATATTATGGACTACAAGTGGTACAAAAGCCAGAAAGAAGGTTACGATATTGGTTTTGAAGCGGCGCTCCAGGGGTTTGTGGAAGAAATTGTGGGGAAAAAGGATACTCTTGAAGGAGAGAAGAAAAGCTTTGTGCAACGCGTTGGAGGTATTCTCGAGGAGGTTCTCCCATGGCTCAAGAAAGAGTAAAATGGCATGCGCTCTCTGGTGATGTGATTGCCTCGCTTCTCCAAACTGACCCTGTTTCTGGTCTTTCTCGGGAAGAGGCGGAAAAGCGCCTTTTGCAGTACGGACCCAATGTTCTTGCTGAAAAGAAACCTAAAAGCATTGTGACCATGTTCCTCGAGCAGTTTCGGGATTTCCTTGTTCTCATTCTCCTGGGGGCAGCGGCAATTTCTCTCCTTCTTGGGGAAGTCACCGATTCCCTTGTCATCGTCGCTATTCTTGTGGTTAACGCTTGTCTTGGGGTTTTCCAGGAGTACCGAGCAGGAAAAGCTCTTGAAGCCTTGAAGCGGATGCATGTCCCAGAGTGTGAAGTAATCCGCTCGGGAACACCACAGAGAGTACGCACAGAGCTTCTTGTCCCTGGGGATATTGTGGTGCTTCGGGAAGGGGATATTGTCCCTGCAGATCTTCGCCTTGTTGAAGTGAAAGCTCTTCGAGTTGATGAAGCAAGTCTCACGGGAGAGTCGGTTCCGGTGGAGAAGGATGTTACGGTTTTACCTGAGGAAACCCCCCTTCCGGAGCGAGTGAATATGGCCTTTGCGGGAACAATTGTCGTTTATGGGCGGGGAAGAGGCATTGTTGTAGCTACGGGGATGGAGCGAGAAATTGGACGGATTGCTTCGCTCCTTGAGGAGGAAGAAGAGACGACCACTCCATTGCAGAAGCGTCTGGCAGGATTAGGGAAGCTTCTTGGGCTTCTCACTATAGGGATTTGCGCTCTCGTTTTTCTCATCGGCTTTTTGCGTGGGGAACCACCTTTCGAAATGTTTATGACAGCAGTAAGCCTTGCCGTAGCGGCAATTCCGGAAGGGCTTCCTGCAGTTGTGACTGTGGTGCTGGCTCTGGGGGTTTTTCGTATGAGTAAGTACAATGCCATTATTCGTAAGCTTCCGGCAGTGGAGACACTTGGTTGCACCACCTATATTTGCACGGACAAAACAGGAACGCTAACCGAGAACCGTATGACTGTTCGAAGGATTTGGACCCCTGGAGAGAACCTTGAACGCCTTTTGGCCATAGCTACGCTCTGTAACGATGCCTTCCTTGGGGAGGGAGATAATGAGCGTTCTGGAGACCCTACAGAAATCGCCCTTCTTGCCTATGCGAAAGAACAAGGGTTCCCCTGGCAGGAATGGCGTGCCATGTACCCTCGCCAAGATGAAATTCCTTTTGATTCCCAAAGAAAACGGATGTCTACTCTTCACCTCATCGATGGCCAGTATATGCTTTTCACTAAAGGAGCTCCTGAGGTTCTCCTTGAACGGTGTTCGTTCTACGAGGTACGAGGTCACGTTCTTCCCCTTGGTGAGGAAGAACGGGAACGCATTCGCCGCGAACAAGAATCTATGGCCTCAGAAGCCTTGAGGGTTCTTGCTTTTGCCTTTCGAGCCCTTCCTAATGGAGCGCTTTCTGAAGAGGTGGAAGAGAATCTCGTGTTTGTGGGACTGCTTGGGATGATAGACCCACCGCGAAAGGAAGCCCATAGCGCACTTGTGGAGGCAAAGCAAGCGGGTATCGAAACGGTTATGATTACTGGTGATAGTGCCCTTACTGCTCAAGCTATTGCCAGGGAACTCGGGATGCTTGAGCCTGGGGATGAAGTACTCACGGGTCAAGAGCTTGAGCGTATGCCTCAAGAGGAACTGAGGAGGAAAATTAAAAGGATTCGGGTTTTTGCCCGGGTCTGGCCAGAGCAAAAACTTCGTATTGTTGAGGCCCTTAAGGAAAATGGTGAAGTAGTGGCAATGACTGGAGACGGAGTGAATGACGCACCAGCTCTGAAAAAAGCCGATATTGGCATTGCCATGGGAATTACAGGAACGGATGTGGCCAAAGAGGTTGCCGATATGATTCTTGCTGACGACAATTTCGCTACCATCGTGCAAGCGATACGGGAGGGGCGAGTTATATTTGATAACATTCGGAAGTTTGTGGTGTATCTTCTTTCCTGTAACCTCGGGGAAGTTGGTGCGGTGTTTGTACCAATTCTTCTTGGACTTGCGCGGCCTCTTGTTCCGGTACAGATACTCCTTGTGAATCTTGTTACTGACGGACTTCCTGCCTTGGCTTTAGGATTGGAAGCACCGGAGCCAGATCTTATGTTCCGCCGCCCCCGCAAGCCTGAGGAGGGTATCATTACTCCTCTCCATATGCGGACGATCCTTTTTGGGGCTTTCTTTATCACTGTGGCGGTTGTTTTGGCTTTCGTCTTTGGAATGCGCCTTTGGGGGTTACACACTGCGCGGACCGTAGCTTTTGTCACTCTGAGCCTTGGTGAGCTCTGGCGGGCGTATAGTTTCCGTTCCGAGCGCCTCAATGCTTGGAGGGTGGACCCAAGAACAAATCTCTTTCTTCTTGAAGCTTGTAGCATCTCCCTTGCCGTTATCTTGGCAAGCGTCTTTCTCCCCTTTCTTCGAAGGGTTTTTGATACCCACTTTTTAACCTTTTCTCAATGGATGTTTGCTTTGGCTTTTTCGCTCCTTTCTTTCCTTGCTTTTGAAGTTCGGAAAGTCTTAGTAGGGAGGGATAGATGTGGAACTTAAGGTTGTGGCTCTTGAGAATCCCAAAGGGTACAACGTCATTCTTGGACAGGCGCACTTTATCAAGACGGTTGAGGACCTTCACGAAGCACTTGCTACCTCATCGCCGGTTTTGAAGTTTGGTGTTGCTTTTTGCGAGTCCTCTGGTCCCTGTCTTGTTCGCTACAGTGGTAATGATGAGGAACTTGTGGAACTTGCAAAGCGAAACGCCTTGCTTCTTTCTGCAGGACATGTATTCGTGATTTTCCTTAAGGATGGTTACCCGATTAACGTTCTCAATGCAGTAAAGATGGTTCCGGAAGTCTGTCGCATCTTCTGCGCAAGTGCTAACCCCATTGAGGTTATCCTTGTTGAGACTGCGCAGGGACGAGGAGTTTTGGGGGTAGTGGATGGACTGAAAACAAAGGGTGTGGAAACCGAACAGGATATTGCTGAGCGGAAAGCTCTCCTTCGGAAAATTGGGTACAAATTATGAAACGGAGTGGATTTGCCGATTTACCTCTTCATGGAGGACAGTGCCCTCCTTGGCTTTTTGAGCGGATGAAAAGGCTTGGTGGGCACATTATTGAGGCTATAGTTGCTCTCTTTGGGCCTGAGGAATTTCTTCGCCGTATTGCTGACCCGATTTTCTTCCAGTCTCTAGGGTGTCTCCTTGGATTTGACTGGCACTCAAGCGGTCTCACCACAACGCTCTGTGGAGCACTCAAAGAAGCGGTTCGAGGAAGAGAGAAGGACTTGGGACTTTACATCTGTGGAGGAAAAGGTGGAACATCTCGAAAAACCCCTGAGGAGATTCTTCGTTACAGTGAGCGTGATGCGTTACCTTTTGGGGAGGCTCTTGTGAACTACAGCCGAATCAGCGCAAAGGTGGACAACACTGCCATCCAGGATGGGTATACCCTCTACCACCACGCGTTCTTTTTCACTACCTCTGGGAAATGGTCGGTAGTCCAGCAGGGGATGAATCCTGTAACGTGCTTTGCCCGACGGTATCACTGGTTGGGGGAACGAGTCGAGGATTTCACTTGTGAGCCCCACAGCGGCATTTGTGGCATCCAAGAGGCGGAAGTACTCAACCTTGTCGCTCGTGAGAGCAAAGCGTGTCAGGAAGGGATTGTAGCAATGCTTGGAGAGGGATTTACTGTCGTGCGGCGGAATGTGCAAGACGCATTGCGTTACCTTGTACTTCCGAAACGCCACAGAATCCAAGAGAAAGATTTTGACCTTTCCCGAATTGAAAAAACCCTTGCTTTTCTATGTGAAAGGAGGCCTTCCTCATTCCTTGAAGTTCTCAAAGCGCAGGGAGTAGGACAGAAAACCTTGCGTGCTCTGGCCTTGACCGTGGAAATTGTGCTTGGAACACCTCCAAGCTACACGGATCCAGTGAGTTTTTCCTTTGCTCACGGAGGGAAGGATGGCACGCCCTTCCCAGTGGATCGGAAAACTTATGACACCACTATTGGTTTTCTTGCCCAAGTGGTGGAACGAATGAGGATTGGGGTTTCGGAGAAGAACAAGGTATATGAGCAGCTGAAGTTGCTCAGTGGAGAGGAGGGAAAGCAATGGATGCTTTGGAGGCATTGAGGACCCGTCGTTCCATAAGGCGATTCAAGGCACAGCCTGTAGAGCGGGAAAAGATTGAGACTATTATTGACTGTGCTCGTCTTGCCCCTTCGGCGAATAATCTCCAGCCTTGGGAGTTTGTTGTAGTAACGGACGCAAGGACACGGGAAGAAGTGGCACGACTTACCGACTACGGGAAATTTATTCGTGAGGCCCCTGTTCTTTTGGCAGTGTTTTGCAAAGATACGAAGTACTACCTTGAAGATGGATGTGCTGCAACAGAAAACATTCTCCTTGCCTCCTGGGCTTTGGGTCTTGGATCGTGCTGGGTTGCTGGAGACAAGAAACCCTATGCTGAGGACGTTCGTCGTCTTCTTGGGGTTCCAGAGGGATATCGATTGGTGAGCCTCATAGCCATAGGGTATCCGGCTGATGTACCGCGGGGTCCCATTTTTAAGCGGGAGCTTCGGGAAGTTCTTCACTGGGAGAAGTTTTGAGAGGAGTGAAATGATGAAGGTTGGCGTGCTTTCTGACAGCCACGACCATGTGTCGCTTCTTCGAAAAGCTCTTGAAGTTTTGCAAAAGGAGGGCGCAGAGCTTATTCTCCATGCGGGGGATTATGTCGCTCCATTTTCGGTAGCTATCCTTGCAGAGCTTTCCATCCCCTGGTGGGGGGTTCTTGGGAATAACGATGGGGAGGTTCTCGGTATTTTTCAGAAATCGGAGGGACGCATTAAGGCTCCCTTTCTTGAGCTTGAGGAAAAGGGATACCGGATTTTTGTTTCCCACTTTTACCAGCCGGCAAAACTTGCTTTTGCCAGTGGTCACTATGACCTTGTGGTGTACGGCCATACTCATGAGGCCATCATCAAGGAGGAAGGAAAAACAATTCTTGTGAATCCTGGTGAGGTCTGTGGCCTTTTGAGTGGGCGACCTACTGTGGCCCTCTGCGACCTTGAGCGAAAGGTAGCAAAACTCCTTGACATTTGATTTAATATTGGCAAGTTCTTTAGGAGGCTTGACATGGAAATTCTGCGGGAACATTTTGTCCGACAGCTTACTGAGCTTCAGGAAGACCTGGTGAACATGACGCATGCGGCAAGAAAGATGCTCGAGATGGCGGTAGAGTCTTTGAAAGAGCGGAATGTAGAGAAGGCCCGGGAAGTTATTGCTCTGGATGATGTTGTGGATGACTACAATTTCAAGATTGAGGAGAAATGCCTTCGGATGATTGCGTTGCAGCAGCCAGTAGCAAAGGACCTTCGAATCATTGCGGCAATTCTTAAGATTATTACCGACGTTGAGCGGATTGGTGACTATTCCATTGATATTGCAAAATTCAGCATTCGTCTCGCTGAAAACCCCGTTTTTCGCCCCTTCGTGGAAGTACCAAAGATGGCAGAAGTTGTTATCCATATGCTTGAGGAGACTATTGCCGCTTTCCTGCGCCGGGACCTTGGGATTGTCCAGAAAGTGGTTGATGCTGATGCCCAAGTGGATGCGTTGTACCGAGCTATCCACGAAGACGTGGTACAGAGCATCGAAGCCGATCCCCGAATTGCTCGCCAGGCCATTTGGGTGCTTATGATTGCCCGCTACCTTGAGCGCATTGGTGATCACATCACCAATATCACCGAGCGCATTTACTATATGGAGACTGGAGAGATGCTCGAGCTCCATCAGTGAGGGGGTGGGCGTGGTGGAAGAGAGGACTATTGTGTACTTTGATGCTCCAGGACCCCAGAATACTGGTGTTGTTCTAGCATGCGCGCTACGTCGGGCAAAAGAGAAAGACATCAGATACATTGTGGTAGCTTCAAGCTCTGGAGAGACAGCGCTTCGCCTGGGAGAAGAGGCAAAACGTGAAGGATATCAGGGGAAAATTGTGGTGTGCACATATCACGCAGGGTTCTCAGGGGGTGACGCCATTTCTCTTCCCTTGGAGCGGCGAGCACTTCTTGAGGCAATGGGTATGGTGGTCGTGCAAGGGGTCCATGCCTTGAGCGGAATTTCTCGGTCGTTCCGGCAGCGCTTTGGGGGCTTAAGCATTCCCGAAATTGTGGCCGAGAGTTTTCGGCGAATTTCAGAGGGATTCAAGGTAGCAATTGAAGTGGCCATTATGGCAGCTGATTTTGGAGCCATTCCCACTACCGAAGACGTTATCGCTCTTGGGGGAAAGGAAAAAGGTGTGGACACAGCGATTGTCCTTCGTCCCTGCCACCAAAACTCGTTTTTCGACCTTAAAGTCCGAGAGATTTTGTGTATGCCCCGATTATAAAAGGAAGGAGGAGGTACTATGAGTATGTTGACTTTTCGTGCTTCAGGTGAGTGGACTGGGGGTTTGCGAATTGACACGAAGGTACGGGATTTCTCGTTGAGTTTTGATGAGCCACCTTCTCTTGGCGGGAAAGACTCTGCGCCAAATCCTGTAGAGGGACTCCTTGCCGCCCTTATTGGTTGTTTGGGTATTGTGACCGTTGTCGTTGCCCGCGAGAAGAACCTCCCGGTGGAGAAAATTGCCATCGAGGCCGAAGGGGATCTCGATCCTCGGGGTTTTATGGGGCAGTATAACCTTGTGCGTCCTGGATTTTTGGCGGTGCGCTTTGTGGTTAAGGTGAGTGGAAAGCTTTCACCAGACGACCTTACCCTGCTTCTTGATGAGGTCAAGAAGCGGTGTCCTGTTTCTGATGTGCTGAGTAACGGTACCCAGGTTGAAGGACGCATTGAGAGTATGTAGAAGGGAGTGCTTATGCGCGCTGCGGTCCTTGAGGACTATAATCGCCTCGTGGTCCGGGAGGTTCCCGATCCTTACCCGAAAGAGGGGGAGGTTCTTGTTCGTGTTCGGGCATGTTCAGTATGTGGCTCGGATATTCGTATTTTTCACTTTGGGAACCCTCGGGTCCAGTTCCCTCAAATTATCGGTCACGAGATTGCTGGGGACGTAGTCGCAGTAGGTCCTGGGGTAACTAAGTTCAGAGTTGGTGACCGGGTAGCTATCGGTGCTGATGTCCCCTGCGGTGCCTGTTTTTGGTGCCAAAATGGGATGGGAACAAACTGTGCTATTAACTACGCCATTGGATATCAATTCCCGGGAGGGTTTGCTGAGTACATTCTCCTTAACGCTCTTACAGTCACCCAGGGGGCGGTACATCGGATACCGGATAGTCTCTCGTACGATGAGGCTTCTCTTGCTGAGCCCTTAGCTTGTGCTATTAATGGTCTTGAGATGAGTGGTCTTAGTGTGGGTGACACGCTCCTTATCATCGGTGCCGGTCCTATTGGGTGTATGATGATCGAAATGGGCCGTTTCATGGGAGCTACAAACATTATCGTTATCCAGCGCTCGGCGCACCGTTTAGAGATGGCTAGGCGTTTTGGGGCTGACCACTATTTCCTCGCTGATGATCCAGATCTTGAGGCTAAAGTTTTTGAGGTTACTGAGGGAGAGGGCGCCGATGTCATCATGATTACTTGTGCCTCGCCTGAGGCACAAGAAGCAGCGCTTCGATTTGCCCGCCATCGGGCACGTATTAATTTCTTTGGAGGTCTTCCAAAAGATGCCCGAAACATCTCCATTCCGAGCAACCTCATCCACTACCGGGAATGCATGATTCTTGGAACCCATGGAAGTCTTCCCCGCCATCATAAGAAAGCTCTGCAAGTTATGGCAAAGGGCATGGTGCATCCTTCCTGGTATATCACTCATCGGTTTCCCCTTGACAAAATCCACGAGGCTTTCCAGGTGGCTGAATCTCACGAAGGGTTAAAGGTTGTGGTGAACCCGTGACAAGGACAATGCGAGCACTTGTCCTTGAAGGAAAGGGTTCTTTGTGCCTTGCTGAGGTACCACTCCCAGAACCTAAAGAGGGCGAGGCGCTTGTTCGAGTTCGAGCTTGTGGAGTATGTGGTTCAGACCTCCCTCGAATCTTTGGTGATACTGCATACTTTTATCCGCTTATTCCTGGGCATGAATTTGCGGGGGAAGTCGTAGCCACGGGGAGCCCTAAGGACGAAGAGTGGATAGGAAAAGGAGTCGTTGTGTATCCTCTTATCCCTTGTGGGAAGTGCCCATATTGTAGGCTTGGGGAGTATGCACTCTGTGAGGATTATGGGTACCTTGGTTCTCGCCAGAATGGAGCGTTTGCTGAGTATGTGGTGGTTCCGGTGACGAATCTTCTTCCCCTTCCTCAAAGTCTCTCCTTTGAGGAAGGGGCGCTTACAGAACCAGCGGCAGTAGCGCTTCATGCCTTACGGCGGGTGGGGAGGACCTTTGGAGAGATTGCAGCAGTGTTTGGTCTTGGTCCTTTGGGATTACTTGCTGGCATGTGGCTTAAGCTTTCGGGAGTTCGAAAGCTTATTGGATATGACGTAGATGAGCGAAAGTTTTCTCTTGCTCGAAGTATGGGGTTTGACGTAACCTTATACCCTTCCTTTTTTCCGGCAGAACCAGAGGGGATAGACCTTGTGGTGGAAGCCTCAGGAAGCGCTCAAGCCTTTGTGGATGCCTTAAAACTTGTTCGAAAAAGGGGAAGAGTTCTCCTCTTAGGGAATCAAGAAAAAAATGTGCTTCTTTCCCCTGAAGATTTTAGCCGCATCCTTCGAAAGGAACTCACTCTTTTTGGCAGCTGGAATTCAAGTTTTGCTTTTCTTGACTCGGATTGGAAAAAGGTTTTGGATTTCGCCGGCTCTGGACGGGTATCCTTTGCTTCCCTTATTTCTCATCGGATTCGCCTTGAAGAAGCCCCGGCTTTTCTTCTGGGTATGCGGGAGCGAAGGATTCCTTACGTAAAGGTGGTGCTTATCCCTTGAGGGACGTAAAAATCTCTGCTTCTTTGGATTGCGCAAATTACCTTGCTCTTCTTGAGGACGTACGCAAACTCGAGCGTGGTGGAGTAGATATGCTTCACATAGACGTTATGGATGGGGTATTTGTTCCAAATTTTGCCATTGGGACAAATCTTCTTCGAAAACTTCGTCCCATGACGCATCTCCCCTTCGACGTGCACCTTATGGTGGTGAATCCGGAGCCCCATTTTTCTCTCTTTGCCCAGCTTGGGGCAGATTATATCACTTTCCATGCTGAGGGAAATGCAAGACTGCATCATCTTGCTCTTGCGGTTAGAAGGCTGGGAAAGAAGGTTGGCATTGCCCTGAACCCTGCAACAGACCCTGAGTTTCTTTCCTACCTTCTTCCTTATGTCGACCTTGTCCTTTGTATGACCGTGGATCCTGGATTCGTGGGGCAGAAATTTGTTCCTGAGGTGGTGGCAAAAGTCCGCCGAGTCCGAGAAATTGCTTGTGAGCTTGGGGTAGATGTGGATGTTGCTGTGGATGGGGGGATCAGCGAAGAGACGGTACCTCTTTTGAAAGAAGCAGGAGCCAATGTCTTTGTGGCTGGAACCTCAAGCATTTTCTCAGGAAAAGAAGACCTTGAAGTTGCTGCCCGGCGCTTTGGGGAGTTCTGCAGAAGGACATAAACTCCCCAAAGCTTCAGTTACTGTTCCCGAAGAGCGGCAAAAAGGGGAACGCGTGAGAGGCTGAAAAGAAGAAGCACATAGAAAAGGACGTTGAGGGGGGTGCTTATAAGTCGGGGGATGAGGAGAACTTTCCAGGGCATGTCGAAGAGGGTGTGAAGGAAGTACGGAGTAAGGAGGCATCCGACCCCTATCTGGGGTACGACAACAGCAAGAAATATTCGGTACGTTCTTGAGCGTAAGGGAAAGTGCACGAGGATCCCTGGAAGGATTCCGTAGAGCGATGCAGTAAGGGTAAAGTGGGGAAAGTACGGCCCCATAGGACTTAGGGCAAAGCCGATGATGTCAGCAAGTGCGCCGGTAAGAGCACCAAGAACGGGTCCAAAGAGAATACCACTGAGAATAATGGGAAATGTTCCAAAGCCGATACGCACTCCCTCGATACCACCGATAGCGATTCTAATGCTTGCGAAACGGGTGAGAACTACACTCATAGCGATGAGAATTCCTACAAAGGCGATTTCCCGAGTCCTTTCGCGCATTGGTTCACCCCCTGTGTTTTTGATTATTGTAGCTTATGGTCTATGCTCTGACAACATGGCATGATTCTTCATCCTTATACTGGGGGTTGAGATTCATGGATGAGCACATCACGATGGATGTTGCGCTGAGTCAAGGTCTGCGTCGTTTACCGGTGTATCTGCTTCTTGATACTTCGGGAAGTATGGCTGGAGCCCCTATCCAAGCCCTTCAGGAGGGGGTGGTGCTTTTCAAACGCGAGGTTGAGAACGACACTTTTGCCCGGGAAACGGTATGGGTTTCGGTCATCACCTTTGGAAGGGAAGTACAAAATCTTACCGGAGGGCTTGTACCTATTGATCAGCTTTCCCTACCACCTCTGGAAGCAGAAGGGTACACGCCTCTTGGGCAAGCGCTTCGGCTTCTTATCGATTCTCTCGATCGGGATGTAAAAAAGGCTATTCCTGGGGGAGAAAAGGGGGATTGGAAACCTCTTGTGTTTATCCTCACTGATGGGAAGCCGACCGACGACTGGCGTACGCCTCGGGAAGAACTTCTTGCCCGAAAGGAACGAAAAGTGCTCAATGTCATCACCGTGGGGTGTGGACCGGATATTGATGAAGCAACGCTGAGAGAAATTGCTATCGGACCAAGCTTTAAGATGGATTCCGATGCAGCCTCTTTTGCGGCATTTTTCCGCTGGGTTTCGCAAACTGTTCGCTCGGTGAGTAAAACCTTAAGCCGACCACAGGGACAGGGAGAAACCTCCTCAATGCCTATACCGATTCCTCCTGATGTTCTCCAGTATATCCCATGAGGAGGTGGGGTGTATCTCGCAAGGATTTATCGCTGGCGATCGAGTACTCTCTTCGTTCAACACACATCCTGACTGGCTTGCTGTTTTTGGACACCTTGGGGGATTTGCTTTTGTTGGGGGGAGCGTCGTTGGAAGGCTTCATCGAAAAATGCAGAGAGGCAGAGAAGACAGCCTTCTTGTACGTTCGAAAGGTGATTGGCTTGCTGTAGCCTTAGCCGATGGAGTTGGCAGCGCTCCAAAAAGTGTGTGGGGTGCTACCTTTGCAGTGAGCGTTTTTGCCGATTATGTCTTGACCAAGCTCCCCTTAGTCGTATCCCGGAGGCGTCGCTTCCGCTTGAGGACAAGTGCGTCTTGCGCAGGAGAGTCCGACGAGCCCTATTCTGGATGGAATGAGATTGGAGTACTAAGTTGGTTTGAAGAGAAAGGAGAAGAAGGTGAAGAACCTCCTTCGTGGGATGTCATTTTAGAGTACCTTTATGAAGCAGGGACGTACACGCATACTTTTTTACGGAACCTTGCTCAGAGGGAGGCACGACCAGAGAGTGATTTTGCGACAACTCTTCTTTTTTGTCTCTGTAATGTGTCCCAGAAGAGGGGGCTTTTTTTTCACCTCGGTGATGGAGCCATTCTTGGGGTTCAACGAGGTGGAAAAAGTCTTCTTTTGAGCGTTCAGGAAGACTGCGACCTTGGAGAGACAGCAGTACTAACGCAGCCCGACTGGCAGAGGTACTGCCGAGTGGGGTCTTTTGACTTTCGAAGGGAACGGCTTGAAGCTCTCCTCCTTATGACAGATGGTTTGGCAGATGATTGTCTCTACGGTCCTCCGGAGGACGTGACTGATCGCTTTGTCCGTGATCTCCTTCGCGAGGTTTCCTCTTCAGGGAGTCTTGAGAGAGCGGCTCGACGTCTTGTTACCTGGCTTGGTACGTATACCCTTCCTGGAAGCTTTGACGATCGGACTCTTGTGGTGGTGTACCGATGCGGGTAACTGCGGTTTCTCCTTTCTCTTTTGTGCCGAAACGGTTTGAAGTAGAAGGTCCCGTTTTTGTCGGTGGTGAAGGAGAAGTCTATTTTAGCCGCTGTGGGAATTTCGTAGTCAAGGTATACCACGATCAGGCTCTTCCTCAGGAGAAAGGAGCATTACTCCAGCGAGTCCTTGAGCTTGGGAAAAACCTTGGAGAGGAAGCAAATTTCCTTTGCTGGCCTGTGGCGCTTGTGCAAGAGCTTGATGGTTGGAGACGCATTGGGGTAGTTACCAAACGCGTGCCTCGACCACCTTTTCGAGAGCTTGTGGATTACATCTTTAGTCCCAGGGAATTCAAAGAAGCGGTAGAGAAAGGGGCTAACTGGCTCAATTACCTTCAAATTGCTCATAGCATTGCCCGTATTGTTGCAGCTCTCCATGGAAAAGGATGTGCCCATGCAGACCTCCACTTTAGCAATTTCCTTGTAGACATTACCAAAGGCCTTGCAGTACTCATTGACCTTGATGGTCTTGTGGTGCCAGGCTTTCTTCCTCCTCAGGTGGCGGGCATGATGCCCTTTATGGCTCCTGAAGTTGTCTTGAGGAATGCCACACCAAGTCAAAAAACTGACCGGCACAGTCTTGCTGTGCTTCTCTTTCACACTCTCCTTTTTCGGAATCCTCTACAACCCCTTGTGTGTTACGCGGAAGATCCAGAAGAAGATGAGCGCTTAGGATGGGGAAAAATGGCTCTTTTCAGTGAACATCCCTGTGACTTTCGCCACCGGCCGAAGCGGCTTGGTATACCCCTTTTTCGTCGGGGGGTTTTAAGTTACCGCATACTTCCTCCCTCGCTTCAGGAACTTGTGGAGCAGAGTTTTCTTGACGGTCTTTTTGTTCCTGAGCGTCGACCTCTGGCTCGAGAATGGGAACGGGCTCTTTTCTTTTCCTTTTTTGAGCTCTGGCGGTGCAACCGGTGTGCTCAGTACTTTCCATATCCGTACTGGCTTCCTTTGCTCCTTAGGAGATGTCCTTTCTGTGGTTCTCTGGTTCGCTTACCGTACCCTGTTGTTATTCGAGTTTTTGAAAGAAAGAGCGAGGGAGTATACAGCGCTACAAAACGTAGGCTTGTTCTTGGCCATGGGTTTCTCCTTGTGGAGAAAATGCTTTCTGGACAGAAGGATGCACAGGAGATTCTTGGAGAGGTGCAGTGGAGAGAGGAAGAAGGACGCTACATTTTTCTAGGTAGGCGAAAGTTTCGCGTTCTTACTCCTTCTGGAGAATGGCACACAAAGGAGAGAGGGGAACCAACAGTGTTTTACTCTCGTCTTCTCCTCGAAATCGATGGATTCCTCCTCGAGGTTGAGGAAGATGGATGTCGTGGTTCGCTATCAGGATAAGGCAAAGCGGATTACCCTTCCCTCAAATGAAGAGTGTCTCACTTTCGTGGTTCCTAAGAAAGTACGTGTCCTTTCTTATCCCTCCTTTCTTGTCCCGGATCCTTTGTCTCCTTTTTCCTTTCGCCTTCGAGGTGATGTCCGGGGACGTATACTTTTGGGGATGGTAACCTTCCTGTGGGGTAGGAAAGAAAAGCTCCTTGAGCTCGTTCTTGAGGCTGAAGAAAAGCATTCCTCCCTTGAAGATTTTCAGCCCGCATTTCCTGAGAATCCTCTTTTCCCCCAAAGTGGCTCAGTACTTCTCAGTCCGGGGGATTACTTCCTTACAGAGCGGCTTACTCTTACCCCACCCTTCCACTTTGCAGGTATGGGTGGGGTTGTCCTTTTCCGTGAGGGCGAGGTGCTTCGTGTTGAGGGGAAAGGAGAGGGTGTTGTGCAGAATGTGGCCTTTTCCCTGCAGGGGAGAAAGGCTGGCAATGTAGTTGTAGTTTTGAGGGCTCGGGTGGCCTTTGAGAACTGTGTCTTCCAAGGGGGAGTTCGAGAAAAGCTGAGCTGGATGGGAAATGGTGTGGTAGCGGCTCGGGGAGCTTCTCTCCTGTTTCGAAACTGTGTATTTCTTGGGAACGAGGCGGCGGGAATCCTTGCGGAAGCAGAAACTACGGTTACGGTGGAAGACTCGGTTTTTGTGAGCAACCAGGGAGAAGGGATTTTGGCAAAGCGAGGATCAACCCTTATAGTGCGTCGTTCCCGTTTTCTCCGCAATGCTTGGGGGATGACGTGTAGAACGCTTTGCCTCTTTGAGGGGAATGAGGTTGCAGAGAGTGCGACTGGGGGGTTATGTCTTCTCCAAGGAACGGAAGGAGTCTTTGAAGGAAACCAGATTCTTAGAAACCCCGTAGGTGTGGTTTGGCCCAGAGACAAAAACATCCTCTGGGGGCCGGGAAACGTGGTTGCAGAAAACCGTATCCCTTTTCTCGAAGAGTAACTACCGATTTTGCACAAGGTACCGAAGAAAAACGGCAAAAAGAATGACTCCTCCTCCAAAGAGTGCAAAACGCCCTGGAGACTCTCCAAGGGCAAGAAAAACCCAAAGGGGGTTAAGCACTGGCTCAATCATCGGAATAAGGCTTGCTTCGAGGGCCTTTACCTTTCGTATAGCCTGGGCATAGAGGAGGTAGGAGAGTCCGATCTGCACCGTTCCAAGAAGGAGAAGCCCAATCCACCCTTGCCTGTCAAGGGCAGTGGTGAAAAAGAAGGGTAGACCTGCAAAGGCGGCAAAGAGATTTCCCACGAAGACTGATTGCAAGGGTTCTGTATCCTTTTGCATTCTGAGAAGCACAATGAGGAAAGCAAAGGCAATGCCACTTCCTATGGCTACAAAATTCCCAAGCATATTTCCCGGGCTTAGGCGATCAAGGAAAAAGAGCACCATTCCTCCAAGGACCATGCCCACTGAAATCCAGTCGAATCGGGAAGGAGCTTCCCCAAGGAGCCACTGGCTTAGAAGAGCAACGTATACCGGAGCGCCATACTGGAGGAGGATAGCGTTAGAGGCAGTAGTAAGTTTGTTGGCCAGGACAAAGAGGATTACCGTCGCCGCGTAGGCTATACCCCCAAGGATTTCAAGAGAAGATAAGCGAAGTCGCGGCCGAAAAAAGCACAGCAGGAATCCGCAAGCAATGGTACTGCGTGCTCCAGCAATCGCCAGAGGATTCCAGTGAACAAGCTTTATTAAAAGCCCTCCAAGGCTCCAGAGTATAGCCGAAGCAAAGAGATAAGCTATAGCTCTTTGGCGAGTCATTTATCGATGTACTTCTTGCTGTCTCTTTTCAATGTACATACTTGAAAGCACTGAGAAGAGGATCACAAGTCCAAAAACAACGTACGTCCAGAAGTAGGGTATGCGCATAACTACAAGTCCATTTTCAATGACCGAGATAGTGAGAGCTCCTATAAAGATTCCCACCATGCTTCCAATACCGCCTCGAAGGGACGTTCCTCCCACAACGCTTGCAGTTACTGCCTTAAGCTCCCATCCCTCTCCGGCTCGAGAGGTGAAACAGGCCGTGCGGGCAATTTGAGCACAAGCCACAAACCCGCACAGTATACCTACGACCATGAAGCAAATAATCTTTACAAAATCTGTGTTTATTCCCATGGCTCTGGCAGCATCTCGGTTATCTCCAGTGGCATAAATCCAGTTCCCGAAGCGGTGGTAGTGGAGGAGGACACCAAGAAAGATGGCAAAGACAATGAAGAAGAAAGCTTGAGAGGGAAGAATACCGCCGATTCGCCCTGTGAAAAAGGGCAAAAAGTATCGAGAGGGAACTGTAGAGACGTCACATCCTTTCTGTTCCCCACCAGAAAGAAGAAGCGCAAGGCCCCGCCACATCATCATGGTTCCAAGAGTGGTGATGAAGGAAGGAATTTGGCCCCGTACGGTGATGAGACCATTAAGGACACCCAAAGCAGCGCCGGTGAGGATGGTAATAAGGGCGATGAAAAAGAGAGAGACCTGGGCCTCAAAAAGCCGCAGAAAGATAAAAGAGCAAAACACAAGAATCGACCCGATGGAAAGGTCAAACTCTCCACAAATCATAAGCAGTCCGACACCGAGAGCAACGATGCTGAATTCTGAACCAAGGGAGAGGAGAACCCTGAGGTTATCAGGGTCCACAAAGCGGTGCTCAGGGGAGAGGATGGCAAAGATTGCAACGAGAGCCACAAGCACAACAAGAATACTTAAAGAGCGAGAAAAGAGCATTCTTCGCCAAAGGCCCATAGGTACAACTCCTTTCTCTGCTATTCGGCAAAAGCACTTTTTATAACAAGCTGAGAGAGTTCTTCAGGAGAAGTATCTTTCTTCTCGACATCGGCCATCTTTTTTCCTCGGGCCATAACGACAAAGCGTTCTGCAATGTCATACGCATGGTAGAGGTTATGGGTGATAAAGATGACCGAGATTCCTTCCCGCTGGAGCTGACGAACAAATTCGAGGACTTCTTCTACTTCTTTCACCGAAAGCGCTACGGTTGGCTCGTCAAGAATTACGAGTTTTGCCTTAAAATGAAGTGCCCGGGCGATGGCTACACCTTGCCGTTCGCCTCCAGAAAGGGTTGCAACAGGAAGGTCTGGCGAACGGAGGCGAAGACCAAGATTGGCAAGGGCCTTCATGCTTTCCTCGTTCATTACTTTTCGGTCGATAAGACCCCAGCGTTTCACTGGTTCCCGTCCCATAAAGATGTTGCGAGCGATACTTAGGTTTGGGGCCAGAGCCTGTTCCTGATACACGGTTTCAATGCCAAGCCTTCGAGCGTCTTTGGGGGAAGAAATACGCACCTTCTGGCCCTCGAAGTAAATTTCTCCTTGATCGGCCTGGTGGTATCCAGAAAGGATTTTAATAAGGGTGGATTTTCCTGCTCCGTTGTCTCCGATGAGCCCAACCGTTTCTCCTCGCCGAACCTCAAAGTCTACCCCTCGGAGGGCATAGACCCGACCAAACCATTTATGGATGTTTACCATACGCACGAGAAGTTCGCCGTTTCGTTCCATACCGTATTTCCCCCTTAACGTGTCCTCCGCTCCACGTAACTGTTAAGTACTACAAAGAGGATGGTGGCGATGCCAATGAAGGCACTGATGCCAAATACTGGAACACGAAGAAGAATAAGACCATTGTCCAAAATGGGAATGGTAAGTGCTCCAAGGACGATACCCGGCATACTTCCAACACCACCTCGAAGCGACGTTCCTCCAACCGCGCAGGCAGCGATAGCCCGAAGCTCGAATCCGATACCCTGTGTTGCTGCAAAGGATCCAATGCGTACGGCCTGCATGCAGGCGGAAAACCCGCACAGTATACCTACGATCATGAAGCAAATAATCTTTACAAAATCTGTGTTTATTCCCATGGCTCTGGCAGCATCTCGGTTATCTCCAGTGGCATAAATCCAGTTCCCGAAGCGGTGGTAGTGGAGGAGGACACCAAGGATACCAGCAAAAAGCGTAAACCATAGAGCTTGCACCGGGAAAAAGGACCCTATTGTTCCGGCAAAAACCCGCTCGAAAGTCGACCCTGGTGGTACGAGGTTACGGATACCTGCGGGCATCATTTTTGACCAGATATAGAGCACTCCTCGCCAGAACATCATAGTTCCGAGGGTAGTGATAAAGGAGGGCATTTTCGTTTTGACCGTGATAAATCCATTCACAAGGCCAAGAAGTGCTCCCACGCCTAAGGCAGCCCAAAAAGCCCAAAATGGTGGAATCCCCCGGTAGAGAAGTCGGACAAAAATGTAAGAACAAAAAGGGAGAACCGAACTTACCGAGAGGTCAAACTCGCCGCAGATCATGAGGACTCCAACGCCTAGAGCAACGATACCAAGGTCAGGAAAAAGTTTCCCCAGCGCAGCAATGTTGCGGCGGTCTATAAAAAGGTAATTTGGAGTAAGGAGGGAAAAGAAAACCACAAGACCCACAAAGACGAGAAAAGTATTTGATGCTCGATACCGCAGGAAATTTCGCACCCACTCCATCGTGGCCACTCCTCAAAAACCAAAGCCCCCGGGTCTGCCGGGGGCTTTGGTTTTAGCGAATGTGTTCTGGTGAAAGCTTTTCAATAAGAGCAATCTTTTCAGGAGAGTCCACAAGATACCCACCGGTGTCGATGTTTGGAGTAAAACCGTACTTGTTGTAGAGATAGAGAACATATACTGCAAAGTAACCCTGGAGGTACTGCTGCTGATCAATAGTAGCAGTAACGTACCCTTCCTTAATTCCAGCCAATGTATCAGGTGTAGTGTCGAAACCACCAGCAATGATTTCTCCCGGTTGCTTTCCTGCTGCCTTCAAGGAGGCGGTAAGACGGTCTGTACAAATGCCTCCAAGACCGATGAGGAAGGTTGTTTCGGGGTGAGCAAGAAGATACGCTGTTTCCCGGGATTCTACTGTAGTCATCTCAAGACCACCGGCGTCGATAATCTCGTACGAAGTTATACCGTACTCCTTCATTGCCTCAAGAATACCACTTGCACGAATCTTTGCGTAGTTTGCCCCAGGAACTTCAGCAGCCATAGCTACATGGGCCTTGGAGAGATCAATGCCCCGTGCTTTGGCTTCATCAAAGAGCCGTCGAGCCAGGCGATACGCTGCGGCCTTTTCACTTTGACCAATGTAACAAAGCCGAGGATTACCTACTGCTCCTTCCGAGTCATCATTGTTCATTCCTATGACCGGAATACCCTGTTCTAGAGCTCTCCGTACTGGTTCGTCCCAGGCGGTATCGTCATTAATGACGAGAGCAATGCCGTTTGGTTTCATAGCCACTGCTTCCTCAAACCGCTTAAGCTGCAGGGTAAGGTCACCGCCACAAAGGTCAATATCGACTTTGCATCCCAGCTCCTTTGCCGCATCCATTGCGCCCTTTTGTACTACCGCCCAGAAGGGGTCATCGCCGCCATGAGTGACAAGACGAAAGTACATGCCTTCCGCCGGCTTTTTCTCCTGAGCGAGTGCTAGCGCACTCACAAGAAGCACACAGACAAACACCACAAGAAATAGGCTCCGTTGCATTACCATCCCTCCTCTCAAGTATTTGCAGAGATTCACAAGCCTTCTCAAGATCCCACTTCAAAGGTTTGACTCACAACACAAGAACTTTCCCATCTCACCCCCTTGTACTTCCATAGTATAGCGCTTCTTCATACATAGCAACAATATTTTCTGGTGGGACATCGGGTTGGATGTTGTGCACCGCACAAAGTACATATCCTCCTCCTGGGGCAAGCTCGTCAATACGTCTTCTGACTTCTTCGCGGACTGCATCAGGAGTTCCATACGGGAGAACATGTTGGGTGTCAATGCCGCCCCAAAAGGAAAGAACATCCCCAAAGTGCTTTTTCAGCCACTTCGGATTCATTCCCGAGGCGCTCACTTGGACTGGATTCAGAATGTCAATGCCAATCTCTACAAGGTCCTCAAGGAAAGGGGCAACAGCTCCGCAGGAATGGTAAAAAAGAAAGGCTTGAGTTTGCTTTTTTATAGCTTCATAGAGCTTTTTCTGTCTTGGTTTCACGTACTTTCTGTACATATCAAGAGACATGAGAGGGCCACGCTGGGTGGCAAGGTCATCTCCCACTAGGACAACATCCACAAGATCCCCCACTTCCTGGAGGAGAAGTTCAAATTGTTGTAACTCAAACTCAAGCACTATGTCCATGATAGCACAGGCAAGACGGGGTTCTAAGGCAAGGTCGGCCATGAATTGGGAAAAACCTCGAAGGTACCAGGCAAACTCAAAAACAGACCCAATACGGTTCACTATGACTGCATAGCCTTCTTTTTTTAGGGACTCTGCCTGGGCTCGCAAATTTTCAGGAAGACGCGGACAGGGAGGGCGATAGGATTTCAGGTCATCTAAAGAAGCAGCATGGGCAAGAGGATGGGCAACCATATCGAAGTAGTAACCTGTAAAGCGACGTTTGACTCCAAAGCTGTCTTCCCAAAAAGATCCTTCCTGGTCGGAGGACCATACATTCTGAGGAACGACATCATACACATATCGGGTGTCTATGGCAAAGCGTTTGAGTATCTTTTCGGAGGGTTGTACGAGATACTGGACGCGATCAACAAGAGTATCTTCGCGAGGAATCCCAAGAAAAGAACAGAGAGCGTGGTGGGCTTTAAGAGTGATTCCAGTAACGATACCTCCAAGGTCCAGAGGTATTCTATCTGGTTCCTTGTGAGACAGCGCCACCTTCAGACGCTCTGCAGAAACCAAAAATTCCTCCTCCTCTGGGTACTAATTATACTCGATAGAATATTCTCCGTATAGGGTCTTTCCTGAGTATAATGATACAGGGGTGGTGCTTCTGTGACCGATCAAACAGTAGCCTCGCTGTATCGGGTTTCGTTCGGCTCTGAGGAAATCCGGGTTACCCCTCGGGAACGAGAAATACTCCGCTCTCTTGCTTGTCGAGTACGGGAACTTGCTGAACTCGAGGAACAGAAGGAGAAACGAGAGCTTTGGTACCGGCATAATGCTCTTGAGGAAACCCGCCCAGTCATTTTCTGTGACCCAGAAAACGGTTGGAACGAAATCATCCCTCCCGCAAGTCTTGTGTGTGAAGGAAGACTTGCTCGCCACTGGGAAATGTACCTTCGCAAAGAAATCTTTTGGGGGGAATCCATGGGAGACGATAAAGTCATAGAGCCATACTTTGATGTTCCCTATGTTTATGAGGAGACTGGGTGGGGGCTTGAGGAACGGATTATAAAGGTTGAAGAGTGGGGTTCGTATCGTTGGGATCCACCGCTTAAGGACTATCGGGATATGGATAAGCTCCGTTTCCCTGAAATCCGTATCGACGAAGAGGCAAGCGAAAAACTCTTTACCCTTGCCCAGGAGGTCTTTGGGGATATCCTCTTTGTCCGGAGAAAGACCATCTGGTGGTGGACCCTTGGTATGACCTGGACCCTGGTTAATCTTCGAGGGTTGGAACAAGTCATGCTTGACATGTATGACCATCCTCAAGAGCTCCATAGGCTCATGGCTTTCCTTCGAGACGGGCATCTTGCGAAGCTTGACTTTCTTGAAAAGCACAACCTCCTTTCTCTTAACAATGATGGAACGTATGTGGGGTCGGGAGGATTTGGGTATACCCATGAATTGCCGCAGAAGGACTTTGACGGAGTCCATGTTCGAACCATTGACATGTGGGGCTTTGCGGAGAGCCAGGAAACCTGTTACGTTTCTCCTGAAATGTTTGAGGAGTTTGTCTTCCCTTATCAATATGCCATTCTTGAACGTTTCGGTCTCAACTGTTATGGGTGCTGCGAACCCTTGCACCCGCGTTGGCATGTGGTACAGCGCTTTCCTCGCCTGCGAAGGGTTTCTGTCTCTCCTTGGGCAGATCTTAAGAAAATGGCTGAGTACCTTGGGGACAAGTATATTTACTCCTTGAAGCCAAGTCCTACTGACCTTGCTACTCCCTGGATTGACGAGGGATATATCCGTAAAAAACTCCGCGAAGCTCTTGAAATTACAAGAGGATGTAGGGTAGAAGTTATCATGAAGGACAATCACACGATAGGTGGAAACCCAAATAACGTTATTACCTGGTGCCGCATAGCGAAGGAAGAGGCGGCACGAGTCTTTGGGTTGTGACTGATATAATAGGGGGCGACAATGGAAAAAGGAGTGAAGAAAGCATGGAAGTAACTCTTGAGCAACTTGCGGTTACCACTATTCGTATGTTAGCTTTGGACGCGATTCAGAAAGCGAAGTCTGGGCATCCAGGTTTACCACTTGGGGCTGCTCCAATAGGGTATGTGCTTTTTCGGCGCATCATGAAGCACAACCCAAAGAATCCCCAGTGGTTTAATAGGGATCGATTTATTCTCTCTGCTGGTCATGGATCGGCAATGCTTTACGCTCTCCTTTACCTCTGTGGGTATGAAGGTATAAGCCTTGAAGAGCTCAAGAATTTCCGCCAGTGGGGAAGTCGCACCCCTGGTCATCCGGAGCGTTGTGTTGCGTGTGGTATAGAAACGACAACTGGACCTCTTGGACAGGGATTCGCAACTGGCGTTGGTGTGGCTATTGCTGAGGCTCACCTTGCTGCCCGGTTCAATAAACCGGGATTTCCCGTTATTGACCATTACACATACGCTCTGGTGAGTGATGGTGACCTTATGGAGGGAGTAGCCCAGGAAGCTGCTTCTTTAGCTGGGCACCTTAAGCTCGGAAAGCTCATTTATATCTATGATAACAACCACATAAGCCTCTCGGGGGAAACAAAAATTTGCTTTACTGAGGACGTTAGGGCCCATTTCACTGCATATGGATGGCAGGTCCTTGAAGTTCCCGATGGCAATGACCTTGAGGCGATTGCCCAAGCTATTGAGGAAGCGAAAAGAGACACTGAGCGCCCTTCCCTTATTATGGTTACAACTCATATCGGTTATGGGAGCCCAAAGCAGGACACTTTTGAAGTACACGGTTCACCCTTAAAACCTGAAGAAGTTGTAGAAACAAAGAAATTCTTTAACTGGCCTTTGGATCAGGAGTTTTATGTTCCTTCTGAAGTCCTTACCCACATGCGTGAGGTCGTGACCCGGGGTGAGAAGCAGGAGAAAGAATGGCAGGAGCTTTTTGCAGCTTATGCACGAGAGTATCCTGAAGAGGCAAAAACTTTGCAGATGATGATACAAGGTGAACTTCCAGAGAATTGGGACAAGGACCTTCCCCTTTTCACACCTGATGCGGGGCCTGTGGCTACTCGTTCCGTAGGGGGAAAAATCTTAAACATCTTGGCCGATCGTATCCCTTCGCTTATTGGCGGCTCTGCTGATCTTGACCCTTCAACGAACACTGTCCTTAAGGGCAAGGGAAGCTTTCAGGCGCCTATGTCCTTGCCTTCTGGTACCCAGGGTCTTGTTGATGGGCCCATTGGGTATGAGGGGCGGAATATTGCTTTTGGGGTACGAGAGCATGCCATGGGGGCTATTCTTAATGGTATTGCTATTCATGGCGGTCTCATTCCATTTGGAGCGACTTTCTTCGTGTTTTCCGATTACATGCGCCCAGCGGTTCGTATTGCTGCGCTCTCCCATTGCAAGGTTATTTACGTGTGGACCCATGACTCAGTGGGAGTTGGTGAAGACGGTCCTACGCACCAGCCAGTGGAGCATCTTATGAGTTTTCGGGTTATGCCAAACATGGTGTGTATTCGCCCTGCTGATGCCAACGAAACTCGAGAGGCATGGAAGGTAGCTCTTGAATGGCAAAAAGGACCAGTGGCACTTATCCTTACCCGACAAAACGTTCCTATCATTGACCAAAGTAAGTATGGGAAAGCTGAGGGTTTGCGCAATGGTGCCTATATTCTTGCTGACAACTCTAGTGGTGATCCTGAACTTATTATCATTGCTTCAGGGTCTGAAGTGCATGTGGCCTTAGAAACTTACGAGAAACTTGCTGCGGAGGGAATTCGAGTGCGGGTAGTCAGTATGCCTTCTTTTGAGCTCTTTGAAGAGCAGCCTGAAAGCTACAAAGAAGAGGTGCTCCCAAAGAGGGTAAAGAAGCGTATTGCCATTGAGGCAGGGGCAACGCTTGGGTGGTACAAGTACGTAGGGAGCGAGGGTGAGGTTATCGGCATTGACCGTTTTGGTGCTTCGGCTCCAGGAAAACTTGTTCTTGAGAAGTTTGGTATCAGCGTCGAGAATCTCCTGGCTAAGGCCAGGGCTCTATTAGCAAGGTGAATCTCAGAAAGGGAGGATGTGGTGATGCAGGGCAAGCGATTGGCAATTCTTGTTGGAGGTGGTCCAGCACCCGGCATTAACGGGGTCATTGGTTCAGTAACCATTGCAGCTCGCAAAAGAGGCATTGAAGTTATCGGCATTTATGATGGTTTCAAGTGGATTTCCAATCCCTCTTTTGATCCAGCAGTGCACACTGTTTCTCTTGACATTGCCCGTGTTTCCCGGATTCATCTTGAGGGTGGCTCTATTCTTCGTACTGCTCGGGATAGTCTTATCAAGGGAGGAGCGATTGACGAAGCAAAGGTAGAGAATGTTCGGAAGGTTATGGAGTCCCTGAGCGTGGGTTACCTTGTTACTATTGGTGGGGATGATACGGCTTTCAGCGCGAGTATCGTAGCTAAGGCCATGCAGGGAAATCTCTATGTTGCCCACGTTCCGAAAACTATAGACAACGACCTTCCTCTTCCTGGGGACATGCCGACCTTTGGTTTCCAGACTGCTCGCGAGGTAGCTACGAATATCGTTAAGAACCTCATGGAAGATGCACGAACGACAAACCGTTGGTACTTTGTGGTTATCATGGGGCGTTCAGCTGGACATCTTGCTTTGGGAACCGGAAAAGCCGCGGGAGCAACGCTGACGATTATCCCTGAGGAGTTTGGAGACCGGAAGGTTCGAGTGGAGGATGTTTGTGACATTATTGAGGGGGCCATGATTAAGCGCAAAGCCCTTGGGCGAGACGATGGCATCGCCATCGTTGCTGAGGGTGTTGCTTTGAAATTTGGAGATGTGGAAGAAATCGAGAGGATCCTTGGAAAGTCTATCCCGCGGGATCCCCACGGACATGTCCGTCTTGCCGAAGTGCCTCTTGGGGAACTTCTGAAAAACGAGATGACCCGACGCTTTGAGGAACGCGGCAAGAAAATCACCATCGTCACGAAAGACGTAGGGTATGAACTCCGCTGCGCTCCTCCTATTCCTTTTGATATCGAGTACACTCGAGACCTTGGGTATGGAGCGGTGGAATACCTTACGAGTCAAAACTATAGCGAGGAAATGAAAAAGAGCGGTGCTATGATTAGTATTCTTGGTGGAAAGCTCAATCCGATTCCCTTTGATGCCATAATGGATCCGGTGACTGGCCGAACCCGTGTTCGCACCGTTGATATTAGCTCTTACGCATACCAGGTTGCTCGTTCGTACATGATCCGCCTCGAAAAAGAGGACCTTGAGAACCCTGATATGGTAGCCACCATGGCTCGGGTAGCTAACATGGATGTGGAATCCTTCAAGAAGCGTTTCGGACACCTTGTTTCCTGAGGATATCGAGGGAGGGAAGAACGTTCTTCCCTCCCTTTCCTTTTTCCAATATCCTATTTTCTGGATTATCCTTGGTACGGTTTCTGGATTTCTCACTGGAGTGTACTTCCGGCCGTCTTTTGGACCTTTCTTCCTTCTCCTGGGGATTATCCTTGTGCTCCAGACTATTGTTCTCCCCTCCAGGATATTTTTCCCCATCTTTTTTGCTAGCTTTTGGATTTTTGGCGTTCTCCTTTACGCGGTAAGTCTTGAAATTCCCAGGGAATTTTTTCAAGAGCGTGAGGGAGAGCAAATTGTGCTTGAAGGATACGTTACTCCTCGGGGTGAGCAGTTCCTCCTTACCCGAATTCGTGGTTTTCCACTGTATACACCGAGAGTGCTCCTTCGGGGAGAGAAGAGGGACTATTCCCCTTTCCTCTTCGAGAAAGTCACAGTATCAGGGCGTTTCCGGAGTTTTTCATCTTGTGTGAATCCTGGAGGAAGGGATTGGCGCTTCTACTTCTTTAAGCAGAGGATTGTTGGGTACCTTGAGGTGGAGAAAATTTCTCACGTTCCTTCTCGGAACCCATGGTTTGCTTTTCTGCGCTGGATTCACGTACAACGTACACGTTTTCTTGAGAGTTGGAAGGAAGAACTCCAGGATGCTTTCCCCTTTTTTGGAGCACTCTTTCTTGGGGTGAAAGAGGGGGATTTTACAAAGGAAGTTACTCTCCTTCAGGAGACAGGGGTATACCATCTTTTCTGTGTTTCAGGTTTCCATATGGCTCTTCTTGGAACGCTTCTTTGGTCCCTGTTCCGACGATTGCTCCCTCGCCGCCTTGTAGTTTTCTGTGTACTTCCCTTTACCTTTTTATACCTCGCTTTCTGTGGTTTTGTAGCCTCATCGCTCCGTGCTTGGATTATGGCAAGCCTTCTTCTTTTGAGTCAAAGAATCGGCCGTACTGCAAGAGTTTTAGGAATTCTTCTTTCTGCGTTTTTCATTATGTTCTTGCTTGAGCCAGAGATTCTTTTTATGCCTGGTGCACAACTCTCCTTTGCATCTACCGCGGGGCTTGTGGTTCTTGTTCCTTTGCTTTTTGTGGACAAAGCACAAAAGCCTTTCATTATGCGGTACCTCCTTGGGACTGTATATGCTACCTTCTGTGCTGCTTTGGCGAGTTTCCCACTTCTTGTGAGGAACGGATTTTCTTTTACCTCTCTTTTTCTTTTAGGAAATCTTCTTATTGTTCCTCTGGTTGAAGGGTCGCTTTTTGTGGCCCTCTTTACTCCTATTCTAGGGGTTTTTCCTGTGGGTCGGGTGCTTCTTGGATTTGTCCTTCGCTTTCTCTTACAAGCGCTTTTCTCGGTTTCCTCTTTTCTCAGAAACTCTATTCCTCACTGGGTTTTTGACTTTCGTGACGGTCGCCTGATGCTTTGGGGAATGATTGTGTGGGGAGTGATAGTACTTGGGTTAGTTAGTTTTTTTACGCGAAAGTGGTTTCTTTGTATCCTTGTGGTCCCCCTTATTTTGGGAGGTTTGATTTTGGAGGGTTTTCTTTTTCCGGAAATGAGCTTTCTTGTCTTTGATGTTGGCCAGGGTCTTGCCTGCGGCTTTTTTGCGGGAGGAAAGGGAATCTTTATCGACACAGGTGGCATTATTCGTGGATACGGGAATGTGGGAGAGAGTATCCTCCTTCCATTCTTGCGATTCAGGGGGATTAGACATATCCAGGGGATTTTCCTAACCCATGACCACAAAGACCATACTGGAGGAGTTATCCCCCTTCGGAAAGCTTTTCCTGAGGTACCACTTTTTACACCCTGCGATTTTTCCTCCTTTGAGCGTTTACAGATTTTTCCCGATGTGTTCCTCGAAATTGTTCCTGTTCTCGAAGGGGGTGAGAGGGCCCTGCTTTTTAGACTTCATACTCCTTATGGTCGCGTTCTTATTTGTGGTGATGTTGAAGAAGCCTTCAGCGAACTTGTGCGTTTCAATCCTTCATTTCTTGAGGCTGAGGTTCTTGTGCTTCCTCACCATGGGAGTTACAGTGATTCCCTGGCCTCTCTTATTCAGGCCTCCCACTGCCATGTGGCTATTCTTTCAGTGGGAGAGAACCCCTATGGGCATCCCGATTCTCGCACTCTTTCTGTGCTTGAAAAAATGAGGGTTCCCTACTTTATAACCTTGAGAGATGGGGCAATAGAGTACTATCCTATTTTTGGACGGGGGAGGGTACGAACCTTTGGAAAGACAGAGATTTGAAGAATGGCTGCGGAGTGAGCTTTCGGGGAATTTCTTTCTTTGTGAGCGCCGGGTTTCGCAGGTTTATTTTCGAGAGATATGCGTTCCTGAAATCCAGGAAAAATGTAAGGCTTCAGGAATTTCTTGGGTTCACGGAGAAAGTGAATGGGAAAAGAAACGACAGGAACTCGTATCTCCCTCTCTCTTTCCTAGGAGGGAAGTGATTTTTCTGGAAGGTTTTAAAGAAGAGGGAGTTCTTAAAATCGCACAGGAGGCACCTCGGTATCTTGAGGTCCTTTTTTTCCTTCTTCTTTCCCCCGCCGAAACCCTAAAAGAGCCTTTCTGGCGAAAGTTTCCCCGAATTATAGTGGAAGAGAGTCGAGAGGTCTTTTTGCATTTCTTGAGAGAGGAAGAAGCTCGTCTTGATCTTGTTCTTGAAGATGATGCACGGGAAAGCCTTTTTCGCCTTGCTTCTGAGTACGAGTTGCAGAGAGGAGACATTGTGGATTTTCTTGAGAGATGTAGAGGAGGACGGGTTACGAAAGACGAGGTTGAAGCCTTCTTTACCCAAAGTGAAAAGGCACTTCTTTTCCGGTTCCTTGATGCCTTAGGGGAAAGGAATGCAGCTTCAGCCCTTCGGTATGTATATCGTCTACTAGATCAGCAATTTCCTCCCTCTTTGCTTGTGACTCATCTTGCCCGCCGCTTTCGACTTTTTGCACAGTTCTGTGAAAGTGGGGAAACGCGGAGGGATCTCTGGCAAGGGAAAGAAATAAATCCCTTGGAAGCAAGGAAAATCGAGAAGATGAAAAAACACTTTACTTCTTCTGACGTCCCGAGGATTTTTGCAGTCCTCAGAACGGCAGACAGAATCCTAAAGACCCAAAGCGTTGATCCCCGACTCTGGTGCGTGTTGCTTGTATCTGGAATTACGCAGCTTGGGAAAGAATCCGGTTAAGCTTTTGGGTAAGTCGCGATTTGATACGGGCAGCCTTGTTTTTGTGGAACACACCCTTGCTTACCGCCATGTCAACGCGTTTGTATACCTCGCTTAAAAACGCTTGAGCTTCCTCAACCTTTCCGCTTTCCAGGAACTTCAGAAACTTCTTGATGTACGTCTTTGTTGCCGACTTAATCGCTTTGTTTCGCAACCGCCGCTTTTCGCTCTTTCGAAGGTTTTTCAGTGCTGACTTGGTGTTTGGCATCGTTCCACCCCTTTTCCAGAAGTAAAGCAATGCCAATTGTAGCATGGCAAGACCTGGTTTGCAACTTAGCCAGTCAAGGATTACAATGGAAAAAAAGAGGAGGGGAAAAGATGAAGTTTGCTTTTTTCTTTCTCAGCATGCTGAGTATGGCTATTTTTGGATGCCTTCCCCAAAATGAGATACCCCCTAAAGTTCTGTGTGGAGAACTTTCCTTGTGGGTAGGACAAAAGGTTGTAGTTACAGGGTGTTTAAAGTTTTCCTGTCCAAGCTTTGTGGATGCGTATTTTCCAGAGGATTGTGTGCCTTACCTTAGGGATGAAAGTGGTGTCGCTTACCTTGAGTTCGCCGAGCAAACAGAGTATATCCGGGAGAAACTTAACGCCTATTACGGAGAGAGCTTTGTAAAATGTGTGCTTCTGTCTGCTTTAGGTAGGGTTGGGGAGGGCGTCTGTGGGGTTCCTGGGTGCAAACCTTGGGTTTTTCTCGAAGTAGAGAAGGTTTGGTCTGCTGAGGAAGAGCGGGAAAATTCTCTCTCAAATCGTTGACATCTTGGGGGAAAGGTATATAATAACCACCGAAAACTAAGGGGGTGGAATGGGAGCTTCAGAAATGAGGTTTCTCCGTGTGGTCCATGCAGGGAATTGCTCCTTCCCTGGTGGAAGTGCCCCCCTTGTATGGTTTCTGGAAAGAAAAGGGGAGCACCAGTGTGTGTTGAACTGAAGAGTGGTGTTCCTTCTGTCCTTGGGAAGTGAATAAAACAACGGTCACGGTGCGGCAATGTGCCGTGGCCATTGTTTTTGCTCAAAGTATCTATCCCCTCTGGGGATAGCAATTTTGTTTTTAATCCTTGAAAGTCTGGGGGGAGGGATGAGCGATGGAAAAAGCCACTCTCGAGGTGGGGATGCACCTTATCCTTGATGGTTACAGTCGAGATCCAGAGATTATAAGTGATGTGGATCGCGTCCGAAAATTTCTTGACGAATTTCCGCAGTACATGGGCATGACCAAAGTGACCCCACCTTATGTCTTTCGGTACCAGGGGTCTACAGCGGAAGAGAGCGGTATCTCAGGCATTGTTATTATTGCAGAAAGTCACATTAGCGTTCATACCTTCCCTGCTAAGCGGTATGTAAGTGTAGATATCTTTTCCTGCAAGCCTTTTGACGTTGATGAGGCAGTACGAGGGCTTGTGGAGTATTTCCAGCTTGTGGAGTTTCGTCGCCAGGTCTTTGACCGTGGTGTGGAGTATCCCAAAGACCTTTTTTCCAGCGTACCTCTTGTGCTTGAGGAACGACTGGAAACGCTTGAGAAAATGGCGTACACTTGACTCACGAGCTTCGGATAAAGGCGGGTGGAAAGAAGGAAAAAGCCACTCGCCCTTTATTTTTTTGCCCTTTCCTGTCTTTCCTGGCACTCCACACACAAAGAGGCGTAGGGGATTGCCCGGAGGCGCTCAAGAGGGATTTTCCGACGGCAGATTTCGCAAGTGTCGTAGGTTCCTGCTTCAATCCTCCGGAGGGCTTTCTCAATCATCTCAAGGGTTTCAGTAAGTTGCCTCCGAGAAGAAACTTCAAGTTCCATGGAGAGCGTAGTATTTCCGAGGTCAGCCTCGTCAAACACTTCTTGTGGAGTTTCATTCACTCTTCGTGCTAAGGCTTGGCAGACTCTTTCCCGAAGCCTCAAGAGTTCCTCTTGAAATTCCCTTTTTTCCGTTTCGTTCATGGTGGTCACTTCCCTTGAATATATTTTAAACCAAAAGGGAGTATTGTAAAATTACGGTACGTGGAGAGAATCATGAAGCAGAATATTATTGGAATGCTTCCTTCAGACCTTATTCCTTGGCTTGGAGAAAGAGGGGAACCCTCATACCGGGCGAAACAAATTCTCCGGTGGGTATACGAAAGAAAGGTTGCCTCTTTTCAAGATATGAGCGACATACCCCTAAGGCTTCGAGAAGAACTTGCGGCTTCTTTTTCCCTTGGTGTGACAAGGTGTGTGGAAGTCCGTGCTTCCGCAGATGGATCGAAAAAGTTCTTGCTTGCTTTTCCTTCCTCTGATACTGTGGAAGTGGTAGCTATTCCCCACCGGTCTTGGTATACAGTTTGCCTCTCCACGCAGGTAGGATGCCCCGTGCGTTGTCCCTTCTGTGCTACAGGTAGAGCAGGGTTTCGGCGTTCTCTTGCTCCGGAGGAAATTGTTGAGGAAGCGTGGAGGGTGAGCAAAGAAGAGAACCAACGTATTACCCATCTCGTTTTTATGGGCATGGGGGAACCGCTCCTTAACTACGAATCTTTGCACAGAGCTCTTCAGGTTTTTAATAGTCCTGAGGGCTTCAACATTGGGTCTCGCCGCATTACTGTTTCTACGGTTGGCATTCCAGAGAAAATCATACAACTTGGCCAGGACTGGCCGGAGGTGAATCTTGCTGTTTCGCTCCACGCTCCAACGGACGATTTGCGGAATTTTCTTGTCCCACTCAACAGAGTATATCCGATTCGTTCTCTTCTTGTGGCGCTCCGAGAATACCTTCATCGCACCCGCCGGCGGGTGACTATCGAGTACACCCTTTGGCAGGACGTGAACGATAAGCGGGAACACGCCTTGCAACTTTCGAGGATCCTTCGGGGTCTCCTTGTACACGTGAACTTGATTCCCGGGAACAGAGTTCGGGGAACGCCTTTTGTGCCTTCGTCCCGAAAGCGTCTTGAGATGTTTGCCGCACTTTTGCGGGAACAAGGGATACCTGTTACTCTGAGGAGGTCCCGCGGGCATGATATCCAAGCTGCGTGTGGAGAGCTTTACCGTATTCATGGTTTGGGGGGAGAGATAGAGGATGATCATTGTTTTACGAAGCGGCGTTACACAGCAGGAAATTGATGAGGTTGTGCGACGTTTGAAACGCTTGGGATTTGGAGTGCACATTTCCCAGGGCGTTGAACGGACGATTATTGGAGCCATAGGAGATGAACGGGGGGTAAACCTTGAAGAGAAAATTGGGGTTCTTCCCTTTGTAGAACGTGTCATTCCTATATTGACGCCCTATAAACTCACCAGTCGCGAATTCCGAGAGGCAGACACTGTGGTTCGCGTTGGAGATGTAGAAATCGGCCCTGGAAAATTTGTGGTCATGGCTGGTCCTTGTGCTATTGAGTCTGAGGCTCAAATTATCGAGACGGCGTATCGAGTTAAGGAAGCAGGGGCAAAAATTCTCCGTGGAGGAGCCTTTAAACCGCGGACATCGCCATACAGTTTTCAGGGGCTTGGGGAAGAGGGACTTCGTCTTCTTGCTAAAGCTCGTGAGGAGACTGGCCTTCCTTTTGTCACTGAAGCACTGGGCATTGAGGAGCTTCCTTTAGTTGCGGAGTATGCTGACATGATTCAAATTGGAGCACGAAACATGCAAAACTTTAGGCTTCTTGAAGCAGTTGGACGTCTTCGGAAGCCAGTGCTTTTGAAGCGTGGCATGATGAATACTGTCGATGAGCTCCTTATGTCAGCTGAATATATCCTTGCGCAGGGGAACTATCAGGTCGTTCTCTGTGAGCGAGGTATCCGCACCTTTGAACCATCAACTCGTAACACCCTTGACTTGAGCTGTATTCCTCTGGTGAAAAAAAAGAGCCACCTTCCCATCATTGTTGACCCAAGCCACGGTACGGGTCGAAGTGACCTCGTTATACCCATGAGCCTTGCTGCCTTGGCTTGCGGGGCTGATGGTCTGATCATTGAGGTGCATCCCAATCCTATTGAGGCTCTCTCCGATGGCCCACAATCGCTTACCCCGGATCAGTTTGCATCACTTATGAAGGAACTCCGAAAACTTGCAGTTCTCATGGGGAGGGAAGTGTGATTGGAAAGCTTTACAATTGGTATTGTAGGTCTTGGTCTTATAGGTGGTTCTTTAGGTTTTGACCTAGCTCTCTGGAAGAAAAAAAGGTGCATTATTGGGTATGACGTGTCTTGGGAAGCCGCGCAGAAGGCGAAAGAGCGAGGAGCCGTGGACTTTCTAGGGGAGAGCGTTGGGGAAGTGGCAGGGGCGTCGGACCTCTTTTTCATTGCTACACCTGTTCGGGAAATTCCCCGGGTTTTCTACGAGGCTTTACCTTTCTTACGAGAAGGAACACGAGTTCTTGATACCGGGAGCTCAAAAGAGTGGATTTTCGAAACGATACATCTTGACGAAAAGAACATAGAGTATGTTGGTTTCCATCCCATGGGTGGCGCTGTGAAAGGTGGTATCGACCAGGCAAGAGTAGGACTTTTCCGCGGTATGCCAGTTCTCGTCGTTCCGGCTACTATTCGGGAAGAGACAAGAGAGCTTCTTTTTGAGCTTGGCGAGGTTATTGGGGGCAAAGTTTTTTTTTGACTCCTGCAGAGCATGATACGATTTGCGCTCTTGTGAGTCACCTTCCTCATGCGCTGGCCAGTGTTTTCCTGCAGACTGTTATGGCAAAGCGAGAAGAAGCGGTACGCTTTGGAGGACCTTCGTTTCGGGATATAACGCGGATTGCCGGTTCTTCTCCGAAGGTGTGGAGCGACATCTTTCTCACTAACCGGAGACTTCCTGAGGTTCTTCGGGCCTTTGTAGGGAATCTTGAGCGTTTTCTCATTCTTCTTGAGAGTGGTGATGCAGAAAAGATGTATCGTTTCCTTGAAGAAGTGGCAAGCTTAAAGGAGCGTTTGCATCATGAACCTTGAATTTCGTACCGCGGGAGAATCTCACGGAAAAGGCATTCTTGTCTTTATAAGTGGGCTTCCTGCAGGGGTGTCTATTGACCTTTCGTTTATTAAGCAGGAGCTTGCTCGCCGCAGAAAAGGGTTTGGAGTAAGTCCCCGTATGCATCTTGAGGAAGATAGGATAGAAGTTCTTGGGGGGCTCCGGTGGGGAAAGACACTTGGAAGTCCTCTGGCTTTTTGGGTGCAAAACACCGAATACGATAAATGGCAGCCCCTTATGGACCCAGAAGGAGAAAGACCGAAAGATTACGAGGAGGTCACCATTCCCCGACCAGGGCATGCCGATCTTTCGGGTCTTGTCAAATACCGCTTCAAGGACATTCGAAATGTCATTGAGCGTGCTAGTGCTCGGGAGACAGTGGGACGGTGCATTGCGGGGGCAGTGGCAAAGCTCTTTCTTGCTCCTTTTGGAGTTCGAGTTGGAGGGTTTGTAGAGAGCATTGGAGGCATTCGGGTTTCTCTTGGGGAGATTTCCTGGGAAGAGGCTTTTGAAAGGGCCTTATCTTCGCCCCTTGCTACCGTTGACCGTGAGGAGGAAATGAAAGCACGTATTGCTCAGGCTATGGCCGAAGGCGACACACTGGGAGGGACCTTCGTTGTGGCAGCACTTGGGGTTGTGCCAGGTGTAGGAAGTTACGTTGAGGTGCACAAGCGCCTCGATAGCCGTCTTGCCTTTTACCTCATGGGCATTCCTGGAATAAAGGGTGTGGAAATTGGGGATGGCTTTCGTGGAGCGGAACTTTCCGGAAGCGCGGTACACGATGCAATCTTTTACGATGCCCGGCGTTCTCCTTTTCCTTTCTTCCGGAAAACGAACCGGAGCGGTGGCATTGAAGGAGGGGTTGCAACAGGAGAAGTCATATGGGCACGATGTGCCATGAAACCCATCCCCACCCTTCGCCGGGGCCTTCCCTCGGTAGATATAGTCTCAAAAAAAGAAGTTGTTGCTCGGTACGAACGCTCTGATGTGTGTGCTGTTCCTCGAGCTCTCGTTGTGGGAGAGGGGATGCTTGCCTGGGTTCTTGCTGATGCCTACATGGAGAAATTCGGCGGGGATACTCTTGAAGAGGCCTTAGAAAGCTTTCGTGCGTATTGCTCGTACCTTGAGAGCTTTAAATCGTAAGAAAGGTGTTGACCGATGCGTATACCCTTGAGTCGGCCAATGATTGGTGAGGAAGAAAAGGAAGCGGTGCTGAGAGTCCTTGAGTCTGGGTATCTTGCCCAGGGAAAAGAAGTGGAGTGTTTTGAGCAAGAATTTGCGGCGTATATAGGAACAAGAGAGGCGGTGGCCACAAGTAGCGGCACTACTGCTCTCTTTATCGCCTTAAAGGCGCTTGGTGTACAACCGGGGGATAAGGTAGTGACTACACCCTTCACTTTTGTGGCTACGGCAAGTGCTATCCTCCACTGTGGGGGTATTCCGGTCTTTTGTGATGTGGATTGGAGAACAGGAAACATTGATCCCGAGAGCCTGCGGGAAGTTGTTGAGAAAGATCCTCAGGTGAAGGGTGTTGTTATTGTTCATCTCTATGGAATTCCCTGTGCTTTGGATGAAATTCTCACCATTGTAAGGTTGAGAAATCTCTTTCTTGTAGAGGACTGCGCTCAGGCTCACGGTGCAGAATACAAAGGGAAAAAGGTTGGAAGTTTTGGTAGCGCAGGGATTTTCAGCTTTTATCCTACGAAGAATATGACCACTGGCGAGGGAGGCATGGTGGTCACGAATATTCCCGAAGTTGCTGAGCGTTGCAGGATGCTCATCAACCACGGAAGCCGAAGACGGTACTACCACGAGATTCTTGGATACAACTTTCGTATGACGGACATTGCTGCTGCTATCGGAAGAGTGCAACTGCGGAAGCTCGAGAAAGGAAATGCAAAGAGGAGGGAGAACGCGTCATTCTATTCAGAGAAACTTGCAGACCTTAAGGGGATTGAGGTGCCCTTCGTACCTCCGGGGACACTCCCTGTCTTTCACCAGTACACGGTGAAAGTACCTAAAAGGCGGGATGCCCTTCTTACGTTTTTGCGAGAACGGGGAGTGGGGTGTGAGGTGTACTACCCTCTTCCTCTCCATAAGCAAGCATTTCTTGAACCTTATGGGTGCGGTCCTTTTCCAGTTGCTGAAAGGCTGTCTCGTGAGGTATTATCAATACCGGTACACCCTGGACTTTCTCGAAATGACCTTGAAGAGGTTGCCAGGCTTATCCAGGAATTCTTAGAAGATTGTGACTCTGTGGGTGATGGAGTTTGAAAGTGGTTAGGGTTGGTGTTGTTGGTGTTGGATACCTTGGACAGCACCATGCTCGGGTATACTCGGAAATTCCTGGGGTTGAGCTTGTTGGCGTTGTGGACGTCAACAGAGAGCGAGCTAGAGAAGTTGCTCGGCGGTATGCCACGACCCCTTTTTTTGATTACCGTGACCTTTTCGGAAAGGTAGATGCGGTAAGTATTGTAGTGCCTACGGTGCTACACCGGGATATTGCCGCCCATTTCATTGAGGAGGGCGTCAATATCCTTATTGAAAAACCTGTTACTACAACGCTTGAAGAAGCAAAGGAGCTTATGGAAATGGCTGCGAAGAAAAACGTTATTCTCCAGGTTGGGCATATTGAACGCTTTAATTCTGCAGTAATGGAGCTTGCTAAAATCGTTGATCGACCGATCTTTATTGAGTGTTGCCGCATGGGTCCATACGTGAACCGAAACACAGACGTTGGAGTTGTTCTTGACCTCATGATTCATGATATCGATATAGTGGTAAGTATTGTTAAAAGCAGTGTCGTTAAGGTAAGTGCTTTCGGACGCTCTGTCTTCTCCCGTCAGGAAGATATTGCAAATGCTCAGCTTGTTTTCGAGAATGGCTGCATTGCAAATCTTACCGCAAGCCGGGTCACGCGAAAGAAAATCCGCCGCATGGAAATTACCCAAGCAGACTCCTTCATTTCCATTGATTATCTGGAGCAGGAACTTGCAGTGTATAAGAAAGCCTCTTCGCCTCTTCCTCAGCTCCTTATTGAAAAGCCGGTGATACAAAAGGGAGAACCTCTTCGGCTTGAGCTTGAACATTTCATTCATTGTGTGCGTAATGGGGAGAGACCCCTTGTTGGTCTTGAAGAGGGGAAAAATGCTCTCGAAATAGCCCTGCGGATTCTTGAAGAAATTCAGAGGAATCAGGGTGGCACTGATGGCAAAGTATGACGTGATTATTGTTGGTGCTGGACCAGCGGGAATCTTTGCGGCTCTTGAACTTGCTGAGCGGAGTAACCTTAGGGTTCTTGTTGTGGATCGTGGTAAAAACATTGAGAAACGTGTTTGTCCTGCTCGGGAGAATAGCCGCATTTGCCAGAAATGTAACCCTTGCTCACTCCTTTGTGGTTGGGGGGGAGCAGGTGCCTTTAGTGATGGAAAACTCACTCTTTCTCGGGAAGTAGGTGGACAACTTACCGATTACATTGACGAAGCGGAGTTTGCCTCGGTCCTCGAATACGTTGACAAGACGTACCTTCGCTTCGGAGGAACATCTCGTATCTATGGGACAGATGGAGAACGGGTTGAGGAGCTTCGAAAAAGGGCCGAGAAAGCAGAGCTTATCCTTGTTCCCTCCCAGGTTCGCCATCTTGGTACAGATCGCTGCCGTGACATCCTTCGGAACATTTTTGATTATCTTAAGGAGCGGGTGGAAATTCGAACATCAACTGCGGTAGATGAGATTCTTGTTCGAGATCGGGTTGCTTGTGGTGTACGCCTTGAGGGGGGGGAGGAGATTGAGAGTTCCTTCGTTATTGTTGCCCCAGGAAGGGTTGGTGCAGACTGGCTGCGGAGGGAGTGTCTTCGTCTTGGGTTGCCTCTTAAAAGCAACCCGGTGGATCTTGGAGTTCGTGTAGAAGTTCCTGCATCTATTATGGAAGAGTATACGAGCGTCATGTACGAGCTCAAGCTGGTATATTACTCGCGAACCTTTGACGATCGGGTGCGGACATTCTGTATGTGTCCGTATGGAGAGGTGGTTACAGAGTACAACGATGGTATTATCACGGTGAATGGACACAGCTATGAAGGGAAGCAAACCCCAAACACGAACTTTGCCATCCTTGTGAGCACAAATTTTACCGAGCCATTTCACGAGCCTATTGCTTTTGGACGATATGTTGCGCAGCTTGCAAATACCCTAAGCGGGGGGGTCATTATTCAAAGACTCCGTGACCTTCAGCTTGGGCGGCGTTCCACTCCTGAGCGCATTGCCAAATCGGTTGTACAGCCGACCCTCGAGGGAGCAAGTCCTGGGGATTTAAGCTTTGTTCTCCCCTATCGTTTTCTTCAGGATATCCTTGAGATGCTTGCCGCTCTGGATCGTTTCATTCCAGGCATCAATTCCCCACATACACTTCTTTACGGCGTTGAGGTCAAGTTCTATTCTTCCCGAGTACAGCTTCAAAGAGGTTTAGAGAGTAACGTGGCTAACCTCTTTCTTATCGGAGACGGGGCGGGTATTACCAGAGGGCTTGTTCAGGCTTCGGCCTCAGGGGTAGTAGTTGCGCGGGAAATCCTGCGAAGGGTAGGGATGTGAATGGAACGCATCCTCATTACTAACGATGATGGCTTTGAGAGTCCAGGCATACGGGCTTTGGTTCGGGCTTTTCAGGAAGAGGCAGAGGTTATCCTTATAGCTCCGAAGGATGAACGCAGTTGCTCAAGTCACAGTATCACCGCTCGGCATCCTTTGCGAGTGTATGAAGTTGAGGTTGAAGGAATCCGAGGGTATGCGGTTGATGGAACCCCGGCAGACACGGTTATCTTGGGGCTTAACCTCTTCCGAAACATTGATTTTGTCGTTTCGGGCATTAATCGAGGGCCCAATCTTGGTTTTGATGTATTTTACTCGGGGACAGTAGCGGCCGGTCTTGAAGCCGCCATGTCTGGGATTCCGTCACTTGCTGTATCTCTTGTTCTTGGAGATTGGGCAAATTATGAGCTTGCTGCTTCGGTAGCTGTTGAGGTATGGAAACTTTTTGGTGACATCTTAAGAGGGGAGCGTAACCTTGTCCTTAATGTCAATGTTCCTGATGTGCCTTGTCGGGAAGCTCTCCGTGGTTTGAGTATTACCGAGCTTGGAGACCGCTTTTACTTTACGGAAGTGCGAGAAATTGAGGGTAATGCAAAAGAGCGAGTTTTTGTTTTCGAAGAAGTGAAACGGAATCTTCTTTTTCCCGAGAATTCAGATTTCCAGGCAGTCTGGGAGAACAAGGTCTCTGTAACCCCCCTACGACCAAATCTCACAGATCACCTTGTGTGGAGAAGGCTTGTTGAGCTCCTCAAGGGGTGAGAGGAGATGAGGAAGTGGGTTCAAGGTCGGTTAGTGCTTCGAGGAAGAGTACAGGGTGTTGGGTACCGATATTTTGTGCTTCGGAAATCCCAGGAGTTTGACATCACTGGTGTAGTGCGTAATCTCCCAACGGGGGAAGTAGAAGTCATAGCTGAAGGTGAGGAGGAAGAGGTACGGCGCTTTTTTGAGGAGGTAAAAAAGGGTCCCGCAGCTGCGCATGTTGTCTCCTGGACTGAGGAGTGGTTTCCTTTTAGTGGCCTCTATCATGATTTCCGGGTAGGTTACTACTGATGCACGAAGAAGCGGCATATCGCCGTAAGATAATGGTGGAGAGTCAGCTTGTTGCTCGTGGAATATCAGACCGCCGTGTTATCGAGGCTTTTCTTCGAGTTCCTCGTCATCTTTTCGTACCAAAGGAGTATGAGGACCTAGCGTATCAGGACTCTCCGCTTCCTATAGGGAGTGGACAGACAATTTCTCAGCCCTATATTGTAGCTCTGATGCTTGAGCTCCTTGAGCTTCGTGAGGACCATAAGGTTCTTGAAATTGGCACTGGATCTGGTTACCAGACAGCACTTCTTGCTGAGCTTGTTTCTGAGGTTTATAGTATTGAGCGCATCCCGGAACTTCTTGATGAGGCAAGGGAACGCCTTCGCCATCTTGGGTACACCAACGTTTTCCTTTTTGCTGGGGACGGGAGTAAGGGCCTCCCAGAATTTGCTCCTTACGACCGAATCATTGTGAGTGCCTGTGCAAGACGCATCTATGAAGTTTGGATTGAGGAACTCAAGGATGGTGGCCTTATTGTTCTGCCCCTTGAGGACAAAAGGGGGCAGAATCTTATTCGTGCTTGCAAGAGGGGCGAAAAGCTTATTATTGAGAACCACGGGGGATGTGTTTTTGTCCCTCTGATCGAGGAGAATCAATAGTCCACACTAGGAAATAAACTCCTGAAGCTACTGCAAGGGTAGAGGGAGCTGTCCACCCATGGAAAAGGTTAACCCCCGCAAGTTGTGCAAGGACAATTCCTGCTCCTGAGAGCATGCTGATGAATGCTGCTTTGGGGCTTTTTCCTCCTTTTGTAAGTAATCCAAGGATTGTGGGTACAACGCTCAAAAGCCCAAGAGAGGACGTGACCGAGAGAAGGGCAATGAGGTTGAATCGTCCAAGGGCAAAGAAAAAGACAGTTCCGCAGAGGAGAGGAATAAAAGCGTACTGTGCGAGGAGAAGCTTTGTTTTCTCTGGCACACGTTCAGGGAGAATGTCTTGGAGAAACATCGAGGAAAGAGTAAGAATGATTGAATCAGCCGTGGAAACTGCAGCAGAGAGTATCCCCATAACAACAAAGAGAGTAATCCAGGAGGGGATGGGGAAATCTAAAAGAAGCCTCGGTGTTGCAAGGTCGGGGTTCGGAAGCCCAGGAAGAAGAACAAGAGCAATAAAACCAAGGGTAACGGTAATGATGGTGTACGCAAAGCCGTATCCTAAAAACCCAGTGATAGTCTTTCGCATTTCTTGAAGATTTGCCGGAACGAGGAGTCGCTGAAGAACTTGGGGATTAGAAATGCTAAAGAAGAACCAGGGGAGCGAAAGGTTCACAAATGTCCGAAAGGTAAAGAATCCGTTCCCTGGGACAGTAAGCCATTGGGGATATGTGGCCTCAAGGTTTCGGAAGAAGTTTGCAAATCCCCCGAAGAATCGACTCACAAAGAAAAATACGAAGGCTAGAGAACTTGCCATCATAATTCCTGCTTGGAGGCTGTCTGTTACTGCGACCGAACGGAGGCCAGCAATTGCTGTCCAAAGAATGATGAAGAATGTGGCAAGAAGGAGTCCCTGGAAGTAGGTTATTTTCCCCTGAGAGAGCACTTCAAACAGATACCCAATACCAGTAAGTTGTACGGAGGTATAGGGAATAAGGAATCCGCAGGCAATAAGGGCATAGGTAGTTCCTACAAGGCGATTTTGATATGCTACCCGCAACACCTCTCCAGGGCTCACGCATCCAAAAGCTTTTCCAAGTTTCCAAAACTCTGGACCTACAAGGACTGCCCAAAAGAGCCCTGAGAGGTAAATGAGTTCAAATCCCAGAGCCCCTACGCCTCCTCGATAGGTGAGACCCACAAGGCCAAGCATCATAAAGGCGCTGTATGTTGTTGCACCGTAAGAGAGAAAAGCGACAAGCCAATGAAGCTTTCGACCTGCTAAAAAGTACTCTATAAGACTCAAATGGGCCCTTTTTCGGACCGCTAAGGCAAAAATGCTTCCCCACACCGCGTAAAGGGCAATGGCGAGAAAAAGAAGGTACTCACTCATGCCAGGACCTCATGGCCAAAAAGAGGATACCAATAGCAGTCCCTGCAAAAACAATCCAGAAGAGGAAACTGCCTACGAAGCGTGGTGTCTCTGCAAGGAGCGTGAATGGTACAGTGTAAGCAAGAGTGACAAGAAGAGCAAAAACCACAAGAAAAGCCTTTCTCACTTTTCCTCTCTCATTTTGAGCATTTTGCTACAATATAGCAAATATTGTAAAGGAGGTCAAAGGAGAACAAAGATGAAGCGAGCTTTCCTTATTGTAGACATGCTCAATGATTTTGTCCACCCTGACGGGGTGCTCTTTGTGGGTGAACAGGTAAAGAAAGTTACTGCCGTGGTTCGTGACCTTCTTGAGGAGCGAAGACAAAGGAAAGACCTTATCATTTACGTTTGCGATGCCCACCGGGAAAATGACCCGGAATTTCGGCTTTTTCCTCCTCACTGTGTAGTTGGCAGTTGGGGAGCACAAGTAGTAACGGAACTTGCTCCAAAAGAAGGCGAGATTCTCCTTCCCAAAACCAAATTTAGCGCTTTTTGCGGTACTCCTCTTGACCTTATCCTTAGGGAGGAAGGCATTGTCTCTCTTGAGCTTGTTGGGGTGTGTACCAATATCTGTGTTCTCTATACCTGTGCCTGGGCCAGAATGCTTCACTACGAGGTCACGGTTTTCCGCGAGGGGGTGACTTCCTTTGACCTTGGAGCCCATGAATGGGCTCTTCGTGAGATGGAGAAGACCCTTAAGGCGGAGGTCCGATGAATGCGTGAGGTCATTCAGTCTGCAGTGAATGTGAGTACAGCTTCTTCAAAGGTTGTTGAGGAAATGGTGAGGCGTCTCAGCTCCATTCATGGTCTCAAAGTAGCTGATTTTTCCTCTGATCCTGACCACAATCGTTCAGTGATCACCCTTCTTGGTTGCCGGGATGCTCTCAAGGAGGGGATATCGGTTATCTTTGAGGTTGCCATGGAGCACCTTGATATTCGTCTCCACAAGGGAGAGCATCCACGAATTGGTATTGTCGATGTTGTTCCCTTTACCCCCTGGAAGGGGGTAACCTTAGACGATTGTAAGATCCTTGCATGGCAGGTGGGAGAAACGATAGCTCAGCGTTTCCAGGTTCCTGTGTACTTTTATGGTGAGGCGGCAAAAAGGCCAGAGCGTCGCGATCTCTCAGTGATACGTCGGGGAGGGTATGAAGCTTTAAAGGAAGAGATTGCTGTTCTTCCAGAACGCCACCCTGATGTCGGCCCTCTTAACGTTCACCCTACCCTTGGTGCTACTGCAGTGGGAGCTCGAGAAGTCCTTGTGGCCTTTAACGTCAACCTGAAAACGACTGATGTTGAGATAGCAAAAAGGATTGCTATGCGACTCCGTGAAGGGCTTAAAGCGGTGAAGGCTATAGGCGTGCACCTCAGAACCAGGGATATGGTTCAGGTTTCAGTGAACATTCTTGATTTTCGCAAAAACACACTCCTCGATATTTTAGAGTTCGTAAAACTTGAGGCCCGGCGTTTTGGGGTTGATGTTGCTGGAGCAGAGATTATTGGTCTTGTTCCGTTGGAAGCATTAGTTGCTCTTGCGGGTAATGTTCTTGGAATTCCAGATTTGCGGCCAGAACAAGTTGTGGAGTACCATCTGGATTTTTGACTTTTTTTGACGAAGACTCTTGACAGTTTGACCTTATCTGATTATAATTGGGAGCGGCAACAAGAACCGATGTGAAAGGAGGGATGAGCTATGGTACGGAGAGGAGTTCCTGCTCGGAGAGAGGAACGCCGGGTGAGTCCAATTCGGCGCCTTTGGGATCTCTTTGATCTTCGGAGTGACCTTGACGAAATCTTTGACGAACTCATGGAGGCTCCTTTCTTCACTGCTCCATCCTGGTTTGGAAACTTTCCAGCTGTGGACGTAGCTGAGACTGAGAATGAGGTTATCGTAAAGGCAGAAATCCCAGGTATTGACCCGAAAAACCTTGAAGTACACGTTACCGAAGACTCTTTAGATATTAAGGGTGAAATCAAGGATGAGTGGGAGGAAAGAGACGTTGGATACTGCCGCAGAGAGCGGTACTGCGGCACCTTTGAACGCACTATCGCACTCCCAGCCAAAGTGAAGCAGGACGAGGTCAAAGCGCAGTACAAGGATGGTATTCTCACCATTACGCTTCCCAAGGTTGAACCAAGCAAGCCTAAGGCTCGAAAAGTGGAAATCGAAGTGGCGTAAAGAAGTACCATACAAAAGCCCCAGGAAGACCTCCTGGGGCTTTTCTTTTTCTTGGGAAATGTGTACAATTACGAATAGCGTCGGGGCGTAGCGCAGCCTGGTTAGCGCACACGGTTCGGGACCGTGGTGTCGGCCGTTCAAATCGGCTCGCCCCGACCATCTTTCAGGTGGAACAAATGATTTATTATTTGTGTAAATACCTTGCTCTCTTTCTGCTTAAGGTGTTCTGTTTCTTTCAGGTTCGCGGGAGAGAGCACTTTCCCCGCAAAGGTCCCTGTTTTCTCATTTCTAACCATTCAAGTTACCTTGATCCTATCGTTTTAGGATGCGCTGCTCCGCGGCGCGTGTACTTTGTAGCCAAGGAGGAACTCTTCCGAAACCCTGTAGCTTCGTTCTTTTTGCGACAACTTGGAGCCTTTCCCTTGCGTCGGGGTGAGGTAGATAAAGAGGCAGTGCGTACTATTCTGCAACTTGTACGAGAAGGAAAAGTGGTGTGTTTCTTCCCCGAAGGCACCCGGAATGATGGTGCGATAAAACCTTTTCGGAGGGGAGCGCTTAAACTCCTTGTAAGGGGTAACGTTCCTGTAATTGTGGCAAGTGTTAAGGGGACGTATGAAAGTTTCTCAAGACACCGTAAATTCCCTCGTCCCTTTCCCATAAAGGTTGTGTTCTCCCCCCCTTTTATGCCAGGTGATTTTACCCTGGAAGCTCTTGAAAACGAGGTGCGTAGGCGAATGGAGGCTGCTTTTCTTGCTTTTTAGGCTGCTCTTTTTGCATACTTTTCTTGGCCTTCTTTTGTGGTCTTTTTCTTTTGCCTTCTGTCTTGTGTACAGTGTTGATATGGTTATCGATGAAGTGGGGGGGAAAACGCCTTTTTTGGATTACCCCGTGGGAATTGCTATAGATGAGACGCATGGGAGGGTTTTTGTGAGTGACTGGGGAAATAATAGGGTTCTTGTACTTGGGAAAGATGGACAACTGTTTCAGGAAATTTCGGGGTTGAAGAATCCTGCTGGTGTAGCTGTTGATGCAGAGCGGAGAAGACTCCTCGTTGTAGAACAAAAGGCCAACCGAGTTGCCGTCTTTGACCTGGAAACCCTGGCTCTGCGGGGTAGCCTCAAGGTCCAGAAAAAACCCCTCTCTGAACCTCGGGGCATATGGGTTGCGGAAGACGGCACAACATATGTTGCTGATACAGGACAATCAAGGATTGTAGCCTTTGATAAGGACGGAGTGGAAGTCTTCTCCTTTGGCCGGGAGGGTATGGGTGACGATGAGTTCTATCATCCAAGGGGTGTAGCCCTTGATCCCTCTTCAAACCTTTGGGTCGTGGACACACTCCACCATTGTGTGAAGGTTTTTGACGAACGGAGGCGGTACCTTTTTCGCTTTGGTGAGGGCTTGAATCAGCCTCGGTACGTTACTTTTTTTGGAAATCTCGCCTTTCTCTCGGATTACCGAAATCATCGTATTCTAGTGTATGATCTTGAGGGGCGGCTTCAAGGGTCTATTGGGGAAGAAGAAAGGCTTTTCTCTTTTCCCGAGGGTCTTGTAGTTGACAAAGAGGGAAAGCTTTGGGTTGCCGATGCAGGTAATAACCGAATTATTCGGGTTGATCTCGGGTATTTAGCTCGTCCTGCAGAGTATTTAGAAACGCTTCTTGCTAAAGGAAAAGAGGAGGAGTTTTTCAAGGTCTTTGAGCGCTTATCCCCCGAGGTCAAGAAAAGTCCAGATGTTGGTCGTCTTCTCTTTGAGTGGTACCGAAAAAGAGGTGACCTTGAGGCGTCTATTTCCCAGGCAGAGGAACTCTTCCTTACAGACGAGAAGGGGAGAAGCGAGTGGAAAAAAACGCTTGGGGTTCTCTACGCCGAAAGGGGACACGAGTTCTTTAGGAAGGGATCCTTGGACGATGCAAAGACCTTCTTTCTCAAATCGTTTCGGTATGGCCGCTTTGTCTCCCTTCTCCCGTATCTTATGGTGAGTTTTCTCCAGGCGGGAGGTGAATACCTAGGGCTTTTGGTGCTTCTTGGGATTTTGGGGCTTCTTCTTTTTGTGTATCTGCGCTTGCGTGCGGAGCGAGAAAGGAGATGGCGACGATGGTGAGAAAAGAAGCGGTTTCAGGGTACTTTTATCCTGGTGAAGCAGGAGAACTTCAGTCGCTTCTCGAGCGTTTCAAGGAAGTGGTAATCTCTAAGGAGTATCCAGGCATTAAGGATGTGAGTGGGGTCATAAGTCCTCATGCAGGATATATCTATTCAGGAGTGACGGCTTCCTATGCGCATTACCTTCTTTCTCTTCTTCCCCCGGCGGAAACCATTGTCCTTCTCGGTCCAAACCACAGGGGAATAGGGGAAAGGGTTGCTCTAAGTGGTGCACAGCGTTGGCAAACACCTTTTGGATTAGTTCCTGTGGATATAGAGTCCCGAGAGTTCCTCCTTTCGTACTCCACAATTTTCTCTATCGATGATCGTGCGCATCAGTTTGAGCATTCCATTGAAGTACAACTTCCATTCCTTCAGTACTTTCTTCCTTACTCTTTCTCCATCCTCCCAATTTCTCTTTTCTCTCAGGATCTTGCGACTTCTAGGGCTATCGGGGAAGCGCTGTTTGCCCTTTCGCAGAGGAAACGCCTTTTTCTTTTGGCAAGCAGCGATTTTTCCCACTACGAGCGGGAGGCAGTCGCACGATCCAAAGATGCAGAAGTGATTGAGCGTATTTGTGCGCTTGATGTAGAAGGTTTCTTTCGCGTTTTGCGGGAGAAAGATATAAGCGTCTGTGGGCCGGGGGGCATTGCAGCGCTTATGGTATACCATGCGCAACGCGGAGGAAAAGAAGCAGTACTTCTCCACTACACCACAAGCGGGGAAGTTACGGGTGATACGCATCAGGTTGTCGGTTACGCTGCGATTTTCTTCCCACTCTCGTAATTAAAAACCGCTCCTCCTATTGACACGTGAAGGATAATCTTCTACAATGACCAATTGTCGGTTTAAGCGGGTGTGATTTTTCTCTGCGTTTTCGAAGAGGCGTATCCTTAATTGAAATCCCCCGAAGGTGGTGTGATCAGTGAGCGTTGGTTACATCAAGCGGCAGAGTTTTGCCAAAATCCCCTCGTGTGCCGAGTTACCAAACTTTATAGAGATTCAGAAGAAATCTTTTGAGTGGTTTCTCCAAAAGGATGTGCCACCCGAGAAGCGGAAGCGCCAAGGATTACAGGAGGTTTTTCTTGAAGTCTTCCCTATACAGGATTTTACAGGGAAATTTGTTCTTGAGTTCTTAGGGTACCGTCTTGAGGAGCCTCCTCTGACAGTTCGAGAGGCGAAGGAGAAGGGAAGGACGTATGCGGCACCTCTCTATGTCCGTGTCCGTCTCATTGACCAGCACACAAATGAAATTAAGGAACAAGACGTCTATATGGGGGACCTTCCCCTTATGACGGACAAAGGGACATTCGTAGTCAATGGAGCAGAGAGAGTTGTTGTTACGCAACTTGTTCGTTCTCCAGGTATCTTCTTTTCTCGGGAAGTAACTCCAACTGGAAGGGTTGAATACGGCTTTAAAATTATCCCTAATCGAGGGGCGTGGCTTGAGTTTGGTATCGATCCGGGAGATATTATTTTTGTAAGAGTTGACAGACGACGAAAGATCAATGCTTGTACTCTTGTGCGAGCTTTTGGGTATAGCTCTAACGAAGAGATTCTTGCTCTTTTCGACTACCATCCATATATCCGAAAGACTTTGGAGCGTGATCCATCTACAACGACGAAAGAGGCCATTGTGGAAATTTTCCGACGTCTTCGCCCAAGTGAGCCGCCTACAGAAGAGAATACAAGGGATTTTATCAAGTACCTCTTTTTCAACCCACGTCATTACGATCTTGGTGAGGTTGGTCGGTATAAGATTAACAATAAGCTTAAGTTTGAAGAGCGTATTGTTCGAGTTGAAGAGCTTGCTGCTGCGGAGGATCTCGTCATCGATCTTCAGGAGAAGCGATGTATTAGAAACATTGAAAGTCTTGGCGAGCATTTTGACCCTGAAAGGTACAAGGTAGTCCTCCGAGCTGGAACCCGTATTACCCGGAAGATAGCCCAGGAAATTGAACAACTTAATGAGGAGTATCCTGTTGAGTATGTTACGGTCTTTAACAGCGAGAACCTCCCTGTTAAGGTTTACATAGAAACAAACGATACCCTTGAAGTTCTTTCGGATGATCTTGAAGGTCGTGTGCTTAGTAAAGACGTTGTGGATCTGGAAACAGGAAGGGTTCTTCTTCCCAAAGGGACTGTTTTGACTTTTGAAACCATTCGGGACCTTCGGGAACTTGGTATTACAAAGGTCAGGGTTGAGAAGGGACGTACCCTTGCTCCTGAGGACGTGGTGGGAGGTATTCGATACCTCCTTAACCTTATCGATGGCATCGGGTATAGTGATGACATCGACCACCTGGGAAACCGTCGAGCGCGTCTTGTAGGAGAACTCTTGCAGAACCAGTTCCGCACAGGTCTTCTTCGGGTGGAGAAGGTTATTCGAGAACGGATGACTATTCAACCAGATACGGAATCTCCAACACCCCAGAGCCTCATTAATGTGCGCCCTGTCATAGCTGCGCTTCGAGAGTTTCTGGGAAGTAGTCCTTTGTCTCAGTTTATGGACCAGGTCAACCCTCTTTCCGAGCTTACTCACAAGAGACGCTTGAGTGCCCTTGGTCCTGGAGGCTTAAGCCGAGAGCGAGCAGGATTTGAGGTACGTGATGTGCACTACACGCACTATGGACGTATGTGCCCAATCGAGACGCCAGAAGGACCGAATATTGGCCTTATCACTTCTTTGTGCATCTATGGGCGGGTAAATGAGTATGGTTTTATCGAAACGCCCTATCGAAAGGTCGTTAATGGAAAAGTTACAAATGAGATTGTGTACCTAACCGCTGATGAGGAGGATCGGTACCATATTGCTCCTGCAGATACAAAACTCGATAGTGACGGTTCTATAGTTTCTGACCCTGTGGTGGTTCGTTTTAGAGGGAAGATTATCGAGGTTCCCAGAGATCGAGTGGACTTTATGGATGTTTCACCGCAGCAGATTCTCAGCGCTTCGGCTTCGCTCATTCCGTTCCTTGAACATAACGATGCAAACCGGGCTCTCATGGGAGCGAATATGCAACGGCAGGCGGTACCTCTCCTTGTTTCCCAGCCTCCGTACATTGGTACGGGTATAGAGTACAAGGTGGCTCAGGATTCAGGAGCTACGGTTACCGCTCGAAGGGCCGGTAGAGTCGTCTATGCAGACTCAGTCCGTATCGAGATCGAGGCGGAAGACGGGACAAAGGACGTGTACTACCTTGATAAATTCCAGCGTTCAAACCAGAGTACTTGCATGAACCACAAACCTATTGTGCGAAAGGGAGACTACGTCACGGCGAATCAAATCATTGCTGATGGTCCATGTACTTCTATGGGTGAGATTGCCTTGGGTCGTAATGTTCTTGTCGCCTTTATGCCCTGGGAGGGAGAAAATTTTGAGGATGCTATAGTGATCAGCGAACGCCTGGTGAAGGAGGACATTTTCACTTCCATTCACATTGAGGAGTATGAGGTTGAGGCACGGGATACGAAGCTTGGTCCAGAAGAGATCACGCGAGATATCCCCAATCTTGGCGAGGAAGCGCTTCGCAACCTCGATGAGGACGGTATCATCCGCATTGGTGCTGACGTGAAACCAGGAGATATCCTCGTGGGTAAGGTCACCCCAAAGGGGGAAACCGAGCTTACTCCAGAGGAAAAGCTTCTCAGGGCAATCTTTGGTGAGAAGGCGCGAGAGGTTCGTGATACATCTTTGCGGATGCCTCATGGAGAGTATGGTAAAGTCATCGATGTGAAAGTCTTTTCTCGGGAAAATGGCGATGAACTTGCTCCTGGGGTTAATAAACTCGTGAAGGTGTATGTGGCACAGAAGCGGAAGATTACTGTAGGAGACAAGATGGCAGGACGCCATGGAAATAAAGGAGTTATTGCCCGTATTCTTCCTGAGGAAGATATGCCGTATCTCCCTGACGGAACACCGGTTGACATTGTTCTCAATCCTCTTGGTGTCCCTTCACGAATGAATATTGGACAAATTCTTGAAACTCACCTTGGATGGGTAGCGAATAAGGAGCGAAGGTTCCTGACTAGTCCTCCCTTTGATGGAGCACGGGAAGAGGAAATCCTTGATGCTATGTATCGTGCTCAAACCCCCAGTGGAGACGTTCCTTTTGCCGAGTTCTTTGACCATCGAGTATCAGAGGATTTTCATCTTTTCCCCCAGGGAAAAACGGTTCTTTACGATGGTCGGACTGGTGAACCTTTCGATAACGAGGTGACTGTGGGATATATCTACATGATGAAGCTTGCTCACCTTGTGGAGACTAAGATTCATGCTCGTTCGACTGGACCGTACTCTCTTGTCACCCAACAACCCCTTGGCGGAAAAGCCCAGTTTGGCGGGCAACGCTTTGGAGAGATGGAGGTGTGGGCGCTTGAGGGATACGGCGCAGCCTATACTCTCCAGGAGATGCTCACTGTCAAATCTGATGACATCGCAGGAAGGGTCAAGGCATACGAGGCGATTGTCAAAGGAAAGAACGTCTTGCAGCCATCTCTTCCTGAGTCCTTTAAGGTCCTTGTGAAAGAACTCCAGAGTCTTTGCTTGAGTGTAAAGATTTTTGATAACAAGGGGAGGGAGATCTCCCTAGAGGAAATGGAAAGCACTGAGGAAGAGGTTCCAAGCCTTGGTGTGAATCTCCAGGGTCGAGAGAAAAAGTAAGTGAAGGGGGAAGAAATCCTTGGTGGATGTCAATGACGTTGGAGCGATTCAAATTGGGTTGGCTTCTCCTGAGGAAATTCGCAAATGGTCCCACGGGGAAGTAAAGAAACCCGAGACGATAAACTATCGTACCCTGAAACCAGAAAAAGACGGGCTCTTCTGTGAGAAAATCTTTGGCCCTACAAAGGACTGGGAATGCTACTGTGGAAAATACAAGAGAGTCCGCGACAAGGGAGTTGTTTGTGATCGTTGCGGTGTAGAGGTTACTCGGGCTTCGGTACGGCGTGAGCGACTTGGGCATATTGAGCTTGCTGCTCCTGTGTCGCATATCTGGTATTTCAAAAGCGTTCCCAGTAAAATGGCGCTTCTTCTTGGCATTCTTCCCAAAAACCTTGAAAAAGTGCTCTACTTTGCCTCTGGAAGGAAACGGGAGGACTGCTATAAGGTTATCGAGCCGGGAGGAACGAACCTCGAAGTGGGGGCTACTATCCGTGAAACTGAGTACAAGATTTACAGCAAATACGATCCTGCCTTTCGGGCTGAACTTGCTCATCGAATCACTGAGGTCCATACTCTTCCTTTCTCTATTGGTGATCGCCTGAGTCTCAAGGACTACGCTAGATACCGGGCAAAGTACAAAGAGAGTTTTTCTGTTGAGCAGATTGACGATAATACCTTTGAGGTTGTTGATATTCGGGCTTTTCCATACCAACGAGATGATGAGCTTTCAGAATCTGAAGTTAATGAGCTCCGAGAGATTTTTGGTAATCTCTTCGAAGAAACCATCCTCTCTGAAACTGTAGAGGAGCCATGCTACATTGTTATCAATCCAGGGCAGACAGGGTTAAAGGTTGCTCAAATGATTCTTGAGACTGAAGCTAAACTCCTCTCCCGTTATGACCCTGAGTTTAAGGCGGGAGTGGGTGCAGAAGCTGTTCGAGAGATCTTGAAGAATATGGACCTTGAACAACTTGCCCGAGATCTCCGAAAAGAACTTAAGGAAGCAACAGGACAAAAAGCGAAAAAAATTATTAAACGTCTCCAAGTGGTTGAAGCCTTCCTGAAATCTGGGAACCGACCGGAGTGGATGATCCTTGAGGTCATTCCGGTACTTCCTCCAGACCTTCGGCCCATGGTTCAACTCGATGGTGGGCGATTTGCCACTTCAGACCTCAATGATCTCTACCGTCGGGTTATCAACCGGAACAATCGCTTAAAGCGGCTTCTGCAGCTTGGTGCCCCAGAGATTATCGTTAAGAACGAAAAACGTATGCTCCAAGAGGCAGTTGATGCGCTCTTTGACAATGGCCGTCGTGGGCGACCAGTGCTTGGTCCTGGGAACCGTCCCCTAAAGTCTTTAAGCGATATGCTCCGGGGTAAGAAGGGTCGGTTCCGTCAGAACCTTCTTGGAAAGCGGGTTGACTACTCGGGAAGATCAGTCATTGTTGCAGGACCGAGGCTTCGCTTTGACCAGTGTGGATTACCGAAGAAGATGGCTCTGGAGCTTTTCAAACCTTTTGTCATGAAAAAGCTCGTGGATAAAGGTCTTGCCCACAACATAAAGAGTGCCAAGAAGATGGTGGAAAGAGCAAGGGAAGAGGTTTGGGGTGTGCTTGAGGAGGTTATTGCTGAGCACCCTGTGCTTCTCAACCGAGCACCAACGCTTCACCGCTTGAGTATCCAGGCATTTCAGCCTGTCCTTATAGAAGGGAATGCTATCCAGCTTCATCCCTTAGTCTGTCCAGCGTTTAATGCAGATTTTGACGGTGACCAGATGGCTGTTCATGTGCCACTTTCGGCAGAAGCCCAGGCAGAGTCTCAAATTCTTATGCTCTCCTCTCACAATATTCTCTCTCCAGCTCATGGGAAGCCCATTGCTGTTCCGACTCAAGACATGGTCCTTGGGTGTTACTATCTTACTCTTCTTGGTGCACGGAGGGAGCCAAAGAAGGTATTCTGGAGTGTCGATGAGGCTCTTCTTGGTTATGAGTTTGGTATAGTCGATCTCCACGAGCCGGTATTTATTAGGGAAATCACTGAAAAACATCCTGAGGTTCAAGAAACAACCGTTGGAAGGGTGATTTTCAATAGTCTCCTTCCCGAGGGAATGCCTTACTACAACGAGCCAGTGACAAAGAAGAAACTCTCAGATATTGTAGATCTCTGTTACCGCAAATTTGGTAACAAAGTTACTGTTGAGATGCTCGACCGGATTAAAGAGGCGGGATTCCACTACGCGACAAAGTCTGGCGCCACAATCAGCGTACTTGACCTTGAGATCCCTTCGAACAAGGAGCAAATTATTGAGGAGGCTGCTCGCCGGGTTGAGGAGATCAACGAGCATTATGCTCAGGGTCTTATCACTGCTGAAGAACGAGAGCAAAAAGTTGTGGATGTATGGACGGATGCGGCAAACAAAATTGCAGACGCTATCCTTGAGATTCTTCCTGATTTCAACCCAGTAAACATGATGGCTAAATCTGGAGCTCGAGGAAGCGTCCGTCAGGTGAGCCAGCTCTGTGGCATGCGCGGCCTTATGGCTGATCCTTCTGGCCGCATCATCGAATACCCGATTAAGGCCAATTTCCGCGAAGGACTCAGTGTTCTTGAGTACTTTATTTCCACCCACGGTGCTCGAAAAGGACTTGCTGACACAGCCTTGCGAACGGCAAAGTCAGGGTACCTTACTCGGAGACTTGTGGATGTCGCCCAGGACGTCATCGTCCGGGAGGAAGACTGTGGTACAGATGATGGTATTCTTCTTGAAGACCTCAAAGACGAAAATGACAACGTCATCGAGCCCTTTGAAGAGCGAGTTCTCGGCCGTATCGCTCTCCGGGACATTGTGGATACCACAACGGGTGAAGTTCTCGTTCGAGCTGGCCAAGAGATAGATGAGAGAGTCGTTGAGGAACTTAAAAAGCGCAATATCCGTCAGGCTTGGGTACGATCTGTACTCACCTGCCGCACAAAATATGGGGTTTGTGCCAAGTGTTATGGGAGAAACCTTGCCACTGGTCGCCTTGTTGATGTGGGTGAGGCGGTGGGTATTGTGGCTGCTCAATCCATTGGAGAACCGGGAACACAGCTTACTATGCGGACTTTCCACACTGGGGGTGTGCGTATTGCGGGAGAAGATATTACCCAAGGTCTTCCACGGGTAGAGCAGCTCTTTGAAGTACGCAAGCCCAAAAAGGCTGCTATTCTCTCCGATGTTGATGGAGTAGTGGAGAAGATCGAAGTTATTGGGAATCGGCGAAAAATCTACGTTCGACCGAGTGAAGATGAAGAAAATCAGGAGGTTCGCACCTACCTTGTTCCACATGACGTGAAGATTGCGGTTACCGAAGGCGACAGAGTCCGTGCTGGTGATCGTCTTACCCTTGGCCCTATCAATCCCAAGGATATTCTCCGCATTAAAGGTATCCGAGCAGTACAGAAGTATCTCCTTGAAGAGATTCAATCAGTGTATATTTCACAAGGAGTGTCTATTAACGATAAGCACATCGAGATTATTATCCGGCAAATTGCTCGCCTTAACAAAATCATGGTTGAAAATGCAGGAGATACGAATCTCCTTTCCGGCGAGATGGTATTTCTCGAGGACTTTGAGAAGGAGAACGCTCGTGTCCGCGAAGAGAATGCTCGCCTTAAGGAGAAGGCGCAGGAACTCCTTGAAAGTTGCGTCCTTGAAGAGAATGTACTTGATGCTTCAGGCAACGTGCTTCTTTCGAAAGGTCGAGTGCTTGATGCTCAGGACATTGAAACTATTCTCTCCAACGATTGTCGTCCATTCCTTGTCCGTAGGGATAGTACTTTCTTCAGGGTTCTTCGAGGCCAAAAGAATCTTGAAAATGAGCTTGTAAACCGTATCTGTGTTGAAGAGGTTCGGGACACCTCCGGTAAGGTCCTTGTACGAGCTGGGGAAGTTCTTCGAGAACATCTTCTTGAACGTCTCGGCGAAATTGGACCCTTGAGACTCCGGGTTCGAGAACAGGCAACCTGGGAGAGGCTTCGGGGCGCCATACTTGCTGAGGATGTTGTGGATCCCGCGACGGGCAAAGTGCTTCTCTCAGTAAATACACGTCTTGACCAGGGAGAAATCGCTATCCTTGAAGCGCACGACGTGGAACGGGTAGCTATCTGGAAAAACGTTCGAGTTTTCCAGGTAAAGGAGAGTCTGGTGCGGGTTCTACGTGAAGAGATTCTGAATAAGGAAGTGGCAAAGGATATCGTGAGTCCGCAAACCGGTGAGGTAATAATTCAGGCAGGGCAGGCCATAAGCCGAAGCGTTGCCCGGCGACTTGTCGTAGAAGGCATCAAGGAAGTTCCTCTGAGTGATGGCCGCTTCTTCTCCATTGAAGGGCGTCTCATTGAACTTCTTGAAAAAGAGGTCGTTGGAAAAGTCGCTGCTCAAGACATTGTTGTGGGAAGTGATGGTGATATTCTTGTGCGAGCTGGGGAAGTTATTGATCGAGATGATGTAGCCAAGATTGCCGAGGACAACGTAGGTTTTCTCCTTCTTCGCGATCCAGAAGGAGAGAAAGAAATCCGCACCCTTGTGGAGGAAGTTATCTATCTCCCTGGTTTGAAGCAAGTAGCTACAGGTCGCCCCGTGGCTTTAGGTATTACAAAGGCTTCCCTTGCGGTAGAAAGCTTCCTCTCGGCAGCATCGTTCCAGCAGACAACCCATGTCCTTGCCGATGCAGCAGTTAAGGGAAAGATTGACCAGCTCATCGGGCTTAAAGAAAATGTCATTATAGGAAAACTCATTCCTGCTGGGACAGGATTCGAAAAGTACCGTAAAATTCGTCTCTCTACAGAAAAGGGCGAAGAGCTTCCAAAAGAAGAGGTTTCCGAAGAGATTCTTGATCTTAGAGAGCTTATGAGTGTCGATGTGACAGAAGAAGAGTTTGAGGAAGGGTTTGAGGAAGAGGTCTTTGAAGATTACGAGGGATTCGATTTTGAAGAAGATGAGAACGGCGGGGAATTGACATAAACTCCTTGGGCTGCTACAATTCCTCTGTCGCTTTCTGGTATGGGTCTTGAGGAACTTCGTGGAGCCAAAAGGGTTGTAGGTTTTCGGGAAACACAGAGAGCCATTGAGCGGGGAAGGGCAAAAAAAGTCTTTGTCGCTCTTGATGTAGATGAAGCTATTCGAGAGGCTGTTGCTGCCCTTGCCCGTGAGAAAGACATTCCTCTTGAGTACGTTCCAAGTGCTCAGGAGTTGGGAAGAGCTTGTGGTATTGAAGTTCGTTCTTCCTGTGCAGCTATAGTAGAGGAGGATGGGTATGCCAACCATTAACCAGTTGGTGCGTGAAGGGCGGAAGAAGCCAAAAAGTCGAAGTGGGGCTCCAGCCCTGAAAGGTTCCCCACAGAAGCGGGGAGTGTGTATCCGGGTCTGGACCATTACCCCGAAAAAGCCGAATTCGGCGTTACGAAAAGTTGCTCGAGTACGCCTGACGAACGGCATGGAAGTTACAGCTTATATTCCTGGCATTGGTCATAATCTCCAGGAGCACTCTATTGTCCTCATCCGGGGGGGTCGGGTAAAAGACCTTCCTGGTGTACGTTACCATGTTATCAGGGGTGCTCTTGACGCTGCTGGTGTTGAGAACCGCAGACAGGGTCGTTCGAAGTACGGTGCAAAGAGACCTAAGAAGTAAGGAGCGTGGAGAGATTGCCGAGAAAGGGTCCTGTTCCAAAAAGAGAGATTGCTCCTGATCCTTTGTACAACAATGTGGATGTAGCAAAGCTCATTAACAAAGTCATGATTGATGGGAAAAAGAGTATTGCAGAAAAGATTGTGTATGGAGCTTTTGACATAATTCGGGAGAAGACAAAGCGAGACCCTCTAGAAGTTTTTTACCAGGCTTTGAACAATGTCATGCCTCTTGTTGAGGTCCGTCCTCGCCGTGTTGGAGGGGCGAACTACCAGGTTCCTATTGAGGTTCGCCCTGATCGGAGCAAGAGCCTTGGCTTACGCTGGCTTGTTCAGTACGCCCGGGAACGGCAGGGACGGAGCATGATTGAAAAGCTCGCTCAAGAAATTATGGATGCGGCAAACGGTACAGGGGGAGCAGTTAAAAAACGCGAAGATACACACCGTATGGCCGAAGCGAACAAAGCTTTTGCTCATTACCGGTGGTTCTAAGAGGAGGGTGTAGAATAAGGCGTGAGTAAGGCGATGAACAAGGTCCAGCAAAATTATCAAAGTTTTGGTGATTACGCTATATCGCAAATACGCAATATTGGTATCATGGCTCATATTGATGCGGGAAAAACAACGGTCACTGAGCGAATTCTGTACTATACCGGGAAGATTCACCGCATGGGGGAGGTCCATGAAGGTACTGCTACCATGGACTTTCTTCCTCAAGAGCAGGAGCGGGGTATTACTATAAGTTCTGCAGTAACGACGTGTTTTTGGAGAGATTGTCGCATTAACATTATTGATACGCCAGGGCACGTGGACTTTACAGTAGAGGTAGAACGGAGTCTTCGAGTGCTTGATGGAGCCATTGCGGTATTCTGTGGAGTTGGTGGAGTTGAGCCCCAGTCTGAAACCGTTTGGCACCAAGCGGATAAATATGGTGTTCCCCGCATCGCCTTTGTAAATAAACTTGATCGTGTTGGAGCAGATTTCTTTGCCGTTGTTAAAGCCATTCGGGAAAAGCTTAACGCTAATGCGCATCCAATCCAAATCCCCATTGGGAAAGAAGCAGACTTTGTGGGTGTTGTAGACTTGGTCGAGATGAAGGCCTACTTTTACGATATTGATGAAACAGGGGCCATGTACCGGGTAGAAGAGGTTCCTTCCTCCCTTCGGGAAGAAGCCTTAAAGGCACGGGAACACCTTATCGAGGCTTTAGCTGAAATCGACGAGGAAGTTCTTTCTCGATACCTTGAGGGCGAGGAACTTTCACCTGACTTTCTCCGCGAGGCGATTCGAAGAGGGACCATTGCGGGGAAATTTGTCCCTGTTCTTGGAGGGTCAGCTCTGAAAAACAAAGGTATTCAACCTCTTCTTGATGCTGTCGTTTTCTATCTTCCCTCACCCCTTGATCTTCCTCCTGTTCGAGGGTTTCATCCCGAGACAAGGGAAGAGGAAACTCGGCTTCCTCTTGCAAAGGAGCCTTTTGTGGGACTTGTGTTTAAAATTGTTATGGACCCACACGCTGGGAAGATTTCCTTTGTTCGAGTATATTCAGGGACCTTGCGAAGTGGTACCTATGTTTACAACGCTTCTAAGCGGGAGAAGGAGCGAGTAAGCCGTCTTTTGATCATTCATGCTAGCCATCGTGAGGATGTTGAAGAGGTCAAGGCGGGAGACCTCTGTGGGGTTGTTGGTCTGCGCCGAGCGACAACTGGGGATACGCTTTGTGACGAAAGGTATCCCATCATTCTTGAGGCACCATCTTTCCCTGAGCCGGTCATTTCAGTAGCTATCGAACCAAAAACAAGAGCAGACCAGGATAAGCTCAGTATTGCTCTCGCAAAGCTTGCTGAAGAGGATCCCACATTTCGAGTACGTAGTGACGAGGAAACAGCGCAAACTATTATCTCTGGCATGGGAGAGTTGCACCTTGAGATTATCGTTGATCGACTTTTGCGAGAATTCAAGGTTGAGGCTAACGTTGGGAAACCACAAGTAGCGTATAAAGAAACTATCAAGTCATCTGCTCGTGCTGAGGGGAAGTTTATTCGTCAGACAGGTGGTCGGGGACAATACGGTCATGTGGTGCTCGAGGTAGAGCCCTGTGAAGAACCGTTTGTTTTTGAAGACCATATTGTAGGAGGCACAATTCCAAGGGAGTATATTCCGGCAGTGGAAGCTGGAGTGCGAGAAGCGCTTGACAACGGCGTCATAGCTGGTTTCCCAGTGATTAACGTTAAGGTGAAGCTCATTGATGGTTCGTATCATCCTGTTGATTCTTCCGATCTTGCGTTTAAGATTGCAGGTTCTATTGCCCTTAAACACGCAATTGAGAGGGCAAGTCCCGTGCTTCTTGAACCTGTTATGAAAGTCCAGGTTATTGTCCCTCGAGAGTACCTTGGGGAGGTTATCGGAGACCTCAACGCGCGCCGGGGGAAAATAGAGAGCGTTGAGGCAAAAGGTGAAACTCAAATCGTTAGCGCCAAAGTTCCTCTCGCAGAGCTTTTTGGGTATGCTACGGTTCTCCGGTCCCTTACTCAGGGGAGAGCTACTTATACCATGCAGTTCTCTCATTACCAAGAAGTTCCTGCAAATCTGATGAAAGAAATTATAGAAAAAGCGAAATAGAGGAGGATACCCTATGGCCAAGCAGAAATTTGAAAGGAAAAAACCCCATGTCAATGTTGGAACCATTGGGCACGTAGATCATGGAAAGACGACTCTTACCGCGGCCATGACTCTAGTCCTTTCGAAACATAACCTCGCCAA
>CALAIW010000002.1 GCA_937922705.1 uncultured bacterium | reverse complement strand
TTGGCGAGGTTATGTTTCGAAAGGACTAGAGTCATGGCCGCGGTAAGAGTCGTCTTTCCATGATCTACGTGCCCAATGGTTCCAACATTGACATGGGGTTTTTTCCTTTCAAATTTCTGCTTGGCCATAGGGTATCCTCCTTATGCCAATCTCTCTCAAAAAAGAAAAGTGGAGCCTACGACCGGGATCGAACCGGTGACCTCACCCTTACCAAGGGTGCGCTCTACCACTGAGCTACGCAGGCTTCATTTCCACTGGTGGGGAGGGTAGGATTCGAACCTACGTAGGCTATTCAGCCGACGGATCTACAGTCCGCTCCTTTTGGCCACTCAGGCACCTCCCCACACTGGAGCCGGTGATCCGACTCGAACGGACGACCTGCTGATTACAAGTCAGCTGCTCTACCAGCTGAGCTACACCGGCATGTGCCCTTGTGCGAGCATAAATATACTCAAAGCGCTCAGGAATGTCAAGGAAAAAAGGAGAAATTGTTCGGAATAAATTCCCCCGCAGGGACCTTGATGGAAACCAAGGGTTATGGTATATTGTGTGATGCCTGTGGGTCCATAGCTCAGCGGTAGAGCAGCCGGCTCATAACCGGTCGGTCCCTGGTTCGAATCCGGGTGGACCCACCATTCTTCTCTGTGGAGGGACAATGGAGCCGCTACGGAATGTCACCGAGCTTCTCGAGAATCTTTTTCCCTCTTCTCTTGCTCTTTCCGACGATCGTGTTGGATTACAAGTTCAGGCGAAAAACACTGTTGAAAAAATCCTTGTCGCCCTGGAGCTTAGCCCTCAAGTTGTACGCAAAGCACTGGAAAGTTCGTGTGACTTTCTGTACCTGCATCATCCTCCCCTCTGGGAGCCACTGCAAAGACTCTCCTGTGAAGATCCTTTGTTTGTGATGCTTGAGAAACTGTACGCTCAAGGAGTGTCTGTCTTTGCGCATCACACAAATCTTGACATTGCTCCTCAAGGCATCGCAGACCAGTGGTTGAAGCTTCTGGATTTAGAGAAAATGGCAAAACCCAAACCGCTCTTCCCCGTACCACATGCGAAGAAATATAAATTGGTGACCTTTGTGCCTCAAACGCATCTTAACGCTGTCCTTGAAGCTCTCTTTCTGGAAGGAGCAGGGATCATAGGGAAATACCGAGACTGTGCCTTCTTTACTTTGGGAACCGGGACTTTTCGCCCTGAAGAAGCAGCGCATCCCTTTATCGGAAAACCAGGGCAACAAGAAGTAGTTGAGGAAGCTCGGGTCGAAATTGAGGTATCGTCTGGAAAGCTCTATAGGGCCATCGAAGCCCTCCTAAAGGCTCATCCTTACGAACAACCTGTTGTTGACGTATATCAGCTTATTCCAGGCTTTGAGGCTACAGGCCTCGGAAGAGTGGTAACTCTCCCTAACCCGCTCTCCCCAAAAGAAATACAGGAAAGATTTTCGCATCTTTCAGTTCCCTTCAACCTTCTCTGTGAGGAGAAAGATAAAACTTTTCAGAAAATCGCGCTCTGCCCAGGAAGCGGAAGAAAGCTCATTCCAAAAGTTATTGAGGAGCAGGTTGACCTTTTCATAAGTGGAGATCTCACGCATCATGATATTGAGAGGTTACGCCTTCTTGGGATAGCGTATCTCCATGTACCCCACGGTCCAGGTGAACGGCGTGCACTGCGTGAAATCGTACCTCTTTTGGAGAAAGAAGTACAAAAAAGGAAACTCAAAGTTGATATCCTCTTTGAAGAGGAAATACCATGAGCGATACTCTTGAAAATCTTCAAAAAATGCAAGCTATAGATCGCCAGAAGGACGCATTGCAACAGAAAATTCTGAAAAGGAAAAGGGAAAAGGATAGGCTCAGGGAAGAAAAAGAGCGCTTAGAGGCAGAACTGCTTTCACTCAAGCATGCTCTTGATAAAGCTCGCCTTGCCCTCGCCAGGAAAGAACTCGAACTCAAGGAAGTAGAAGAGAGGTGGGCAACAACAAAAAGTAAGCTCTATAGTGGGGAAATCACTTCTTCCAAAGAACTTGCCCAATGGGAGAAAAGCATGAAAAAGCTTGAAGAGACAAAAGACAGTCTGGAAAACGAAATCCTTGCTGAAATGGAAAACGTGGAAAACCTCCAAAAGGAGTTTCAGAGAAAAGGACAAGAAGTCACTGAAAAGGGAACGCTCATTGCGCAGCAGATAGAGGTGAAAGAGAACGAGATTGCCACTCTTGAGGCAGAGCTTGCTGTCCTTGAAAAAGAATGGCAAGGCATAACTAGCCTCATCCCGCCTGAAATCCTCGCCTACTACATGGAACTTCGAAAGAAATTCCAAGACGCAGTGGTGTCTTTACTGGGTGAAGTATGCCAAGGATGCTACCTCTCCGTCCCTACGATTGTGGCTAAGGCCGTTCGCAGGCGAGAAGGTCTTGTGAGGTGCCCAAACTGTGGACGATTCCTCTGTTGAGTTTCCCCAAGAATGCTTCGTTTTCATCGATGGGGCTTCAAAGGGGAATCCGGGAGAAAGTTCTGTAGCTTTTGTTGTTTGTGATCCAGAGGGAAGGATTCTTTTCGAAATGGCTTCCCGAATTGGGGTTGCTACAAACAACGAAGCAGAGTACTGGGCGCTTATTTTTGCCTTAGACTTCCTGAAACAGTGGAAGGTTGAACAAATCACGATTTTCTCCGACAGTGAACTCCTTGTTCGCCAAATGAAGGGAACCTACAAGGTGCGAGCAGAAAATCTCTTGCCTCTGTATTCGCTCGCAAAAGAACGCATGCAGGAGTTTCTGGCCTGCACTATTGTTTATGTTCCCCGCGAAAAGAATAGAAGGGCCGATTCCCTTGCTTCGGAAATACTTGGGTCTCGAATCCAGTTTTACATTTTTGAGGAGGGTAGGTCGGGCAACCGCGGGGGGTTCTTCAGACCTCCTGAGGAAAGTCCGAGCTCCACAGAGCAGGGTACTGGGTAACACCCAGTGGGGGAAACCCCAGGAAAGTGCCACAGAAAACAGACCGCCCCGCAAGGGGTAAGGGTGAAAAGGTGAGGTAAGAGCTCACCGGACGTCGGGTGACCGGCGTGCCTGGCAAACCCTACCCGGAGCAAGGCTAAATAGGAAGGGATGAGGTGGCTCGCTGACCTTCGGGTTAGCCGCTTGAGGGGTGAGGTAACTCACCCCCCAGATAGATGGTTGCCACTCTCCGCCAAGGAGAGTACAGAACTCGGCTTACAGACCTACCCTCCTTAGGCAACTTTTCGTCTTAGAACCGAATGAATAGTAATAGAAATGACGATAATAAGACCATACACAAGTTGTGTCCAGAATCCAGAAAGCCCCATGGCAATAATACCAGCTTCGAGTATGCCAATAATGATAGCTCCGATAAAGGTCCCAAAAATGGTTCCCACACCACCCTCAACTGGTGTTCCTCCCAGAAAAACTGCTGCTATGGTCTTTAGGAGGTACCCTTGCCCTAGGGTAGGCCAAAAGTACAAAACCTCAAGGCTTGCCAAGACTCCAGCAAATGCTGCGAATCCTCCCATTTGAGTAAAGACAATAGTTTTTACTCGATCCACGTTGATACCCATAACCCTGGCACTTGCCTCATTATCTCCGGTATAGTAAATGTGAGCCCCGAATCGGTGGCGGTTAAGAATTAACCAGAGGAAAAAAGCTACCACAACTGCCCAAAACATCTGCACCGGAACTTTTCCAAAGACCCTACCCACGAGAAGATAATAGAGAGGACTCTCTTTTGTGGGCACCAAAGTCCTTCCAAGACCCTGACAGAGAACCTGAGTGAGGCCTGCCCAGAAAAACTGCGTTCCGATAGTCACTACAAGAGAAGGAAGACGGAACTTTACAATCAGGAAGCCATTTAAGTAACCAGCAACAAGACCAACAAGGATACAAACAAGAAGAGCAATTGCTACGCTCCCCGTGGCATGAAAAACCTGGGTAAAAACATACCCACAGAATCCCATAATAGAGGGGAAAGAAAGGTCCATCTCTCCACAAATCACAACAAGAGTAAGCGACAAAGCCATAATCATTGAGAAAGGTATGGTAGACATGAAGGCCGCATAAATGTCGCCAGAGAGGAATGTCTTGGGACTGCTTATCATAAAAAGCACAAGCAGAACAAAGAGCACAAAAAGAATGCTCATCTGCGTTCTATTCTCTGCAAGCCATCGGTTCCGCATCTTTCCTCCCTCCAAAACTTTTTCAGGAACAAAAAGACCCCGGCTTCCTCGCCGGGGTCTTTTTAGGGCATAAGCGACTCAAGGCCGTGGGGACCCTTAGGCGTCCCTTCAGAGAAACTGCCTTCGTCATTGAGTCGGCCGGTTCGAGCCACAAGATAGAGTTTCTCGACGAGCTTCTCCAGAGGGATTGCAGCCTTCATAAATTCTCCCACAACTCTTCCTCGGTCAAGGATAACGATACGATCAGCAACCGGGTATACATGGTAGATGTTATGCGTGATGAAGATAGCTGACTTTCCCTGTTTTTTAATTTCTTCAACAAAGCTTAAGACTTTTTGCGTTTCCGAAAGCGAAAGTCCTGTGGTTGGCTCGTCAAGTATAATGAGATCCGCCTGGAAATGCAAGGCTCTTGCAATCGCCACGCCCTGCTTCTCTCCTCCGGACATGGTCCCCACAACAGCATCAACGCTAAGAGCTGATGAAGTGAAACCCATGTATTCCCGAATAATCCGTTCCGCCTCTTCACGCTGCTTCTTTATGTCAAGAAATCCCCACCGGTTGGTAATTTCCCGACCCATGAAGATGTTGCGCCAGAGGGAGTGCTGTTCTGAAAGCGCTCGCTCTTGGAAAACTGTCTCAATACCCAACTCCCGCGCTTTAGCAACGGAATAATTCACAAGTTTTTGTCCCTTCCAGTAAATCTCTCCAGAGTCGGGTTGGTGAACTCCGGTGAGGATTTTAATAAGTGTTGACTTTCCTGCCCCATTGTCACCCAAAAGCCCAACAATTTCGTTGTATCCTACCTCGAAGTTTACTCCTCTGAGGACTTCAGCATGCCCGAAGGATTTTCGAATATTCACCATTTTGACGAGAACTTCAGAAGGCTCAGCCATCTTCACCGAATCCCCTGCTCAACCAATGGAGCAATTTCCTCAACATTACTCTTGTCTACAAGACCAGAACCAGTATCAATATGGAGCCCAGCAAACTTGTACTTGATGCTCAAACAGAGTTGCACAATCGGTAGGAATCCCTGCAAGAACTGTTGCTGGTCATGAATGAGGTCAACGTACCCTTTTCGCATTGCCTCAAGGGTAGCTGGAGAAAGATCAAATCCAGCACCGTAAATATCATCCGGGCCTTTCCCTGCGGCTTTAAAGTACGTTTCCATAGTAGCAGTAAGTCCACCGTGATCGGTTACAACAAGTTTCACATCAGGATGTGAAGAGACATATCCTGCAAACACTGGAGCACCAAGAGGAGCATCAGCATTAACCTCAGGAGAAATTTCCAGGTAGTCAACTACAAGCCCTGCTTCTTTCAAAGCATCAATAACACCCTTGGTCCGAAGACCTCGGGTTGGTTGCGAGAGAAGACCCCAAACCATAGCCCGGTCTCCAGCTTTCAAGTCGAACCGCTCAAGACAACCTTTTCCGAGGAGACGTCCCGATTCGTAAAGTTCTTGCCCAACGTAACCAAACCCTCGAGATCTGTACTTCTCTTCTGCTCTGGGAAGAGTGGTATTTTGGGAAGTTACGATGATTCCCTGAGCGAAAGCCTCATCAATAAGCGGGAGCAAAGCGTCATCCCCTGGATGACCCATAACTGCAATTCCATGAGGCTTTGCTGCAACGGCTTCCTTGAATTGGCGTACCATTGTTTCTGGGTCCCAGTTGGACCAGACGTACTCCACTTTGCAACCCATAAGCTTTTCGGCTAATTGAGCACCACGATACACAACGCTGGCAAATGGACATCCCGGAGGCCCACCGCAGAAGAAACGAATGGTAATATCTTTAAAGGGACTCTCCTCTTGGGCTAAAGCTACCGACGTAAAGAGGCTCCCTACCAAAAGAAACGCCACAAACCCCAACATTCCAAGACGATTCCGCTTCATTCAGTTTCCCTCCCTTCAGAGTTTTTCGCGGAACCCCACAATTCCACAAGGTTTGAACTCTGCAACTTCTTGCTCTCTCACCCCCTTTATACGTAAATAGGATACCTTCCATACGTTTTCGCCGCTTCAAGAAAAGCAAAAAAGTTCTCAAGAGGAGTGTCAAGTTGCACATGGTGGGTAGGAGCGATAATGAAACCTCCACCCGGAGCTAGACTTTGGATGCGTTCCTGAACTTCGCGTCGCACAGTTTCTGGAGTCCCAAAGGGAAGTGTTTCTTGTTCATCAATCGTTCCCCAAAAAGAGAGCTTCGAGCCATAACGCTTTTTCAAGGCCACTGGATTCATAGCCTTGGGCTGCACCGGGTTCAGGACATCGATGCCAATCTCAACAAGGTCATCAATGATAGGTTCGATATTACCATCGCTATGATACGCAATGAAGATGTTAGGATTGAGACGCTTCAGCTCAGAGCAAATTATCGCCATTCGAGGCTTCAAGTACTTGCGCCAGAGATCAGGAGATATCAGCATTCCTCGCTGCGTTCCCACATCGTCTCCAAGCCATATTCCATCAACCCCCATGGCAACAAGGCGTTTCGCTGCCTCAAAATGGAAACGAAAAGGAATGTCCAAAACAGCATTAGCCTTTTCTTCATCAGTCACCATATCTACAAGAAGCTGAGTAAGACCACGGAGGTACCAAGCACCTTCAAAGATCGTACAAACAGTGACCCCCAAAATGAAGTACTCCTTACCATATTGGTCAAGAACTCCACGAAGTGGTGCATAGAGTTCTTCTTGGTGGGGGTCAGGAGGCACATAGGTGGAGATAGACTCGTCTAGAGCTAAAGGGTGCTGGGCAATCTCGGTGTACTTTCCTTTCCCAAAGGGCGTTTCGTACTCCACCTGTCTCCAAGTAATACCCCACTCGCAGATATAAGTATCCTCTAAAGAAGCATAATAAGAATTTGCAATCCCCACGGAATATTGAATAATGTCAAGGCCAAGAGCTTCCTCAAGGTCATGAACAATACCACCATGGGGATTTATGCTCTCGGGGGGTAAGCCAAGGTACTCTCGAAGACGCTTGGCAAACTCTGGAGTAAAGCTTGCCGTTACAGGTACACGATCAGGCTCTTCATGAGAAAGCGCCGTGATGACTCTCTCCTTCGCAGTCACAACGATTCTCCCCCAGGGACTAGCACACTATGCGGGGTTTTTCCAAACTCCCATATGAGAGTGCGACCAAGGAGTCGCTCGAAGTTCTGCACACTTTGGCCTGTAGTCACACCCGAAAAAACAGGAACAGTAGGAAGATAGAGAGTAGATACGTTTAAGGTAAAACCAAAAAGGAGATGCTGTACAAGAAAAGCGATACTCAAAAAGCCCTGCAAGTAAGGATACTGGTAGAGACAGCAGTCAATAAAGCCTTGATCCAAATAAGTCTCCCACTCTTTTGCAAGGTCATTCCCTACAACCACAACACCGCTTTTGCCTACCTCTTTTAGGGCCCGCCCAACTCCACAGTTTCCAAAGGCCGTACTCACAAAAATTCCGCAGAGTTCTTCCTCTTTAAGGAGGTCTTCTTTAACCACCCGATACGCTTCTTCCTCGTCCTTTACTTCGATAACTCGGGACACATCGTATGGTAGGTTCCTTTCCCGAACAAAATCAGTAAGGCCTTGCCAGCGCATAACGTGCGAAGGTGCCTGCTTGTGCGTTGTCAAGGTACAGATAGCTCCTTTTCTGTTACCCAAAAGAAGCTGGAAAATGCGCCCCGCTATCCTTCCCGCTTCACCGCCATGCTGCCCCACATAAAAGATACGCTTACTCAACGGAGCATCAACATTAAAAGTAACGACCTTTGTACCACGAATGAAAAAGGCATTAATGAAGTAATCAAGACGAGTAAGGTCAGAAGGAACTATAGCAAGACCGTCAATGTGTTGTTCCTCCCGCAAAAGCTTTTCAAGAATTGCCGTTTGCTCAGAAAGATTGTGTCCCCTTGTTCGATACACCTCAAAATGGATTCCAAGAGGGGCAAAAGCATTAACCGCATCATTGACACCCTCTTCAACCTTGTCCCAGAAGAAGGCATCTTGTGGGAAAAGAAGCACAATCTTTTTTGGCTGGGAAAGGGAGAACATTCCGGGAAAGGCATAACCCAGCTCTCTCGCTCTTCGAACGATCTTTTCCCGTAACTCCGGATTCACTTTACCCTTTCCACTTAGAGCTCGACTCACGGTAGCTATAGAAACATTGAGCTCTTTCGCAATGTCTCTTATAGTAACTTTTTTACCCACTTGAGCAAAACCCTTTCTTAATGTTTAGAGTACAGCGCGCTTTTACTTTCATATTACCAGAGATTTTTCCCCAAGACAACTCATTTCTTATAAGGAGAATCCGTGCCCCCTCTGAGCTCAGAGGGGGCACGGAGGAAAAGAGGCCCACTACTTAAGAGCTATTTCTCTACAAGGAACTTATAAATAGTTACCTGTTTGTAAACTTCACCAGGCGCAAGTAAAGTGCTCGGGAAGTTTGGATGATTCGGGGAATCGGGATAGTGTTGCGTTTCAAGACAGAATCCTGCATACTGTCCATAATACTTACCGCCTTTACCCTTAAGGTCAAGCCAGTTTCCAGTGTAGAGCTGGATACCAGGTTGTGTTGTATATACTTCCATAACTATACCACTTCCCGGAGCTTTTACTCGTGCTGCAAGAGCAAGCTCTCCAGTCTGATTGTTAAGTACAAAGTTGTGGTCATATCCCTTAAATGGGGGTTCGGCAAAGGCCTGAATCCGCTCACCAATGTTATGAGGTTCACGAAAATCAAGCGGCGTTCCAGCAACAGGCGCAATTTCACCAGTTGGAATGAGATTGTTGTCAACAGGGGTGTAATTGTCAGCCACAATCATGAGCTCGTGATCCAAAATAGTTCCCGAACCTTCTCCTTCGAGGTTAAAGTAGGCGTGGTTCGTAAGGTTGACAACGGTGGGCTTATCTGTTGTAGCTATGTACTCAATTTTTAAAGCATTGTCATTTGTCAAGGTGTAAGTTACAGTAACATCGAGGTTACCGGGGAAACCCTCTTCTCCATCATGACTCAGATATTTCAGGCGAAGCGCAGGACCTTCAGGAGTCTTCATTGGAATCGCTTTCCACACAACATCCTGGAAACCCTTGACACCCCCATGAAGCATATTGGGGCGGGCTCCACCCGCATCGTTGCAAGCAAGCTGGTATGTAACTCCATCAATCGTAAAGCGACCTTGAGCAATGCGGTTGGCATAACGTCCGACAATGCAACCAAAATACGGATCGTTCGGCCCCTCGAATTCCGCAAGGGTATCAAAACCAAGGACGACATCTCTCAAAAGACCATCCTTGTCTGGAACCCAAAGCTCTGTAACAATGCCACCATAGTTAATGATTTTGACCATTGCTCCATTAGCATTAACTAGGGTGTATTGGTCGATCGGAGTCCCATCTTTGGTGAACCCATAGAACGACTTTTCAATAACCACATCTTTGACAGAAGCAAAAGCTGCAAGGGATACAACCACAAAAAGAGACACAAGGACCACTAAACTACCAAGAAACTTCTTCACAGCTACATCCCTCCTTAAAGATAGTCGAGTTACCCCTTGAAAAGGGCTTCACGACAACTAAAGTATACAAAAAATTACCAAAAGTCAACAACTTACGAAAAATTTTTTCGATTTTTGGAGTGCAGAAACTTCTAAAGAAACAAAACTCTCAGAGTATGCTCCCAAGATGCTCTTTTAGTTTCTCCAAGGAGACCTTGCCAGTTACAGTTGCAGCAATTTTCCCTTGACGATTAATGAAGACAAGATGAGGGAGAAAGAAGACCCCAAAGTCCTTGCATACCGCGAGATCCACGTCAACAACAACAGGATACTCAATTTCCTGTTCTTTTACAAATTTTCTAATCTCCTCAGGATACCTGATACCCACGCCAATAACGACCAATCCATCCTTCCGGTAAGTTGCGTAAAGCTCATTAAGCCACGGAGTTTCTTCTTTGCAGTCTTTACAACGAGGGGAAAAGAAATACAGCACAATCGGTTGACCAGCGAAACGACTCAAACGCAAAGGGCGGTTCTGGAGGTCATTAAGGGTAAAATCTTTCTCGAAATACACTCTGGGAAAAGAAATAACAACATACCATCCGCAGACGGAGATAACAATCCCCAAAATTCCCCAAAGTATCCATCGCCTCACTCTCTTCATCCCCTTTTGTCTACCATCCCAATCGAACTGGTAAGCATTATTCCAAGGTTCTTCTTTCCTGTCAAGGTTGTTCTTCAAAAAATCCCATGGTATAGTACCCCTAAGAAAGGAGGACCGCTCATGGTTACTGTTGAGAAAGTATCCCTTTGGGGATGGCCAAACAACATTCGCATCACGAATGGAACCATTGAGGTTGTGGTGACTACTGATGTCGGGCCCCGGATCCTCTGCTTTGGTTTCGTAGGAGAGAAAAACGTTTTTCGGATCATCGAGGAAGAATGCGGTATTTCGGGGGGAGAAGAATGGCATATTTTCGGAGGCCACCGTCTGTGGCATGCACCAGAGGCTCGTCCTCGCTCCTATTGTCCCGATAACGACCCAGTTCGTTTCACTCCTACCAAGCATGGTGGTGTTTTTACTCAGAAAACCGAATCCCTCACAGGGATTGAGAAAGAGGTTGAGGTTAGCATGGATCCAGAAGGGAACCACCTTGCTGTTCTGCATCGCCTTACCAATCGAGGAGTCTGGTCAGTGCAACTTGCTCCCTGGGCACTCTCAGTGATGGAACGAGGGGGAATCGCCATCATCCCTCAAGAGCCTCACCAAAGCTGGTCAGAAAACCTTCTCCCTGTACGGTCTCTTGTGCTTTGGGGATACACCAATATGTCTGATCCCCGCTGGAGGTGGGGACGTAAATACGTCACCTTGCGTCAGGACCCTGAAAACGCCTCTCCAAATAAAGCAGGGTTTAGCAATAGCCTCGGTTGGGGGGCATATCTCTTTGACGGATACCTCTTTGTGAAGTACGCTCCGTACCATCCTGCGTTACCCTATCCTGATATGGGTTCTTCTTTCGAAGTCTACACAGATCACCGCTTCCTTGAACTTGAAACCTTAGGACCACTCGTGTGTTTGAAGCCCCACGAGACTGTAGAACATAAAGAGGACTGGTTTCTCTTTAAAGGGGTTTCCTGCGAGGATAACGACGAAAGCATTGATACCTTTATCAAACCTCTCATAGAAAAAGCCTTAGAAAGGGTAAAAGTTCAGGTATGACGATGGGCAACATGGGAAGCACCAAAAGATTCTGGCTTTACCTTAGCCACAAAACCCATACTCTCAACCATGCCCACAACCTCACGAATGAGATTACGGGTAGGACCGTTCTGGCCAACATCGATGTGAATCTCCACGTTGTAATTTGAAAGGTGGTTTCCGGGAAAATGATGGAGAAATTCCACAAGTCTTTGAGAAACCTGGAGAGAGAGAAAGGCCTCGTGATAGATAACGTCACGAATAGAGCGAATATTCTTCACGTATACCCTTCTAAAGAAGTACCGCCCCCCAAAACCAACACGATGGACAATGAGTGCTGTCACAAACGCCCGGACGGGTGGGTCTTCCTGGAGATCCCGTGAATCAGTCCCAATAATAATCCGGTACTGGCGTTCTGGATCCTCCCGAATAAAGGCAAAAAGTGAAGCAACAACCTTTTCGAAATCAAGCGCTCCCTGTGTTGGGCTGTGAAAAAGGAAATCTTGTATCATGGCTTTATTCTACCACGCTCTGTGGAGGGAGATGAGGAGATGCGAAAAATTCTTTTTCTCTATTCCCTCATTCTTTACGTCTTTACCGCCTTCGCCTTCTCACAAGAAGACCCTTTCATTCAAGCTCGAGAGAGAATGGTCGAAAGGGACATTATTAACCGAGGCATCACTGACGAAAGGGTCATTGAAGCCTTACGCCGCGTTCCTCGCCATTTTTTTGTTCCTAAAGACCTTGAAAAGCTTGCATATGAGGACACACCACTCCCTATAGGCTATGGACAAACAATTTCCCAGCCTTATGTTGTAGCCCTCATGACTGAGAGCCTCCAAACTAAACCTGGGGACACAATTCTTGAAGTTGGCACAGGCTCAGGATACCAGGCAGCGATTCTTAGCGAGATGGGCTGCAAGGTATATACTGTGGAGATTATCAAGGCTCTTGCTGACAAAGCACGGGAGCGCCTCGTTGCTCTCGGATACAAAGACATCTTTGTCCTCTGGGGTGATGGGTACTTTGGATGGAGAGAATACGCCCCTTTTGATGGAATCATTGTTACCTGTGCAGTAGACCACATCCCTCCTCCTCTCCTTGAACAGCTTAAAGAGGGTGGGAGGATGGTAATCCCTGTCGGCCCTCCCTGGAGCCTTCAGAGCCTCCTTGTGGTGGAGAAAACAAAGGAGGGCATTGTCACGCATGATTTAGGCGCAGTGCGTTTTGTCCCTCTAACGAGAGAAAAAAGGGTACAATAGCAAAGAGAAAAGAGAGTAAGCGACAAGCGCTACAAGAAAAGTATTCCAGAGTCCCCAAAAAACAAGCATAAGATGTACAAGAAGCGAGGCTATCACTGAGAAGAAACCATTCCAGGCAAAGACTTCGCTAAAAAGATCTGGAGCGAACCTTCGCACGCTTTGAGAGAGGAGAGGAAAAGGAAAGCCAAGAAAGCATCCTAAAACACCGAGGAAAGGAGAAACAAGGAAAAGGCTTATAAGGGGTGAAAGCCTCACTAAGGCACCTCGCAAAAGGTACAGTCCAAAAAGGCAGGCAAGAAGGAAAATAGCATGGCCCAGGAAAATACCTTTGGGAAAGCGAGTACCTGCTTTGAAGACCAAAAGGCTCCCAAGTCCTGAGAAAACAAAGAGAATGCTAAGGAGAAAAGAAAAGGAATACAGTGGGAAACCAATAAGCATCCCAAGATACGTGAAGAGAGGAATCTCTATACCCATGAACCCTACACCAGTACAAACCCCTCCAAGGAGGAAGCGAAACCGTGGTAGCGAAAAACCCCGCTTTCTTAAGAAAGTGGGGAGGAGAACAAACACCATCGAAAATCCACCAACGATACTAAGGACAGCAAGCACGGCAAGAAAGCCCGCTCCTCCAAAAGGAAGCCAGCGCTTACCTACCTCTCCAAGAGCACCTTGTAAGTTTCTGAAAGAAAAGAAGTTTCTAAAATATGGCCGGCTGTCCCAAGACGGCCGTAAATCAAAAAACTCGTCTTTCCTCCCTTCCAAAGCCTTGCACACAGATTGGTAGTATCGCTTTCCCGTTTGGAAAATCCTTTCCACTTCCTCCTCTCCCCAAGGTCCATATACTATATCGAAGGAATAATCCCGAACATGCTGAAAAATTGCCTTCTTTTCCTCTTCATTCCATGGAACTTTTTTAACAAGAACCAAAGCAAAATCCAAACCCTTAACCACAATGAGCTGCTCTCGAACTACCATCTCTCCCAAAGCTTCTCGAAGGAGGAGAACGAGTTTTGGAAGGACCGAAGGAGGATTTTGAAGGAAGAGAGAAAAGACTCCGACTCCCTCAGGAGTTAAAGCCCGAAAGAGGTCTTGAACACCCTCAACCGTCAAGAGGAAATCCTCCACAAAAGAAAAGCTTCCCGGAAATACTGTAGCTCTTCCCACAGGAATTCGAACAACAAACAAGTCCCACAAGAACTCTCGTGCAGCCACAAACTTTCGAGGAAAAGCAACATGTGTTTTGGCGGGAAAAGAAGGGACATAGTCTCTCAGGAAAGCAGCAAAAAGTGGTGATTGAGTCACAAAATCGATGTTGGAAACTCCCAAGACAGACGCCGTGTACACAGCAAGACCTTCCTTCTCTTCGATGATAACAACCCGCTCTGGTTTACACACGGAAAAAGGAAGAGCTATAAGGAGGTGTTCGCAGAAATGGGACGTAACCGTCCGGGGAAAAAGGGAAACGTCCGTATGGTCATGCACAAGAGTCAAGCTCTCAGGAGGAATACCCTGAAAAAGAGGACTTAATCCCCATCCGACCCTCTGATAGGGTGTGGCAAAAACTTCAAGGTGTTCTGCAGGATTACGGTACACCCTGAGGAGTTTTGTCTCAGGGAGAGTAAAGAGCGCTCGGGAGGGAGAATAAGGGGAAAGAAATGGACGGAGAGGAAAGAAAAGGAGAGGAAGAAGCCCAAAAACCACGAAACGTTTTCTTCCCTCTAAGACAAAAAGCCCAAGGAAGACAATAAGGACAAAAAGAGCGTGAACCTCGTTACACACAGAGAGAAGAAGAAGTGCTCCCAAAACCCCAAGCGCCGAACCAGCAAAATTCACAGCATAGAAAGAAGGAAAAAGCTCGGGAAATAACTCAAAAGCGGTGACTTGAAGGAGACCATGGAAGAAGAAAGGAAGAAAAGTTACAAAAAGAAGAAAACCCAGGTACACCCACTGCACAGGACGTACAAAAAACTCATAAACATCAAGGGGAAGAAAGAGAAAAGCGACACTGCTCCCCAAAAGAGCACCAAGAAAAAGAGAAGAGGCCATATTCTTGAAAGAGCGAGGACAATATGGGGAGAGAACGCCAGAAGCTCCGTAACCAAGAGTAGCTAAGGCAACAAGGAGTGAAACAAAATGGTACCCAAAAAAGAAAGTGAAAAGCCGAAAAAGAACGGTTTCGTAGGCAAGACACACCAAGGAAACAAGAAAAAGGAGCTGAGCAAGCATCTTTTGTTTCATCGCATATCCTTCCAGTATAATATTACCAAAAAGGAGAGACCACGATGGCAAAAGAAGTCGTAATACGTTTTAGACTTCTTACCGAACGAGCAAAACTTCCGCAATTTGCTTATGATGATGATGCCTGTTTTGATCTTTTTAGCCCCTGTGACGTCACTATTCCCCCGGGAAAAAGTGCCGTTGTTGACCTTGAAATTGCTTCGGAATTTCCCCCGGGGTACGAAGTGGTCATTCGTCCTCGAAGTGGTATGGGAATCCACCATGGCATAATGGTACATCCCGGAACAATCGATTCAGGATATCGAGGAAGCTGGGTAGTGCGACTTTTCAACTTTGGGGATGCAGCATATCACATCCACAAGGGTGACCGCATCGCTCAGGGAGCTTTGCGCGAAATCCCTAAAGTGCGTATTGTAGAAGCTTCTATCCTCTCCTCTACTCGTCGTGGCGAAAGGGGCCTTGGGTCTACGGGAAAATAGGAAGGAGGAGTTCCATGGAAATTTTTGAGCAGCTCAAGAGAGAACCGGTTATCGCCTACTTTTCGATGGAAATCGCCCTTTTCAACGATATCCCAACGTATAGTGGTGGTCTTGGTGTTCTTGCTGGAGATACAGTGCGCTCTGCAGCGGACCTCTCCATTCCTTTTGTAGCAGTAACCCTTGTAAGTCGCAAAGGTTATTTACGTCAAGAAATCACCCCTGAAGGTTGGCAAGTCGAGCATCCCATGGAGTGGGAAGTGGAGAAAATCCTTACCCCCCTTCCCCAGAAAGTTACTGTAACTATTGAGGGTCGTAAGGTTACTGTAGGTGCCTGGGTATACTTCTGGCGAAGCTTTATTGGGAGCATCGTACCTGTGATCTTCCTTGATACGGATCTCCCTGAGAACACTCCTGAAGATCGCACAATAACTGACTTTCTTTACGGAGGTGACCGTCGTTACCGTTTAAAACAAGAAATTGTTCTTGGTATCGGAGGAGCGAGAATCTTAAGGGCCTTGGGTTTCGAAGTACGAAAATACCACATAAACGAGGGACATGCTGCTTTGATCACTCTTGAACTCCTTCGTCAAAGTCCTCAGTTTGACCCAGAATTTGTCCGTGCCCGTTGTGTTTTTACTACCCATACTCCAGTTGAAGCTGGGCATGACAAATTCGCCTACGACCTTGTTCAGGAGGTCCTTGAGGAAGTTGTTCCCTTCCCCCTTCTTAAGAAGTATGGAGGCGAAGATCACCTTAACATGACCTTTCTTGCCCTGAATCTAAGCGGATATGTCAACGGTGTTGCTCGCCGCCATAGCGAGGTCTCTCGCCATATGTTCCCCGGGTATGCTATTCACTCGATTACCAATGGTGTACATAGCTTTACCTGGACAAGCGAGAGTTTTCGAGCCCTCTTTGATCGATACATCCCTGGCTGGGCCTACGAGCCAAGCTTTCTCTCCCGAGCTGACATTATCCCAGATGAGGAAATTTGGAAAGCCCATCAAGAGGAAAAACGAAAACTCCTCCAGCTTGTGAAGGATACAACTGGAGTGGAAATGGAAGAAAATGTGCTTACCATCGGATTTGCCCGGCGAATGACTGCGTACAAACGGCCTCTTTTCATCTTCTCTGATCTTACACGCCTCAAAAAGATTCGTCGTAAAGGACCCTTTCAATTCATCTTTGCTGGAAAGGCTCATCCCCAGGATTGGGAGGGGAAACGATGTATTCAGGAAATCATCCGCCTTGCACGGGAACTTGGTTCGGAGATCAAAATAGCCTTCCTTGAGAACTACGATCTTGAAATCGCGAGGAAAATGGTTGCAGGAGTTGATGTATGGCTTAACACCCCTATGCGACCCTTTGAAGCTTCAGGAACAAGTGGTATGAAAGCCGCTCATAATGGAGTGCTCCATTTTAGCGTCCTCGACGGCTGGTGGATAGAAGGGCACATAGAAGGGGTCACAGGATGGTCCATCGGGCCAGAAAGCGACACAGGAAAGACTTCACAAGAACTTTTTGAGGAAGAAATCGACGACTTCTACAACAAGCTTGAATACCTTATCCTTCCTCTCTATTACACTCAGAAAGATCACTGGCGGCAACTCATGAAAAATGCCATTAGCAAGGTTGCTCCTTACTTCAACGCGCACCGAATGATGCGTCGCTATGTAACGGAGGCGTACTTTCACCAACCTCTCTTTGCAAACTCCGCTCTCCAAGCGGAAACTGCAAGCTAAAAACAAAAAAGCCCCGACGCGGCTGCGTCGGGGCTCCCCTTTTCGAGGATTTCAGAGCTTTCTTACTCGCACTGCCTGAGGGCCTTTCGTGCCTTGCTGAACTTCAAATTCCACTGCCTGTCCCTGCTCAAGGGTCTTGAAGCCAGTTCCCTCAATTGCCGTATAGTGCACGAAAACGTCTCCACCTTCATCAGACTCGATGAACCCGTACCCTTTCGTTGCACTGAACCACTTAACTTTCCCAGTTGGCATTGAAACTGAAACCTCCTAAAAAGAAAATTCAGGGCTTGCGCAAACCCAAAAGCATGGTAACACGGTAAAGACCTTGTGTCAACGTAGCTTGGCAAAAATTCTGTAAATAGATCATGCTATGGATAAATCCGATAAATCTGGCGAGGAAAAGGAATAGTCTCTCGAATATGGTGAGCACCACAAATCCAGGCAACCGTTCGTTCTATCCCAAGACCAAAACCAGAGTGAGGACACGTTCCAAAGCGGCGGAGATCAAGATACCACTCGAAAGCTTCCCGAGGAAGATTGTGCTCTCGAAGACGCTCCTCAAGAAGGTCAAGGTCATAAATACGTTCACTTCCACCGATAATCTCTCCATATCCTTCTGGAGCTATAAGGTCATCGTTCAGGACAAGATCAGGGTTTTCAGGATCTGGTTGCATGTAAAAGGCTTTTATAGCCTTGGGATAATGATGGATAAAAACGGGGCGATCAAACTCTTCGGAAATGGCCGTTTCTTCATCCCCACCTAAATCATCACCCCACTGGATGGAAAACCCTTTTCTTTGGAGAATCTCTATCGCTTCAGAGTACGAAATACGGGGGAATGGTGGCACAACCCTCTCGAGCGGCTTTATATCTCGCTCAAGTACTTCAAGCTCCCGTGAACACTCAGCAAGGACTTTCTGGACGATAAAGGAGACAAGCTGCTCTTGAAGTTTTACATTGTCTTCAAAAGTAAAGAAGGCTGCTTCAGGCTCCACCATCCAGAATTCAGTAAGATGGCGACGGGTTTTAGACTTTTCAGCACGAAAGGCTGGAGCAAGACAGTATACTCTTCCGAAAGCCATACAAGCCGCTTCCATATAGAGTTGTCCACTTTGCGAGAGATACGCCTTTCCAAGGTCAAAATAGTCGAGTTCAAAAAGCGTTGTTGTCCCTTCACAAGCAGCAGGAGTAAGGATAGGAGGGTCGATGAGGATAAATCCCTCTTTTTGCAAGAATTCATGGATTCCCATGATAACAGCATTACGGACTCTGAGGATGGCGTTTTGTTTTCGAGAGCGAAGCCAGAGGTGGCGGTGCTCCATGAGGAATTCGACAGAGTGCTCTTTCTTCTGAATCGGGTACTCTTCTTGAGGAATAGAAAGAACCCGCACACCTTGAACCTCAAGTTCATATCCACAGAAAGGCGCTCGAGGTTCCCGTTTTACCCTCCCCCGTACAAGGAGAGCAGACTCAAAGGGAAGACGCTCCAAGAACTTTAAATCTTCCCTCGAAAAAGTCTCATTTAAAGCAACTGTAGCCTGAATGAAGCCTGTTCCGTCTCGAATAATGAGAAAGACAATTTTTCCACTTGAACGGCGGTTTGCCAACCATCCTCGAAGTTCAACCTCTTTTCCATCCCACCAGTCGATACTCTCGATGGAAGCCCAGGGGAAGGCACGAGAAGTCCATCCTTTTTCAAACACGGGACTTTTCGCCATATTTCCACCCTCGCTTCTCCATTTCCTCGACAAAACGCACCACATAATCGACAAGTGCTTGGAACATTTTTTCTCCCTTTTCTCTCGTTCCCTTTCTCGGGTCCCCAGTGGCCCCATAGGGCGTGAGTTCTTCAAACCGCCATTTGATTTCAAGCCCTTCTGGGAGATCCGGCACTACACCTCGAGCCTCCTCCATGTGGCAGAGCTCGGGAAAAAGGTAGAGAACAATGGAGGTCTCCCCCTCCCCGGCATGCCCAAGTCCTCCCCACACCTCAAAAGTTCCCGAAGGTAAAAGCTCTCCAGCCGTTATCCACCAGGCAGGAAGACAAGCCAAGAAGGCATGGGGGTAACTTACCTTTACAGAACGAGCAGCAATTTCAATAGGAGCAATGTTCCCATCGTGACCGTTGATAATAATGATGCGAGAGATTCCTTGTTTGATACAAGAGGTGAAAACATCCTTAAGAACTTCTACCATGACTTCCGGTCGAAGGGTCAAGGTAAAAGGAAAGGCATCGTAGTGGAAACTCACGCCATAGTAAAGAGGTGGAAGAACCAGCATTCCTGGGACTCTCTTTGCTACCTCAAGGGCAATGGCCTGGGCCACAAGAGTATCAGTCCCAAAAGGCAGATGGAACCCATGATTTTCGCTTGAGCCAACAGCTATAATAGCCTTATCAAAGCTCCCCTCTTTGAAATCCACATAGGTCATCTCGGAATGGAAAACTCGGCCCATGCCTTCTCCTCCTTTCTCTCTCTCAGGGCGGTTCTTTTTCTACCCATAAGACCTTCTGGTTTCCAGAGCATGACAAGAATAAGGAGTAGTGCATATACGAGTTCAATGAATCCATAAAGTCTTAAATGTTCCTCAAGAGGTTTCAACGCATAGCGAAGAGTAAGGAGAAGCACTGCTCCAACAATTGGCCCACTCATTGTCCCCATACCACCAACGATAAGCATGACAACAATTTGGAAAGTCATGGCAAAAGAAAACTCAAAAGGGCGAATAGCTTTGGTAAAGTGGGCGTACAGTCCGCCAGCCACTCCTGCAAAGAACGCTCCCACAGCGAAGGAAAAGAGCTTGTACTTCATAGGGTAAATTCCAAGAACCTGAGCCACAGTTTCATCATCCCGAATGGCCATCATAGCCCGACCAAAGCGGGAATGAACAATTCTCCACACCACATACACTGTGATGAGGAGCCAAAGGAACGTCCAGTACAGGTTAGTGTAAAGAGGAATGGCGCTTATACCCATTGGTCCCCGGGTTATATTCTTCAGGGTCTTGGCAAAAGTCACCACAATCACCATAAAGCCGAGAGAAGCCACAGAAAGGTAATGCCCCCGAAGGCGCAAAACCGGGGCACCTACAAGAAGAGCTGCACAACTTGCCAAAGCTCCCCCAACAAGAAGGGCAGGGAAAAAAGGCCAGGAAGCATCCGGTCCTCCGAGAAACCATGGGAGACGAGGAAGCTCATAGGCTTCTCGCAAGGAAACAGGAAAAGTAAGGAGAGTTGAGGTATATGCACCAATAGCCATAAATGCCGCATGCCCCAAGGAAAAAAGACCAGTATATCCGTTTGTAAGATTGAGACTTACGGTAGCAATAGAGTAAATCCCCATGAGGACAAGGATATGCAAAATGTACCGATTCAGTGTGCGCTCAGCTACAAAGAGTGCTCCAAAAAGCACAAGTCCCCCAATGACAAACCAGAGCTCTTTCCTCATACCCGCACCTCTTCCTTCATCCCCATAATCCCTGAAGGACGCACAAGAAGAACAAGGATGAGAATGGCAAAAACGATTCCATCGCGATACTCTGCAAAACGGGTAGGCAGAAAGGCTATAGAAAGAATCTCAGCAAGCCCAAGAACGAATCCACCAAGCATAGCACCCGGAACGCTTCCTACCCCCCCAACGACAACAGCCACAAATGCCTTGACCCCCGTCAGAAAGCCCATATCATAAGAAATTTGCCCATATTTTGCTCCCCAGAGAAACCCCGTAAAGGCAGCGATCGCCGAACCAAGAACAAAAGCAACTGAAATCACTCGATTGACTTCTATCCCCATAAGATTGGCAATCTCAAGGTTCTCGGAGGTAGCCCGCATAGCGATACCCATTTTTGTCCGCTTTACGAAAAAGTGAAAAGAAAGCATTATGGCAAGGGACGAGAGGATAATAAAAATGTCTACAATCCGAAAAGTCAGAAAAGGTGTTCGGTAAAGAGTAGCAAGAAAAGCGGGGGTTTTAAAGGCATAGGGCTGGGGTGATACAAGGAGTTTGGTGAAGTTTTCAATAAAGGTATAAAACCCGAGCGAAGTAATAAGGAGTGCAACCTCTGGTCCTCCCCGAAGCTTTCGGTAAGCCACAAAATCAAGAATAAGGCCCATAAGCCCCCCAAATCCAAGAACCAGAAAAATCGAAGCCACAAAGGGAAAACCAAGACGAAAGAAGACGAAATATACACAAAAGGCCCCCAGGGTAATAAGGGCCCCATGGGCAAAGTTGATAAGTCGAAGGATTCCATAAACCACGGTCATTCCAAGGGCAAGAAGGGCGTAAATGCACCCAAGAATAACACCATTCATACTCTGCTGGAGAAAGTACGAAAGCGAAAGCATATCATCCCCCCAGATAGACTTTTTTTACCTCTTCGAGAGATTCCACTTCCTCAGGAGTGCCAGAAATCTTGACCACCCCTGTTTCCAGAACATATACGTAATCAGCAATCCCTATCGCCATGGGAGCACTTTGCTCCACAAGGAGAATGGTCACGCCATTCTCCCGAATGTTGCGAATAAGGGCATAAAGCTCCCGAACAATAAGGGGGGCAAGACCAAGAGAGGGCTCGTCAAGGAGCATCAACCTCGGCCGAGACATGAGACCTCTTCCTATGGCAAGCATCTGCTGTTCTCCACCAGAGAGCGTTCCGGCAATTTGGTCTTCTCGTTCCTTAAGACGGGGGAAAAGGCGGTACACTTCCTCAAGGTCCTTAAGCACCTCTTCCTGGTCCTTTCTGTGATACGCTCCAAGGAGGAGATTTTCTCGAACGGTCAGACGGTTAAAAATCCCTCTCCCTTCGGGAACGAGACAAATCCCCATGCGGACACGTTGGGGTGCAGGAAGCATGGTGATATCCCTTCCGTTGTAAAAAATCCGGCCACTTGCCGGTCGGAGAACCCCAACAATGGTTTTAAGCGTTGTGGTCTTTCCCGCCCCATTCGCTCCAAGAAGCGCCACAATCTGTCCTTCACGAACTTCAAGGTTAAGTTCCCACACTGCAGGAATCACGCCATACTTTACTGTAACTCGCTCAAGCTTAAGCAACAAGATCACCTGTCCCCAAATAGGCTTCGATAACTCGAGGATTTCTACGAATTTCTTCAGGAGTTCCCACAGCAATGATAGAACCGTAATCGAGAACCTGAATAACCTCGGCAAGGCCCATAACGAAGGACATGCGGTGTTCAACAATAACCATGGTAAGACTAAGGTCGCGTTTCATTTCTACCACAAGACGAGCTAAATCTTCGGCTTCTTTGGTATTCATTCCCGCTGACGGTTCGTCAAGGAGAATGAGCTCTGGTTCGGTCATGAGTGCACGAGCAATATCCAGCTTTCGTTGCAGCCCATAAGGGAGATTCGTGGCGAGTTCTTTTCGAAATTCACGCATCCCAAAGCGTTCAAGCATCGCATCGACTTTTCGCTCAATTGCTTTTTCTTCCCGGAAGAAAAAGGGGGCACAAAAAAGCGTGGGTACAAATCCACACCGGGCGTGTACATGCGCAGCAACCTTGAGGTTCTCTTCAACAGTGAGAGAGGGGAAAAGACGTAGGTTCTGAAAAGTCCGTGTGAGCCCCAAAGCAGCAATCGCATCAGGACGAAGATGGGTAATATCTCTCCCTTTAAAGAAGATTTTACCTCGCGAAGGCTTTAAAACACCACTTATAAGATTGAAAACCGTAGTTTTTCCCGCACCATTTGGGCCAATAAGCCCGTAAATTGCCCCTCGAGGAAGCTTCAATTCGTAGCCACTGACCGCCGTAAGGCCTCCAAAATGCTTCCACAGATTCTCAACTTCAAGGATCCACTCACCCATCGAAGTGCAAAAAGGGGAGGGCTTTAGCCCTCCCCAGACCTCCTTTCACTTTGCAATCTTCGGATCTGGGAGATACGCAGGGGCAACTTGTTTTACGGTAACAAACTTCCCGTTTTTCACCTCAATGACCGCCACAGATTTGTTCGGTACCTGGCTTCCACCTTCGTAGGAAATAGTTCCAGAAACGCCTTGGAAATCCCTAATCTGGGCAAGACCTTCGGGAATCTTTTTGGGGTCATCGGTACCAACAATTTCAATAGCCTTGGCAAGAAGCTTCATGGCATCGTATCCAAGAGCAGCAAAAGCGTTTTCTGGGGGATTGCCAAACATTGCCTGGTAATCGCTCTTAAATTTTTGTACCACGGGACTTGGATCCTCAAGAGACATGTGCGTGGCAAAGACCACACCCTCGGCGGCTTCTCCACCAGTTTCTACAAGAAGTGGCGTATCAAAGCCATCTTCACCAAAGATGGGGATGGTAACACCGCCTTCCCGGATTTGCTTTACAATAAGCCCACAGTTCCCGGGGATAGCTCCAACGTACACAAAGTCGACTTCTCCCCGATCCTGATACTCCTTAAGACGAGCAACCATACTTGAAAAGTCTGTCCAACTCGTCTCAAAATAGTCTTCGTAAACAACCTCGCCCCCGTAGTACTTTAAGGCATCGGCAAAGTAAGCACATACGGCAACACTGAAGTCTACCGCCGTATCTACCCAAATAGCCCCTCTTTTAAGACCAAGGTCCTTCACTGCGTACTCAGCAATGACCGCGGCCTGAGCGTTGTCGCCAAAACAGGCAAGCCAGGCACCAGTCCGCTCAGGGATGCGAGGATGAGTCGCTCCCGGAGTAATAAAGGGTACGCCGTATTCACGAGCTAAGGGTGCGGCAATATTCACCCAGTGGGTATCGCAATATCCAACAAGCGCTGAAACTTTTTCATTCTCGATAAGGCGAATAACTGCGGCAACAGTTTCACCTTCATCAGCCTTTGTATCCACCACCTTAAGCTCAATTGGTCTCCCCAAAACCCCTCCTGCTTTATTAATTTCCTCTGCTGCAAGCTTTACTCCGTTCAACGCTGGAGTATCAATAGAGGCCCACGGACCAGTGAGACCCATGACAACTCCAACCTTAATAGGCTCAGCAGCAAATGCAGAGAAAGCAAAAACAAGAACCAATACCACCGCACCAAGAATCACAAACCTCTTCATACAACCACCTCCTTAAAGGTTTGGTCATGTTATACCCTTTTTTCCCCACAAACGTCAACTACTCGGTGGGAAAACGCGGGGGCTTTCCATCCCTTCGGTAAAATATCCAAAGGTAAGTCTTCCTCCACACTCTCCAAAGCCAATTTCCCCAGTTTTTCTTACAGCAATAGCTCCACAAACAACGCCAAATCTACGGGCAAGCTCCATTCCTTGGTTGACTGCTTCTTGTGCGGACATTTTTTCCATCCACTCTGCAATCTTTCGGGCAAGACCAAGTGTAACAATACCCTCTCCCTCTCCAGTCATGGAGACTCCACCCCATTCCCAGGCGAATGTTCCACACCCAATAATAGGGGAATCACCGACCCTCCCTGGGAGTTGCATCTCAATGCCTCCCGTTGAGGTTCCAGCTGCAATGTGCCCAGAGGCATCTAAAGCTACAGCCCCCACCGTTCCAAGATGCAGCCTTCGGAGACGTTCACGAGCCCTCTTCAGATAGTAATGGTAAATGGAGTCCCTTTCCTGTGAGGCCCTCTCAATGGACTTTTTAAGGGTCCTTACGGTAAGCTCAGCAACAGGATTGTACTCCTCAAACCCCAAAAGGCGCGCGAAAAGATTTGCTCCCTCCCCGACAAGAAGAATATGCCGGGTTCTTTCCATAACGGCCCGGGCAACAGAAATAGGGTGTCGCACATTCTTGATGGCCGCGACCCCACCACAAGAAAGGTCGTCCTTCATGATGCTTGCTGAAAGCTCGACTTCTCCTAAAAGATTCGGAAAAGCCCCCGTTCCTGCGTTGAGACGAGGGTCATCCTCAAGAACTTTTACCGCCTCCTCTACTGCATCAACTGCGTTCTTTTCTTGCAAGACATTCATTCCTGTGAGACAAGCCCGATACAAAGGCTCAAAGACATCTGGAATTTCCTCAACACAAATACCACCGTGGACAATGATGAGCACAAAAAATCACCTCTCCTGAAACTCTTGCAATTTTGCACTACCGCAAAGAAACAAAGAAAAGAGCTATCAGACTTTTTCTTCCTCGAGTTCCTTTATACGCCGTTCAATCCAGGAAAGCCTCCGGCGTAGAAACTCTGCCTCTTCTCGAAGCATTTCAAGCTCTTCTTCCCGGGTAAAGGTCCACCACCGAGGACCAAAACCTGGAAAGAAGTGCATCCCAAAGCAGAAACAACCCACATCTCCAAAGAAATACCGACGCATCTCAGCAACCCCCTTCAGAGAAGGAGATTAAGTAAACTCCCCACCAAAAAGGCAAAAGAAAGCATGATGCTTATCGCTACAAACAGTCTCCTCCAACCGAATTCCCGGAGAAACACCACAAAGGAAGCAACACATGGGAAAAAGAGGGAAAGGACGATGCTGGCAATCACAAGTTGCTTCACCGAAAGCCCAAGAGGCAAAAGAAGCCCCATGGCCAGATATTTCCGAAGGATTCCCAGAGCAATAACAAGAAGCGCTTCTTGAGGGAGACCCAAGGCATGAGCCACCCAAGGACTGATAATCCTTGTAAGGTATGAAAAGGCATCGGAAAGACTCAGAAGGTTCACCACAAAAACCCCAAGAAAAACGACGGGAAGCGCATCTCGTAGAAATCCTCGCAGACGAATCCAGAGCTTCGAGAAAACAGCCTTGGGAAGGGGAAGGCGATATGGGGGAATTTCACAAACGAGAGGAGACCGGAAGCCTGGAACTAAATACTTAAGAAGCAGCGCAAGAAAGATCATAACCACAAGGAGCGTCCCATACACGACAAGGATAGGAGTAATACCATAAGGAGCAAGAACACCAAAAATGAGGGCTTGCTGCGCCGAGCAGGGGATAGCAACAGTAATAAGGGTGGCAACTATAAAACGTTCTTTTTTGTCTTCAAGAACCCGTGTCGCCATAAGACCAGGGACGTTACATCCCAATCCAAGGAGCATAGGCACTACAGAGTACCCGTGGAGTCCAAGACGATGCAAAAACCCATCGAGAAATACTGCAAGACGAGGTAGGTATCCTATATCTTCAAGAATCCCAAGAATAAGGTAAAAAGCCAAAACGTAAGGCAGCACAGCCCCAAAAGAGACGTACACCGCTGTTGAGAGGATACCAAGAGACCTTTCAAAATCAATATGGCCATCGATAAGCTTCCCAAGAAACACCTCGTGCCAGAGAGGGTATCGGGAAAGAAGTACACTTAGTCGCTCAAGAAGGGGAAGATAATACCCCTGAAAAAGGGGATCAAGAACGTACTCAATAAGTCCCTCCCCAATGAAGCGAACTGCGAAGAAAATCCCCCCAAGGGCGAAAAGGCCAAAAACGAACCCTATCCCAGGTAAAATGGTTATCCGCTGTAAAGCATCCCGCCAGGTAAGGCGGCGGTAGGAGAACTTTTGGACCTCGGTAATGACTTTCCCGATATCTTCCCAGCGGCGCGCGTGATCTGAGGACACAGGATGGGACACCCGTGCTTTCGAAAGTGCAGCAAGAAGGTCCCGAATCCCCTCCCCAGTGGTAGCAACAACGGGAACAACCGGAACACCAAGAATCTTTTCAAGCTTTTCAAGGTCAATTTCAATACCCTGCTTTCTTGCTTCATCCCACATGTTAAGAGCCACTACCATAGGTTTCTCTTTCTCCATAAGCTCAAAGGTCAGGTAAAGATTCCGTTCTAGGTTTCCTGCATCAACGACATTCACCACGATATCCGCATCTTCTACGAGACGGGCAGCAATTTTTTCTGCCTCGGCTGTCCCTTCAAGAGAGTATGTTCCTGGAGCATCAACGATTTCAAAGAGCTCGCCCTGGAGTTCGACATGGCTCCGTACAAAATCAACAGTTGTTCCAGGGTAATTCGAGGAGAAGGCATAAATTCCACTCAGCTGAGTGAAAATGACGCTCTTCCCCACATTTGGATTTCCAGCAAGAACGATGCGTTTTAACGCTCGACCTTTACGAGAATCCGCTGAGCTATCCCCCGACCAAGGGCTATCTCCTGCTGTCCTAGCCGAATGACAACCGGCCCCCTGCCGATAATGGAACTTACCTTTTCTATTTTTTTCCCAGGTATGACCCCAAGAACCCACAGCCTCCTCACCATCCCTTCGCCACCATCGATATGGACAATTTCACCTTTGCTTCCTGTTTCCATTTCAACCAGTGAGCGTACTTCTTCCACAAGATCACACCCCTTGACTACGATTTGTTCTGACAGTAAGCACACAACCCGTAAAAGTAAACATGATACGACTCTACAGAGAAACGATACCTCTTTGCAAAATCATCCTTGAGGTGCGCAAAAAACTCTCCCTCTTCTCGTCCGGTGTTTTCGCAATCTATTACTTTCCCACACCTTTTACAAATGAGATGATGATGCTGCGGCGTTTGGGGAACCATCTCGTAGTGTTCTTTTCCATCCCCAAAATGCACTTTCCTGAGAATGCCCATACGTTGGAAAAGGTCTAAGTTTCGGTACACAGTCGCAATGCCGACTTTTTTCTTTTTCGCTCTGAGACACTCATAAACCTCCTCTGCTGAGAGATGCTTCTTTTTTTCCTCAAAAACCTCTACGATGGCGTATCGGGAGGGCGTTACCCTCTTGTTAAAACTGCGGAAAACCTCTCTCCACCCTTCTTGCAAGGATTTTCACCCTTTAATGAGAAGTATTATCATTTTCCATTATACCACGAAGCATTCCTGTCAACAAGGATTTTTTCCTCTCCTATAATCCACAGCGGTCTTCACACCACAGGTATCCTTCTAAACGCAAAAGAGAAACGAAGTAGTGTTCGAGATAGCTCTGTCACCGCGGTAGGTAACGTTGCTGGGAAAAGAGTAAACCTCGAGTCAAGGGAACACACTTATTCCAGGATTCTCCACAAAGTTTTCCTTAGTCTCCAAGACTCTCGCTCTGTGATCCCTCTACAGGAAAACCCTTTGTGGAAAGCTAAGACTTTTGGCCTTCAAAGGAAGGGCAATACTCGCTTTTTCTTTTCTCCCTAGGAGGATGGCATCCCTAATGCATCGCCATCTAAGGAACACAAAAGTAGGAGTATGAAGGGAAATTCCTCCTTAAGGGAGACCAAAGCCTCTTTTTTCCTGACATGCGGTTATTCTAGGTATAGGCACTGCAACAACCTCTCAGGAATCATGCAAGCTATAGCACAGAAACCCTAGACTTCTTTATTCTCTCGATTTCCTCCTCAGAAACCTCTCTTCCAAAACTTCGAAGACCCGAGACTTTAAACCCATGTTTCCGGGCAAGGACTTCAATTTCTTTTACCTTCGCAACGTCTACTTCCTTTCCGAGAGTGTAATCCTCAAAGCGTCCTTCAAGAGTAAGAATCATAGTTTCTGCCATGCAAGCGTAGGCTTTTTTAGGAGGGTATCCAAAATCCATACCAAAGTCTGGTTCTCCAGGTACATCCACAACGCCACCCTCGATAACCAAAACATCCCTACGAGCCTTTGCTACCTTTTCAGCAACATTCCTTGGTCGAGAAACGTCACAGATTACGGCATGTCGGGCAATCCAAGAGGATTCGATAATACTGCCAATAGCTGAAGTCACGGTGAGAACTGCCCGACAATTCTTAATGCCTTCCTCCACATCTACAAACCCTTCAACTGGATACGAACTCACTGATGCAACTTCCCTTCGAACTCTTTCCACCCTCTCGGGGTCCCGCCCCACAACGCGCACTTTCCTTCCCCGTTCAGCAAGAATAAGCGCACAGGCCTTGCCAATAGACCCAGTGGCTCCTACTACTGCCACTGTCTCGCTCGCAAGATCAATGTCCATCTTTGCACAAGCAAGCTCGAGTGCTTCAAGGGCGGTAGCCACAGTGTAACTATTCCCTGTGGTCACTGCAATGCGAAGACCTTTCTTTACAGTGATGCCTCCATCTCCTGCCACAGAGGTAAAGGCTCCAAGCCCAATGATTCCTGCACCCTTTTTCTCTGCAAGAAAACCACAGCGGCGAATACGGTCAGCTACAAAAGAAAAGGGGTACTCAAGAAGTGCTCGTGGAGTCATAGGAAGACCTATGAACCACCCTTCAATTTCCTTTCCGTTGTATGCCGATCGCACTCCACGAACATGGGAAAGAACAAAGGGTGGAATGCGAGAAGCAAGGTACTCTACCCAAGAGGGTGGAAGAGGACGGAATAAAGGAATATGTCGCTTGATGTCTTCTACACTCATGGCGTGGATAATGAAGGCAAAACTATCCATAGGTTACTCCTCCTCAAGGGCCTTCTTAAGCGCTTGCAACATAGCCAGAGCATTCTCCTCCATCTTCTTTTTGAGAAAAGCATGAATAAGGGCTCCCACAAGAGGAATCCCAAGGTCGTATTCGATTTCAAGTTCTACCAAGGTACTTGAAGGATCGTCTTCCCGAAAACGCCACGCCCCCTCATACTTCTTAAAGTCTCCCTCCAAGGCAAAGAATCGACACTCCTTTTTCATGTCATCCCAGATGTCTCTTTCTGTCCACTTTACTTCCCGACCCTGAAACCTCCCTTTCCAGAAACTTTCAACTTCCTGTCCTTCACGCTTCAGAACTCGAACTTCTTCAAGATCTGGAAGAAAATGAGCAAGGGCCTCGATGCTCTTTGCCTTTTCATACACAACCTCGACATTTTTTGGGATACGCAAAGACACAGCAATGCGGGCCACAAAAACCCCTCCTTTACGCTCCAATCTCTTGAATTATAGCCCTCACTCCCGTAAGGGACTCATAAAGAGTGGAGAGAACCACATCAATTTCTTCATAGGTAATGGTGAGTGGTGGCTCGAAGCGGATGACTTTGGGGTTATTTAGAGTATAGGCAACGAGAACTTTCCTTTGGGCCATCTCCATAGCAAGAAGCGACGCCGCATCCTCCACGAAAAGCTCCATCCCGATGAGGAGCCCAAGACCTCTAACCTCTCGAATAATGTCTGGAAACTCCTCTTGGAGAGCCTTCAGCCTACCAAGAAAATATGTTCCTTTCTCTGCAGCCTGTGCAGGCATGTCTTCCTCCTGGAGAACTCTCAGGGTTTCGATACCAGCCACACAACTTAGGGGGTTTCCGCCAAGAGTAGAGCTATGCATTAAGGGATTCTCTTCAAAGACTTTCCAGATTTCCGCTGTACTTATAAAAGCTCCAAGAGGCAGAACTCCCCCACCAAGACCCTTCGCAAGGGTCATAATATCTGGAACTACACCGTAATGTTCACAGGCAAACATTTTCCCCGTTCGCCCAAGACCTGTTTGGACCTCATCGAGAATAAGTAGAGCCCCCTTCTTAGTGCATATTTCCCGAACCCCTTGGAGATATTCAGGAGAAGGAAGAATGACTCCACCCTCACCCTGAATTGGCTCAAGAATGACTGCTGCAGTATCCTCATCGACAGCTTTTTCCATAGCTTCGAGGTCATTGAAGGGAACCTGCTCTGTACCAGGAAGAAGAGGTTCAAAAGGTCTTTTGTATACCTCGCGACCCGAAACACTCAGGGCTCCAAAAGTTTTCCCATGGAAGCCTCCCAAAGCAGACACAAACTTTTTCCGCTTTGTGTACATGCGGGCAAGTTTCAGTGCTCCCTCTACAGCTTCGGCACCACTATTACAAAAGAAGGAGTACTGGAGATTTCCAGGGGTAACTTGAGCAAGCATCTCAGCAAGGTCTGCCTGGTGCTTATTGAAGAGGGTTCGGCTGGAAAGGGGAAGGAGTTGCAGCTGCTCCATGACTCGGGCCACAACTCTTGGATGGTTTCGCCCTACATTAAACACCCCAAATCCCCCGACGCAATCGATGTACGCTTCTCCAAAGACATCAAATACCTTTGCCCCTGCACCCCTCCACTCCACCGTGGTAAGGTTGGCAAACTTGTAAAGACGCGCAAGACCTGGATTCAGATATTTCATGTACTTCTCGATAGTCTCCTCCACAATTTTCTTCTTTTCCTCAAAGCTTAGCGTTTCCATTTTTCCACCTCCTTCAAACGTACAACTCGCGGGCGTATGTTGAGTTCCCGTAAAAGCGCAAGGTACTCTTCAGGACGGATGTCCTTCGGGTGCCTTTCAAGGAGTGCGACAAACATTGCTTGGAGCACATTGGCTCCAAAAGACCTTCCTCCCATTTCAGGTGTTGTGGTTACAAGAAGAGCCACCCCTTTCGCTTTGAGGTCCTCAATATCCCCAGGGGTTACGGTATTGGTGATAATCATTGTATCCTGGACATTTTCGGGCATGAATCTCCGGATATAGAGAAAATCTCCTGCCACAATGTCTGCCCTCTGGAATGCCCACGGAAAACGGGGTTTTGGCTCCTCCTGAGCTTTCCCCGTAGGATACAGAAAATCGATTGGAAGACGCCGCAAAACCGGCATCATCATCACTGAAAGGAAACGGAGAGTCCAGAGACTTCGTAAAAAAATTGGAATTCCCAAGGCAAAAGGCATATCTCCAATGAGAAGGTGGCATCCTATCAATGAGAGTCCCTCGGCAAGGCCATATCGATCCATACCGCTCATGATAAGGGCTGTTTTTCCCCGCAGGGGGATATGTTCTTCCTCCTCGAGATAGCGAGGAACTTCCCGTTCCCAGGTCTCCTTAAGTTCTCCCCCATCAACAATAGGGGTTTTCTTAAGAACAGAGACAAGGCGGGCTACATCAACTACCTCATATCGATACCGCCCTGCCCGAAGATAGAGGTCCGCACCCCCAAGCCCAAAACAATCAACCTGACCATCAAGTTCTTGGAGAAGCGCAACAAATTTTTTCTTATCCCCATCAACGCCGATCCGCTCAACCACGAATCGGCATCCCAAAAGCTCAATTTCTACCCGATGGTTCCTCTTTGAGGAACCCAGACTCACACTCACGACCCTTTTCCCCTTCATTTTCGTCACCCTCAGACTTCACAAAAACAATTGCTCCCTCAAGAACCACTCCCGGTTCAAGAGCAGCACTTTGCACCATCACACACCCCAAAACTCGAGCTGTTTTCCGACATACTATCTTCCCAGCTCGTGTAAACCCTTCGACGGTTCCCCAAACCTCCACATCATCTGCTTGTACAAGACCAGCGACCTCCCCCCTTTCCATTACTATGAGGCGAGGACACTGGATTGAACCATTGAACACTCCCTCAACAATAAGAGTCCCATTGCTTACAAAAGACCCTCGAACCTTTGCGTGTTCCCCCACAATGGCAACTTCGGGAGTGTTTTCAAGAACCGTTGAGCTCATGGATAATCCGCAATCCCTCCAAGGTAAGTACTGGATTAAAGATATCAATAAAATCGCAATGCCGGGCAATGAACATGCCCCACCCCCCAGTACCTATGACCCGGGCATCCTCAGCAAACTCTCTTTTCATACGTTGTACAATTTCGCGAGCAAGACCAATATAGCCAAAAAAGACTCCCGCATGCATCGCCTCTACCGTATTGCGCCCGATGCAGCGTTCGGGGACTTCCACGTCTATCCGAGGGAGTTTCGCAGTCTTTTCATAGAGAGCTTCACAGGAAATACCAATGCCCGGAGCAATAGCTCCTCCAAGGTACTCTCTTTTTGCCGTTACAGCACAAAAGGTTGTCGCTGTTCCAAAGTCAACGATGATGAGATTCCCCCCATAAAGTGTTGCAGCAGCTACAGCGTTCACGATGCGGTCAGCGCCAACTTCCTTTGCTTCAGCGCGAATAGAAAGACCAGTTCTCACTCCAGGACCCACAATGAGGTAGGGAATGTCCCATAACCCTCCAAAGAGCTGCCGTAAAGCATCAAGAACAGGGGGAACAACACAGGAAATGACAGCTCGCTTCAGAGCTCTTTTGGTAATCCTCTTCTCCACCATCAAGAAGCGGAAGAGAAACCCCCATTCGTCAGCAGTACGACGAGATGAAGTAGCTACCCGCCAGTGAGCAAGAAGCTTCTTCCCCTCAAAGACTCCAAAAGTCGTATGGGTATTGCCAACATCAATGACAAGAATCGAAATCGGACTTCACCGCCTTCTAAAACATCCAGAGAGGTGGGAAAACGCTACAGAAAAAGAACTTCTCACCATAACGTCAGGATATCCTCTGAAAAAAACTCAATGAAAAGCCTTCCTGTAATCCTCCCTATTATAGCAAGAATACACACAATCGTCGCAGAAACGAAGAGGGTTTACTCAAAGATACAATCGAGGGAACCGCCCTCAGGGTAAGGGCAAGACACCACGAACACTAACCTGAGGAAAGGACGATTATCCAGGGAATTCTCCTATCTCTTGGTCAATAGCTTACCCTACTGCGTTATGCACGATGGAATACCGCAAAGAGGAGACGCCTTTTTCACCGAGTTGATGACGGCCTCGGTTACTGCTTCGTACACTCCCTGCACGAGAAGAAGATAGTCCTTCGGTTGCTTTTTCCCGAGGGCGACAAGAAAAAGGACATCACCATCATAGAGCGTACCAAATGGACGGATACAGGTGGCAAGAGCTGAGTGAACCAAAGAGGCAAGCGCTAGAAGTTCTTCCCGGAGAAGGGAAAGTTCAAAAATGACCACTGCCAAAGTAGTGTTAAAGGAGGGAAAAGATGCTCTCTCAGCATTTTCTCCTCGGGATCCAGCAAGAAGCGTTCCCGATTTCGGGTCATAAACATCTCCCAGGGCATTAGTGACCACAAAGGCCCATATGGAACCCTCCGGAAGACGTACCTCACTTGCTCCAAAGCCTCCCTTCATTGCCCATTGCATTCCAAACTTTTTCCCTACCGTTGCTCCCGTTCCTACACCGACTGTCCCCTCACGTACAGTAGTGTCAGCCCGCAGGGCTGCTTCATACCCCCACTCGGCTTCGGGAAAAGCAACTTCTCCAACCTCAAGATCATAGATTACCGCTTGAGCCACAATAGGCACCGGAGTAGTTCTGGTAGCAAATCCCCTTTTTCGCTCCCGCAGAAAAGTTACCACACCCTCAGAACAGCGCAGTCCAAAGGCGCTACCTCCACTCAAAACAATGGCATCAACTCCAGGAACAAGGCGACCGGGAAAGAGCGTTGGGAGTTCGCGACTCCCAGGAGCACCACCGCAGACAGAAGCCACCGCCACATTGGGCACATCAAAGAGAAACACGGTACACCCGGTAGCAAGGCGAAGGTCTTCCCGATGTCCAACACGAAAGCCCCTAAGCACAACGCACCTCAGGAAAGCCTTCTTCCACAATAGGGACAGAGAAGAAAATCAGGAGCAACACGTTTTCCACAAGAAGGACAAACGCCCTCCTGTTTGTGTTCCTCCTCGGGGACGTATGAAGCTCTTGCCTTGTCGAGCTCTTCCTGCCAGGTGGCTATATCAACCATACTGTCAAAATAGAGAGTGTGCTCTTTGTCCCACTCATCAACATAGCGGACCCCAAGATATACTGGAGCACGGTTTAATCGGTGGAAGCGAAAAAGACGAGGACCAAACTCGCTTGCAATCATTTCCTTCTCAGAAACAGATTCAACACTCCGAATGCAGTGGAGAGGGATGCGGAAAACAACCTTCTCAAAAGGGGGAGCAAAACCAAAAATATTTGGTCCCTTCTCAAAATTTTCAAACCAAAGACTTTTCGACATTAAAAACAAGAGGCCATCCGTCATGTTCTCAAAACGGGGATGGCCTCCGATGTAACGAGCGAAACTCGAGAGGATGCGCTTTTCCCCGAACTCCCTTTCTTTCTCCTGCCAGAATTCAGCAACCGATACCTGAGCACCCTTCCTTTTTGTCCCCCAGAAAATACCCACAAGAAGGAGCACGCCAATAATGAGAAGGTACCCGAAGAAATTCATGACTTCTCTTTGTCGCTTGAATTTGAAGAGCCTGAGCTCCCACAGGCTGCACAATTCGTAGACGTACAAGAGCTGCAGCTTGAGGAGGTAGAGCTTCCCAAGCGGTAATCTGTGGTGTAAAATCCACTCCCCTTAAAGACGAAACCAACATTTTTGCTAAGAAGCCTCTTTACTCTCCCTTTACAGAATGGGCACTGGGACACAGGTTTGTCGCTAAAGGATTGCCACTCTTCGAAAACCTTTCCACAGTCCAGGCACTGATACTCATAGATGGGCATTGCTACCACCCCCATGAACACGTCGCCCGGTGAGAGCGCTCTCACCGGGCGACCTCTCTCCTTTATTATACTCCCCTATCAGTACTCTGGTGTAGGAGGTACAGAAGATTCTTTCTTCTCTGGAATTTCAGTGATGACGGACTCGGTGGTGAGCATAACAGAGGCAACACTTGCTGCATTCTGGAGTGCAGTACGAACTACCTTTACTGGGTCGATGATACCTGCTTCGAACATGTCAACAAACTCACTAGTGAGAGCGTTGAAACCAAAGTTTGGATTGTCGGAAGCCTTGATTCGTTCAACGATGACAGAGCCTTCCTCACCCGCGTTCTCTGCAATGAGTTTAGCTGGTTCCTCAAGGGCTTTCTTTACGATGAGCGCACCTATCTTCTCATCGCCTTCAAGCTGGAGTTCATCAATAGCAGGAATACAACGGATAAGCGCAACACCGCCACCAGGTACGATACCTTCCTCCACTGCTGCACGGGTTGCATGGAGAGCATCCTCAACGCGAGCCTTCTTTTCCTTCATTTCTGCCTCCGTTGCTGCACCCACTCGGATAACCGCTACACCACCAGCAATTTTCGCCAGACGTTCCTGCAGCTTTTCCCGATCGTAGTCAGAAGTAGTTTCCTCGATCTGCTTCTTAATCTGGTTCATACGAGCAACGATGTTTTCCCGCTTTCCAGCACCCTCAACAATGGTGGTGTTTTCTTTGTCAATGACTACCTTTCGTGCCTGACCAAGGTCTTCAATGGAAACATTCTCAAGCTTGATACCCAGGTCTTCAGAGATGAATCGACCGCCAGTGACGATGGCAATGTCCTCGAGCATGGCTTTTCTGCGGTCACCAAAACCAGGCGCTTTCACAGCAGCACAACTCAAAACTCCCTTAAGCTTGTTGACAACAAGTGTAGCTAGCGCTTCGCCTTCTACATCCTCAGCGATGATAAGGAGTGGTCTTCCTCTCTGGACAACCTTTTCAAGGAGCGGGAGAAGGTCCCGTACCGAGGAAATCTTCTTCTCATAAATCAGGATGTATGGATTCTCCAAAACACATTCCATTCGTTCAGGATCGGTGATGAAGTACGGAGAGAGATATCCACGATCAAACTGCAATCCTTCCACCACTTCGAGAGTAGTTTCAAGACCCTTTGCCTCTTCAACAGTGATAACACCGTCTTTACCAACCTTTTCCATAGCATCAGCAATGATGTCACCAATGGATGTATCGTTGTTAGCAGCGATAGATGCAACCTGAGCAATCTCCTTGCGATCGCTTACTTCTTTAGCCATGCTCTTGAGCTTTTTTACTACAGCATCTACAGCTTTGTCGATACCTCGTTTCAGGAGCATGGGATTTGAACCTGCAGCAACATTTCGAAGACCTTCCCGGAAGATGGCTTCGGCGAGAACTGTTGCCGTAGTGGTTCCGTCACCAGCAACATCACTGGTCTTGGAGGCCACCTCTTTTACCAGTTGTGCTCCCACATTCTCGTTCGGGTCTTTGAGTTCAATTTCTTTTGCTACGGTTACACCGTCTTTGGTAATCGTTGGAGATCCAAACTTCTTTTCTATAACGACGTTACGCCCCTTTGGACCAAGAGTCACTTTCACCGCATCAGCAAGAGTCTTAACACCACGCAATATTGCTTGCCGTGCTTCTTCCTGGAAGAGAATCTGCTTAGCCATAACCTCCTACCTCCTTTCTATTCCTCAATGATTCCTAGAATGTCGTCCTCACGCATGATAAGATACTCTTCTTCGTCAATTTTAACCTCAGTGCCAGCATATTTTCCAAAGAGAACCCGGTCGCCCTCTTTCACTTCAAGCGGTCTGCGATTGCCGTTCTCATCAATTTTACCTGTCCCCACGGCAATCACGCGACCCTGTTGCGGTTTTTCTTTTGCTGTGTCAGGGAGTATAATTCCCCCTTTCCGCACTTCCTCTTCTTCAACCCGTTTTACAAGAACCCGGTCACCAAGTGGTTTAATCTTCATGGTGCTTCACCCCTTTCTCGGTGTGTTTTCCAAGCTGCGCCTCTTATTGTACTCCGTTTTGGGTACATTGCAAGAGAGGACAACATCGGTCAAGGTCAGTTTTCTGCCAATTTGGCAAAAATTCTCCTCTTATATTTGCCAAAACGACAAAGAAGAACACCTTTCCTTTGACAAAAAGTCAAAAAATTTTTTACACCTTTTGGGGAATTTCCTCTCCAAGATGGTACTCTGCAATTTTTCGATAGAGTGTCCGGAGACTTATCCCAAGGACCTGAGCTGTTTTGGTCTTGTTGAAGCGATGCGCCCGAAGAGTCTCCCGAATGAGGAGTTTCTCCACCTCTTTAAGGGGAGTCCCAAGGCGTATACCGATAACCCCCTCTTTGAAAATATTTCCCCGCCGGATGTGCTCGGGAATATCTTCAGGAGTAATGACATCACCTTGGGAGAGAATAACTATCCCTTCAAGGGTGTTCTTGAGTTCGACCACATTTCCCGGCCAATCATACTCGATAAGTATCTTTAAAGCCTCTCGATCAATGCGAACTGGACCCCGCCCAGTTTCCTCAGCAATGTCTCGAAGAAACTGGTCCACAAGGAAGGGAATATCCTCCCTTCTCTCTCGCAAGGGAGGAATTTCGATTTTTATAACGCTCAAAAAGTAATAGAGGTCGTTACGGAAGGAACCCTGTGCTACTTTTTCTTCCAAGGGTATCTCTGAAGAGGCAATGATACGAACATTTCCACTTTTTCCTCCAAAGCGTTGTTCTTCTAAAAACTCGAGAAGTTCTGCCTGAAAGGGAAGAGAAAGAAGGTGAACATCTTCAAAATAGAGTGTTCCTTCTTCAAGGCGTTGCACTGCATCCTGGGGAAACTCATGAAGTGTTGCCCCACAAAGGATTTTGACAAAAGGCTTTGTTTCCCCAAAAGCATAGCGATGAATCGCTCGAGCAACCATCTCTTTCCCAGTTCCCTGTTCTCCTACAAGAAGAACAGGACGCTTTACTTGAGAAACCTGGAGAATAAGGTTAAAAATGCGCTGCATCTTTTCAGATACTCCCGTGATTCCAGCAAAGGAAAAGCGGTGCGTGAACTTGCGCCGAAGGTCTTTGTTTTCCTCAAGGAGCGCAAGATGGGCATCAGCACGACGGACAACAGAGAGGATTCGCGACGGCGTGAAGGGTGGAGAAAGGTATTCGTATATTCCCTTGGCCAAGAACTCTCGAACCCGCGCAGGGCTTTCTTCCTTCCCAGTAACAACGATAACCATGTCAGGAAAATGCTGCCGAACAAAGGCAAGAAGCTCAAAGCTATTCTCGCTCACAACTTCCTCTTTAACAAGCATAATGTCAATCTCTTCTCTGTCGAGACAGTTCAACGCAAGACTACGGTCTCGAACAGAAATGACGTAGTACCCCTCGTCCCGCAAGAGGTTCTCCCACCGCTCTCGCAATAGAGCATCGTCTTCGACAAGCAGGACTTTCCGAAGCGACTTCATAAAATGACCGGGCTTCCCTCCAAAGCAGAACGCTGGGCAGCGAGAGCTACTCTCAAAGCAAGAATCGCTTGATCCGCAGTTCCAAGCTCTGGCGGTGTTCCTCTTTCCACACAGTTCAGGAAATACTGAAGCTCTGCTCGGTAAGGATCCTGCGCCTGAACTTGGATTTCTCTTCGCGTTTCATGCTCCCGGTATAGAACCACAGGATTGGCTTTCCCCCGCTCCTCAATATTCACCCCTGCTCGAAAGGTCCACTCGAGAACCCCTTTTTCTCCTACTACCCGAAACCCACAGGTAAAGGGGAAATCACCTTGCATCATCCATCCCCCTTGAACCATTGCTAATGCACCATTCTTGTACTGAACTTGGGTAGTGATATGATCAAGAGAACCCTTCTCAGAACAGATACCTTGAGCAAACACCTTTTCAGGTTCACCAAGAAGCCAATTCACATAATCAAGGTCATGAATGTGGAGATCAAGGGATGCCCCACCACTGAGGCGGGGATCAAGAATCCATCCCCCAACAGACCACACTGGCGTCACCGAAAGACGAAAGGCTTCCACGAAACGAACCTTGCCACAAACTCCTGCATCAAGAAGCTTTTTGGTCTCGACATACTCTCCCCAAAAGCGGAGGACATGACCTATCATAAGGTACACCCCGTTCCTCACGCAGACATCTTTCATTGCCAGAGCATCGTCTAAAGTTAAAGCAATGGGCTTTTCGCAAAATACGTGTTTTCCCGCATTTGCTGCCATTTCCGTGTACTCCCGATGCAAAAAGGTAGGCAAGCAAATGTCAACAATATCGACATTTTCCCTTTCAAGGAGATTACGGAAAGAATCGTAATGAGGTACGTCATGCTTTTTTTGGAAGTCCAAGGCCTTATCTGGATGCACTTCAAAGAACGCACAAACCTCTGCACCATCTATTTTTTTCCAAGCCTCCATATGGACCGAGGCGATAAAGCCTGAGCCCAGGAGAGCAACTCTTTGCATCAGACAGCACCCTCCTTTTCAATCTCAAGAACTCTCGTGACGTATTTCCGATAATTACACTTTGGGCGGGGTTCAAAAGCAAGATACACTTCAAGGACCTTCTGTTCCCCAAGCCTCCGTTCCTTTCGGGCTTCGAGGAGCCCCTCTACAATCTTCGCCTGTGTTTGGAACTCCCGCATTGCTCCCTGAATACGCTCCTCTACCTCATATGGTGCCTGCAAAGCACGGTTAGCCCGCATCGTAAGATCATCTCCACCACAAAGGGCATCCTCGAAGGAGAAATCGCTCCACACCGCATACTGAAGTATTGAACGAACCGGAGCACTCTCCCCCCAGTCAGCCATAACTGGATCCCCTACTTGAGGGGTATCAAAAGCCCCAATCATAAAGACTGCCGTATGGTCAAGATGTTCCTGATGCCCATTGGGAAGTACGACTCGGGTTGCTCTAAGGCGCCGCAAAAGAGGAATAACTTTTGCAACCGTTCCCTCCCCAGAAGGAAGCTTCCAGCCAATAAAAGGCCAGACACTGTAGTCATCATATTCAAGGCGGTGCACACGCTCAGGAGGGATACCTACTCTTTCATACGCTTTTACAGTTTCACGAGCCCTAAGGGCAGTGATAATATGCTTGTGCTCAATAATACTGTATCCACCAGAACCATTACAAAATACGACCACATGAACTTCTCCACCAAAGAGAGGAACTGCCTGGAGAAGATACCCGGCTCCAAGAAGGGCATCATCGTCGTGAGGTGAAAAAAAGATAACCCGCTCATCCCCTTCCTTCCACCCAGGAAAAAGGAGGTCAATAGAAGTACTTTTAGTCTTCCCCCTCAGGTCAAAAAAAACAAAGTCCTCTCGTTTCACTGCATATCCTCCTCTGCCAGTATTCTCTTAAGGTACTGAAGGGAACGCTGTACCGCCGCATCTACAAACGAGCGGGGGTGGCGGAAAAGACCGTCAAATTCAATCTCTACACTCAATGGAATATCCCTTTGAGCTTCGCGCAAAAATCGCAGAATCTCTGGAAAATTAATTATTCCCTCCCCAAGAGGCGGAAAATCCCAAACCTTGTATCCCCCTCGCTTATCCTTAAGATGCATGTGAACAACATATGGAAGACAGAAAGGTATATCCTCTTCGGGTCGTGTATTTCCATAGAAAATGACGTTTCCAGTGTCATAATTTATGCCCAGTCGAGGAAGTCCAAGCTCTTCAAGGAGACCCCGAAGCCGTCTTCCTGAAGAGAACACATCTCCATGGACCTCAAGACCTATAGAAACTCCAAAGGTTTCAGCCTCTCTTGAAAGCTTTTCGAGATTTCTCTTTAAAAGCTCTAGATTTTCCTCCCGCTCCACCGTTCCTGTATTGACTACCTGTGCCCCAAGGAGAGAAGCAGAAAGAAGAGCCGAAGAGAGATAGGAGCATCCCTCCTCCGTGGCAAGGTCTGCATGAGCACTCAAACTCACCACGGAAAGACCAAAAGACTCGATTTTCTTTCGGAGGTTATGAAGATCCTTCTCGTTTGCCCGGTCACAACGAAAATGCTCTGTCCAACCAATAACACAGGAGAGTTCAACGAAACGAAATCCAGCTTTCGCTATCCCCTCAAGAGCCTCTTCAAGGGGGAACCCATGGTAGGTATTCGTTGAGACAGCAAGCCACTGGAACAAGGTCCTCCACCGCCTCAGAAAGAGAGAAGCACATGCCATATAAAAAGCCAAGGCCAGTACTCAATCTTTTCCCAAATGTCGCGAACGATGTCTTCATTTCCTTGGACAACTGGGAAATACCTCTTCGCCTCTTCCCAAGCCATACATACTCCAGGACGATCCATACTCTCCCCCCTCTCAGTATTGCCCGTACTCTCGAGTAAACTCCGTCATAGCCCGCACGTTCTCTATCTTTGCATCGTCCTGAATAATAGCCCCCGCATCCATAATATATCCGCCGTCTTGAGCAACCGCATCGATGATTCGCTTGCAGTACGCCCGGACTTCTTCAGGGGTACCTAAAGCAAGGAGGTCATTAGGCAAGCCTCCACTAATCGCAAAGCGGTCCCCAAGAACACGGTGCACCTTAAAAATATCTCCCTTATCAACATGGTACACAATGCTTCCTGGGGGGAGTTCTCGGAAGGTTTCAAGATGGTAGTCCCAGTTCCCTTCAGCATAGAAGAGAACCTGGTGACCCCGTTTCCAAAGTTCCTCTACGATCGGTTTAAGTGTTGGCCAGTATATTTTTCGGAAATGCTCTGGCGTGATGAAGGGCACACATCCTCGATGCATCCAAAAGGCAATGGGTACATTTTTCTCCGGATCCGCACCATCAAGAGCAATCCGGAAAAGATGTGGCATAAGGGCTTCACAAGCAGCAAGAACCTTCTCCGGGCGTGCGTAAAGATCACTCACAAGACCGTAGTAACCGCGAAGCTTATCGGCAATAATATCAAGAGGTGCCTTAAGCATCCCGCTTATCGCTGCTACTGTACCACAGCGTTTTTTGAGCTCTTGAACAAGACCTCCTAAGGCGTTAAAGTATTCTATCATGGCCATGCCTCCTTTAAGGAGGGCAAGGTTGTGTTCTTTTGTAACGTTTTCCCCAGGAGGCTGGACGAAGTGTGAAACCCTTGGGAGCCATACATTAAGGAGATAGTCGGTAGGATCGGCAATGAGAAGGTCGTATTCATCAGGCTTCATGAAAGCATTTTCCTCTGGGGGCTCTTTATACTGGAAGGCTACATTTTCTGGAAGGTCAAGTCCCGGAATCCCATAGTACTTGAGTCCTATTGCCTGGACAAGACCGGTCCAGACGTAAATCATGTTCGGAACAACTGCATCCCAATCGAAGTCTTCAGCGCAACGAAGGCAAGCTTCAAAGGCAACCCGGTAATCGTGTGTTGCTGCTTGAATACTTACTCCTGCATATTTCGCTACAAACTCAGCAACAAAGGGACGAATAGGGATCATATCAGGTTTTTCGTTATGAAGAGCAGTAACGTACCTTTTTAGGCGGACCTGGTACTTTTCCTCCGGAGTCACCCAATCTCCCCCCTTTAAGCAATTTCAGAAGTAGTATATCAGAAAAAGAGGGGTTCGTTACTTTCTCCGGGCGGCTTCTCGAAGCACCTGGTAGAGCTCCAGAGGGTCTCCACCCTTAACAAGGTACGCAAAAGCGCCACTCTTGAGGGCCTGTTCTTTATACTCCTCGTAGACACTTATCATAACAACAGGAGTACGAAGCTCACGCACGATACCTTGAAGGACAGTAAGTCCGTTAATATCCTCGAGGCATACGTCCAAGAGCACCACATCCGGTCGTACTCTTGCAAGGCGTCGCAGAAGCCCCTTCCCCCGGGGACTTACCCCAACAACTTTGAAATCTCCTTGTCGCTCGAGAAGAAGGGTCAAACCCTCAAGGAAGAAACGATTGTCATCCACCAAAAAAACCCGGATAACTTGCCTCTCAGTCGCAATCTCCACGGTAAAACCCTCCAAACTTTCTTCCCCAGTGTAGGCCGAGAAAAAATACGAGGCAATAGGAAAATATTCCTATTCTCCCCAAAGTTTACCAAGTTCCGCGGTTTGGAAGATCTACCCTTTCAGCGCTCTACGGGTACAATAAGAAAAACGCTTGTGAAAGGGTGAGAACGTGGACACTACAAGAAGCATTGCTCTCGGTCTTATCCAAGGCCTCACCGAGTTTTTTCCCATTTCCTCTTCGGCACACCTTCTCCTTCTTCGGGCACTTTTTCCTCTTGGGGAAGCAAGCCTATCCTTAGACGTCCTGCTCCACGGAGGCACATGGATTGCTGTGCTCTTGGTTTTTACTCCTTTCATCAGTCGTGTCCTCAGGCGCCCTGCAATTCTTGGAAAGGTCATCCTTGCTACCATTCCAGCAGGAATTTTTGGATACTTCTTTGAAGAAGAAGTCGAAAGAATGTTTCGAGGAAATCTCTTCATAGTAAGCGGCACTCTCCTCTTTGTAGGTTGCGTCTTTCTCTTCGTAAGAGAACGAGGAAATAAAACCCTCGAGACCACAACCACCAAAGATGCTTTTCTTATTGGGCTGTCCCAGGCTCTTGCCCTTATTCCTGGGGTATCACGCTCTGGGATTACCATCCTTGTAGGGATTGGCTTAGGTCTCCAACAGGCTGAAGCGGTGCTCTTTTCTTTCCTTCTTTCCCTTACCACTATTGGGGGAGCGGTAATCCTCATCCTTGCAAAACACGCACAGGAAGCCCTTTCTTTTAGAGACGCCTTTCCTGGCTTTATGGCTGCCCTGGGAAGCGGGACTTTCTCCTGTGTAGTGCTTTTGAGGCTTGTTCGAGAAAGAGGGCTTGCACCCTTTGGATACTACCGAATCATCGTGGGAGCGCTATTCCTTGTCTTCCTTCTCCTCAGAACATGATCTCTTCAAGTAGTGCTCGTACCCTCTCTCGAAGGAACTGGCTTAAGCGCTCAAAAAGATACTCAGAATAAGAGGCAAAGGGTGTCCATACACGAATACGACCATCCTCAAAGGAAACACGAATATTTTCTGGAAACTCTTCTTCTCTCGCTATCGCTTCTTCAAGAAACGCATTGAGAGCACGAAAGGGAACAAGACAAAGCTGATACGGTCGCTCAAGTTCGTACTCCCAATAGATATACACTGTCTCCTCGTGGCGGTATGGTACTGGTTCGAAGATGAGGCGAAGCATAGTTATACCACCCCCACAATGAAGTACCCACCAAAGAAGATAAGCACACCGCCACATATCCCCACGAGGAGCCGAAGGAAAGAGTTCCTCAACACTCTTTTCCCCCGGTCAAGGGCAAAGGAAACCGCACTGTACCAAACAAAATCGGCAAGGATATGCCCTGTGAAAAACACGGTTACTCCTAGGAGCTTGAAACGGCTTGCTGCAAGAAGCATGGCAAACCCAACGGTTGCCCACCACATAACCCAGTACGGATTGGAAATGCTCGCTACTGCCCCTTGAAATACTATACTTCTTGGTACCTTCGTACCATCCGTGCATTCAAAAGAAACGCGTCTAAAAGACCTCAACATATCTACCCCAAGGTATACCAAGGTAGCACCTCCGACAAGACCAATAAACTTCTGGACAAATGGAGTTCCCAGAATCCGACCAAAACCCAAGACCAAAACTACCACCATGACAAGTTCAAGAAGAGCATGCCCCACAACCGTCAGAGGACCAGCGCGAAAGCCAAGACTTGGTGTTCCAGAAAGCACAAGAGCAAGGAGCGGACCAGGCATGAGTGCTCCAGAAAATCCAACGATGAAAGCGCTTCCAAACAAGGAAAGAACTTGTAGTCCCTCCATATCACAAAAATCCCAGGAAAGGATTCTTAAGTATACAGGACGTTCCTCCTACGAGAAACCAAAAGGACTTGACCCCGTGCATTTTCTCCGTAACCCCAACCAAGCTACCTCTAAAAAGAGAGGGACTTAAGATAAGTGGGTCCTTTCAAAACCCTAAAAATCGAGTTATCCATTCTGCATAATCCTATGACCTAAAGTAGCACCGTCAATACACAGCCGCCACAAAGCAGGAGTTGTCGTCTTTACACCTTTTAAGACAAGAAAAAACCCCAAAAACTGGTGGAGGCGGTGGGAGTCGAACCCACGTCCAGAGCCTGAAAGACTGAAGAGCCTACGAGCGTAGCCTCAGCTTTCTTCTCGTGTATGGTCCCTCCCTGAGGCCGGATGAACCATACACACCCTCAGTCACCTCTTACCCCCAGTACCTGAGGACTCCTGGGAGCCAGCCCGCGATGTGACACCTTCTGGGCATAGCAGGCGGTCTGCCCAGAGGCGCGCTGCGTATCAATTACGCAGCAAGTGCCAAGTCAGCGTTGGCGTTTGTTTGTGTTCCACCTTTTTTACGAGCCCCGGTGGAGACCTCGGCTCGCCTCTTCAACCCCTCTTGGCCCTGTCGAAACCCTTACGCCCCCATATTTATATCCTATACTTCATTAAACGCTCAAGGGTTTTTTGTTCTTCCCGTTCTATGAGCTCTCGACGTCGATCGTAGAGTTTTTTGGGCTTGACAAGGGCAATCTCTACCTTAGCTTTGCCTCTGTCGGTAAAATACACCCGCAGCGGAACGATTGTCAAGCCTTTTTGTTCAACAAGAGATCCAAGGCGAAGAATTTCCCGCTTCTTCAAAAGGAGTCTTCTTGGTCTTCTCGGGTCATGGTTAAAGACACTGCCATAGTGATAGGGCGCAATATACATATTATGGAGCCACATTTCTCCATTTTTTACGTGGCAGAAACTCTGGTCAAGACTCACCGTGTGATTCCGCAGAGATTTTACTTCAGTTCCTTTAAGTTCAATCCCTGCTTCAAAACGCTCAAGGATATCATAAAGATGTCGAGCTTTTCGATTTTCCGTAACGACTTTCATGGTCTTTATGAGTATACCACATGGGGAAAGCATAGTATACAATGTACACGAGGTGGTTCCTGTGGAACAGAAAAGAATACCAGAACTCGATGAGGTTCGGCAGTGGATAGAAAGCTATGTAAAGCGAGTGGCAAACATTCGGGATGAGAAAGGAAAGGGCGTTGACCTTCTGAAGCTGCGAGATGCTATTGAAGAATGGCTCAGGTTCTATGAATCCCAAGGGGCTTCTGTAGAGCCCGAATGGATTCGAGTACGGAATTTTGATGCTCTTCTGGAAAAAAATGCGGCGCTCTTCCTTAAAATCGTGGGAAAGAAGACCCTCAAAGAGGAGCGAGAAAAAGTTGCCCCACCGGAAGATCGCTTCTTCTGGTGGCTTGATAAGAAGGTTGAGGAAGAAAGAAAGAAGCGCCTCAAAAGAGTAGCAACAACTCTTGGCGTTGTGGTTCTTATCCTTGTGGTGCTGTACCTCTTTGTCTTTCGCCTCCCTCCTGCAGAAGAGCACTATCTTTCTGCTCTCACCGCTGCCGAGCAAGCCCTGGGAGAGAGAAATTGGGAAAAGGTTCTGGCATCTTCTGAAGAAGCCATAGCTGTGTTTCCAGAACGACCTACACCATACGTTATCGCTGCTATCGCAGCCGAGAGACTTGGAAAGGAGGAGGAGGCAAAACATTTTCGTGAGCGTGCTCGCATCCTCTACGGAAAAAACGAGGACTTTCTTCTCGAAGAAGCGGGATGGTATTTCCGAGGCGGCATTTTTGATCAGGCTAAAACCCGCATAGCTCAAATTCTTGCACAAGACCCAGAGAATCTTACCGCCCTAAACCTCCTCGGTTCTATTTATGAGGCAGAGGACAATGTTATTGAAGCACTTAAGGTGTACCAGCTCGTACTGGAAATCGCAGAAAAAAAGAACGAAATCACCCTTATCCCTGTAGCTAAGATGAAAATCGGGATGTTGCAACTCAGGCTTCCCTTGAGTCTTCCCCTTCCTTCTCCAGGCGGTGAATAGTCCGGGTGGCAATAAGGTCTATTCCAGTCCCAAGGAGATTTCGAAAAAGCACCTCGCCTCGCTTAACCGGAGCTTCCACCTCAAAGGAGCGTAAAAATTCCATAAGGGCAAGAATACGGTCTTTAGGGAAAGGACGGGAGGTTCGCACCGGAAGACGAGGAATCTCTCCACCCCGTATGCTAACCGTAGTAGTGACCATGCGGCAAGGATAGGTTACCTCCTGCTTAGCGTAAGATTTCCCCCGTGCACATCCCCCATGAAAAGAGAGCTTGCCATCTTTCTCCTTCACCTCAATCTGACATCCCAGAGGACATACAATACAAAGCACCCGAGAAGAGATCAACGTGTTTTTCTCCCTCAAGGACAACTTCCACCTCTTTCCTTTCCTTCGGCCAGGGTATCTGAGAAATTTCAAGGTGTATCATCTCACCAGGCCGACATAGAGGCACACTCACGTGGTACAATTCCCTACCCTGCTGCACTAAGGAGAGTTTGGCTTTCCTTAGACTTTCCTTTGGCCGCACATAGAGGAATCCTTCTCTCCTTTCCCGTATCCTCTGGGGGACAATGGCAGCAACCCCCTTCCCAGGAACCAAAATAAGGGGAGGTTTCTCATCTCGCAATCCCTCAGAGATTCGCTTTCCAACTCGCTCGGCACTCCTTGTCACATAATCCACAAGGTCAAAAACGGCCACCACATTTCCACAGGCAAAGAACCCTGGTACATCGCAGGCAAAATCTTCATCCACAAAGGGTCCACCACTTGAGGAACATAGAGGAATCCCCGCCCTTTTGAGAAGCTCAACCTCAGGAATAAGCCCAACCGACAAAAGTAGGGTATCACAGGGGATATGACGCAATCGTCCCTTAGGTTTCCCTTTGGCATCCACTTCCCCCACAAGAACCCCTTCTACCCGCTCTTGCCCGAGAACCTCAAAAACAGTATGGGAGAGAAGGAGAGGAATGTGGAAATCCTGGAGACACTGAACATAGTTACGCAGAAGACCGCTAAGTGTGGGACGGATTTCAACTACCGCTTCGACCTTCACTCCTTCAAGAGTGAGACGGCGAGCCATAATAAGACCAATATCTCCAGAACCAAGAATGACAACTCTCTTTCCCGGGAGATACCCCTCAACATTCACAAGGTATTGAGCACACCCTGCAGTGAAAATCCCCGCAGGCCTTGTCCCTGGAAGGCGAATCATCCCCCTGGTCCGCTCCCTACACCCCATTGCAAAGACCACTGCCTGGGGATGGAATATCCAAATCCCTCCTCGGTTCACCGCTACCACCGCTCGGTCTTTGTGTACCTCAAGGACCGTAGTATCCGTGAGCACTTCAACACCAGTGCGGCCAAGTGCTTCCATATAACGCTCAGCATACTCAGGACCAGTAAGTTCCTCTCCAAAGATGTGGAGTCCAAAACCCGGGTGAATACACTGATTAAGGATACCCCCAAGGTGAGCATTTCGCTCAAGGAGAAAAATCTTCCGCATGCCGTATTCCCAGGCGGATAGAGCTGCTGCCATTCCCGCTGGACCTCCGCCAATGACGACAACCTCTGCTTCAACAAACTTTGGCATCTGGTGCCACCTCACCTTTTCGCAGAACGTAAAAAGAGCCAGGACCAGATTTTCGGATATCCGAGGATGAAAGACCGCACTCTCTTTCAAGGATTCCAGGAAGATGCATACCGCAAAATCCTCCTTGGCACCTCCCTGCAAAGACCCGGGTTCTTCGCTTGAGCCCATCCAGGGTCCGAGCAGGAGGACTAGATCGCAATGCCCTTTTCACCTCAGCAAGAGTGACCTCCTCACACCGACAGACAATTTTTCCCCAGTCCGGGTCTTCTGCTATAAGACGCTCTCGTTCCTCCAGGGAACACTCTCGGAAGACAAGCGGTGGAACCCGAGATTGAAAGTTTTTCTTTTCCCTAAGAGGAAGTCCCCGTTTTCCAAGGAGTTCCCCTACGTATTCCGCGATACCAAAGCATGCCGTGAGTCCTGGGGATTCAATACCCGCAAGGTGAAGAACCGAGGGGAGACGAAGAGAAAAAGCAACGTAAAAGTCTCGCTTAGGAAGTGCCGGACGAACCCCGGAAAAAGTAGCAATAACCTTGTCAAGGGGTATCTCGGGAACAAGTTTTCGCGCTCCTTTCTCAACTTCCTCAAGCCCCTGAATCGTTGTTGCTGTATTCTCGTATGACACTGGTTCAAAATTTGGCCCAAGGAGAATATTCCCTTCTGGTGTTGGAGAAACAAGAATACCCTTACTCTCCTCAGTAGGCACGGGATACAGCACGTGACTTACGAATCCCTGGCACTCACGATCGAGAACAAAGTACTGTCCCCGGAAAAAACAAAGGGGAGGTATAACGTCCCCAATATTCTGTGCAAGTTGAGGTGCACCAATTCCTGCACAGTTCACGAAAAACTTAGCAGCATACCTTTCCCCACTAGCACAGTGAATAAGAAGGTGGTCCCAAGAAGCTTCAACAAAAACGACTTCCTTTTCAAAGTGCATGGTAACCCCGTTAAGGGCTGCACACTCGGCAAGGGCAATAGTTACGGCAAATGGAGAAATGACCATAGTTTCGGGGTCGAAGTATCCCGCGTAAACTTTAGGATTGAGGCGAGGCTCAAGAGCAAGGACCTCCTTTGGCGAAAGAATGGATGCTCCTTCAATCTTTCCTTGCTCTTGTAAGACCTTAAGATGTTGTGCCTCCTCTTTTGAGAAGGCAAGAGTAAGTGCTCCGCAGCGCAACGGTTTGAGACCAAGCTCCTGAAATGCCTGAGAAAACCAGGAAAGAGACCGAAGATGCAATTCTCCCTTGAGGGTTCCCGGGGTGACATAGCTTCGGGAGTGAAGGATACCAGTATTAGCCTTACTTACTCCACAACAAACATCTTCACGTTTTTCAAGGAGAAGGACATCCAGGGAAAAGTGGGCGAGGTACCAAGCAACTGCACAGCCCACTACTCCTCCCCCAGCAATGGCCACATCGTATGTCTTCACAAACGCCGTTCCCCCCAGTTCATCCTCCAGAGTTCTTTCGAACTCGTTGATACTGCAAGAGCTCCGCTCTTCAAAATATCAGTAACTTCTTTCTTTTTCCGGATAAAGCCCCCACAGATTATCGGAGGAAAGGCATCGAGAGGGATGTACTCACGAATTCTTGGAAAGATAATCCCTGGAAGTATTTCCACCGCGTCAGGTTTCACCTCCTGAACGACTTTAAGTCCTGTTCGTAGAGATTCGCTGTCAATGCAAAAGAGCCGGAAAATAGTGGCAAACCCCATGCGCCCTGCAAGAACAAGAGTCTTCGCACGAGTGGATATAATTCCCTGAACTCTTGGAAAAAGTTCCCGCAGGAGTAAGAATCCTGACTCATCAGGAGCAACACCCCCAAAAAGGTCCATATGAAGGAAAAACGATGCGCCTGTATCAGCAAGCTCAAGAACCCTCCTCACTTCGAAAATATCTCCTTCGAGGAGGAAGTACACCGCACACAAACGTAAATCTTCCCGCGTAAGGTCTCGGATATTTGTGCTCCGAAGCGCCCCAATGATAGGAAAACCCCGAGTAACCGTTACAAAATGCTCCATTTTCCCTCCAAAAAAGAAAGCCTTCCGCAGGAACGGAAGGCTTTCTTTTTTCTCCAAGCCAAACCTAAGTATACCACATTTTCATCGCTTCTCCACAAGGTACATAAGAAAAACCCCAAAAACAACGCAAAGGTACAACCAGATGAAATTCTGGACGAGAGGAGATCCAGGAAAGCGTGTCGCTGCGAAAACATACACAAAGGGTAAAGCAATAGAGAGAAGCGCCATAGCGATGATCATTCGCATAAAGGATTTCCCTCAAGAAGTACTGGGATCTTCTTCCGCTGCACAAAGCGGATAACTGAGGTGAATCCCGCCTTTCGAAGAAACTCCTCCGCTTCTTTGAAATATCTTCCTACCTCTTCTGGCCGATGGGCATCAGAACCAACACAGACAGAGAGTCCAAAATCTCTTGCCCGCTGCAGGATAGAAAGGGAAGGATAGGCTTCTTGTGCCGGTCTTCGCCAGCCCGCAGTATTGAGCTCAACGGCAACACCATACTTCACACAACTCGTAAGGACCTCTTCGAGTTCTGGAATCTCCCGAGTAGGACGAAAACCAAATTTCTTAGGGAGGTCAAGATGTGCCACAGCATCAAAAAACCCTGTTTCTATCCCCCTTCTGAGTACTTGATAGTACGTCGCAAAAAGTTCGTTAATATCCCACTCGCTGTAGCGAGCAATGTACTTGGGGTGGTCAAAAGGCCAGTCGTTGAGATAGTGCACCGAAAGAAGAAGATAGTCCCAGGGGTAAGAAAAAACGAGCTTCTCAAGTTCCTTGTCATGACCCGGAACAAAATCGACTTCAAGTCCAAGACGAATCACAATAGAACCCTCGTATTTTTCTCGAAGAGTTTCCACCTCTCTCACATAGAGCTCAAGCTCTTCTTCTGGAATCGCTGATTCCCTCCGGCGCATGTCTTTTGGAAGGAAGTACTGCGGAGAGTGTCCGGAAAAACCAATCTCTTTGAGCCCCTGCTCAAGGGCTTTTGCAACGTATTCTTCATATGTTCCCGAGGCATCACCACAGCGGAATGTGTGCATGTGATAGTCACAGCAAAGCAAAACTACCACCTCCACTGACATTATCCCGTTTCCCTTTACAGAGAGCAAGGGAAAGCGTACAATGCTCAGAAGGAGTGAGCATGATGCACCAGGTTGTGAGAAAGCGGTTCAAAGTTATCGCCTGCCGGTCAATGTACCGGGAAATATCTCTTCTTATTTCTCAAGTGGAAAGTGCCTGTGATGTGGTCTTCCTCCCTCTTGGTCTTCACAACAACCCAGAAAATCTCCAAAAAGCGCTACAGGAAGCAATTGGAACCACAGGTCCCCAGAGATTTGCCTACGAAAAGGGAGTCCTGGAAACAGGTTATGACTACGATGCCATCCTTCTGGCATACGGTCTCTGCAGCCGGGGCACAGAAGGAGTTACTTCTCCAAGGTACCCCATTGTCATTCCCCGAGTCCACGACTGTATTGCTCTTCTCCTTGGTTCTCACCAAAGGTACGCAGAACTTGTAAATGAGTACCGTGGTATCTATTGGTATTCCCCTGGATGGATTGAGCATTCCCTTGAACCAGGACGAGAACGATACATCTTTGTGTACGAGACATACCGAGAAAAATACGGTGAAGACAATGCCCGCTACCTTATGCAACTTGAGGAAAATTGGCAAAAGGAGTACCATTACGCCTTCTACATAAGCTGGGGTTTACCTGTAGACGCAAAGTACATAGCCTTTACCCAGGAATGCGCTGAGTTCTTGGGATGGGAGTGGAGAGTCATCGAGGGGGACAAAAAACTCTTGACAGACTTCCTTGAGGGTCGGTGGGATACCGAACGATTCCTCATCCTTGCGCCTGGAGAAACTCTTGAGGCAAGCGGAGATGAGTGCATCTTCCGTCGGTCAGTCTTCGCAAAGTGATTCGAACTCCTTCAGCATCCGGTAGGGTTTGGTAATGATGCGAAAAGGAATAGTGCTGAAAAATTCTACAAGGTCTCGCTGGTATTCTTCGGTAAGACGCTGGGGCTTGGTCAAAATCCTCTGTACAAGCTGCTCTCCATAGAGGGCAACGAGTTTTGCTCGATCGAGCCCAATCTCAAGGCCACACTCCTGACAGGTAACGGATTTTGCGATACCTCCCTGGTAGGAAACCCGGTGTTTTGTTTCCCGCTGGCAAGCAAGACAAAGAAAAGAAGTCATAACTTCCTCCACTCTACGCATCCCCCCTTTCTACCCGAATAGCATACACATCCTTAACGACCTCAAGTTTCTGAATACGCTCAAGAGAATCCCGAAGCCTTGCCTCTTCAACCTCGTGAGTAAGAAAGTAAATGTTGGTAAGCTTTCCGGGAGTACTCACTGGCTGTTTCACCGCCGAAAGGCTTACCCCCGCCTCCCCAAACTGGGTGGCAATCTTCCCAAGAACTCCCGGAACATCAAGGGCAAGGATGCGCACGCAATACTGAGTCACGAGCTCTTCAATCGGTTGCACCGGAAGTTCCCCAAGACACGTACATCCTACCCGTCCCCGACAATTGTACTTAAAATTACGAATTGCTTCGATAATATCACCTACAAGAGCACTTCCTGTTGCCTCTCCCCCAGCTCCGGGACCCCTGAAAGTCAAAGCTCTGGTCTTTGACTTGACGTAGATAGCGTTTTCCACCCCAGAGACACTTGCCAAAGGATGCTCTAGGGGTAAAAGGACAGGGTGAACTCGAAGTTCTACCCGACCATTACGCTTCTTCGAAATGGCAAGGAGCTTCACCGCAAAGCCAAGTTCTCTCGCAAATTCAAGATCTTCGGGGATAAGGCGCGTGATTCCCTCCCGAAAGACATCCTCCACATTGACTTTCGTGTGGAAACACAAAGAAGCAAGGATAGCGAGCTTATATGCCGCGTCAAACCCTTCCACATCCATCGTAGGAACGGGCTCGGCATAACCACGACGTTTTGCTTCAAGAAGGGCTTCTTCATACGAAGTTCGGTGCACAGACATTTCCGAAAGGATGAAATTCGTTGTTCCATTAACGATACCAATAACCTCCTCAATATCGTCTCCTACAAGTTGCTCCTTAAGGGCATGAATGATAGGAATACCTCCTCCAACCGCCCCTTCAAAGAAAAGGTCACTACCACTCTCTCTTGCAATTTCAAGGAGCTCTCCCCCACGTTTGGCAATAAGCTCTTTGTTCGAAGTAACCACGCTCTTTCCCCGAGAGAGCGCACAAGATACGATTTCAAAGGCTGGGGATACCCCACCAATAGCCTCAACGACAATCTGAATTTCTGGATCATCAAGGACAGGTGAGGGGTCCTCTCCTCGTAATTCTGGAGGAATAACTACTGGGCGTTCTCGTGTCCAATCCTTATCCACAACCCGGGCAACCTGGATTTTTACCCCAAGCTCCTTTTCAATGTCGCTCTGTCGTTCCCAAAGAACTTTAACTGTTCCTGCTCCCACCGTCCCAAAACCAATAATTCCAATCTTCACTACTAACCCCGACATTGTCTCACCTCAGATATTGATGACTTTACTCAGAAATTCCTTTGTTCGCGGATGCTTTGGTCGGTACAAAACCTCCTCAGGAGAACCCTCCTCGATAATCCTCCCATCATCAAGGTGAACAATCCGATGCGAAACTTCTCGAGCAAATCCCATCTCATGCGTCACAACAATCATAGTCATACCTTCTTGAGCAAGTTCTTTCATAACATCAAGAACATCCTTCACAGTCTCCGGGTCAAGAGCTGAGGTGGGTTCGTCAAACATCATAACCTTAGGATTCATAGCAAGGGACCGAGCTATAGCTACTCGCTGTTTTTGCCCCCCTGAAAGCTGTGCCGGATAGGAATACGCCTTTTCTTCAAGACCAACCTTCCGAAGAAGTTCCAGAGCAATTCTCTCTGCCTCAGCCTGCGGAATTTTTTTCACCCTTCGAGGGGCAAGGGTGATGTTCTCAAGGGCCGTCATATGGGGAAAGAGGTTAAAACTCTGGAAAATCATTCCTATGGATTGGCGAACTTTGCTGAGGTTTACTCCACTTCGGGTTATACACACACCATCGATAAAGATTTCTCCGCTTTGTATCGGCTCAAGACCGTTGAGGCAACGCAAAAGCGTACTCTTTCCCGACCCTGAAGCCCCAATAATGGACACAACTTCCCCAAAACGAACGCGAAGATTGATGTCCTTGAGCACATGGTGTCGACCAAAGTACTTATTGAGGTTTCGAACCTCGACAATCCACTCACTCACTGTACCATAACCTCTTTTCCGAAAACCTTACAATCCGAGAAATCGCGTAAGTCATGAGAAAGTAAAAGAGAGCTACTCCACTCCAAATCTCAAAAGACTTAAATGTCCGGGTGATAATAATCTGCCCCGTTCGGGTAAGCTCAGCAATAGCAATGGTTGAAACAAGAGATGAATCCTTTAAAAGAGCGATAAACTCATTTCCCAGAGGGGGAAGAATGCGTACAAAAGCCTGAGGGAGAATGACATAGTACATAGCTTGTCGCCAGGTCATACCAAGAGAAAGCGCTGCCTCCATCTGCCCCCGGGCGATGGACTCTATACCTCCCCGAACGATTTCCCCAACATACGCTCCGCTATTTATGCCCATGGCTATAACACCAGCAAGGAAAGGGTCAAGATTTATCCCCAAAGCAGGAAGTCCAAAGTACACGAGGAAAATCTGCACAAGAAGCGGCGTACCCCGGATAATCTCGATGTACACTCCAGATAAAGCTCGAAGTACGGAACTAGGCCAGACCCGGCAAAGTCCAGCTACAATACCAATACAAAGACCTAAAGCGATAGAAAGCGACGTAATACGAAGTGTTACCGTTGCCCCCATAAGAAGCGAGGGCAACGCTCTGTAGAGGGCAGAAAAGTCAAAACTCACGTTACTTTACTAACTCCCCAAACCACTTTTTGTAGATTTCGTCGTACTTTCCAGATTCCTTGATTTTTCTAAGCGCCTCGTTAATTGCCGCAAGAAGTTCCACGTCTCCTTTGCGCATCGTCACCCCATATCTTTCCTCTCCTTCCCGGAACGTGGCCACGATCTTCATACCTGGGAGCATTTGCATCCGGTATGCAACCTCAGAGAGGTCATTTACCACTGCATCAGCTCGGCCGTTCAGGACTTCCATGTATGCCTTGTCAATGGTATCAAAACGCTTAACCGTTACTCCTTCCATCTCGCTCACCGCAAGATCCCCCGTTGTTCCAATCTGCACTGCCACAACTTTCCCCCTGAGATCCTCGGGTCCTTTGATAGTATCGTTGTCTTTGCGAACCGCTATGGCCTGAGAGGTCACGTAATACGGGTCGCTCATCTCTTTCGACTTCAGTCGCTCCTCGGTAATGGAGGTCGAGGAAATGATAACGTCAAACTTTCCAGCATCTAGAGCGGGGAAAATTCCATCCCATGCGGTATCGATAAATACGGCTTCCACCCCAAGTTCCTCCGCAATAGCTCGCCCAAGATCGATATCGAATCCTACGATTTCGCCCTTCTCGTCACGGAACTCCATAGGCGGATACGTAGCATCGGTTCCGATGTAGATTTTCCCTCGAGCCTTAATCTCGTCAAGCGTTGAAGCATGCCCCAAAGCACTCAGCCCAAAAAGTACAAAAAGCACACAGAATATAAGCTTTTTCATTGCACATTCCCTCCTTTTTTCTCGAATATACTGCTTCTACAAAGGTCTGTCAACGAACTCTTGGCTGCGAGTGAGGTAAAGGTATGAAACCCACACAATAATAAAAACACTACTCAGTATTTCCCCAACATACGGAATAAAGGCAAGACCAAAAGCAATTGCCACATAGAGGAGAAGAATGAGGAAATACATCTCTTGAAACGCAAACCGTAAAGAATACAGCAAGGCCTTGTCAAAGGTCGCGTTTTCCTGCGCCGTGCGGGGAATGGTTATGATCAGGATAACTTCAAGGAGTATGCCTGGAAGGATAAAGAAATAAGCACCAAAGGTAACAAGGATAGCAACGATAATTGCCGCCACGATGACGTTTGGAACTTTCTGAGAGAGAGTGTCCCAACTCTTGACAAGGTCTGGTTTCTCACCCCTGAGGTACTTCTCAAGAAGAAGAACTCCCCAGGCAAGGCAAAAGAGGGTTACAAACATACCAAGGACAGAGAATACAAAGACCGTCCATGTCCGAAGCCTCACAAAACTTATGGCAAGGTTCACCACCCCAGCACAGAGAGCAGGAATAAGTACTATTGGAACACGGCCAAGGATTTCAAGAGGCTTTTGCAGCACTTCCCGAAAGTCAACTCGCACAATTACCCCTCCTCAATCCCTATTTTATGGCCTCCATTATACCATGCTTTTTCCTCGACCCGCTTTAAGGTACAATGAGCAAGAAGGGGGTATGATCATGGGAAAGTGGAGAATCTTTCTTGGAGACTACGAAGAGGCCTTTAGAGAATCCCTGAAACTTGTACGTCACCAAAGAGTTATTTTGCGAATCTGGAACAAGGATTACACCCTCTGGAGCGAGGATCCCAAAGAAATCACCGACCGTCTTGACTGGCTTGAAGCACCTTGCAGGATGCAAGGCATGATAGGGATTTTGAACCAGCTTGCGGACGATGTGCGTAAGACAGGTTTCACAAGGACCGTCCTTCTTGGCATGGGTGGTTCAAGCCTTGCCCCACTCATGTTTTCTGAGGCCTTTCCAAAGGAGAAAGATTCTTTACCCCTTTGTGTTCTTGACACCACCGATCCAGAGGAAATCAGGGCGTGTACCGATGATCCCCGAACAACTCTCTACATTGTATCCACAAAATCGGGGACAACACTTGAAACGGCGGTACTCTTCCGATACTTCTACACGCTCCTTAAAGAAATTGGTGTAGAAAACCCTGGAACACACTTTATAGCCATCACTGATCCGGGAAGTCCCCTCGTCAGGGAAGTCCAAAGGTATCATTTCCGGAATATCTTTGGCAACAACCCCAACCTTGGAGGACGGTACTCTATCTTCTCATTTTTTGGCCTCCTCCCAGCATCCTTGCTTGGTGTAGACCTTCTTGCCCTTCTTAAGGAGGCACAGAAAGGTATGGAAATGTGCTTTCCTGACCATCCGCTTGAGGACAATGAAGGGGCAATTCTTGGAACCTTCCTTGGAAGCCTTGCCCTTTCTGGATGTGACAAGGCGATTCTCCTTTTCCCCTCGGCTCAATTTGCAACCTTTGGCATGTGGCTCGAACAACTTATCGCGGAAAGTACCGGAAAGAATGGCAAGGGTATTCTCCCAGTAGTGAAGAAACATCTGGTTCATTTCGCCCGCAAAGATGTAGCATATATCGTCTTTTTTGAAAGCGAAAACGACAATCTACTCAGCTTTCTCGAAACCCTCGAGAGCAACGGTTCTCCATACATTGCCATACCCATAGAAACTCCATATGCCCTTGGGAAGCAGGCTTACCTTTTCGCATTTGCTGTAGCCCTTGCGGGATACCTTATCGGTATCAACCCTTTTGACCAACCTGATGTGGAGCTCACTAAACGCTTCACCCGAGAAATACTTCGTGCTGGAAAAGAAAAACTTCCCGAGAGCGTACAGAGCAACGAAGCACTTGCCTTTCTTTGGGAAGAAGACGTCTCTTCCCTTAGAGAGGCGCTCGAATCATTTACCAGCAGGCTAAAACCAGACGGATACCTGGCTATTCAGGCGTTTACACCCTACAATGCTGCACTCTCACGAGTCCTTGAAATTCTTGCCACAAGGCTTGAAGAAAAATACAAAACAGTTGTCTCCTTAGGATATGGTCCCCGATATCTCCACTCTACAGGACAACTTCACAAAGGGGATGGGGGGAAAGGAAGCTTTCTCCAAATCATCACCGTAAGCGATGAGGACCTTCCCATTCCTGATGAAGCAGGAAAACCTAAAAGCTCTTTAAGTTTTGGCACCCTTAAAATGATTCAGGCGCTTGCTGACCGCGAAGCCCTTCGGGAAAGAGGGCGGAACACTCTTACTCTTGTTGTTTCAAACACGAAAGCGGCAGAAGCCCTTGAACAAATCGCCACACTTCTTACAAAGAAATGAAGGAATCATTTCCTCTCTTCCTACGCTTCTCACGATACATTTCGGCATCGGCAAGAGAGAGAAGCTCCTGAATTCTCTGCGCCTCTAAAGGAGGTGAGGGTACCCACCCAGCGCTGAAGGAAAGGTGGTACGAACGCGAAATATCTCTGTTCCATTCCTCGACAAGAGTCTTGAGGCGGTCGAGGATTCGCTGAAGGTCTGTATCCTTTACCCCCTTTAAAAAGACCGCAAACTCATCTCCACCGATGCGGGCAAGAATGTCTGACCGCCGGAAAACCTTTCGAAGGATTTTACTAAATTCTCGAAGCACTTTGTCCCCCTCTTCATGGCCAAATTGGTCATTAATCCACTTGAGGTTATCAAGATCGATAAAGAGGATCCCAACCCCTTTTCCCTCGCGCTTTGCTTGGAGCAGGGCATGCTCTGCCAGAACAAGAAACCCCCTCCGGTTGTAAAGCCCGGTGAGATCATCGGTGAGTGAAAGGTATTCAAGCTCCTGAATTCGCTGTTCTCTCTCTTCAGAATGTTGCATAAAGCGAAGGATCTCCTCAATCTTCTTAGCAAGAAGCGTATACAAGCGGCACTCTCTTCGAGTAAGAGGAAAGGGAGCTTCAAGAAAGAGTAAAGCTTCTATACCTCCTATATGCATCGAAAAAAACCACCGTTCCTTTCCGGGCTCTTGCATCACTTCTTCTGCTTCCCTCCTCGAAGAGAAACCCCAGAGGGCCTCATTCTTCCTCCAGAGAAGCGCCATCCGCTGTACCCCAAAAAGACGCACTGCCCGCTCTACGATTTCCTGGAAGAACCGTTCCTGAGGTTCGGAAAGAGATAGTGCAGCAATCTCGTGGAGAACAGCAAGTTCTGCTTCAAGAGGAACATCAGAAGGAGGTAAAAGACAACCCTCTTTCCTTCCCTCTCCAGCAACAGCTACTACAACAGTTTTGTTTCGAAAAAGCGGCGCTTTCCCGTAAGGGTGAATCTCCCCACCGCTGAGAAAGCCAAAAAGAGGAATGTTGCCGAGACTGTCCTGAATACTAGCAAGTTCTTCTTGGAAACCCTCTCCAAGTAAAAGAGAACGACTCACGCAATCAAAGAGAAGGGCAAAAAGAGGGTTTCTCACAGAGGCTTTTGCTCTTTTCCCGGCCTCTTTTGCCGCTTTAAGAATACTCTCTTTTTTCCCCTTCATGATATATCCTACTGCCCCCTGAGGCACACTGGCACCTACAAACCCCATGGCTCCGTCTGGGGTGAAATACGCTGGGTCTCGGATAAGGAACTCTCCACATATGCTTGGGAACCCCAAAGGGTACAGAGTCCCAATTTGGGGAAGTGCATCTTGGGGGAAGTCTCCCACTCGTTCCCGGTACGCCTCAAAGGGAGAAATTCCATCGATTTCAACTACCTCTCTTCCTCTTGCTTTCGTAATCACAAGGAGCTCCCGGGTTGGAGACCATCCATGTGCGGCAAAGGAAGAGAAGACAATCCCTCCAAAAACTCCAATACTCACAGGTCCACGAGCACAACCCTTTTCGGTGAAGCGAAATCTTCCTGTCCCTCCCCCTAGGTAGAGGAAGCGAGGCCCAAGAACGTTATAAAGTCCCTGGAGAAAAACAGGAATCTCAAGGGAAGGATCAGGAAGTATAATAACCGTTCCCTCTTGGAGCAATGTCCTACGAATCATCTCCCCAGCTTGCCGTCCCAGGGTATAGGGATTATTCCCATCCCCAGGGGGAACAAATGTCCAAGCTTGAAAATCCTCTCCAAAAAGAGCACAGACTACAACTCCTTGGAAAAAGACCCTTTGGCCTGCAATGACTCCCTCAGCAGAGCATCCAAGAACTTTGGTGGATGGAAACTTCTCTCGAAAACTCGCTACCAGCTTCTCAGGGTCATATTGAGGGGTAATAAAGAGAAAAAGAAAAGCTGGTCCCAAACTTTCAGAGACAATGCAAGGGAGAATCTCCTGAAACACTGCTTCTTCACAGGAGGCGGTGCTTACAGCAAGCCTCACCTTCATGAAGGCACCTTCTGAAGCATCCTGGGGTAAGGATAGGTATAACATCCTCCTTTTCTGGTGCGCCCGGCGGGACTCGAACCCTCAACCTGCGGTTTAGGAGACCGCTGCTCTATCCTTTGAGCTACGGGCGCACCATGACTACTATCTAAATTTTAAACAAGCTGGCAAAATTTCTCAACGATTTCCTCAAGAGAGGGAACACCAGGAAACCATTCCCGTTGCGTCAAATCCATAGCGATACGCTGATACAACCAACTAACAAGCTGTATAAGGTCTGAAGGAAGAGGAGGCGGTGTACTTGTAACACAAGCTTTCCAGTCAAATGGATGGTTCTGCTTTGCTTTTTGAACCTCTCTGTACCACTCTGTTTTTCGATAAAAAGAGCGAAGAATCTCTTTACTCATGGGCATGCCTCGAAAGGTAAAGCGGCACTCATCAGGAGTTCCCACGACATCTACGAGGATAAGATTACGATTCCCATCAAGGGCAAGCTCGATCTTTCCATCCTCATTCTCAATACCTATACGGCGCATTTCCCGGGTAATGAAACGGTCTACAAAAAGCAGAGTTTCTTTAACGTTCCGTATCTCCTCAGCACTAAGAATACCAAGTTCCTCGATTACAGACCAGCTTACATATCTATCCTGTTCTTCGAGTTTGGTGGAAACATCAAGAATCGGCTCGGGAAGGGGCACCCCCGGTGAGGGAAGTTCAGAAAGTCCAAGCTCTTCAAGGGTCACTTTCCCCTCCACCACACGCTTTCTAAGGCTTGACTCCTCGGGAAGCATGTTGCGGTAAATGAACTCAAAAGGGATGAGAAAGTTTCCCCGAACATACCGGTAGAGTCCGTAGTCGTACCCTGTTTCTGTTCGAGAAGGGAGAATGACACGGACGAGCTGTATGTGCATGGTGCTTACCGGTTCCCGGAGTTCCGAGAGCCTCTTGATTCTCCCTCCTTCTTCAAGGCCAAGGTAGTGAGTACGGATACCTGCTTTCTCGAGTTTCTCAAAAAAGTAAGCACCGATAAGACAAAGGGACATTCCCTTGTAGGGAATGGTATCAGGCATCTCCCCCCAGTCAAATACCGAGTATCGGTCAGAAAAGACGAACTTCCCCCGACCAGGCTCTTCTTCACGCGGTGACGCAAGAACGACAAGATCCTTTACGCTTCCCATGATATGCCTCCAGGTTCTTGCAAAGCATCGTGAATACTTCTATACTTTTTCCAACATTATAGGGAAGGGGCCAAAAAATTGGAACTGGTTTTTGGGATGAAAGATGTATATCCCTGGGAAGCAAAAATCCGTAGAAATATAGAAATGCGCCTTCGAGAGCTTTTTGAACGGTGGGGATATGCTGAAGTTGAGCCACCAACCCTCGAGTACTATGCTCTATTCGAAAAAACGATGAATGAAGAAATGAAAGAACGTATTTACAAATTCCTAAACCGGGATGGTAAACTTGTGTGTCTTCGTCCTGAATTTACCACTTCTGTTGCCCGTATGTGCTCCCGAGAAAGTAGCCCGCTTCCTCTTCGAGTCTATTACAGTGGTAAGGTTTTTCGTTATCCTTCCTCTCCTTTCCGTACTGAGAGTGAATTCACTCAGGTAGGACTTGAGTGCGTCGGTAGAGGCGGTCCATCAAAGGACGCAGAAGTCATTGCTCTTGCCATTCTTGCCCTTAAGGAGACGGAGATACAGAACTTCGAGGTTGATCTAAGCCATGCTGGAATCTTTCGAGGGATTCTTGAATCCCTTCCCCTCTCTCCTTCTCAAAAAGAGGAAGTGAAAAAAGCCATGAAAAGGAGAGACTTTACCACACTGCAAGGTCTTTGCAAGGACAGTAACTTCCCCTCCCCCCTTAGGACGCTCCTACCACGCTTTCCCTTCCTGCGTGGGAAAAGAGACCTCCTTGAAAACCTCGCACCGCTTTTTCCCGAAAACGAAAAGTGGCAGAAAGCGATACAGGAGCTCCTTGACACCTGGGCAATTCTTGAGGATTTTGAGCTTTCTGAATACCTTTCGGTAAACATTGGGCTTGTGCGCGACTTTGATTACTACACCGGGATTATATTTGAAGGATTCTCGCCACAGGTAGGATATCCCCTCCTGGCAGGAGGAAGGTACGACGAGCTCTTCCAAATATTTGGGAAAGATCTCCCAGCCTGTGGCTTTGCGATTTTTCTCGAGCGAATCCTTGAAGCCTTAGAAAAAGGATTTTCTTGGAAGAAGGAACGTTACTCACCCCCCGTGCTTTTTTACCCCCCTCTCTTTCGAAAAAGGGTCTTTCGCTTCGCAAAGTACATCCGAGACCAAGGAATTCCTCTTGTTCTTGAGGAGAGCGAAAAAGAAGGCTTTACCCTTACTACCGCATACGGTTCTTTTGCTTTCGAAGAACTTGAGGAAGAAGTCTTTGAGCGCCTCCTTAAGGGGGAAGGGTTATGAAAAAACTCACTATTACCATTCCTACTGGAAGATTAAAGGATGAGGTTCTTGAGCTTCTCTCGCGCCTCCTTTCTACCCCCCTTGCCCTTCCCTCTCGGCAGCTGGTTATCGAGAATGCTTCCCTCCCGTGGCGGATTATTCTCTCGCACCCAAAGGATGTGGCCACTTATGTTGAACATGGTGTAGCAGACCTTGGATGCGTGGGCAAGGATATCCTCCTTGAACGGGAAAATGAGGTTTACGAACTTCTTGACCTCTGCATTGGAAAGTGCGTCATGGTCCTTGCTGGACCCGAAAACACTAAGATAGAGGACCTCTTGCAAAGAGAACACCTTCGCATCGCTACAAAGTACCCCCGCTTTACCCGCCGGTATATCCAAGAACGGGGGATACACGCTGACATCGTAGCCTTGTATGGATCTATTGAGCTTGCCCCAGCTATTGGTCTTGCTGACGGTATCGTTGACCTTGTATCTACTGGAAGGACCCTTCGAGAGAATCGCCTGCACGTTCTTGAAGAAATCATTCCTATCTCTACCCGCCTTGTAGCTAACCACGTGAGCATAAAAACAAAAACCCGGGAGATTGAGGAATTCACTAAAGCTTTGGAGGAAGTGATCTGCAATGAAGATTGTCCTAAGACCGGTTGGAAGTCCTGAGGAGGTTGCAAAAGATTTAAGAGCAGACCGCTGTTCCCTTTACAATACCTTGCAAAAAGTTGAGGAGGATGTTCGGAAAATCGTTGAGGACGTTAAAGAGAGAAAGGACAAAGCTTTGCAAGAATATACAAAAAAATTCGACCGATGCGAGATTTCCGATTTCCGGGTGTCTTACGAGGAACTTAAGGAAGCCTGGGAGAAAGCACCAGAAGACTTTAAAGAGGCGATCACTTTTGCAGCTTCGAATATCCGAGATTTCCACGAAAAGCAGAAACCCAAGTCTTGTCTCGTAGAGCGTTCTGCATCTCTCCTTGGGGAAGTTTTTCGGCCACTCCAGAGAGTGGGTTGCTACATTCCTGGGGGAAAGTTTGCTTACCCTTCCTCATGCCTCATGACCGTCATTCCAGCCCAAATTGCTGGCGTTAAGGAAATCGTCCTTTTTACCCCGCCTGCAGAAGATGGAAACGTTCGCAGGGAAACATTGGCTGCAGCTTTCTTTCTTGGGGTGCACGAAGTATACCGGGTGGGTGGTGCACAAGCCATTGCCGCAGCGTGCTTTGGGACCGAAACCATCCCCCCCGTAGAGAAAATCGTGGGCCCCGGAAACATCTACGTTACTACAGCGAAAAAGATGCTGCAGGGCATTGTGGGCATTGACACCCTAGCTGGTCCCTCTGAAGTCGTCATCGTTGCTGACCAAAGCACTCCTTCCGAGTGGATTGCTCTTGACCTTCTTGCCCAGGCTGAACACGATCCCCTTGCAGTAAGCATTCTTGCCTCACCAAGTGAAGCTCTCCTTATGGAAGTAAAAAGGCATCTTGAGAAAGAACTACTCAGCGCTCCCTTTCCCCACGATCGTATTGCACCAATTTTTCTCTACCAGGTAGAGAGTCTCGACACGGCAGTGGATCTTGTGAATTTCCTTGCTCCGGAACACGTGGAGATTATGGTGGAAAACCCCCTTGCCCTCCTTCCACGCCTCCGTAAGGGCGGAGCGTTCTTCCTTGGACCATACGCTCCGGTCGCCTTAGGAGATTACGGATATGGACCCAACCACGTCCTTCCCACTGGAAGAAGTGCAGCCTTTTCTTCTCCTCTTTCAGTTCGAGACTTCTACACGTCATCTTCTTTCATCTTTCCCCTACCTTCGGACCCATCGCTCGCATACGAGAAATACGCAACCCTTGCTTTCTACGAGGGGCTTTTCTTCCACCGTCGGTCCCTCCTTGCCCGCGTTGGCAAGAAACTCCTCACCGACATCGAGCAAGAATGGGGGAGGATATAACCTCCCCTGTTATTTGAACATCTCTTCAAGAAAAACAGGAAGCACAAAGGCTGCCTGGTGTACCCGAGCGGAATAGTAACGAGTTGGGAAAGGCAAGTTTCGTCCTCTCTCAATTGGGTCGTACTTTTTTGAAGCAATAACGTAGCTCCACACCCCTCCAGGATACGTTGGCACAAGCCCCCAATAAAGGCGAAGGATTGGAAAAACCCCAAGATGCCTCCAGAGCTTCTTTACCCGCTCGGGTTCAAAGAAGGGCGGCTCCATCTGAGAAACAAGAACCCCTTCAGGAGAAAGGCGCTCATAGGCCTTTTGGTAAAATTCGGGGGAGAAAAGGGGTTCTGCTACCCCCCTTGGCACGGGATCGGTGGAGTCCATAATAATGACATCAAATATCTCTTCTGTTTCAGCAACATACTCTGCAGCATCACCGATGTGAATCCGGAGCCGAGGATCTTCCCACTTTCCAAGCTGCGGGAAGTACTTTTGACACACCTCAATGACGCCTTCATCAATGTCTACAAGCACGACTTCTTCTACCGGGTGCTTGAGGACTTCTCGGGCCGCTCCACCATCACCACCGCCAACAATAAATACTTTTCGGGGATGAGGGTGCGTTACCATGGCAGGATGTACAAGCATTTCATGATACATAAACTCGTCTTTTTCCGTCGTCTGCACAATACCATCAAGAAGAAGAACCCTTCCATAAAGGTACGTATCGATAACCGCGATTTCCTGGAATCTTGTTCGCCCCACAAAGAGCGTTTCTCTAACCTTAAGCGCCATCTGGTAGTTTTCAATGTAATTCTGGACGTACCAAAGTTCCATTCGATTTGTCCACTCCTCTCTCAAGCTCCACAACTTTGACATCCCGAGGCTCAAAGTACTGCTTAATAAGGGGTAGACTTATTTGGGGGTCACAGGATGCTCCAAGGAAAACATCAAGTGCTGCATAACCATACTCGGGCCAAGTATGAATAGCAACATGTGATTCAGGCATCACAAGAAGCCCGCTTAAACCATACGGCTCAAACTGATACACATGGAGGGCAAGTATCTCTTTCCCGTAAGCTTCTGCAAGGTCACGAAAAAATCCTTCGACAAGCTTCGCGTCGTTGAGGAGTTGCGACCCCACAATCTCCACAAGGAGATGCCGTACCACTGCTTTCGCGCTCAATACCCTCACCCCCTCAATCCAGCAACAAGAAGGCACCTCTTTTCGGTCCGATCTCGGCGGAAGGAATAAAAAAGCTCCTCCTCACAGGAAGTACAAAAATTGCTCACTTCGAGATTTTTCGCCTTCATTCCTCTCTCCAAGAGGTCTGCCACCACAATACCTTTAAGGTCTACAAAGGTTGACCCTTCTCGCCACTTAAGAAAAGCCTTCTTGCCCTGAGCTATAAAAATCTCCGCAACCTCCCCTCCCACCTTAAAGCAACAAGGACCGATTGCCGGACCCACGCCGCCTAAGACATCAGAGGGCTTCACAGAGAAACGCTCCTGCATGGCCTGTAAAACTCTGCGGTGAATACCCAAAACAATGCCCCTCCATCCTGCGTGCACGAGAGCCAGTACACCACTCTCGGGGGCAAAAAGGAGTAGCGGCACACAATCGGCGACAAGAATGCCAAAGTACAGCCCTTTTTTTCTGGTAAGCACCGCATCTGCCACACAACAAGAAGCATTGTACCATAATCCTTCGTCAAAGACGAGAAAGCTTGCCCCGTGAACCTGATGGGGCACAAAAATGGAAGTAATACCAAAGAGCCTCGCGATGGCTTCTTGGCCTTCTTTGGTAGTAACATCATAAGGTGTACAGCGGGTTACGAAGAAGTGTTCAAGCTGAGGAAAAGCGCAAAACCTTGCGAAGCGAAGAACAAGGACACCCTCGCGTTCCTCAGAAAGCATAAGCAAAATCCCAGATCTTTCTACGCCCGATCCAGGGCTTCTCGGTATGCCTGAATAAGATCAGCAAAACCCCGAACGAAATCTTTTTCTCCTCTGTGCTCTATAATGTACTCCAAAAGTGCTGACCCGACAATAACCCCATCGGTACACGCAGCAATGTACTCTGCCTGATCCGGGGAGTGAATTCCAAAACCAGGAAGAACAAGCGCAGGAACATAGTGCTTCACATACGTAACGCGTTCAACAATAGCTTGGAAGTCAACTTCCGCTTTTCCCGTTACACCTTTACCAGAAACAAGGTACACGAATCCCTCGGCTCGTTCAGCAATACGACGAACTCGTTCAAGAGGTGAGGTCACCGAAGCAAGAAGAACACGAGAAAGCACACCCCGAGCTCCTTCGAGGAATTCCCAAGCCTCAAGGGGGAAATCGGCAACGATAAGCCCAAGAAAACCTGCTTCTCGGTAATCTTTTGCAAACTTTCCCACCCCATACTGAAGTACAATGTTCCCGTAGGTCATGGCTATAAGGGGAATAGAAAAATGGAAACGAGAGAGGACTTCGGGGACCGTTCGTGGGGTTACTCCTTGCTTAAGAGCCACAAAAGAGGTGGTCTGGATAACTGGTCCATCAGCCACAGGGTCGGAGTGAGGAATACCAACCTCAATGGCGTCTGCTCCCTCTTCTTCACAAATTCGAAGGAGTTCGCAAAAACTCACCACGTCAGGGTACCCAAAGGTAAGATACGGAATAAAAAGCTTGTGTTTTTTTCTTCGTTCCAAAAGAACATCGCGCAACGGATCCATGTTCACTTTTCCTCCCTAACAAGAGATTCCATGACCACACCAACGTCTTTGTCCCCTCGTCCCGAAAGGCATATAAGAATGGTTGCCTCACGAGGCAAGGAAGGAGCAATCTTTAGGGCATACGCAATGGCATGGGCACTCTCAAGAGCCGGAATAATCCCTTCGGTTCTTGCCAGGAGACAGAAAGCCTCCTGTGCCTCCTTGTCGGTAACTGCTACGTACTGTGCTCTCCCAGTAACTGCAAGAAACGAGTGCTCAGGACCCACCCCAGGGTAATCAAGACCAGCAGCTATCGAATGAGTTTCTTGAATCTGTCCAAACTCATCCTGGAGGATGAAACTCATGCTCCCGTGGAGGACTCCCTTCCTCCCCCTGCCAATACTCGCAGCATGCTTTCCGGTTTCAAGCCCAAGACCACCAGCCTCGACTCCTATAAGCTTCACTTCCTTGTGGGGGAGAAAAGCAGAAAAAATTCCCATAGCATTGCTTCCTCCTCCGACACAAGCAATGACGTAATCGGGAAGCCTTCCTTCTCGCTCAAGGAATTGCTCCTTTGCCTCTCGCCCTATGACCGACTGGAAGTCACGCACCATAGCAGGATATGGATGTGGACCTACCACGGATCCAATTACGTAATGGGTAGTGTCCACATTTCGAACCCAATCTCGCAGCGCTTCATTAATCGCATCTTTCAGGGTTTGGCTTCCAGAGTATACAGGAATCACTTCTGCTCCAAGAATTTGCATTCGGAAAACATTGAGCTTTTGTCGCTCCACGTCTACAGCTCCCATATACACCTGACACGAAAGACCAAGAAGAGCACAAGCCGTTGCCGCTGCCACACCATGTTGCCCTGCCCCAGTTTCCGCAATGATGCGTTTTTTGCCCATTTTTTTGGCCAGAAGCACCTGTCCCAAGGTGTTGTTGAGTTTATGCGACCCGGTATGGTTCAAATCCTCCCGTTTTAGGTAGACTCGTGCCCCTCCAAGTTCCTCAGAGAGCCTTGCTGCATAAGTGAGCGGCGTAGGTCGCCCAGCATACGTCTTAAAGTACAACTCAAGCTCCATCCAAAAGGAGGGATCGTTCCGATAGTATTCGTAAGCTTCCTCAAGCTCCTCAAGAGGATGCATCAAGGTCTCTGGTACAAACTGTCCACCAAACTCACCAAAAAACCCCTTCTTCACAGTCCCACCTTCCTCTGCACGACCGCGATAAATTCCCTCACTTTTTGCAAGTCCTTCTTTCCCGGGGCTTTTTCAACACCACTGTTCACGTCAAGGGCAAAAGGATGCATCTCTTCAAGGAGATAAGAAACATTCTCCGCTGTCAATCCCCCTGCGACGATAACCGGACGGGGGATACGCCCAAGGAGAGGCACAATCAACCGCCACGAAAATGGAACCCCAGTACCTCCTCTCTTTCCCGCATGTACAGTGTCAAATAGGACATAAGACACCCAGGGAATGTACTCTTCGACTTCCCAAGAAAACACTTCTTCCCCAACTCCAAAGGTTTTAATAACACCTCCTCCAAGCCGCTCACAGAAGGACGGGTCCTCCTCACCATGAAGTTGCACAAGGTCAAGCCCACAGAAATCACGAATATGCCGGACTTCACTAAAAGATGCGTTCTGAAAAACTCCTACGGTAAGGATCCTTCTTCGAAGATGAGAAACAATGTCCCGAACCTTTTCAGGATCAACGTAACGGGGACTCTCAGGAACAAAAATGAACCCAAGAGCCCAAACACCAAGAGATGCGATAGATATCGCGTCGTCCTTCTCCGTTACACCGCATACCTTAATGGCGGGCAATGACCTCCTCCTCCCCCTGGAGTTCACGAAGTTTTTGTATAGGGTCTCTGGAACTCAGAAGCGATCCCCCTATGAGAAAATTTCGTACCCCCGCCTCAAAAAGGACTTCTATGTCTTTACGGGTAGTAATGCCACTTTCAGCAATGACTACTATTCCTTCCGGAATGAAAGGAAGGAGTCGAAGCGTGGTTTCAAGGGATACCCGGAAAGTGGAAAGGTCCCGATTGTTGATGCCCACCACCCGAGCTGAAGCAAATAAGGCCTTTTCGAGGTCTCTTTCGTCATGGATTTCAACAACCGGGGTAAGACCAAGGAGCTCAGCAAGCTCCACAAAATGCTTGAGACGCTCTTTTGAGACAATACGTGCGATGAGGAGAACAGCATGCGCACCAACCTCTTTCGTCTCGTAAAGCTGTGTCTCCTCAAGTATAAAATCCTTGCGCAGAACCGGAAGACGTGTTTTCTGGACAACTTCCCGAAGTAGCCCAGAATCCCCTTGGAAATAATCCTCTTCAGTAACAACCGAGATAGCTTTCGCTCCACCTTCTTCGTACGAAGAAAGAAAGTAGGGGACATCCTGGCGAGAGATGAACCTTCCCCGAGAGGGCGAAGCAAGCTTAATTTCAGCAATAATGTTGGGGCCAGAACTACGTAAAGAAGCAAGAAAGGCACTTTTCTGGGGATTGGCAAAAAAACATGCCACATCAGTGAGTAAGTACTGCTTCATCTGAGCAAAAAGCCTTCGTTTCTTCGCAACCACAATGGTTTCAAGAATGTTTTCCATCTTCCTCACCCTCCCGAATCCCACGGGCTACAGCAACAAGCTCCTGAACTTTGGCAAGGGCTTTACCGCTTTGAATAACTTCCATAACCTGCTTGAAAGCTTGAGGTATCGTCTTTGCCCTTTCAGCAAGCCATACGAGGAAAGCCGCATTGAGGACAAGTGCATCACGGTGAGCTCCCTGTCGTTCGCCCTTAAGAACCTCAAGGAAGATACGAACATTATCGCTGGCATCTCCTCCCCGAACTGCCTCTACGGGGTACACAGAAAGACCCAGTTCGCGAGGATGAAAGGTAAACGCATGTACTCCTTCCCCATCTACAAGAACACAGTGGGTTGTACCACTGACACTCACTTCATCCACCCCAGGTTCTCCCCAGAGAATTAAACCCCGCCGTACCCCAAGAAGAGGCAGCACATACGCTACTGGTTCAAGAAGCCTCGGATCGTACACCCCAACCATTTTGTACGCTATAGAACAAGGAGTGGTTAAAGGGCCGAGGATGTTAAACACGGTGCGAACTCCGAGTTCCTTTCGCACCCCTTGTACGGTACGCATAGCAGGATGGTAAAGTGGGGCGTACAAAAAGGCAAAGCCTGTCCAAGCAAAGAGTTTTTCCATGGAGTCCTTGGGGAGATCGATAGGGAAACCCAGGTTTTCGAGAAAATCAGCACTTCCAGAACGGCTCGAAACGGAACGATTGCCGTGCTTGACTACAGGAACACCCAAAGCAAAGGCAAGGAGAGCAGCACCTGTAGAGATATTCAGGGTGCATTTCTCATCGCCACCGGTTCCACAGTTATCGGCAACGAAAGCTCCAGAAGGGATCGAAAACGGTACTGCGAAATCCCGCATGGCTTGAGCAAAACCAAGGAGTTCTTCTTTCTTCTCACCTCGAATCCGCAAAGCGCCAAGGATTGCCCCTATCTGCGCAGGGGTAAAATTTCCCTGCATGAGGTTGTACATCAAGGTGTACGCCTGGGACGTAGTCAGAACCTCTCCGTTAAGCAACCGGACAAATATCTCCTTCACTTCCTCCCCACCTCCAGGAAATTCCGAAGAATAATCTTCCCCTGAGGGGTCAAAACAGACTCGGGATGGAACTGGACTCCAAAGAGAGGGTATCTTTTGTGCTCTAGAGCCATGATTTCCCCTTCCTCAGTCCAAGCCGTCACCCGAAGAGACGAGGGAAGACTCTGAGGGTCAACAACAAGGGAGTGGTACCGACCAACCCATATTTCCCGAGGAAGATCCCGAAAGATAGGGGAGGGAAGGAGAAGGACCTTCCATCTTTTTCCGTGACACGGTTTTTGAGCCTTTACAATTCGTGCTCCTTCAACATAGGCAATACATTGGTGGCCAAAGACACACCCCCAGAATAGGAATAAAAGGAGCAAAGCGAGCGATAACCTCATTGGTTATGCCGCAATCGGTAGGGTCTTTTGGACCTGGAGAAATCACAATGCGGCTTGGGTGCATTTTCTCGATATCCCTAATGGTTACCTCATCATTACGAAACACCTGAATTTCCTCTTTGCTCAGCGCACCGAGATACTGAACAAGGTTGTACGTAAAAGAATCGTAATTGTCGATGACAAGAATCATACGCTCTCCCCCTTTGCAGCAAGTTGTAATGCCAAGAGCAAGGCTTCGGCCTTGCTCTTTGTTTCCTCATACTCGCGTTCTGGAATAGAATCGTACACCACACCCGCTCCTGCTTGAACCCGGGCAATACCATCCTTGAAGAGGATGCTTCTAATGACGATACAGGTATCCATATTGCCATGAAAGCTTACGTATCCTAAGGCTCCTGCATAGGGACCACGACTTTCTGGCTCAATTTCCTCAATAATTTCCATTGCCCGTACCTTTGGCGCCCCACTTACTGTTCCTGCTGGGAAACAAGCCTGTAACGCTCTCCAAGGAGTCATTCCAGGTCGCAAAATACCAGAAACCGTAGAAACAATGTGAAAAACGTGAGAGTACCGCTCAATCTTCATATACTCTTCAACCTGTACACTTCCCAACTCACACACCCGCCCAAGGTCATTTCTTCCCAAGTCAAGAAGCATAACGTGCTCAGCATTTTCCTTCTCATCTTGGAGAAGATCCTGAATAATCTCTTCCTCCGGTACACCCTGCAGGCGCCGACGTGTACCCGCAATAGGGCGGGTCATGACCTTTGTACCCTCGACTTTCACCATCATTTCCGGAGAAGAACCAAGAAGCGTAAAACTCGGTGTCTCAAGGTAAAAAAGGTATGGTGACGGGTTTAACGACCGCAGAACTCGGTACGCTTGAAAAGGATCTCCTTCATAGGACACCGTAAATCGCTGGGAAATAACCACTTGAGAGGCATGTCCTTCCTCAATAAGCTCGATAACCCTGCGAACTGCTTGCTTAAAAGCCTCCTCAGTAAAGTTTGACCGGATCGGCCCACAAAGAGAGAACTTTTTCTCCCTTTGTGGGACATGTGAAACCTTTCGAGCCTCCGCCATAATCTCCTTGATCCACATCGTTCCCCGTACAAAGTCCTCTTCATCTCCTGCCCGAGCAATATAGACTGCCCCAAGAAGATGCTTGAGATGGTCGAAAAAGAGGAACCGCCGTACAGTGGCAAAATAGGCAAGAGGAAAATCTATGGGCTTTTTGGGAACAGTCTTCTCCCAGGTCTTCACTGCATCGTAACTCAAAAAACCCACCGCTCCACCCAGAAAAGGTAGAGAAAGTGAGGGATATACAGAAACAGGCGGGTATTTTTTCTCAAGGATAGTAATAAGGTCCGTAAAGTCGAAAAAGTACGTTTCGTCTTCGACATCTCTGATGAGGAAGGAGTACCTCCCCCACGTCTCTCCCCTTTCAGCACTCTCAAGGAGAAATACGGGGCCTTCCTTTCGAAGGTGCTCAAAAAGTACTACAGGCGTTAAGCGGTCTGCAAGGCACTCTGCGTAAAGGGGAACATACCCATACTGTGTGCTCAACCCATTGAACTCCCTTTGTGAAGGACGAATTTCCAACACACTCACCCCAAACAAAAAAGCCCTCGTCAAGAGACGAGGGCTTTTTCCTCGTGGTGCCACTCTTGTTGGTAGCATACGCTACCCACTCAACCGGGTACGCTTTGATACCCGTCTTCCTTTAAAGGGAAAGACCCTTTTCAATCTACTCTCCCTTGCAGGGATTTCGATGAAAAGCTCCGAGGCCCATTCACCCCTCAGGGACTACCTGGCTCCCACCTAACCCAGGCTCTCTCTAAGCCCCAAACAAGAGGCTACTCCCCCTCTTCATCGCCCAAGCCCTATAAACTTTGGCCTTTTTATACCATGCAAACACCCTTCAGTCAAGAGGTACAAGAATTTTTTAACCCCTTGACAAAGGGAACACAAAGGGGGATAATAAGCTTACCGCAGGTTCGAGGAGGCTGGATGTCAGAAGTCTGGCATAGAGGGTTACCCAAAGTGCTGGGTTTCAGCGATTGAAGGTTTGCTGGAGCCTGTGGGATATGCCACGGATCCTGAGGAATCTCAAGGTCCTAACGAGCTGAGGGGTTACTCCTGATGCTCCTACGGGGATTGTAGAGCTCCGGTCCCTGAAGCAAAAATTAGGACTGAGGGGTTTGTTAGGGTCCGTGGTTTTTTGTTAGTACCAGTGGGAGAGAAGGAATGTATTGCCCACTGAAACATTTTTGAGTCCTACCTTTTTACATCTTTGCAGTGCCTCTTGAGCATGATTAACCGATGTTGTCGGAAGATTGTGGAAAAAGAAATTCGGAGCAAAGCCAAGGAGTACATAGGGAATATCTGGATTAACCTGAGCGATGAAACTGGCTATCTTTTCAACTTCGTCTTCAGTAATGTAACCAGGAACAAGAAGAGTACTGGCGACAACAGTGTACCGATTGTGCTTTTTGCTCTCCGTAGCAAGCCATAAGAAATTCTCAAGAGTTCTTCGGTTCGCAACCCCGGTGAGAGCAAAGTGAATCCGCTCATCAAACGCTTTTATATCCACCTTAAGAATTCCACCACTCTCACAAGAAAGCTTGTACATCTCTTGCAGAATCCTGAAGTCCATAGCTCCGTTTGTCTCCCAGCAAATGCGTAGCCTCCCCCGCACTTTCCGGGCAAAAGCAAGAGCATGAGCTATCTGGGGGCCGGGGTCTCCTCCAAAAAAACACACACAGGAAACCCTTGGATGAACCGCCTGAAGGAGTTCTTCAACGCTTACCAGAGGTTCACGTCTGCTGAGAAGCTCGTGAAAATGCCAGTTTTGACAAAAAAGACAGTTAAAGGAGCAGCCGGCGTAAAAGACCGCAAGGTTTTGGTAGCCAAAGTGTTTCTGCTCAGGGCAAAAAGGAGTTGCTACACAATTGGTCGGAAGATCATCATAGTACCATTCAAGAAGCCCCTTTCTTGCAGTCCCTGCGAAGCGCTCTCCTCCTTCAAGAAGTCCACAGAAACTCACACCCCCTCCTCCACAGTTGTGCATGCAAAGCCTGCATGCTGGAGACTCACTCTCTGCAGGATAAGGAAGGCCAAAAGACCTACGAACCTTGGCATGAACTTTCTCTATGCGAGGAAGTGCCTCCGAAAACCTTTCTATAATGCATCGCCGGCAAAGACCTAGGACATCTGCAACAAGAAAGGACCGCTCTCCACAAAGCTCACAACATCCCTCATACGGTTCTTCCATACTCCATCACGGTAACACGTTTTCTGAAAACTCCAAAACCCCCACTTCTTCCTCGAGGTAATCACCCGTTGCTTCTCCCGTTTCCAGAAAACCTTTCCAAGGGAAACCCTGTTCCTCAAGATACGCTCGGTCCTTTTCGGCCTCTTCATATCTCCCCAAAGCTCTATAGGTAAGTGCCCGAAAAGCGTATCCCCGAAGAAAATCAGGACGAAGGAGGAGTGCTGCCGAGAAATCCTGAAGAGCCTCTTCATATTTCCCTTCTCTGTAAAAGCAAAAACCACGGGCAAAATACGCTCGAAAGAAAGCGGGGTCAATAGCTATAGCGTTACTAAAGTTCTCTCTAGCCTCTTCATATCGCCCAAGCTCAAGTAAAACAGATCCTTTAAGGTAGTGAGCCCGAAGGTTTTCCCGCCGTAGACTGATAACCTTGGAAAAATCTTCAAGTGCCTTCTCATATTCTCCTCTCTGGAAAAAGTACGTGCCTCGAAGCATGTAGAGCTTTGGATCCATAGGCCTCAACATCAACGCCCTTGACACATCCTGGGCTACCCCTTCATCACATCCTTGGTACCGCAAGACAAAAAGCGCTCGGTAATAGAGGGCTTCAGGATCAGAGGGGTTAAGAAGAATACATCGCGAAAGATCCTCCAGAGCCTCCTTTGACTTCCCAACCTCCGAAAGTGCCATAGCTCTGTTAAAAAAGGCCTCAGAAAGGTGAGGGTTAAGCTCGCAAGCCCTTGAAAGATCTTGCAGGGCTTCTGTAATCCGGCCTTGAGAAAGGTAGGCATTACCCCGATTGTTATAAGCCTCGGCGAAATTGGGTCGCAATTCAATAGCCCTTGAGTAATCAGCGATAGCTTTATCTAGCTCACCAAGAGCAAAATAAGCGTTTCCACGATTGACATAGCCTTCAGGATAGTCAGGCTTCAACTCAAGAAGAACGTTGTACGCCTGAATAGCCTCAGTATAGCGCTTTTCCCGAAGATGCGTAAAAGCCAGAAGCACAAGTTTTCGGAGCTCTGGAGAAAAAATGTCCCGAACTTCAATACGCGAAAGATATAACGCCACAAGTGCGAGCGCTGCAAGAAACAGAAGAAACACCACATCCTACCCCTTTTTCACATTTTTCTTAAATTTTAGCAGAAAAGAGCTATATCAGCTTCTCAAGCTGAATGTTTCCCTCAACCCCAAGGAGATCCTCAAAAACAACAACTACTCCTTGAAGAGAGGAAATGCGTCGGGCAAGGCGCAAAGCAGAAGTGACGTCACTTCGTGTTCGAACACGGTTTGCAAGGCTCGTTGCCCACGCATCGGCAAGTGCTGCAGAAGTCGCCACAACTACCACTGCATCAGCACGCCCAAAGCTTAAGGAAGGACCAACCTTCCCCGAGGAAGTAGCAACTCCCCAGATTTTCCCTCCCGGAAGTTTGATACCAACTTTGAAACTGAACGGCGATTCTTCACCGGCGTAAATAGCTACAACCCTTTCCTGTGACGAGGCTACAAGAAGGTCTCCACCGTTTTCAATAATGAGCTCAGAGCTTAAGGGAAGAAGCTCTTCAGCAACAGCCTCGTTAATGGCTCCAGCAACTGCTGCCATTGGACCCACTCCAGCTTCTTGCGCCGCCCAGCTCATGCGACGGCATATAGGTGGGGCAAAGGGAGAAAGAACAATAGGAGCAAGAGACACTAAGAAACGGGGATCGTAACGAATGTACGCCTCAAGGTTCTTCCGCTCTCTTATAAGACGGGCTTCTGCTTGTTCCTTTAGGTCCTTCTCGGCGAAGATGTAAAGGTCACTCTCCCGCACCTTCACCGAGAAGGACACAAGACCATCGGCTTGCATGTACCTCCGGTACCATCGTTCAACATACCGATGCACTCAGATCAACGCCTCCATAGCGCGGGCAGGACAACCAAGAACGCAAAGTTCACAGGCAATGCATTTTCCTGGATCATATCGCACAAGGAAAGAAGGACGCTCCATAAAAAGAGCCCCTGTTGGGCAAAGCCCAACACAGGCCCCACAGTGGTAACACCGCTCCTCTATCATACGGATGTCCTGACTCAAAGGCTCAACAAGAACTCCGCGACTTGCAAGAAATGCAAGACCCTCTTCTTGTTTTTCTCGGCTTCCGATAACCTCCATCACCATGATGCCTTCTCGGTGTGGAGAGATAGAGGCTCGAAGAATATTAAACTGCAACCCAAAGCGCAAAGCAAGTTCACATACTATGGGTCGGTCAGCAACTTCTTGAGGAAAACGGAGAACAATCTTTTTCCCATTTCCATTCACAGGAGTCACCTCCCAACAAGGACACTTGTTTCAACAGGCCGCTCGACAAGATTCTTGAACCGTACACCAGATTCTACTCCTGGAAGTGGAGCCACAGGCTTTGTCAGGGTGAACTTTCCTTCTTGAATCCACTGTTTCAAGGTGAGCGCAACCTCCCTTGCCTTACTGTAGCTTGACATGGGGGCAGTGGGAACTTCCTTGCCCTGTATTTTTATGATACCGCTTCGAAGCTCAGCATAACTCACATACCCAAGGACTTCTCCTGTCCCGTGAGGATACGCGTGACTGTAGTCCACCACAGGAGCAAGAATCTCCTCATCGCTCACCGAGCAGTAGTACAGAGTTTCCTCATCGAGGATGGGAATGGGAACTCCAAGGCCAAGGGCAAGGGAACATCCATACCCACGGATACTTACTCCTTGGATCCATTTCGGGCTCATGCCTTTGAGATCTCCTATAACCGCAAGAGTTCCAGCTCCTCCTTTGGGTATACCCCGTTCATTCCGCGCAACGCTTGGATTATGCTGGGTTCCCTGCCAGACCACATACCCAATACCTCCACCAAGGAAAATCCGTGTTCCTATACCAATTACTCGATAAAAAGGATCGTTCAGAAGGGGCGAGAGCTGTCCTGCCGAGGAGTATCCAGCATTACCCATGCGAGGAAGGAGAACTCCAAGGTACGTGTAAAGAGTCTTATCAGAAGGGTTCACAGCTACATTGTAGTTCTGATAGGCATTCCGAGGATTAAAAAGGTACGCTTCGTTAAGATCTCGAATGTTGATCCAGGTAACAAGCTTTTTCCTTGGGTAACAATCTGTTCCATACGCATAGGCTTCAAGAAGGACGTCTCTTCCCGCCACTAAATCTTCGATGACATGACCCCCTCCGTAGCGAAACTCTCCAGGGTGGACCTTGTTAAGAGGATCGTCTTTAGCAGGTTGTGTTGCCCCAATATAGAGATCTACAGCTGCAAGACCAGCGTAAGCCATGACCCCATTGAGATAGGCTTCGTGAATTTTCATCCGGGGCTTAGTATGACCTATGTTTAAAAAAGCTCCCGAAGAACACATAATACCAAAAGTCCCGGTAGTAACTACATCCACCTCTCGGGCTACCCGTTCAATCCCTTTCTCTCGAACAAGGTCAATAACCTCCTCGGCAGTGACTACGACCACTTGTCCTTTTGCAATCTTTTCGTTGATTTCCTCATAAGTCCGAAGCGTCTTGCTCACAGGTGCCACCCCCCTATTTGTAGTATAAAGCAAAACCCCTCGTCCGAAGGGACGAGGGGTTTATGCTCGTGGTACCACCCTTCTTCGCCAGTGCAAAAGAACTGGCCTCGTTACCTCGGGTCCTGTAACGGGGACCAAGCGTTGGTAACTACTTACCTTTCATCACCAAAGCTCCAGGGCCATGTTCATCAGGCCAGGGATACCGGGCTTCCACCTTCCCCCGGCTCTCTCTCATCCCCCTCCTGACTACTCATCCCCTTCACCGCTTTGCCACGCTAGGCATATTATAGCATAGCGATAGGAATAGTCAAGAAGGGGGAGAAATTTTTTTAGAAATAGAAGACTGCTGGAAGGTACTCTCGCTCAGCTACAAACATCTCGTCAACCATTTTTGTAATTTCGTCAAGCGAGAGAACTGCTGCCGTGAGGGGGTCATAGTAAAGGGCATAGTAAACGTATTCTTTTTTCCCCTCAAGGATAGCCCGTACTGCCATTTCCTGGCTTTGCACAACCATTCGATTGAGAGCAGCAAGCTGCACTGGTAAATCTCCCACAAAGGCAGGACGAATACGTCCCCTCTCTACAAAGCAAGGAACCTCAACAATACATTGAGGGGGAAGGTTAGTAATAACACCCCGATTGGGGAGGTTCATATTTGCTCGAAAAATGCCGCCACCCTCAAGGGCATAAATGATCTTCATCCCATATTCTCCGCTTTCTTCATAGGGTATAGATACTTCCCCATTCGCAATGCGCTCAAGTTCTTCTTCGTACCTTTCCCTATCTACACCATAAAGCTTTAAGATGAAACCTGTTTCTCCATTCCATCCTCCACCAGGGGTAAACCGCTCTACAAGGTCCGGCCTTTTTCGAAACCACGGATTGTATTCAGAATTGTGACCACTCGATTCGGTTACGTAATACCCAAGGTGTTTGAACATCTCTATTCTCGTTGTGTCCATCTTCCAGAGTTCCGGATCCTCGACTCTCTTGCGCAAAAGTGGATACACGTCCTTTCCATTCAAACGAAGTTCTAGAAACCAGGCTTGATGGTTGATTCCTGCAACCCAATATTCGAGCCCTTCAAAAGGCCAACCCATGTACTCGGCAATTTGCCTTGCGGTGTTCTGCACACTGTGACAAAGACCGTAAAACCGCAGGTTAGGATACCGTTCTTTTACCACCCAGCAGAGGATAGACATTGGATTCGTGTAATTGAAGACAAAGGCCTCTGGACAAAGTTCCCCTACGTCTTGGCAGATATCAAGAATGACCGGCGCCGTTCTCAGGGCCCTGAACACACCTCCAGGACCTATAGTGTCTCCAATACACTGGTCGACCCCATACCGAAGAGGAATTTCAATATCTTTCCGAATAGCCTCAATATCACCCACAAGAATCGAAATAAACACGTATTGAGAACCAGGAAGGGCTTTTCTCCGATCCGTAGTAGCAAAAATCTTCTCTACAGGGATGTTGTTCTCCCGAAAAATCCTCTGGGCAATGCGCGAGATATACGAAAGACGACGCTCGTTAATGTCTACGAGGGCAACCTCAATCTCCTCTCGAGGAAAGGGAAGCCTCGCAAGATCTACAAGAAGCCTCTGGGTGAATACAAGACTTCCTGCGCCGATAAAGGTCACCTTCATAGGACTCACCTCCTTCTACCTCCTAAAATCGTAAGTCTTCTGGAAGATACTCCCGTTCTGCCACAAACATTTCATCAACCATTTTCGTAATTTCATCGAGGGTCAAAATGCTTGACACCAAGGGATCAAGAGCTATTGCCTCATAAATGTACTCTTTTCTCCTCTGGAGCACACCCTCTACTGCAAGTTCCTGAACATTAATGTTTGTTCTATTGATGCTCGCAAGCTGTGGTGGAAGATCACCAACAAAGCAGGGATGAATCCCCAAGCGGTCCACAAGACACGGCACCTCCACACAACACCCTTTAGGAAGGTTGGTAATAAGTCCTGTGTTGGCAACGTTGCCGTTAACCCGAATGGGTTCCCCGGTTTCCATAGCATTGATGATGTAAGCCCCATACTCAAGACTCCGTCGAATTTCTATCGGTTCCTCCCCACGAATTTGGCGCCTTATCCGCTCCATATACGGGGTAAGTCCAGCACGGCATATTTCATAGTAATCCCAGCGCTCTGGAATGTACCTCGCAACAAGTTCCGGATTTCTTCGAAAATAAGGCACATATTCCGACATGTGGTGACTCGATTCGGTCACAAAATACCCAAAGTGGCGCATAATCTCAAAGCGAACGATATCTTGACGATATATCTCGGGATTCCCCATGGCTTTCCAAAGCAATGGATATGCATCTTCACCCTTGTACTTGAATTCCAGAAACCAGGCTTGATGGTTGATTCCTGCAACCCAGTAGTCAATATCTCGGGGCACCGGTTTGTAGAAAAATTTGTGCTCTTCATCCTCGTACTGCGCTGCGTTTTCGGACACACCAATGTACTCTGCAAGAGTTCGAGCTGTTCCTTGAACACTGTGACAAAGACCTATATTCCGCACACGAGTAGTTCTATTCATTGCCCAGCAGAGCATAGCCATAGGGTTTGTATAGTTAATGAGCAAAGCATTGGGACAGAGCTCTTCTATATCACGGCAGATGGCGAGAAGCACAGGGATTGTGCGTAACGCCCGAAAGACACCCCCCGGCCCGAGTGTATCCCCTACCGTTTGATCAACTCCATACTTGCGAGGGATGGTAACATCCAAACGATACGCCTCAAGCCCGCCTACCTGAATCATGTTGATAACATATTGAGCGCCCTTGAGAACTTTCCTTCTTTCTTTTGTAGCTTCAATCGTTATGGACAAATCCTCTTGCTCTTTCAACCTCTCGGTAAGTTTCGTTATAAGCTCGAGTCGCTCTTCATCGATATCCACAAGAGCTAAAGTGCTTTCTCGAAGGGCGGGAAAGGTGAT
>CALAIW010000001.1 GCA_937922705.1 uncultured bacterium | reverse complement strand
TTGCCAAGCTCTGGCAAACCTATGTTGCCGAAATTGCTGTTCCTGAGCGCAAAAGCTACCCCCGACAACGGGGAAGACTACCTCTCCGGGTTCGGCCATTTCTGACCGAATTCTGGTCTGAAAATCCCTTCTTTTCTCCGGCAAACCCCATCTTGGGTCGCCCATAGAAGTGTTTTTCTAACTTTCAGAGGCTCTCTGTCGGGGTAAGGCCGTTGTCCTCCTGCAGGAAAGCCACAACCTTGAAACTTGGGATACTAAGGAAGGAAACAGCCTTTTGGGAATTCTGGTTGGGGTAATCAGGTTATACGTTTAACAGGCTTAGCCCAGAGAGTCTAGATGCATTTTAAAGGATGGTACAAGGCCAAAAAAGAGGTTTCAAGACGCTGTGTTGAGGTGTTCCCCCTTCTCGATTCACCCGCCAAGAAGTGGTTTCGGCTACATACAACAAGCGACCATGTACTTTCGACGATTGTCCCTCTGTGAGCACGGCTTTCAGGAAGGTGACGGTGCGCAAGGTGTCTCATTGGCGTTTGCATCCTGACGATAGCTTCCTCCTGGAAGGATGAGAGTCCGCTTCAAAAGCCAGAAGGGGGGAACGAAGTGAAACGGGAAAAACTTCCTCTTGCGCTCGTGACACTCTTTGTGTTTGTGGATGTACTAGGTTTCAGCCTGATTGTACCCCTTCTACCTTTCTACGCCGCCGCGTTTGGGGCGACTGCAGAAGTCGTGGGCCTCATCTTAGGGGCCAATGCCCTCGCGCAGCTTGTGGGAACCCCAATCATCGGTCGCCTTTCCGACCGCTTTGGACGAAAACCGCTTCTTCTTCTCTCCCTTGTCTCCACGGCGGTTGGGTTTCTCTTGCTGGGTTTGGCTCGCTCATTGCGGATGATTTTCCTCAGCCGCATCGTGGATGGTCTCTTTGGAGGGAATATCTCTCTAGCCCAAGCCTACGTAAGTGACGTCACCCAAGACAAGGAACGAGCCCAAGGATTTGGACTTCTGGGCGCTGCATTTGGGTTGGGTTTTATCGTTGGTCCCTTTCTGGGAGGAGTCCTCTCTTTTGGAGAAAACTATGCTCGACCAGCCCTTTGGGCGGCTGGTCTTTCGCTCTTTAACCTCATCGGAGTGTTCCTCTGGCTCCCAGAGTCACTTCCTCCTGAGGAACGAAAACGACGGGCCCAGGAACCAAAAGCATCCTTTTCCCTCAAAGCCCTTTGGAAAGCCCTGCAATTACCCTGTGTAGGGCCGCTTTTACAGGTTCAGCTTCTCTATAGTTTAGCCTTCACCATCTTTGAGACGATTTTCGCTCTCTTTGCCCGCACTCGACTGGGTCTTGATGCTCGAACCACAAGCTATGTGTTCACCTATGTGGGGATTCTCGTTGTCGTGGTGCAGGGAGTGGGCATCCGGTTCCTTGCCCAGCGATTCACCGATAAACAGATGATTTTTGGTGGAAGCGTGCTTTTGGCCCTCTCACTCCTCGGCTGGGCCCTGACCCCTTCGTTAGCCTGGTTACTTTTGGTACTTGTCCCCCTATCTTTGGCTGGAGGTACCGTGAGGATCGCCATCAACAGCGCTCTCACTCGTTCAGTGTGGCCGGAAGAGGTGGGAGGAATCCTTGGTCTTTCTGCAGCACTAGGGAGCCTAGCCCGAATCCTCTCCCCCACCATCGGAGGATTCCTCTTGGGTCGAGTTGGAGCCATAGCACCAGGAGTGCTGGGAGCGGTAATCATGGGCTGGCTCGCCTACTATAGCTGGCAGCGAGTCCTCTTTGTAGAGGACCTGAAGTGTCCAGAGGCGGAGAGGTGAAACGCTATGAGAAGACTCCACCCAGAGAAACTCCACGTCCGATTTGTCGACGTAACGGAGAGGGAACCGATACTACCCCGTCGGTACACCCTGACTCACTCTGATGTCACCGGAGACCTTTTCCTCACCATAGGAAAGGAGTACGATCATAAAGCGCTTTCTTCCCTCAAGAGTAAATTCATGCGTGACGAAGTGCTGGGAGAATGGTTACAGGACCTGGAAGGCTTGGCCCTCCATCTCTACTGCCACGTAGGCGGAGGGCTGGTTTTCGGCTCCTTAGCCCTAAGGGATGCCATATTCCGCCGAGAGTTGCCTTTAGTCCTAGAAACAATCCGTTTTGGCGACCGGTTGTTTTTCGAAGAGCATCCAGATTTGGACCATGCACCCATTCTCGTCCATTTCCAAGCCCCACACCCAAAGTATCGGCGTGTAGAGCTCTGGGGTACTCCTTCGGTGTACAGAGGGGATTAATCCGAACACTCTCCCTCCGCTGTGGGAAGGATCTCCATAACCACCGCGCATCAATGAAGTTACTGCCGAGACATTCCAAAGAAGGAAAACCCGAGAGTGGTTTATGGTATACTCAGTCGCTTTCCCACAGAGGCAAAGAGGTGATGACCTATATCTTATCCCGGATGAATTCAGCCATCTTTTTGTCAACTCGATTGATGTGGTTAATCCACCAATCGATCAAGAGGTTATTCATTTTAACGGTCAGGCTCAGGCTGGCGCCTTCCCGGTCGATCTCCTCTTGCAACGCTTTGAATTCTTGCGAGTACTGGTCATGGGAGTGTTTGTGGTTTTCATAATCAGGATAGTGCGCCCTGACCATAAGCTTTTCTTCCGTTTCGAAGTGTGTGGTGATATAGTTTTGCAAGAAAGTGGCGATTTCCCGCACCTTTTCTCTACCTTTTCCTGCAGAGTCCAGAAGCTCATTGATTTTCCTGAAAAGCTCCCTGTGCTGATTGTCAACGACACTGACCCCAGTCAGTAACGAATCATTCCAAAGCAACGGCAAGCTTCACACCTCCACGTCAGAATAGAAAGCATTGAATTCCGCCATGCCCTTTTCCCTTACATGAAAAAGCGCCTCTGCGATGAGATTGCCCTGGGTCTCTAAGACCGAAAAGACCTTTTGGTCGAGCTTGTTCTCCCATACCAGACTCCTGAGACACTCAAGCGCATCGCTGAAGCTCAATCCTCTCCGATATGGCCGATCTTCAATCAAGGCGGTGAATATGTCAGATATAGCCATGATTCGCGACCCCAGCGGCAAATCTTCTCCCCCAAGGCCAAAGGGATACCCACTTCCATCCAGTTTTTCATGATGGAAAGAACCCCAAATATTGATTGTCTCCCAGCCCTCAATTTGTTGAAGGACCCGGTAGGTATAGTAGGGATGAAGCTTAACCAAGGCACATTCTTCTTTCGTTAGCGCACCGGGCTTTTCCAGAATCTCTACGGGGATGGCAACCTTACCAAGGTCGTGGAGATTGCCTGCGATTTCCATGAGTTTGAGCGCTTCTTCTGAGAAACCAAAATGCCTGGCCAGCTCGACCGCAACTCCAACGACTCCACACGAGTGCCACGCGGTGAACCGACTCCGAAAGTCTATGATGACATGAAAGATAAAGGCAAAAGCACGTAGTTCTTCTAAATCCATATCCACCTTCGTATTGAGAGTGTCTTCCTCAATAAAGACATCCAATGGCACATGTTCCATATCAAGCCAGAAACGAGCACTTTGAGAGACATCCAGAAATACATCGACAACATCGGGATGAAACATTCTGTGCTTCTGGGCACACACCTTCCTTCTTATGCCCTGAACTGAAACTCTATCACCGCCTTTGACTAATACCGCTACTCGATCAGCAAGCTGCAGAATATGCGCTCCAAGGGGAACGACGTTTTTCTCCGCATCCCTGTAGTAGGTATGATGGTACCTGATAAGTAGCGCTGGGCCAAAGAAGGGCTCAAATTCTTTGAAAAGGCGATACCCTGTTGCTGCATGTCCTTGGTGATTGCTGCATTCAAAATCGGCTTCAAAAGCCAAGTACTTCAGCCTTTCTTTGATCGAAAGCGCACCTACGTCGTGGAGAAGGCTTGCAATAACCAGATCCCTCTTTTCTTTCGGGGACATCTTCATACCTTGTGCAATCTTCAAAGCAATATAAGCCACCCTCGTGTGGTGTTTCGAGAAGACTGGATCGACCAAATCCACGCATTCAGAAACGCTTTTAAGCATATCGACGAGGTTGATCGACAACATCTGTACCATGGAAACGCTTGATTCAATTCACCAAACCATTCTTCCTGTTTTCAACACAAAGACTACCTCAAGACGTCGACCCCGATTTTACCATGGAATCGACGGGCGAATCAACGTTGCAGGCCTTTTCCGGCCTTTTCGGTCTTGCAACCGTCTGTTTCCCTCTCTTACACTCAATGCCCATAAGGGATGGGGAAAGAAAAATTCCCGTAGAGGCGCTTCCATTTCCAGATCAAGACACCCACTGATGTTTAAAGTTCCCACGGTGTTATGCTCATCGAAGCCCCACCCTTTCTCTTGACAAGACAAAATGCATACCCCAAACTAGGATTAAAAAATCTACGCCTGTAGAGGGGGGACAATGATGCCTTCGCTTCGCTCCATTCGAGGTAAGATGTACCTCTCCATTCTTCTTCCGGTGGTGGCAGTGCTTGCGGGCGTAGTCCTCTGGCAGAATTTCACGAATCGCGAGAAAGCCTATAGCGACGCCCGGAGGTTGATGGAGGCCACTTCCAAGGAATTCGCAAACGAGGCAGAGGCTATCCTGAGTGTGGCCATGGATGCCGCCCGGACCATGGCCCAGGTGTTCTCCGGATTTGAGACGATTCCTGCAGAACACCGGCGGGAGGTTCTCTTGGAGATGCTCCGCCAGGTCCTGGAGGGAAATGAGGACTTTCTCGGGGTGTGGGTGTGTTTTGAACCCAATGCCCTGGATGGAAAAGACGAGGAGTTTCGGGGCAAAGAGGGCCATGACGATACCGGTCGCTTCATCCCCTACCTGTATCGGCAAGGAGGGTCCATCTTCCTTGAACCCCTGCGTGATTACGAAACCCCAGGAGCGGGGGATTACTACCTTTTGGCTCGAGAGCGAAAGGAAGAAGTGCTCCTTGAGCCGTTCGAGTACGAGATTGCCGGGAAGAAGGTCCTCATGACCACCTGTTCGGTGCCCATTAAAAGAGAGGGCAAGGTGGTGGGGGTAGCAGGAGTAGATATGGCGTTAGAAAGGTTTCAAAAACACGTGAGCACTACACGTATTTTCCAATCTGGCTTCTTACGTCTTTCCTCTTTTAAGGGAATTGTAGTAGCCCAGCCTCAAATCGAGCGGGTTGGCCAGATCTGGGGAGAAGCACAGAGTAACGCTTCCCTCATTATGGAGACGATGCGAAAAGGCCAAACCTATATCGGAATGGAGTACTCTGGAGCTTTACAAAGGTATGTACTGAAAGCCTATGCCCCCATTTTCGTGGGGCAGGTCAAAGAGCCATGGGTGGCTACCACCGTAGTTCCCCTCGAAGAGGTCTTCCTGGAAGCCAACCAGCATTTCCTGCGCTCTCTTCTTTTCCTTTTGGCCGGGGTGGCGGTGGTGGTCCTCATCATCTTGTTTGTCTCTGGTTCTCTCAGTAGACCTCTCCAGGCCTTAGCCCAGGGAGCAGAGAAGGTGGCCCAGGGTGACCTGCAGGTGCACTTTGCCGAGGTGCGGGGCCAAGATGAAACTGCCCTCCTCAGCAGAGCCTTCAGGACAATGGTCGAAAACCTGCGGGGGATTGTGGTTCAGATTACCAACGTGGCTTCACAGCTTGCTGCTTCAAGCGAAGAACTCTCTTCCTCCATTGGAGAAATTTCCAAGGCAACCCAGGAAATCGCCCGCACTGTTTCACAAGTGGCCGAAGGCTCAAGTTCCCAGAGCCAGGACTTAGAGCGTATTAACCAGGAGGCAGAGCTCATCGTCCGGCGAGTCAATGACCTGGCCAAAGCCACCGAACGGAATCTCTCCGCCCTGCGAGAGATGATGCAGAGTGTCGATGCAAACTCTGAGGCTCTCCAGGAAATCGAAAGGGCTATACGTCTGAGCCTGACTCAAGGAGAACAAAGTCGCCAGGAAGCACAAAAAGGACAAGAGCTTCTCCGAGTCCTTTCTGGCAACATCCATGCCATCGCCGATGTGGCTCAGGACGTCTCCCAGGCCATCGAGACCCTCGACCAGCGTTCCCAGGAAATCGGGAAGATTGTGGAGGTCATCACCGGGATTGCCGAACAGACTAACCTCCTGGCCCTCAATGCCGCCATTGAAGCCGCCCGGGCAGGAGAAGCAGGAAGAGGATTTGCGGTGGTAGCCGAAGAGGTGCGCAAACTCGCCGAGAACTCGGCTCAGGCCGCCCAGCAGATTGCCCACCTCATCAACCAGATTGGCCAGGATACCCGCAATGCCGTAGAGCGGATGAAACGAGCCACCCACCAGGTGGAAGAAGGAGTTGCCCAGGGCGAGAGGGTCACCCAGAGTTTCACCCAGATCATTAACGCCTTAGAGAGCTCCACTGCGAGCTTAGAGAATTTATCCTCACAGTTTGACCGGGCTCGGAAAAGCCAAGAAATGCTTCAGAAACGCTCTAGCGAAGTGCAATCCCTCTCCGAAGATGCTTCCCGAGGAATCCAGGAAGTGGCACAAGCAGTGGCAAACATCACCGAGCGCATCAATGCTGTAGCTGCGGTGGCTGAAGAGAATGCTGCCTCAAGCGAAGAAGTGTCTGCCTCAACTGAGGAACAGAGTGCATCCCTTGAGGAGCTTACCTCAGCGGCGGAGTCCTTAGCTAAACTGGCTGAAGAACTGCGATCGCTTGTAGAGCATTTCACCGCTTAGTACATCCTAGCTCCCTCTCCCAAAAGAACGGAGAGGGAGCTGAAAAAGTACAATGAAGAGGCATCGTTCACCCTCCAAAAGTCGCCCCAGCCTGATTAGAACCTCGGCAACCTCTTTAAC